>CAVKHW010000067.1:0-12848 GCA_963656105.1 Eggerthellaceae bacterium
AACCCATATTGTTTTGTTGTTTGTTATGGTGGTAATTTATAGAACCCACCTTAAACTGTTCAAGCGTTTGCTTTCTTCCTTCTTTCGTTCTATACGTTGATAACGAGCCCTTCTTGTGCCAACAGGCTATTAGGGAATACAGCTTGTGCCTCTTTGAGCAATACTGTCTCATCGTCATATCGCGAACTGTAATGGCCAAGCACCAGTTTGCCGACATGAGCATTGCGTGCTACCTGAGCCGCCTGTTGAGCCGTGGAATGGTAAAATAATCGAGCACGGCTCTCATCGTCGTTGCCGTAGGTCGATTCATGATACAATACATCGACATCCTCCAGCAACTTGTGCAAGTCCGGAATATAGCGGGTGTCGCTGCAGTAGGCATATGCGCGCGGCTTCTCTGCAGGCATGGTCAATCGGTCGTTGGGTATATGTTCGCCATCGGTCGTAATCCAATCCGCCCCGTTTTTGATGTTGTTTATTTGGCTGACGGGTATATGGTAGAAATCAATCATGTCGCGTCGGATATGCGGCAAGGTGGGTTTTTCGCGAAACAGGTATCCGCAGCAAGGCACGCGGTGTTCCAGCGGGATGGAAGTTACTGTGACGCCCCGGTCTTCATATACCGTCCGGCACTGTGCGGTGTCAACAGCGTGAAACACCACTTGGTATTCGAGACCTGGACAAAAAAGAGCCAATTGTGCTTGCAGCATCGGTTCGTATTCGCCGGGCGCATACACATGGAAGGGACAAGTGCGCCCGAGCATGCCAAATGTGGAGATCATGCCTGTAAGTCCCAGACAGTGGTCTCCGTGCAAGTGAGTGATGAAGACTGCCTGCAATTTCGTAAAACCTATATGCAGTCTTCTGAGCTGCACTTGAGTGCCCTCGCCACAGTCCACCATCATCAGCTTGCCTCTTATCTCCACCACCTGCGACGATGTGTGATGCTTCAGGGTGGGCAATGCGCTACCGCATCCCAAAATGCGTATCTTGAATGGTTCCATGGTTTGCAGCAGTTATGCCAATCAGTTGCTGAGGCTCTGTCGTTTGAAAACGAATATGCCCTTGTCGTTTTCCAAATAGAGCGAGTCTGCGCTTAGCCGATTGATGGTGAACGTGTCCTTGTTGAGCAGTAATTGCCCGTTCAGAATCTTCCAGTCGGTCCACGGACGTGTCTCGGCACTGATGTTCGACTTGACTACTCCGCCTTCGAGAATCTCAAAATTCTTGTCCAGACTTGTCCATTTCCCCTGCAAGGTGGTTAAGTTGATTACCGTCTTGGCTACATGGTCTCCTTCGCGGTCGCCAGCGTTTGTAACCGCCAGACGGTCGCCAGCTAATAAGCCTCCCTGCACTACCGAGCTACCAGTGTCTTCATCGTCTACCACATAGGCCAGCGTGTCGCCCGCGTCGGTAATCAGTTGCAGCACATGCATCGTGGTGCCTTCGCCGCAAACGCCGTAGATGGTGCTGTCGGCAATGGTGTCGTCGGTCAAGACCTGTGCGGAGTCAGCACCTTGCCCCTTGTCGCCCTTGTTGCCGCATCCTGTAAACCAACAGCTGATCATCGTCAAAAAGACCCAAACAAACGTTAGTTTCTTCATTCCCCAATCATTTATTTTCGTTAGCTTTCGCTTCATTCCACAACATGTCGAGCTCTGCGAGCGACATGTCCTTCATGGCCTTGCCCTGTTCCTTCGCCTTGCGCTCCACATAACCAAAACGACTGATGAATTTCTGGTTGGTGCTTTCCAGCGCATTGTCGGGGTTGAGATGATACAGTCGGGCTGCATTGATGATGCTGAAGAGAAAATCGCCCAGCTCTTTTGTCGATTTCTCAGTATCGCCTCTTCGCAATTCCTCTTCGAATTCGTCGAGTTCTTCGCGCACCTTGGCCCATACATCCTCTTTCTTTTTCCAGTCGAACCCCACGTTCCGGGCTTTGTCCTGTATGCGGTAAGCCTTGATTACCGATGGCAACGAAGTCGGTACGCCGGAAAGTACCGACGTGTTGCCGTGCCGTTCCTTCTGCTTGCGCTGCTCCCATGTGCTCTCTACTTGCGAGGCTGTTGTGGGCTGTGCCGTGTCGGTCGGCACCTCGTCTACGTAGACCACTTGTCCGTTGGCATTGATGACAAGCTCCGAACTTGATACCGTCCAGGCTGGGCTACCGGCCATCGTGGTGTCGGGACCCCAGTCGATGAAATCGTGCCTGAACATCAGTTTGTCACTTTGGGTGTGGCAAACGTCGGCCACGTCGAAACGGCCTTCCTCTTCGCCCAACATGGAGTAGAAGATGACGTGTTCCATGACATCACCCAATTCCTTCTTTACCTCATCGAGATTGCCGCAAGCCAAGGCATCGGCCAGCTCGAACACTTCCTCAATGGTATAGGGCCGCAGGCTCTCAAAAGTCTGTTTCCTGTCCCAAGGACAATCTTTGCGTAGCCGATACTGCACGTCCAGCAACCTGCCAAAAGCCTCGAGCTTTTCCTTTCGTGTGTGCATAAAAACCAATTAATTTGATGCAAAGTTAAGGATTTTAGGTGGAAAAGTATTAATTTTGCAATGTTTTATTAGAATAAAAAGGTAAAGAAATATAATCACATGGAATTAGCGAGTAAGTACGACCCCAAAGAAGTGGAGTCTAAATGGTACCAGTACTGGCTTGACAACAAGCTCTTCAGTTCTAAACCCGACGGCCGTGAGCCATACACAGTGGTAATTCCACCGCCCAATGTTACTGGCGTGCTTCACATGGGCCATATGCTCAACAACACAATCCAAGACATTCTGGTGCGCCGGGCTCGTATGGAAGGCAAGAACGCCTGCTGGGTGCCAGGCACAGACCATGCATCTATTGCCACCGAGGCCAAAGTGGTGGGCAAACTTGCTGAGCAAGGTATTAAGAAGACCGATCTTACACGCGAACAGTTTCTTGAACATGCGTGGGATTGGACACGCGAACACGGGGGCATCATTCTCAAGCAACTGCGGCACCTCGGTTGTTCGTGCGATTGGGATCGTACGGCATTCACTATGGACGAGACTCGCTCCAAGAGCGTTATCCGCGTCTTCGTTGACCTTTATCGTAAGGGACTTATCTACCGTGGCGCACGTATGGTCAACTGGGATCCCAAAGCACAGACCGCGCTCTCTGACGAAGAGGTCATCTACAAGGAGGAGCATTCCAAGCTCTATTACCTCAAATATTATGTGGCACCCGAAGACCAAGCTTCAATAAAGCGCGTTGACGAAGGCAACGTCATGCACCAAGACAGTAAGGGCTATTACGCTGTCGTGGCCACCACGCGCCCTGAGACCATTATGGGCGACTCGGCCATGTGCATCAATCCCGAGGATGTGAAAAACACTTGGATCAAGGGGAAACATGTGATCGTTCCGCAGGTGGGAAGATGTATTCCCGTTATCGAGGACTCGTATGTCGACATTCAGTTTGGTACGGGTTGCTTGAAGGTTACACCGGCGCACGACATCAACGACCACATGTTGGGACTGAAGCATCACTTGGAAACAATAGATATATTCAACGACAACGGAACTATATCGGAAGCCGCAGGCATGTACGTGGGGCAGGATCGCATGGAGGTGCGCAAGCAGATAGCTTTGGACCTTGAGGCCAATCAACTCATGGAAAAGATTGAGGATTACGACAATAAAGTCGGTTTTTCCGAGCGTACCAATGTGCCCATCGAACCAAAGTTGTCTACCCAGTGGTTTCTTAAGATGCAGCACTTTGCCGACATCGCGCTCGATCCTGTGATGAACGATGAGGTGGAGTTCTATCCCAAGAAGTACAAAAACACTTATCGCTATTGGCTGGAGAATATCAAAGACTGGTGCATCTCGCGACAACTGTGGTGGGGACACCGCATTCCCGCATATTACTTCACGACGAATGACGGCAAGCACGATTTCGTGGTGGCTGAAACTGCCGAAGAAGCTTTGGCGTTGGCGCAGGAAAAAGACAAGTCCTTGACAGCGGCCGACCTGGAGCAAGAGTCCGACTGCCTCGACACGTGGTTCTCAAGCTGGTTGTGGCCAGTGTCGCTGTTCAATGGTATTCTTGATCCCGACAACAAGGAAATCAGTTACTATTATCCAACATCCGACCTTGTGACAGGCCCTGACATCATTTTCTTTTGGGTGGCACGCATGATAATGGCTGGCTACGAATATCGCGGCAAGATGCCTTTCCGCCATGTTTACTTTACCGGTATTGTGCGCGACAAGAAGGGACGCAAAATGTCTAAGAGCCTTGGCAATTCTCCCGATCCGTTGGAACTGATTGCTAAATATGGAGCCGATGGCGTGCGCATGGGCATGATGCTTGCCGCTCCAGCTGGAAACGACATATTGTTCGATGAGACATTGTGTGAGCAAGGCCGCAATTTCAATAATAAAATATGGAATGCATTCCGTCTGGTGGAGGGGTGGCAGACGGCCGATATCGAGCAGCCGGCCGCTGCCAAGACAGCAGTCGACTGGTTTACAGCCAAGCTGAAGGAGACGGGCAAGACGCTCAACGAGCAGTTCAAGACCTATCGCATATCGGAGGCTCTGATGACGGTCTATCGGCTCTTTTGGGACGAATTCTCGGCATGGTACTTGGAAATGGTGAAACCGGCCTATATCGATGGTCAGCCTCAACCCATTGACAAGGCAACCTACGAGGCAACGCTCCATTTCTTTGAAACATTGCTCCAGATGCTCCATCCTTTCATGCCATTTATCACCGAAGAATTGTGGCAGCATTTAGGCAACCGCAAAGACGGTGAAAGCATCATGGTATCGCAACTCCATCTCGACGAACCAACTGGCGATGATTTGCAGTTGTGTGCTGACGTGGAAAACGTAAAGGCCATCGTGGCTGGGGTTCGTGCCGTGCGCAGCCAAAAGCAGATTGCTCCAAAGAAAGAACTTGAGTTGCAGATTGTTGGCGAAAACCGATACGCCACATTCCATGATATCATAACAAAGATGGCTAATCTCAAGACTTTCGTCACCGTTGAGAGTAAAGCGGCTGATGCCAGTGCCTTCATGGTGGGAACAGACGAGTTTGCCGTTCCAGTGGGCGACCTTATCGATGTTGATGCAGAGATTGCGAAGCTTGAGAAAGATTTGGAACACCTGCAAGGTTTCTTGGCTGGGGTCAAAAAGAAATTGGCCAACGATAATTTCGTGGCTCATGCCCCGGAAGCTGTTGTGGAGCGTGAACGCAAAAAGCAAAGCGATGCCGAGGAGAAGATTGCCGCTATCCAAGAAAGTCTCGTCGCTCTTAAGAACAAGTAACTTGAGTTTCGGATTGGGCACTTATGTTTGAAAATACGTCCCCGACGGGGGCAAGATCTGCATAACTGCTGGTGACTGCTGGTGACCTGCGGATTGTGTGCCGATTATGAAAACCTTCCTCGAAGAGGGCGAACATTCTCACAAATCATTTGTTTTGAGAAGGTTCGCCCTTTTAGATGCTCCGCTTTGTGCGAAGCCTTTGTCTGCCACCAATGTTTTAAGCTACAGGTCAGAGTCTTTCGTCAGATGGCGGATTACATGATTCAACAATCTCTGATACTGACACTATTTCCTCAACTTTATCTTGCCGTATCCCAACAACTGGTCGGTACGTCCTCCCATGGATCGATAGTATACTAATGCTTGATACTGATTTTCAGTTTGATAAAAATTACCTTCAGACGGAACGGGAATAAGGTTGCCTTCGGGTGTCAACATAAGGTACTGATAGTTATAGTATCCTTGTTTCAATGCTATTGAATTTTCATATATTTGCTTTTCTTCATTCCACTGCATCTTGTATTTGGGCAGGATGCAGTCGCCTGTCCATACGCCATTGAGGTATATATCTCCGGGCATGCGTGGACTTTTCAGACTAAAATGCACTATAATATATTCGCAAGTGTTGCTGATCTCTTCATTGTCTGAATTACGTATAAGGAATGATCCGTTGGCATCTTCATCATATACATAATTAGGACGTGGCTCGTCTGGCCACACGAAGGCGTGGTACATGGCTCCATCCCATACGATAGATTCAAGTCCCATGGTCGTATGTGTGACATCGAGCATCTCAAATTTCCGGTATTCATTGCCTCCTTCGAAAATGAAGTCGCGGTTATGCTGCCATTCCAATCCCTCTCGGCGCACTATTTGTGGTTTGGAATTGATGACGGCATTATCCCATCTTCCATTTTGCATAACAACTGTCTTTATCTGATTTGCAGGGTCAGTTACACGTACACCGCCATAATCTATTGTCATTTCCACTTGTTGGTATTTCCCGTTTACTTCCAAATCTGTGTTAGTGGACACGTTAAGTCCCACTGACATGACCGGATCCACCACCATGAAACAAATGATGAGAACAGGTTCTTTCTCGTTGTTGTCATCATAAACTGTAACCTTGTAGTTGCCACTAGTCTTGAGCCCGCATTTTTCATTCGGCAATTTAAAGCTATAGTGCGTGTAGAGCTGATTCGTATTGAGCGATTCCTCGATGTCGTCTATTGTGTTGCCCTTAGCAAATCCTTCGCAATAATCGCTTTCAAAGAGATCCTCTGATGGAGTCCAGTCAGCCTCGCAGTGTTCCACCTTGTAACAGAAACGATGGTACTCATGCGACAGATGGTCAAATTCCACATTCAGCACATCTTGGCTTCCCAATTCTATGAGCGGAAGCTCTGTCCAATTGTTATTGGCCACTACCTGTAGCGAAGCTATCTTGTCGCTCACAATTTCGTGTCTTTGCGCCTTTATCGAGCAGCCAAAGCACAAAGCTATGATAAAGATTACCCACCGTTTTCGCATATTGAGAAAATTTGAGAACATGTTACGCTAGATATCCGAACTTTTTGATTGCATTAGTCAGCTTGTCCATATCGCTCTCCTTTACCAAAATCATATAGTCTTCTGCCTTAAGAACATAGCGGCGAATAGCTGGATTTACCAGCAAAAGCCTTTGCAAGTCGGTGTTGTCTTTTGGAATGGTAAGTATCATGTATTTGTCTTCGGGCATTCCGAAAGGGTTACAACGATTTACGATGTCGTCCATAAACTGTTCCCAAATCGGCGGCAGTGTTTTGCAGATGAATTGTTTGAACATTTTTACCTTTCGCTCCACGTCAAAATGGTTGGAACAGCTACTCAAAAACGACTCATAGCTTACACAGTAGAGAGACGGAGCAATGCGGTCAGCATAGTCGGTAAGTAGCTGACGAAATGGTGAGTCCACATCGCGCACTCTAATGATCAACCGTTGGTCGTCAAGCTCAAAGGCTGGCGTGTCATCATCTGCAAAATGAGGCTTATAGCAGTCAGTTATACCCAGAGCGAATTTCCCTAATTCTGTTACTCGCACATACTGTAGCCCATCGTAGGGTGACGTGTCTCCATTTTGCGGCTCTCTATAAGCTATCTCGAGTAGGCCAAGCGTTGAGAGTGTGAACATTATGGCCTTGATAAAAGGTTCCGACAATTGCTTGACAATATTGCCTGGATGGATATAGCACTTTCGGTTTTTATCTTCAATATATCCATTGCGGATATCCATATTGTCAAGATAATATGGATCTATGAGGATAAAGTAACTTTCTGCTGCATAGTCATAAGTGCGTATGTTCATGATCAGCTGGTCTACAGACAACCATTTCTTGGCATGATGATTTTGAAGCAGAGTTAATAAGGTATTAATTACATGATTATAATTGTAATACTCGTTTTTTCTCTTTATTCCCTTGAGGTAAGGAAGCAATGCTGACAATGTATAGGCATTTGTGGGATTTTTCACAAATGTCTCGTTGAAGATGCTCTTTATAAGCATTTCGGGTTCAGCAGGCAATTTCTTTCTGCCCATATATTGACGGTAAAAAATGTAGTAACTAAGTAGTTGAGTTGCACTAAGTAACTGTTGTTTGTTGGCATCCGTCTTGAAGAAGTCGGGTAGGGCAATTATTTTCTGAGCTTTCTTCACCAAAGAAACAGGCAGCTTTCCAAATGTGTGCGGCAATTGTTTGTTGTCGTAAAGCGATGCTATTATAGGCAGTTTTGCAAATATGAAGTTCTCGCCGTTGTAACGTATAAGAGAGGAGTCGTCGGGAAGGGCTTCAATGTCATTGATTGTAGCCAATTCGGGGAAGAAATTTTTGAGTAACATTTGTTGAAGCAAAGTGTCCGCATAAATAAAGTCAGACGATTTGCGCCAACTGTACTTGTCTTCGATGTCCGCCTTTCTGTTTGTGACCTTGAAATAGTATTTAAGCGAGGGTATAAGTATAGCATTGCTATAGTAACGACTTGCATTGGCGAAGCATTTGGCCTTCTTGATTTTCTCTGCCTCAGTATCGATAAGAAAATGATTGCGTAACACTTCACGCCAAAGTTCGATATCGCGCTTTGGTCTGTCTTCGAAAATCAGCATATAGTTGTGCGGTTCGTAGAACAATGCTAGAAATCTTACCCAATCTGCCTTCAATTGGTTTTTGCTTTTTTCGAACGTCTCTATGATTGGTGGCTTTTGGGAGGATCTGTCGGCACTGTCGAAACAGAAACGATATTTTCTCATAAGCTTCAGAAAAGGTTCCGCTTTCATCTGCAGGTCGCTTTTAGTGTTTGAATCCAACCGAAAAGATATATTTCTAACTTCATCGGGTGTTGGCTTGTGCAGTATTCTAATGGGGCGTTTGTCTTGTTTCTGTTCGTCGTTATCGTAAATGGATAGTTGTTTCGGCATGTTTTTCGTTTTTTAATTTAAGCAGGCTACTTTAGTATTATATCAACCGAGTATGTATTTGATGTCTTCTTCCGACAACTGCTTGGAAGATGAAGCATCGGCACTGATCAGCCCGTTAAACAAATCGGCTTTCTGCTGTTGCAAGAGCTGTATTTTTTCCTCAATAGTAGATTTCGTTATGAGGGAATAGCTCAAGACATTGGCTTTCTGCCCGAAACGATGCAGTCGGTTGATAGCTTGTTGCTCAGCTGCTTTGTTCCACCAAGGCTCAAAGATGAAAACAGTGTCGGCTGCTGTTAAGTTAAGTCCTACGCCACCTGTTTTAAGTGTCATGAGCATCACACGGCACTCAGGCTCTGTCTGAAAACGTTCGACAATGCTTCGGCGATCGCGCGTGGAACCTGTCATGGAGCAAAAGTCTATGCCCGATTGTTCAAGTCGTTCGCCTGCAAGTTCCAGCCCTGCAATAAAATTGAAAAACACAACAACTTTGTGCCCGTTTTCTACGGCATCTTCCACTGCATTCATTAGTTGTTCCAACTTAGGCGAGGCTATCATCCCATCGCTCAGGCTCTCGGGGACTGAAGCGATACGTCGCAACTCGCTAAGAGCTTGGAACATGACAAACTGCGACTTTTGCACGCCCGAGACAGCTATTGTCTTACGCACCTGTTCGTAGTAGTATTGACGCCTGCGTTCATAGAAATCGGATTGTTCGGCCGACATTTCTACATAAAGCGTTTGGTCTATGCGTTCGGGCAAATCATTAAGCACATCGCGTTTAAGCCGCCGTAGCATGAAGGGATAAATCTTGCGGCGTAGTGAAACTAAAGCCTCCTTATCATCATCGTGCTGAATTGGATAAGTGTACCGCGAATTAAACTCGTCGGCTGTACCAAACATCGTGGGATTGAGAAAACGGAACAGTGAGTAAAGTTCCGTAAGATTATTCTCAATGGGTGTACCGCTGAGAGCAATCCGATGACCAGCATTAAGCAGAAATACTGCTTGTGTAGTCTGTGAGCCTGTATTCTTTATGTTTTGACTCTCGTCGAGAATGGCCATGTGAAATTTTTTATGGCGCAATTGCTCGATGTCGTTGCGTACGAGAGCGTAGGTCGTTAGTATCAACTGGTGTTTCATGGCTAAGGCCAGGTCGCGCTCGTTAGCATAATAGGTGTAAACGGAGAGGTGTGGCGCAAAACGTTTCAGCTCGTTTTGCCAGTTGAAAAGCAAACTTCGAGGCATGACAATAATTGTGGGAGCCTTCACTTTTGGATAGACAAGAGACAATAACCCAATGGTCTGTACAGTCTTTCCGAGTCCCATGTCGTCGGCAAGGCATCCTCCAAGATTATTGTCATAAAGATATTTCATCCATTTGATGCCTTCTTGCTGATAAGGACGCAGCGTAGCTTTCAGCCTTGGCGTTTTCAACGTCTGTTGTGATAACTTGTTAAACCCTTCGTACACCGCACGATGATGACTGAATACTTCGCCTTCCAACTGATGATTGAGCAGATCCTCTATTTCGGGCAAATCGAAGAACGATACTTTTATCTCACCGTTCTTTCCCTTTTTGCGAGTAAAGATGCGTTCTAATCGACGCATATAGCCGTCATCTATGATGGCTCGATTACCGTCAGATAGTTCTATATAATGTTTCTTTGTGTATTGGGATAATATCTGACCCAAAGTAAAATGTTCTCCTCCAAGATCTACGTTCGCTTCGCCTTCAAGGAAATCGATGCCCGAAGAGAGGCTTACTTGCAGTTTGGGCGTAATGGGCCGAACTTTGTAGTCGCGCAACTTATCAGCACCAATCAGCTGATAGGTGCTTAACAATTGTGGCAACGCATCAAGAAGGAATGGTGATGCAACGCTTTCGGGAACAATAAACAAGTCGTCGTCATGATACACTTGTTTGGCAACTGCTCGGTTGGGGGCATATTTTACAATCTGACGGTACAAAGCTTCTTTATAGTCGTCTATTCTCATATTTGCTACTCTGCGCACCACAATGTGGTTGTTGTCGGAGAGCATTGCTGTGTAACTTACATCAAATCGTTGCGTGAAATCCACGGAAACCCCCTTGATTTGTTGCACAAGGCGCAAATAGAGTGTGTGGTCGGCATCTACCCTCTCGAACACTAAAGTGGGGTGTGGCTTTATCTCCTGTTCTTGTCGCTCTATGGAATAATCGTCATATACCACTTCTATATTATCTACATACGAGAAGAGTACCGATAAATATTCTTGCACCATGTTTCCATCTATTGGCGCAAGAAAGTACTTCAACTGGGCGTAATTGTCGCCTAGTGGTGCTATGGGGTAAATAGTGTGTCCAGCAAGAGCAAAGCAATCGGAAAGAAGTAATGCAGACGGAGCTTCATCATTGGAGTTTATATTTGCGGCAATTTTTAGTTCTGGCTGCAAAATCGTTTTGTTCCCCCTCTTTTGTGAGTTGATACGTATAATCGCACGAGAGTTTTCTTGGCTCACATTGATATGTACTCCGTCTGCAAATATGAGATTATTGCATCTAATCAGCTGATAAAGTAGTTGGGGATGCTCGTTTAAATTGATTTCTCCTATGCCATTGTCTTCGTTTCCCCATTCCACACGAAATATGTCGCGTTCGCGTATATTTTCTATGCTGCGAAGGGCTATAGCCTCTTCTCCGTTAAAGTCGCGGTAGTCAACATCAACGGGGCGTCTTTTCTTGTCTACAACACTTATCTTAACAAGTCCATTTTCTTTATTGCTTATCATGAAAAAAACTTCATGTGTAGCATTTGGGGTAATCTTGGTGGCGTATCTGTTGTCTTGTCGTTTTAATCCGACCAGAAAATTATTAAATTCCATGGTGTAATATTATATTTTTGGAAATGTGCTTGTTGGAGCAATGTATGAAATGAAGTTAAAGCAAATTAAAAGCAATGGTAGCCTGAAATTTCAAAAAGCTGAATAAAGTAATTCTTCATCATGGATGAAAAGCGCCATTTGTGCCGAAATAATATTTCACCTCACTTTAATAATTCTCGATATCAATCGAATTCTTTATAATATTTTGTGCCATATAAAGAGGCATCACTTACAATCAATATCCGAATGGTGCAATTTTTTTAAGGACACCATTGATATTCGAAATGATACCATAAATAGCTTTTATTTCAAGGCATTATGCTTGCCCAACGCTCCATATACCACCTTTGCCACGAGAGGCTTGCTGGCTTCTTCGGTAAGCCCATGTCCCAATCGTCCGTATATGAATGGTACCTCTAGACCTTTGATGCAATAGTGGGTTATATCGGCTACCAAGTCAACATTGTCAATATCAAATTCACCGTCAGCTTTACCCTCGGCATAAACCTTGCGAAATAATTCTATCTCGTCTTCGTCAAAATTCTTGCGCACTTTCTCTACAGTCCAAATGTTTCGAAAGAACTCGGCTCTGAGGTTACCATTACGAACGACGGTTTCCTTTATCATACTTAGGTGGGTGTAAATCAGCTCGATAATCTTGTCTTGAGGCCGGGTTTTCTTAGCGGCCACTTCGTCCAATTTGTCGCTTAGACGTTCAAGTTCCGATTCGATAACTGCGTAATATACATCCTCCTTACTATTAAAGTAGGTATACAACGTGCGACGCCCCTTTCCGGATGCTGTCGCAATGTCGTTCATAGTCGTAGCCGCCACGCCATTCTTCGCAAACAATTGTCGGGCCACGTCCACAAGTTTTTGTCTTGTCTTAGAGATTGACATCGATTCCCTCCGTATTAAATTGCACATTTGTTTACTATGTGCAAAATTAATGTGTTTGATGCATATAAGCAAAGATTAATGTTTAAAATATATGAAAAGCCACATTAAATAAAAAATAATTGCCAAAACATTTGGTGGATTCAAAAATAAGCAATACCTTTGCAGTCGCCAAAAAGGAAGATAGCTAATTCTTCTTTATTTATATCGCGGAGTGGAGCAGTTGGTAGCTCGCCAGGCTCATAACCTGGAGGTCGCACGTTCGAGTCCTGCCTCCGCAACCAATATCGGCGTAACAAGTTGAGAAATCAATGAGTTGCGC
>CAVKHW010000068.1:0-12566 GCA_963656105.1 Eggerthellaceae bacterium
TAGCAATAAACAAAAGTAACTAAATGGGCTGAATTCCAAGCGAGGAATCCAGCCCTATCTTTTTCATGCTCAAAAAAGTTTTAGCGGACAGCAATAATTGTTAATATGACTTAGTCTCCATTTCCTTTCGCATTAAAAAGTGGCCTTTATGATGCCAAAAACAAGCTCTAGCAACACAAAATCCACCTTTTACAAGAAGAAACTTCCCTTTTTATACACAAAACACACTCGCACTTCTTTAGGCAATCAGCCTTTCCAAACAGAAAAGCCGCTTCTGCCAACGGCAAAAACGGCTTTTCTGCTTGGAAAGGCTGATTAATTTTGCAAGTAGTTCTACCCTACCGCATTGAACCCACTGGTACTGTTTTCGCGCATTATATCGCGAATATTCTGCTCCTTGTGGGGGCCTGGATGCGCTGTGGGGTCGGGATGATGCGGCTTGTCTTCCTCATAATGGAAATCCTTGTAATGGGCCTCAGCAATGCCCCAAATCAACAGAGCGGCCACCAAAAACAAGATAAAAGCAAATGCTATATTCATTGTGATTGTTTGTATAATAATGATTAATTTGCCGCAAAGGTAGTGAAAATCCACAAAACCGATGCCGTTAGGCAAGGTTTTTTTGCTAAATTTGCAACATAATTAAGTCAAATATAGCGATTTAACGGCTAAATTTCCTCCAAGACGACTATACCAGTCAACACTGATAAGACAGGAAATTGAAGCACGACATGATCGCACCCTTGCCCCACAAGACCAGCCTTTTATATAGGCCGATTGTCGAGAAAGGTATTACTCAACAAACACACTACAAGAAACATATGGCATTTGGCAAATGGATAGGAGGATTTTTAGGCCTCCAAATTGGCGGACCACTTGGTGCACTCGCAGGCTTCGTTTTAGGAGCAATATTCGATCATAGCATAGAGACGGAAGACACCGGCAACAATGTGTACAATGGTGACGGCAGTTTCAACGACAACGGATCGCAACAGGCACAATACCATAATTATCAAGGACGTTCGGGGGCCAACGAACGAGACACGTTCCGCTTTTCATTGCTTGTGCTTGCCTCATACATTATCTGCGCCGATGGCAAAATAATGCATTCAGAAATGAACCTCGTTAGACAATGGTTGCGCACCAACTTTGGCGAGGCTGCAGTAAACGATGGCGAGCAAATACTAATGCGCCTCTTCGAACAGCAAAAAAACATGGGAGCGGCTGCATACGGAAATACAGTAATGAAATGCTGTCAGCAGCTACGCACGGTCATGACCTACGAGCAACGCCTACAACTTCTTCATTTCCTTTCAATGATAGCCCAAGCCGACAGGATAGTAACCGACGAAGAGATTGACGCGCTGAAAAGATGCGCCGTTGGCCTCGGCCTTGAAGCGAACGAAATGGATCGTATGCTCAACCTACGCAATGCCGGTTCCGATCTGGATGCAGCCTACAAAGTGCTTGGTGTGAGCGCTGATGCAACAGATGACGAACTAAAGAAAGCATACCGACGTTTGGCACTACAAAACCACCCTGACCGTGTTGCGTCATTGGGGGAGGAGGTTCGAAAAGCCGCAGAAAAGAAACTGCAAGAAATCAATGCAGCCAAAGAAATTATTTGGAAAGCAAGGAATATCAGATAGTTACACGCAACTTAAGTAGCTATTCTATATACCACAAGATATATAACGTGATACATCTTGTGGTATTCAAACAAATGATTACACATGATATATTGTAATCCAACTGCTAAAATATATTCCAAAATAACAACAGCATATAACTCAAGTTTCTGATTTGTAAATTATGGTTGAAAAAATGTCCCCGAAGGGGGCAAACTTTGCATAACCGCTGGTGACCGAAGGGAACCTGCGGATTTTGTATCGGATTATAGTATCGTCCTCGAAGAGGGCGAACATTCCACGCAAAGATTTTCTATGAGAGTGTTCGCCCTCTTCGAGGACGCCACCATAATTACCATTTCAAGTCCGCAGGTTCCGCTCGCTTTGCTCGCTCCACCAGCGGTTATGCAAAGTTTGCCCCCTTCGGGGACACCTGCTAAATGCCAAATCCGAAACTTGAGTATATAACATAATACTTTTATGCAATGTATCATAGTTTTCTTACGCAGTGTATTGTAAGCATATACATTATATAATAAAAATACCCTCTAACACATATTACCAAGCGACAACAGTGTATAACGTAGCATACTCACAAGATATATCGTAATTACAGATTAACTATTTCACAAGATACATTCTTGAGATATTATATTATGTATCGTAATCAATAACATAAAGTATATTACATAGTTTCTCACACTATCATTTACCCGTTTATCCGTCAGATTTAAAATAGCTGCATCCGCATAGCACATTCATAGCAAAGTTGGCAATCGCCCTATCGGACGCACCACTGGCAGGACTATGTTATCACGATTTTTATGGGCTTGTTGAAAGACTTCAAAATTAATCCCGCAAACGCCATGTATCACAGCCGTCTATTTCGCAAGATAACAGGGTATCGGCCTGCAAACGTTCAGCGCAAACCAATATGTGAACATAAAAATCACATAATAACGCAACATAACCACATGACATTTATGACAAGCGTTAAAAACGTTAATATCAAGAAGGGATGTAACAAAAGTATATACCTTTGTTGTTTAAATAGAATCAGATGAATATGAATTGTAAGATTTGGTTGCCAACATTACTCTTTATTTCTTCCTTGGGCGCCAGCGCCCAAGAACAGAAGGATTCGCTCACGATGGAGAACATGATGCATGATCTTCCCGAAGTAATGATCAAAGGTTCACGCCCCATCGTAAAGGCAGAGCGAGGCATGTTGTCCTATAATCTGCCGCTACTCCTTAAGCAGTTGCCTGCTGACAATGCTTATGAAGCTCTAACACGCATTCCCGGTGTCAGTGATACAGATGGCAGCATAAAATTCTCCGGCAATGATGTGACACTTATCATCAACGGACAGGCTACCACTCTGACACAAGAGCAATTGGCAGACAGACTGAAGGCGATGCCTGCCGCACAGTTGGCAAAAGCTGAGGTGATGCTTGCCGCTCCCGCGCGTTATCATGTTCGAGGCATGGCAATAAACATTGTTACTAAAGATTATGCTGGTACGAACCAATTGTCTGGGCAGATAATCGGGGGATTGCAACAAAGCAAATATGCAAAAGGCATTGGTGATTTCAACCTTTCCATGCAAAGGGGAAAGTTTGGGTTAGATGCCCAATACCAATATATAAACGGCAATTCATACGGAGAGAATTCCCACATAGCCAATCATCTGTTGGGTGACAAACGTGTAAATTATAGCGATATGACTTGCCAAAAGTCTTTTGGCATCAATCATGACTACCGTCTTGGCATGAATTACGCCTTTAGCAAGAACCACCGTCTCGACATCGCCTACACAGGAAACTGGGGTAAGACCTGCTCCAACAGCACAACTACTGGTTCAAGTGTAAGCGGAATGCATCGTGGCAGTCATGTGTATCTCCATAATGTGGATGTCAATTATATGCTTCCTTTGGGGCTTAACGTCAGCGGCTCTTACACCAGCTATCGCACTCCTCAGCAACAATCGCTTGACGGTAAGATTAATGCGAATGAAAGCGTAACGGAAACGGAACGCAACCTGACAAGCAGCAGTGAGCAGACAATAAGCAAATGGATGTTCACGGCAGACCAAACCCATTCCTTGTCACATGGTTGGGGATTGTCGTATGGTGTCAAGGGGCAATTCACAAGCAACAAGAGTTATCAAAATACACTTGACAAAGAAGAAAATGTTATTCCGGATGCAACCAGCAGCGTAGACATACATGAGCGGATATGGAATATATACGCAGGTTTCAGCAAGCAGATAAACAAGGATATCAGCCTCGAGGCTTCAGTTGCCGCCGAGCAATATCACTCACCGATATGGAACCAATGGCGTATATACCCTACACTCAATGCCTTGTGGAAAGTCAACGACAACCATCTGCTCAACTTGTCGTTCAGTTCAAATTCTGAGTTTCCGAGCTATTGGTCAACGATGAGTAGTATATATTACTCATCGACATATTCCGAGATACACGGCAATCCCGATTTGAAGCCCTACTCTTATTACAACGTCAACCTGATGTGGCAGATAAAAAGACGTTATACGCTGATGGCCTTTGCAAGTCTGAAACCAGACTATTCCGTGCAGCTGCCATACCAGACCGCAGACCGCATGGCGGTGATAATGAAGGAGACCAACTTTGACTATGTCAACACTTTCGGGCTGCAAGCCTCTGCTATGTTCAGCGCAGGCAAATGGCTCAATGGCAATGTGTATGCTGTGGGAACTTACAAGCATGACAAGAGCAGCCATTTCTTTGATCTGCCATTCGACCGCAAGAAACTGTCTGCAATACTTGGAGGTACGGCATCCATAAAACTTTGTCGGACACAAGACCTGCGCCTCATACTCAATCCTTTCTTTCAAACGAAAGCGATACAAGGCGTTTATGATATAAGTCCGATTTTCCGTATGAACGCGAAACTGCAATGGTCGTCAAATGACGGGCGATGGGGATTGCGCATCAATGGCAGCAACATCTTCAACAATGAATACGACACTCGTTCCGTGCAAGGCAATCAGGATTACCGCATGAAGATCAACAGTAATTGGGTTTCTGTCACATTTGCCGTTATCTATAAGTTTGGCGGCTACAAGGAAAAGAAGGTTAAAGCAGTTGACACATCGCGCATGGGACATTGATAAACAAAGACCAGCCCATGCTCATGCGGAGCACTTACATAAAGCCCCAGGCTACTTGCATACAAGTAATCTGGGGCTTTCAAAATACCTTTTGGGGTATATCATTTAATACCTTTATTCGTCAATGGCGTCATCCGCTTTCTTGGTGCGACGAGTGGTACGTGTCTTGCGCTTTGGTTTCTCGTCTTCCGCAAGTTCAACTTTCACACCAGCCAGCTCGGGGTCTATAAGAATACGACCGCAATACTCGCAGACAATGATTTTCTTATGCATCTTGATGTCAAGCTGTCGCTGTGGCGGAATCTTGTTGAAGCAACCGCCACATGCGTCGCGTTGCACGTAGACCACGCCCAATCCATTGCGCGCTCCCTTGCGTATGCGCTTAAAGCTATTTAGAAGACGAAGGTCAACCGACGACATCTGCGCCTCGAGCTCTTTGGCTTTGGCCTTCAATCTTTCTTCTTCCTCACGTGTCTCCTGCATAATCTCATCCAGCTCGCTGCGCTTCAGTTCGAGGTCTTTTTGGCGTTCAGAGATAGTTTCCTGCGTCTTCTTCAAATCTTCCTGACGCTCGGCCACTTTCTGGCTGGCTTCGCGTATCTTCTTGTTACACAGTTCTATCTCGAGCGACTGGAATTCGATTTCCTTGCTAAGTGTGTCGTATTCACGGTTGTTGCGCACTTCATCGAGCTGCTTTTTGTAGCGTTCCACGCTTGCTTGAGCCTGCTCAATCTCGTTGCGTTTCTGAGCCACCGCCGACTGGAAGTCGCTGATTTCGCCCTCAATTTTGGCCAGACGCGTGTTAAGTCCCTCCATCTCGTCCTCCAAGTCGCTCACCTCAAGAGGCAGTTCGCCTCTCAGCGCACGCTTCTCGTCGATACCCGACAGGGTGATTTGCAGTTGAAACAATGTTTTCAACTTATCCTCCACCGTCATCTCGGCAAGTTGTTCTTTTTTTACGGTCATAATATTTTATAGATATATAATTGGATTTGTGTTAGTTCTTGTCAGGAAGCATTTCACGTCTGGGCACTCTTTCTCAATGATGTCCCGAAATATCTCATTTGTAAACTGCTCGCTCTGATAGTGGCCAATGACAGCAATTTGTATCTGTTGTTCATGGCCAAAATACTGGTGATAGTGCATTTCGCCCGTCACGAAAGCGTCAGCTCCTTGCCGGATAGCCTCATCAAGCAAAAAATCGCCCGCCCCTCCGCAGAGAGCCACCGTGCGAATGGGACGCCGCAACAATTGGTTGGCCATCACACTCTCCACGTCGAACGTGCGCTTGAGCATCAGCACCAAGTCATCGGCTGCCATCGGCGTAACCAATTGGCCTATTACGCCCTCACCTCCTTCAACGTGATCCACCACCTGTTGTTTTCCGAAGAAGCGCAAAGAATGTAATCCCATCTTCTCCGCAATCTTATAGTTTACGCCTCCGCGCGCACTGTCCATATTGGTGTGCATAGAGACGATGCAGAGATGATTTTCGATGGCTTTCATCACCGTACGCTGCACGGTATCTTCGTCGGTGATATGACTGAGCTTGTGGAAGATTAAAGGATGGTGCGACACGATGAGGTTACACCCCAAGGCGATGGCTTCATCAACGATATCCTCCGTAACGTCAAGACACAATAAAGCCCCTGAGACTTCCGCTTCTGTCAATCCGATCTGCAAGCCAGCATTATCGAAGCTTTCCTGCAGGGGCAGAGGCGCGAATTGTTCAAGGGCATTGACCACTTTTACTATTTTCACGCTATAATACGTTTAGACTGCAAAGTTAACGACTTTTCCTGTAAAACAAAAAGGATGGATATTGGTTTTTTCATGTTTTAACGTTTTTTACTTGATGGGCGGATTCCAAAAAGTTACGCAATTAATTTACAAAGTACATGCCTAAAATTGCATTACGCTCATTCGCAACGTGTATGGCAACTGATTGGACTGTTTTTTAAGCCACACACGCAGTGTCTGATTATCAGTGCGTTGTGCTTTTCAAACACTGCGCGAAACAGAGTTTCTTCATTTACGCTGTGCCGATAAGTATCCTATCGGACGACGAAAGGTGGTAAATGGGCTGACAATAAGCCAACTATTAGTGCCCGACGGACTACAGATGACAGCGCGATAAGGCATCTAAGAGCCTCTCATACCACAGATTATAGTTGCAATTCTGGGTCAAAGAGCTATAAGATGGACTCGAAAAGCCACCAAACGCAACCACAAACGGTCTGCACCGCGCTAAATCATGCAGCAAAGCGGGCTGTTTTTTTCGGAAAATATAATACTTGACTCAAGTTTCGGATTTGGGTATTTATGATTGAATTTATGTCCCCCTGCAGCGACTATGAACGGCAATGGTAAAGGCAAAGACATACAAACGCGTAACCGGTTTTCGCTTCTTGCAAAAACCGGTTACGCTACAAGCTACGCCCCTACCCTCTGTCTACGCTAACAAAGCCGATTTTTTCGGTTAAGGGGGAAGACCGACCTGTCGCTCAGCCATGACGTTTGGCCGTCTCCTGCTTTTTCATCATTTTGCCCACAAAGTTCCACGCCGGCATTTTCTTCAGTGTGCTCCTTACAGGCTGTATGTCCCAAATCAGGAAAACGAGCAGCACGGCTATGCCTATTATACAAATTAGCCCATAGAGTTGCTTCACGCTAATCATCAACAAATTAGAGGCATCGTAGGGCAGGCCGCGGGCCATATTGTCGGCCATCTGATAGCGCAAGCCGAAACTATACAAACCCGAACACATCGTAGAAACAGGGCCGTTGCGTATGAGGCCAGCCATGGTCAGCCCCATAAAGAAATGTTGGAACGGCATCAGCTCCTCCAGATAAATGGTCAGCATGCAGAAGAATATTGCATTGCCAAACGAGCGCAGGAAAGTAGGCAAGTACAAGGCCTCAAGGTTTAGCCCCGGATCGATAAGGAAATACATCATAACCGGATAACACACCATCGTAGCGACCCCAATGGTAAGCAACTTGGTGTATTTCTGACAGAGCACTTTGCACCAGAAAAGGCAAAAGAGACATCCGGCAATGGCCCCCGTCCACTCCACGAAATTCAGCACATTGGTGGTGACACTGCCAAAATGCAACACGCTGCCTGTAAAGGCGGTCTGCAACACCTTTGGCGTGCTACCCATAAACTCGACGAAAGCAAAGAGCGTGAGCAGCGGAATGAGCCGTTTGTACCGCCAGGCTTCAGGCGCAATGTACGGATGACGGATGTGAAGCATGCGCTGGATACAGAAATAACCCGTGACCGTGAAAAGCACCAAATCGCCCTGCATCACCTTCGAGTCGAGCCAATTGTAATGCTCGCCGTAATTGAAGAAGAATATGAATTCGAGCATCCATGCCGACCACAGCAGACAACCGATGTAGTCGACACTGATGAACGGCAGGGGCTTCATGAAGCGGAAATCGTGCGTGGTGACATACACCACCAGTGCCACTGTGAGCAAAGCTCCCGTCATAGTCCAGTTGATGATGCGCCAGTCTTGATAGGCATATACAAGATGCTCGGTAACCCAGGGCGCAAGAAACATATTGCCCAGCACAAGACAATAGAGCAAGGGGAAGAAGATGGTGAAGTCGCGCTTGGAGGTCATCCACAACTGTATGGTGCTCATGCACTCGAAACAGCCGCAGAGCTTGAAAAACCCTGCGATGTAAGCAAGGATGCACATGACGGGCACAGAATCAGTCCACATGACAAGGAAATTGCAGGCCGCAACCACCAGCGACGCATTGAGCAGAAGGCGGCGGTTGGTATAGCGGAACTTCAACTTGAAAAGGAAGGGGAAAGGCATGGCCACACCCACCACATTGAACATGATAATCATGAGCACATCCTCTCTCATCAGACTATACTCGCCCATCACTTGGCTCATGGCACCGCCATAGATACCACCCGACATCAGGAATGTGAAGGCAAAGAGAAGATAGATCCAAGGTTGCAAGCGGCGCGGCACATAACTGTTGAACGACGGAACCCGAAAGGGTCCGTGTAGCATAGGAGGTCCTGGCATTTTAATTCTGCGATTTTAAAAGTTCATAACACATCGACATCTCTCACTTTCGGCATCAGCAAGAGAAACGCCCGACAAGGCCTCACTTGACACGCACCTTCGTTTCCACATTCAGCCCAGCCCTGAGCAAAGCCACCTGCTTGGGGTCGTTGTCCTTGTTGAGGGCTATACGCACAGGCACACGTTGTTCCACCTTGACAAAATTGCCCGTAGCATTGTCGACCGGTATCATGGAGTAGGCGTTTCCGGCTGCAGCCGAAAGTGCCTCCACCTTGCCATGGAATACGACCCCAGGAATGGCATCGGCCGTAAAATCTACCATCTTGCCCACAGTGATGCCGTCCATCTGGGTCTCACGGTAGTTGGCCATAATCCACACATCGTTGTCGTCGACAATGCGAGCCAACATTTGTCCGGGCTGCACCAACTGGCCAACATGGATATCCTTTTTGCCCATCACTCCGTCGCACGTTGCCACGATGACCGTGTACGAAAGGTTCAACCGCGCCAGATTGAGCTGCGCCTCAGCCACGCTCTCGCCCGCACGCGAGCCTCCGAGCTGCTGATGCTGCACATTCTTGACCGACGCCGCGCTCGACCTCCGGCTGTTGGCCTGCTCGTAGCGTGCCTTGGCCGCAAGATACCGGGCATAAGCGTTGTCGTATTGCTGGCGGGTCACGGCATCTTTCTTCATCAGCGCGGCAAAACGGTCAAAGTCTTGTTTGGCATTCATCATGTCGACACGCGCCTCCTCTATGCCTGCCGAGGCCGTCTGCACATCGCTGGCCGTAGTATTCATGCTGGCCGAAACCACCTGCGAACTCGACTTTGAGCCACGCAGACCAGCCTCAGCTTGCGCCACTTGCAAACGATACTCTGCATCCTCAATAACGACAAGCGTATCGCCTTTCTTCACATGCTGGAAATCGCTGAAACGAATTTCCTTTACAAATCCCGACACGCGGGTATTGATTGGCGTAATATGGCGGCACACTTGCGCATCGTCGGTAAATTCCACACCGCTGCCGTGTACGAAATGACTGAAGCACCAAGCCACTGCACCGACAAGAAACAGCACTATCACTACGTTGTATGTTCTCTTTACAATTTTCTTGTTCATCGTTGTTATCTGTTGTATGTTTATATCCCAAGTTTTAACGTTTCACACACACTCATCAAATGTCACCTGCTACATACTTCATACGATAGTAGGCATAGACTATATTGATACGGGCATCTACCTCTTTCAGTTCCGCATCGAGGCAAAGGTTTGAAGCGTCGACCATATCGGTAACAAGTGCCATTTGGTTGAGATAACGAGAGTTTATCACCTCGTAATTCTGCCGAGCCAGTTCTACACTCTTCTTTTGCGTCTCCAGTTCGATATACGTTTGTTGATACTGCACGTAAGCTGCCTGCACCTGATTGTTTATTTGCTCGGCCTGCGCCGCATGTGTTTCCTTGGCCTGTCGGGTGTCTACACTGGCCTGTCTCACACGCTTATTGCTTTTGAACAGCGAGCTAAGACTGTATTTCACACCCACACCCACATACCATACATTGAGATTCTTATCGATCGGAGGCAGCTCAAACGTAATGGGGCCTTCAAAATTGTCGGCCGCAACAAAGGCTACCTTGGGCAGCAAATCACTCTTGGCTATCTTCTCCTTCTGCTCGGCTATACGAATGGCAGTAGCACTCTGATCAAGAAGCGGCGATCCCATTGCACCGACCGCTTGCCAATGATCCTCGCCTTCCCTACCATACTCCTTATTTATAATAGTGGTATCGGGAGCAATGCGCTCGTTGACATTCATGCCCAGCGTATTGCAGAGCTGATGGTTGAGAATGCTGCGACTGTTGCAAAGGGCAGCAAGTCCGAGTTTGAGCGACTCCATCTGCAACTCATAGCGAGTAATGTCGTTCTTGAGAGCCAACCCCTGACTTTGCCTTTCCTTGATGTCGGCTATGAGCCTCCGCGTTAGCTCTATATTCTTTTCATACACCTTTATCTGATTGTCGACCTTGAAAAGATCAAGGTATTGGCCAAGAGCCACGAAACGAGTCTGCTGGCGAGTCAGCCTTACCCCCACCTCAGCCTGCTGCTTTCCCAGTTCGGCAAGCTTTATGCCAGCACTGATAGCACCACCTGCGTAGACCACCTGCTGCGCCTGGAAAGCGAAATTATTGCCAAAATGCGGACTACTCAATCCCTGTACGTTGGAGAAATCGCGATCGGTTAGCAACACATTGCCTATGTAACTGAACGAAAGCGATGCATCAAGATCGGGCAACCGCTTGCTCTTGGCTGCGTCAATTCCAAGACTGGCCGACTCCACTCCCGATTTAGAAGCACGAAGCTGACGGTTGTTATCCTCAATCTTCTGAAACAGTTGGCCTATCGTCATGGTTTGCTGCGCCCACAACTCACCTCCCGTCAACAAGAGGCTTGCCAATAACATTTGCTTTATCATCAATGATTACCTTTTGATTTTTCGGGTGCAAAGGTATCGTGTTTCAGCAAAAAGCTCATTTTACATATTTCGCTACATATAGACTTTTAGGGAACTAAAGTTCTTTTATCTTTCATCTTTTCCGTATTTTTGCAACCAAAAAGAGAACAAAATGTTATATTCCGAATTGGATATCCACCACAAGGCCAGTCTTTTTATATCCGATTTGCACGAATGGCAGAACGGCCCACAAGTGCTTTCCTATGGAGCCATAATGATTTGCCGCAGAGGCTACCGGGACATCTGTGTCAATTACAAGAATTGGACGTTGCATGAAAAGGCAGCATTTATCGTGTTCCCCAACGACGTAGTCGAACTGACAAGCCCACACTCCGACTATTCTGAATCCAAGCTGAAAAGCAACTCCACACATCAAGCAAGCGACACATTCCAGGTTGAAATATTAAAATATGACGCATCGCTACTCAGAGAAGCAAGCCTGCAACTGGAACAAACCGTTTACTCCTCCTTACGCGAAGACCGTTGTCGACACGACTCGCCTATCGTAACCCGCATTATTAACAGCATGTTCGACTTGCTTAAAATATATTTCGAGCAACCCGAATGCACCTGCATCCCGCAACTGGTGCTTTGCCAACTGAAAGCCTTCTTCATCGGTTTCCATGAGTACCTACAACGCAATCCCCAATATCGGCTGGACGAGATTATCTCTCATCGGATACGCGAATTGTTCAATCACTTCATGATGCTGATGGAACGCGACTACAAGCAGTCACGAGATGTCATGTATTATGCAGAACTGATGAATATAACACCTAAATATCTCACCAATATCGTGCGGCAAGTTACTGGACATACACCTAAAGCCATCATCGACCAGTATGTGATTCTGCAAGTGAAAATGCAACTCCAACGAAGCGGACAAAGTGTCAAGGAAATCGCCTGGGACTATCATTTCACCGACGTTAGCTTCTTTTGTCGCTATTTCAAGAAACATACTGGCATGACACCACAACAAATAAGAATAGCCACAAGCACCCCATCAACGTGATCCAAGCCCATACATAACATATAGCACTGCGTAGAAAACGGTTCGCACGCACATAGACCTACACATTCAGCATAAAATGATAACAACAAAGGAAAGACCATAACACTATCCCAACAAGATGATGCTACAGAAACAACCATAACACTAATAACAATTATTGCTGTCCGCTAAAACTTTTTGAGCATGAAAAAGATTGGGCTGGATTCC
>CAVKHW010000069.1:0-11449 GCA_963656105.1 Eggerthellaceae bacterium
AAAATGACATTCGAAATCTATGGCAAAAAGCTGCTATACCCAAAAGTGCGGCAAGAAGCATCGTTGTCTTGAATATAGCATATTTGCCTCCGAAAAGTAGGTCTGCAAGACGCAGGAATATTCCTGAAGAATAGTCACTGTCTGTAATCAAGAAAGTGTTTACGAAATATTCGTGAATGAAAGCTCCAAAATTGCCTTTGACAGCGAAATATATGGCGAATGGCAGTATGGTGACAACCATTCCTAATAATCCGAAGATAATTCCTTTACCCGATTTGTTGTTAAGCGATAGGCCAGCGACAATGATAGCCATTCCGCCCATCATGAAAAAATAGTTCCATTTGATCAAGAGGCAATAGGCCATGCTGATGCCAAGGAGAAATGCACGTATAGACAATTTACCCCCCCCACCAGCGCGGAACAGGTGAGATATAATCCGCCACAGATAGCTGGCATGCAGAAATCTTCGGCGCGCACCTCGGTATGGAATATCCTGCAGAAGAAGCATGCCGACATATATGCCACAACAATCTGAGAGTCGCGTTTCCGGAGTTTTAGTCTGCATGTTTGCCAAACGAAAGCAAACGTGAATGTATATGCGATGACACTGAGCAAGAAAACGCCAGTATAGGATGTTGGCGTGAGCAGATAGCCAATGCCGTAAATAAGCCAAAGAAGCGGTCCCTTGGAGTCGGCAAAGTCCACATAAGGTGTCATCCCTTCCATCCATGCTTTGCCAGCGGTAAAAAACCACGACGAATCGCATCGCCCGCCAAACTGGTGCATCAAGGGTGAGTCGGGCGAAAGCAACAAAAGTATTATGAATGAAAAGACAAAGAGCACACTCCATTTCAGAATCTTACTGCCATGGGATGATATTAGTTGTCGGAGATGGAACATCTGTTAGTCTTTGAAGCATTGTAAACGTAAAGAGTATTGCAAAATTACGAAAAAGGCATGAAAAAAGGCGCAGTTTGCCACTGAAGTTTCAAAGTGTGCAAAAAATAACCGAAGACAAAGATTGTTTGGCTAAACTATTTGTATATGTAACTACTCAGTCTTCTTGCAACGACTACGCGATGTCGCCATTTACCATTTCTTCAGTAACTATTCAGCGGTAGGAATAGCTGGTGGCTTTTATCCTTGAAGCCCAGTAAAATAATTGATTTTATCATGCAATTAGAGCCTCGTTTTCTTGCGTATTTGAGATATTTTTCGTACCTTTATACCTATGGAAGAGCAAGTTACGGACATGTCAAAGGTGCTGCAAAGTATGGCGGAAGAAATACGGTCGATGCGTAAGACCATCGATCAGCAGTACTCTGAGATAGCCAGATTGAACCGTAACATAGAAGCCTTAAATCATCAACTCCGCAAAAAGGACAAGGAAATAGCCAAGTTGAATGACCGCCTGTCCAAATACAATAGCTCCGGAAAGTCTTAACTAGTGTTAATTGTTAGAAATTGTAAATAGTTTAAGCGAATATCTTTTAAAAAAATACTACTTTTGCAATGCAATTAAGGAAGATTGGCAGAGTGATCGAATGCGCTAGACTCGAAATCTGGTATACCCATTACGTGGTATCGGGGGTTTGAATCCCTCATCTTCCGCTTGATAAGTAGTGATTAAAAAATAACTTCCGCAAGGATGCATAACTCGGTTGCTTTGATGGTATAATTTCAGTTTGACGTTCTTTATCAAAGACAAAAAGATTATTGCTATCCGATTTTCAAAACTCACTAACGGATTTCTAAGTATCAAACATTCTTTGATTATAGGGGACGATAGTTTAAAGAGACCCTTACTTGCATATCATGCAATGGATGTTGGCCAGTTTAGCCATTGCCACAAATTATCTATCATGCTCCCAATTATTGGGCATTTATAGCTGGCTATATCAACTACCGTTACACCGTCATGCTCGTTAAGGGTATGCATCCCAAAGTCCAAGTATCCCCTAGGCGATTTAATCCTTACCTTTTCCTCGAATTCAAAACGCCCCTCACAACAAGAGACGCGCTGGATTGACAATCCGCGCCCATATCCTCTGTTGCAGTCCTGCGCTGGACGATACCATGTGTCATTTATTCTGAAAAAAGCACCACCGTTTCTTGCTATATTATTATTGAAAACATAATCTTGACAATGGTGGAATTTACCATCTTCACCCGTTTTAAAAATATTAAGGCACCTTCCGTTCGCAGATGATTTCTGCGTAGCGAACACATATTCATGTCCGTCAATATTTTCCAACACAGCATCAACAAGAGGCAGGTCAATCATTGTGCCACACAATTTACAACTGCCTTCGTATTTGTCATACTCATAATAATTCAGTTTTCCCCCAGCACAATTTTCGGGACAAATAAAGATACGGTTATGCTTTCTCACAATCATCGGAAAGCTCAAATGCGTATCCAGTTCAAGCAAAGTGTCGTTCCGTTCCAAAACATAATTCTTTCGTGAAACAGTGAGCCGTGCAAGGCGTCCCTTTCTACTACTATTTAGGAATTCCTCTACAAGAAGGATTATGTGAGTAGGAGTTACCTCTAAGATAAAAGGATCGGCGAACCACCTGTCGGAGGGGACTTCTTTCAGTGTTTCAATTCGGAATTTACCCCCCCCTCTGCAATTTCTTCAAGAGAGGCCTGCGGAAACCCAATCTGCCATTTATTTACAGTAAGTCTCCAATATAGCTTGTAGAATATGTTTGAAATCAGTTTCATGATCATGTTTTTAGAGCTCACCTGTCCAGCCTATGGCGAGTTTCGAGATCTTTTTAGAGTTACTCCAAGATTTTTTGAACGAGTACAAAAAATCTTGGAGTATTTTATGAGGTATGTCAGGACTGGCGAATAAGCAATTATCTTAATAAGTTATTGCCTGCTGCATAAAACTTTAGAAATCGTCTTCGTCGGTTATATCTTCAGCCTCATTAATAAGTGCTTCCGGATCGGTTTCGTAAGTGGTGCGATAGCTCTCTTCAGTAAGCTTGTCATCATCAAACGTGTCGTCATCCTCATCCTCTCCACCTTTGAAATCATCTTCAGGCAAGTCCAAACCGTCATCATCGGTCTCCTCCTTATCAGCAGAAAGGTCATCTATTTCGTCCATTCTAGGTCTATAGATGTCTATCATCGGCTTTTCTTTTGCAAAGATTGCTTCTACCCAAAGTCCTTTGGCAATTTCCAGCACTTCATATCCTTCGTTTACTTTCTTTTCATATAGTCCGCCTGGCATATGCATGCGATCCTTGGGGAGAGTTGTAGTAGAGATGTCGAATCCACTTTGTATGATGTCTTGGATGCTTTGTGGAAGAGATTCCCATCCGCCACCAAAATTTCGTTCCAGCACTTCAATGAGTTTTGCAGCCGATATATGGCGTATGTTTTCATACGTAAGATCGGTTACGCGCGAAATTGCCTTTTTCTTGATGGCAATCTTTTGTTTTGTGTTGTCGTCTATGCGAATAAAACCGACTTTCATTCCGCGAGCCTCATATTTTTTGATAACTTCTGGTCTGTCGATTTTCACTTCTTCTACTTCGAATGCGCTTCTGATAATGTCTAGGTACTTGCGTGTGTTGTCTTTTAGGTCAACATCTTTTTCCGCTGCTGCCCATATACGGAAGATATCATTCTCCTGAATATCCCACACGTTGCTCTTGGTCAATGCCTTTAGCGTAATCGCTTTTTTTTCTTTCATAATCCTTTTTTTATTGTTGCAAAAATACGATTAAAATCCTAAATGACAAACAAATCATATTGTTTTTTTGGCTTATTAAGGATTACCGTTGTGACTAATGTGTTTCGTGATGTTTTTATCTCGTTTGGGAAATAGAATTGTTGTGAACAACTATTCTGCATGACCTGCATGGTTATAAAAGTCGATGTATTTCTTAGCTACATTTAAGTAATGATGGTAACGGTTTATGTATGCCACGGAATCAGCTTTGAGCCGAGGAATTTCGTCTATGTGTGTTACCATCCATTCCAATTTCTGATACACGCTGTTGTAACTCGGCTCCACATTAATTATAGGTTTCAAATCAGTATCGCCTAAAATCTCGTAATTTTCCGGTTCGCCACCTCCTACACAAATAATTCCTTGGCTCATGGCCTCAAGCGGATTCATGGAGGGTGTGTAGCTGTAAAGCTGGTCGAGTATGGCATCGGAGCCTCGCATCATCGTTATATACTTTTCAAACGGTATCCCTTCGGCTATTCTCAGTTCTACCCGGCTTGAGTATTTTTTCTTCAAGTCTTGTGCAGCGGCTAGCATAATGTCGGTTCCTTTATATGCCGATCGGTTTTTGCTGATGCCTATAAACAACCTTAGAGGGTATGTGGAGGCGTTATTTTTAGCCACCGCATTTATTGCTTTTGGGATGATGGGGTAGGGTAAAAATGTGGTTTTGTGGGGGAATAATGGTTCGTAACACATCCAATATTCATAGAGCCCTGCTATAATGCCGTCGCAATCTTCGGCTATCATCTTGTTGAGCGTTTCCTTGTCGGTACCCACCCAGTCGCGCCTTTCTTTCAAGGCGGCCTCGTCTTTACGGAGAGCATGCCCAATGTTAAAATCGCTATATCGTAACGGCATTCGGGTTATGTTTTCGTGTACCCAAAAATAGTCCATGCCGAATGCTCCAAGGAAAATTTTCCGATTGTATTTCCGCAAGTATCGATATATTGGCATTATTCGGTGCGCTTTTAGTTCCAAGAACATCGGATTGATGAGTTGCACTACGTCATAGCCTCTGAGCTTGGGAAGTGTGGCTATTGTTTTGGTCAAATAGGTTATGCCCGATATTTTCCCCGGTTGTCGGCTTAGGTCGATATCGCGTGGATAGTCTTTCCAAAAGTCGCCATTGCTTACTACGGTAACATCGTGTCCCAAGGCTCTGAACCCTTTGGCCAAGGTGGCATGCACATTGCTATATTCGCCAATCAGCAGAATTCTCATTTGTTTTATCTGATTGTCAGTAGAAGGATGCGCCGTCCCAGCCGCGTATTGACCATCTTTCTGAATGCCATGTATTTTTTCGTATAATGCTTGTCGGGCAAAGGGAAGAGGCCTAACTTGCGCAGACGTTCGATGGCATCATTTAAATGACGGGCGCTGTGGGTCAGCTGTATAATATTGTATAGATAGTCCATTGTCAACTGGGCTATGCGTCTATTGAGTGCCACCCGTTCCATTTCGGGTGCCAGTTGGGCAATGTCAAGCAATCTCACGATTATGCTTTCCGTATCGTTAAGTCTTTTTGCAGTATGCCGTATGTTGTCCTCTTGCGTTATGGATCCCATACGTTGTCTGTAATAGTAAGCTTTCGAAGATGTGAAAAATACGCGGTCGGCCCTTAGCAGCAGTTGTGGCGTAAATTCTTCGTCCTCATGCAGCCGGTTGGGAGTAAACCGCAGTGAACCTAAAATTTCTTTCTTAAATATGTAGCCACAAGCCGATGCCCTCATATTGTGTTGGTGCATATAGGCGGTGCCCGACAATGGCCCTTCGTATTCGAACGGTATATCGGGCTTCGTCTGCTCTGTTTCGTGAAAGAGAATGAGGTCAGCCTCTTTGTATCTGGCTATGTCGAGGCAGTGCTCATAGGGTGCGCGCAACAGATAGTCGTCACCGTCAACAAATTGTACATATTTGCCCTGCGCACAGATTAGTCCCATATTACGGGCTACGGACAGTCCCATGTTGCGCTGCCGCACATAAACAATCTTATCGCGAAAGTCGAGCAGATCGTTGAGGGGCGATATATCCGAGCCGTCATCGACAACAATAATTTCCCGTTCTTCTTTGCTGAGCGACAGCAAGATGATGCTCTGCAGACATTCGCGCAAAAAAGAAGTGGGCAAGTTGAATGTCGTTATAATGAAACTGATGAGCGGTTGTTCGTTAGGGTTTTGCATAGTGGCCATAATCTCTTGAATAATCGCCCGATTATGTATGTGATACAAAAAATCCGGCTTTTTATCCATGCAAAGATACTATATTTATAATAATAAAGGAAAATTAGCGTTTAAAATAATAATGGAAAATAGAGAAAAGGACGTTGCCTATTCACATATTCTTAAGTACACCAGTCTTTTTGGCGGTGTGCAAGGGCTTGGAATTCTTGTAGGGATTGTGCGCAATAAGCTTGTGGCTCTTATCCTTGGCCCTGACGGCATGGGTCTTGTGTCGCTTTTCAATTCGACGATAAAATTGGTAAGCGACTCCACAAGTTTTGGTTTGTCAATGAGTGCCGTCAAAAACATTTCGGAGGCATACAACCGATCGGACGGTGCAGCAGTGCAACATGCTGTGCGGTTGGTGCGGTCGTGGAGTCTGCTTGCGGCTTTGTTGGGCATGCTGGTTTGTGTCCTTTTTTGTACGTTGCTCAACAAATGGACATTTTCTTGGGGCGACCACACTCTCCATTTCCTCCTTTTGTCGCCAGTGGTGGGCTTGATGGCCATTACCAGTGGCGAGACCGCCATATTGAAGGGATGCCGGCAACTGCGTCCGTTGGCTCTCATATCGCTTTGTTGCGTTGTTTTAGCCCTTGTGTGTTCGGTGCCAATCTATTACGAGTTAGGTCAGGCAGGCATTGTGCCGTCGCTTGTCTTGTTTGCTTTAATGCAGTGTTTGGCTACCGTTTATTTTTCGTTTCGCATGTTCCCGCCTTCATTTAGCGTGTCGAAGAACCTGCTGGGCGAGGGGGGCAGCATGATTCGCTTAGGCATAGCGTTTGTGCTGGCTGGTGTATTGGGAAGTGGTGCCGAATTTGTGGTACGATCGTATCTCAACAACACGGGTCAGCTTACGGTTGTCGGACTGTACAATGCCGGATATGTGATGACGATGACTTATGCTGGAATGGTGTTTTCGGCCATGGAAACCGATTACTTCCCACGGCTGTCGGGAATACCCGAGCTCGGTGCCCGGCTCAATCAAGTGGTGAACCACCAAGTAGAAGTATCCTTGTTGTTGGTATCGCCGCTGCTTGTCTTTTTCATGGTCTCGCTCCCCATTCTTTTACCATTGCTATACAGTGGCAGGTTTCTACCCGTTTTGGATATGATGAAGATAGTGGTGTTGGCCATGTATTTTCGGGCGGTTACCTTGCCGATAGAATATATTGCGCTGTCCAGGAGCGATTCGCACGCCTATCTGTTTCTCGAAGCCATCTACGATGTGGTTTTTGCAGGTTTCGTCATTCTCGGTTTCCAGTATCTGGGTCTTTGGGGAACAGGCTTGGGCTTGTTGGCTGCCAATGTCGTAAATTTTGTTGTTGTCATAGCCTACACACGCTGGCGTTACCACTACAAGGTGTCGCGCGAGGTGAAGTGTTATGCCATGACGCATGTTCCATTGGGGGTAGTTGCATATTTCGCAACATTTGTTTTTAACGGAGCGCTTTATTGGTTTGCAGGGTTGTTGCTTGCCAGCCTGTCGCTCACCGTCTCCGTCATGACCCTTCGCGCCAAAACAAATTTATGGCAGTCGATGAAGAACCGCATTGCAATGCGGTTGCACAAGATTACCCGGAAAAACAGTTAAGCCATGGATAATCCTCGCGTAACCATACTTGTCGCCGTATGGAATACTGCCACTTGGCTTCCTCAATGTCTTGATTCGTTGCGTCGGCAGACATTGAGCGACATTCAGATAGTGTGTGTGGATGATGGGTCGACCGACAACTCGCTTTCCGTCCTGAACCAGTACGCATCGCTCGACAAACGCATCGAAATCATCGCACTCGCTAAAAACCAAGGACAAGCTCATGCACGCAATGTGGCTCTACGCCATGCACGAGGTGCATATATCTGTTTTCTTGATAGCGACGATTGGATGGCCGACGATTGTCTTGAGCAAGCTGTTCGGACTTTTAGCCAATATCCAAATACTGGTTGCGTGCTGTTCCACACCTTATATTATTACAGCCCAAACCGTCAGGAAGCATTTCGTCTGCCCTCGTTTCAGGTGCTCTCGGGCGAGCAGGCGTTCATGCTGTCACTAACATGGCAAATACATGGCGTTTACATGGTTCGCGCCAACATTCACAAACGGTTTCCTTACGATGAAAGTTCTCACGCTTTCAGCGATGACAATACCACGCGATTCCATTATCTGGCCTCGGCTGAAGTGCGTGCCTGCTCAGGCACATACTATTACCGGCAACGGCAATCGTCGGTATCGCATTTGTTTAATGTGCGCCGTTTCGATTATTTGACAGCCAACCTGAGCATGAAACGACAACTGGAAAGCCTGCACATGTCCGATCAGGTGCTTGATCTGTATGAGCGCCATCGCTGGTTGAATGTGGTCGACATGTATATGTTGTGGTATCTACACAGGTCGCAACTTACACCATTTGCCAGACTAAGATGCCTTTCAATAATCAGGTTGGCATGGCGTACGATCGAAACACGCCGAATCGCTCTCTCGTTAAAACTCAAATTCGGCTACTGGCCTTTACCGGGGCATTGGCGTTTGTTCGTGTTTCAGGAAGAGGCTTATTTCCACATACGCCATCTTTTGTTGCGCAGATAGATTGCGTTATGCACTCAAACGGTGCATTCGAACTCGCAAACTATGGAAATGATATTGACAAAAAGTTTCGCGAAATCGTTTGGGAAAAACAATGGGGCTATCTGTGCTGTTTTTTAGCCGTCAAACGTCTATTAGCACAATGGCTTGACTAATAGGCGGTTATTGATGACGGAAATCGAAATTAGATTAAATCGGCAATAAGCGAGGATGTCGCAGATGCTTTATGGCACAACGAAAGGTATGCTATCGCCATACAGTTTGTGTCAGACGACGCGGCCATAGATGCCGTTTCGTAGTGCCATGGCATACTCGAAGTCATGAATTTGCGTGCACAATGATAATCATATCGGCAGTTTTCGTCTGCCAACTATCGCAAAACTACATTTTCAAAGTGCTGGAACATACTGGTCAGAGATATGCTATTTTCGGAATATTCACGACAGACCAGCATGAAAATACAACTTGTGTGAAAATGCAAACCGTGTTAGAATGGCATTCCTACGGCAAAGTGAAAGGAAAAGTCGCGGCTGAAATTAGGATGCAACAGTGCCCAGTGCTCATGTTGCGTAACATAAGAAGGATTGACAGCTTTCATGCCCATATCGAAACGAAGTATGAAATAATCGAAGTTAAGTCGAATCCCCAGTCCATAGGCAACAGCAATCTGCTTGTAAAACTCGTTGAATTTAAACTGGCCGCCAGGTTGTTCTTTATAATTGCGTAATGTCCAAATGTTTCCTGCATCCACAAATACCGCTCCATTGAATTTCCAGAACAAGAATGTGCGGTACTCCATGTTCAAGTCAAGTTTCATGTCGCCAGTCTGATTGATGAAATCAATGCGACCGTCAGTCCCTCTAAATTTTCCCGGCCCCAATTGTCTTACGCCCCAACCTCGAACCGAGTTGGCACCACCAGAAAAATAACGCTTCTCAAATGGAAGGACACTACTGTTGCCGTAGGGAACGGCAATGCCGATGCTTCCATGTAATGCCAGCGTGTTGTGGTCATCGAATTGCACGAGACGCGTGTAGTCGAAATCAAATTTCGCATATTGCGCAAAAGCAATGTTGAACAACGTGGACTGACCGCTTTTATTCTGTTTGAAACTGGCAATATGTGAAAGACCGCTAAGCACATTGCCCGCAGTTTCTATGTTTGCACGGATGGCATTCGCGCCATTGTTGTAAGTCAGCCCGAACCCAATCTTCATGATGAAAAGGTCTTCATAGTTATAACGAAGAATAGCATTTCTGTTTGAAACACTGTCGAGATAGTCGTGCTTGAATTTCTCGCTTATCCATGGCATATAGACATAGTTTAAGTCAAGTGCATCAAGACGAAAATTCAAATGCTTGGGCTTGTCGGACCAACGGTATCTCCAGGCGGCGGAGAAGACCCGGCGATGAAATTCGGGCCGGTTTTGCATGTTCCATGCCACTGCAAGTTCCGATGAAGCATTGCTGCGCTTGCGAAAAGCATGGGACAGAAATGGGGCAACAAATTGCGGGAAACTTAGCTTAGCCTCTAAGCTGAATTCCCGGTAGTTCTCGTCGTGATAACCTTCCAGCCCGGTAATGGCTTCAAAAGCTCCCCGGAATTGCAGACTGAGCTCTTCGCTCCCCCTAAAAAGATTATGGTTCAGATAGGTTAAAGACGCTGCTGCTCCAAAATCGCCCGACGTATTTGTCCCTTCAGGTTGGAAGGATATGCTGGATGGTTTCTTGGTGCTTACTTGAATGTCGCAATCCAATAATGTTGTGTCAGGAACCTCCGTAAAACGGATGTTGGTGTATTTTACGGCTTGCAGACGTGCAAATTTGTTATACGTTTCCTGCAATTCCGTTGCATTAAAAGGTTTACCTTGGGTTATGACTGTAGCCATTTCCAACACGGGCTTTCTCAATCGCAGCGTTCCTTCTCCGCCATGATGATAGGATATGGAACGAATGTAATAACGTGGATGGCAAGAGGCTGGCGAATTGCTGGTTTCATGATATTTCAAGAGATGCAACGTCAGATTGACCTTGTTGTCAATGCTTGAGGTGTCGGCATCAAACACTATGTAGTCTTTATGAAATTTATAAAAGCCGGAGTCGAGCAATAAGGCAGTTATGCGTTTGCGCTCTTCATTCAATCTTGTTATAGTGAACCGGTCGCCTTGATGCAAGCCTACATTTGCTACTTTTTTTTGTTTTCCGATTTGCAACTGATGTCGGGAAAGCACTTGTGCTATAGCGGAGTCCTCTATGTTATAGGAAACTTCGTTTATAAAGTATGGCACACCCGGATGTAAGGTGAAGACAGCTTTCGCCTTTTTACCTTTACACTTGCTTTCCAAATCCACATAGGCATGCATATAGCCCATATTAACCATAGCCTGACGCAAATCCTCTACAGAAGCATGGGCTTGTATGCTGTCATAGATTACCGGACTTTCGCCTATGCGTTGCAATGTGCGGTTTATCCACTTTGAAGAGTCGCGGCCGGACAAAGCATAGGTGGCCATTGGAATCTTAAAAACAGAAAACCATTTTGAGTTTGCCTTTTGGTGGATATATGGAACTAAAGCAGACGCATCAAAATTATCATCATTGCACCTTACTTCAACACTTTCAAGAAGATACTCGTTGTCTGGAACAAATTTTACGGCACTGCATGACCCCAAAATACAAACTATAGCAATGGCAAGAAAAAAATGTTGTGGCTTCAAGGATTTTAATGTTTTATGGATATGAGCATGTCACGCTTGTTCTTTTGATTCTTATCCAACTTGCATCGTTGTCCATCAGACAGCGATGCGATGCTGGCAGCGAAGGCTTGTTAAGCCCCGTTTAATGTGCAAAGATAATGCAAACGAGTGCAAAGAAAACTTGTTTTCAATTTGCCGAGTGC
>CAVKHW010000070.1:0-11165 GCA_963656105.1 Eggerthellaceae bacterium
TAAGGGGCGTATATTTCAATATCACAATGAATTATGCGCCCCTTACAGGGGCAAATTTAGTAAAATACATAAACGCAGGGGCAAGCCCCTGCGCTATAATCTGTCGTCCCTACGGGACTTTCCTGTTACTAAGTTTTTACCAGACACCAATAAAAAACAAGTAGCCTAAGCGCACAACACTGACCACGCTCGACGCAACAGTCCTGACACACGGCAGCAAACGGACAGACTATGGTCTGACCGAAGAAACAATACGACAAACAACTGCTGAAAAACCGCGTTTTTTGCAACCACAAAACCAACAGTTGCAAAAACGCGATTTTTCAGCAGTTTTTACAATTCACAATCCATCAACCTATTGCAAGTCTGCAACTCTTTTCCGACAGCAACAGGTTTCCGAAGCCATTACGATACACGCCTTTTCGCATTGCGACAGGTATCAAACCGCAAAGCGAACAGGCACTAATGAAGCCTAATTATGGGTTCAACCGCCATTCCGTTGGGCACCTATCGCAGACAGAACAAGCTGAAACCATCTCTCCATAGCCGTTTTCAAGCCAACAAAGAGTTCTTTTTCCGAAGCCACGCACGCTAAAATCGCAGTTGTCTGCGACACCGTTTTTTCAGAACTTATTTTACAGAATCGAAAAAGCGTGGAATGCTACGGAGAGCATTCCACGCCTCATTATGATAGACCTCTGACGCGACATCTGCCGCATTAGGGTCGGAACATTTACTTCACTGCGAACTTCACGTTCGATGCCTTGCCGTCGAGCACTGCATTGAGGTGGTAGACACCGGCACCGCCGTCAGTTGTCAGCGTCAGCTTGTCGCCAGCGTGAAGGTTACGAGCCGTCTTCTCAGCCACCAGCTGACCAGCGTTGTTGTAAAGACGCAGCGTTGCGTCGTCCACATTGCCGTTGATCACCACAGCGACAGAACCATTGCCATCGGCATCGACCATGATGGCACCGCCATCGGCCGTAACACCGGCAATACCGGTAGACGATGTCACATTGACCGTCACGTCGTGTCGCGACACACCGTTGTTGGTATCGGTGGCCGTAAGGGTCAGCACAGTGGTGCCAACCATCTTGGCATTGACGATGATTCCCTCGTCGGAAACAAAGACATTGGCCACTGACGGATCAGCCGAAACAGCCGTGCAGGCGAAGTTGTCGCCATCGGGATCGCTGAAGAGCGTCGCATAGCTAATGATGCCCGACTGCTGTCCTACGGCATACGAAAGTTCGTCTTGGCCGATGAACTCGGGAGCACGGTTGGTAAACACCACACTATAGTTGACCGTGGCCGAAGAAGCGTTGCCGCTGGCATCGGTGGCCGTGAAAGCTATCGAACCATTGCCAACCTTGTCGTAACCGTAGTCAGGGGTTACGGTGAGCGTTGCCTCAAGCTGCACACCTTCGGGAATAGTGAATGTGCCGTTGTCGTAGACCACGCCGTCGGCCTCGTTGTAGGCAACTACCGACGTGTAGTCCTTGCTGTCGGCGAAGGAAACGGTGAACGCCTCATCCTCGGGGTCAGCCACAGTGATCTGCACCTTGGTGCTGTCGCCCTGGCTTGCAGCCACGACGGCTTCGGGCACCTCAATAGTCGGAGCCGCATTGCGGTCGAGATAGATGTGGTAGTTGACGACCGCGTTGGCCGGGTCGTTGGTCTTCACCACGAGGGTGGCTTTGTTGCCCTTTGCAAAGTATGCGCTCTTGGCATTGACCTGGAACTGGAGAGCAAGCGACTCGCCTGCCTCTACTGTGCCGGCCGTATCCTCGTTGAGCAACTTAATCCACGGCTCGCCCTTCTCGTGCTCCACACAGGTCATGAAATAACCGAAGGCACCCGTGCTCTGCGCATTGTCGTAGAGCGCCTCTATGTCGACCCATCCGCCAAGCGAGTTGAGGTGAGCCATATAGCGGTTGGTTTCCATGTCGCCGTCCTTCGATGCCATGAGTGCCGACGACTTGAAGCCGGCGGGATACTTGAGCACCACATAGAACGTGTCGGACGGATTGATGTAGACTGGGCTGTCGAACCTGAGCATGCGCGGCACACCCTGATAGCTTCCGTTTGCCAAAGGCTCCTCGCTGTCCACATGAATCTTGCCGTGGCCAATGGTCTTGCCAGTGGCCGTGACATCGTTGCCGAGTACGACCGATGCCTCAATGTCCACATTCTCGAGGTCGCCAATGGTTCCCACAAAGTAGAGATGTGTCAGGTTGAAGCCTTCGGCCGGAGCCTCATAGCGCGTTGCGGCATAGAAATTCTCGTCGAGAGCGCTTGCACCGGTACCCATGACTGCCGCAATGGCACTGCTCACAGGATTGAGAACCGGATGATAGAGCACATTGTCTTCAAGACCTTCAGGTATGTCGTATATGAATTTCTGATCGTCCTTCACCTTCTTCAGACCGAGCGCCTTCACCATGCTCTTGCCCTGAACAGGCGACACGCAAGCCGCAGCATACTGCTTGGCAAGCTCTGCCGACGGATAGGCCAGGACATTGAGAGCCGGCGACGGGTCATCGCTTCCATAGTCGTCGGTAGACTCATCGTGGCCCGACGGGTCGAGGCGCAACGTGTAGTCGAGCTTATAGGCACCCTCGTTCATCATGTTGACCGTAGAAACGCCTGTATAGTCGCTCGACACATTGTCGATATACAACTCATCTTCGGGATCGAAGGCCAGCACAGGAGCCTCGGTTACATTTACCTTGATAACCGACTCATAGGTATCATCATCGAGACCGCTAACGGCAAACTCGAGCGGATATTCCTGCTGACGCACGTCGTAGGTGTTGTACAAGGCAATGCGGAACTTCACTGTATCCTTGCCCACCGTTATCGGAGCCATCATTCCCGACTCATAGGTCATCCAAGCCATACTGCCGCTGGCCGACAGCACACCAATGTCAGGACCGTCGGGATACCCGCTGCCGCTGTTGGCATCGGTATAGACTTCGAGCGTTGCCTCGGGCATTGCCCATGGATCATCAGGATCGGAGGCCACAAAAAGTTCTGAAGACACATCGTCAATCGTAAACGCCTTAGCCCCCTTGTTAACCACTGCAAACTCGTGGTACACAGGATTCATCGGGTTCTCGTCGACAACTTGCTCCACCAACACCGTATCGGGGAACACAGGCTCAGCAGCACCAGTGATATTGAGCGTCACCGGTATCTTCACGCTCTCGTTGGCGGGAGCGTTGGTCGTCACGCTAAGCTCATAGTTGTAGGTGTCGGCCAGCTTGTCGGCCAGCAGCTCGACTGGCATGCTTGCGCTTTCACCCGGTGCGACCACATAGTTCTTGTACGGAGTGAACTCCAGTGCATTGCCCGAATTGATATACATGTCTGACGGCGTGATACCGCGCGTCTCGCTATGATCCATGATACCGCACAGACCAAACACACCCAACTGGAAGCCGTCGTCATCAAGGTCGTACTGGAACTTGAACGATCCATCCTTGCGCAGGATAACCTGGAAGTTCATGCCCTGCATCATGGTGTTGCCATAATTCTTGTACGATACCACAACGTCATCGGTATTGGCCTTGTAGTAAACACCGTCGGAAGACGGGGTGTTCATCGAGTGGTTGCCCCAGAACGGACAGATAATGTTGCTATAGAAGGTCTCCGTCGTAGGCAGGCTTGCAGGCGGTTCGGGGAACTGCTTGTAGTCCTCCACAGGATCGTCGAACGATACGAAGCCAGTGTTATAGATATACATTTCCTTGTATTTCTTGCCGTAGAACGGGAATTCGAACGGCAGGGTGACCTTCTTAAAGTCGGTCTTGTCCACAAAATACGAGTAAGGCATATGTTCCGTATAGTCGGCCGTGATGTCAATCCAGTTGAAAGGTACATCGAAACCATCGCTCTTCGAGCGGAACACATAATCGATCTTCGAATCGCCGCTCTCCTCCACGTCGAGCGCACGATACCAAGTGTCGGGCTCGGCCGCAAATGTAAGCGGCTCGTCTCCGTTGTTGGTTACAGTAATGTCATCCTTCTCCACGTTCACACCATAAGGTGTTTCAGCTTCGATTGTCTCCGGACTGACACTCCATACAGGTGTGCCAATTACATTTCCTTTAAGAACCACTGTCTTCGAGGTGCTGTCGGCCAACAAGATGACGAGCGTATCCTCTACTGCTCCCTTATCCTCGGTAGGCAGAGTGACAGTAATGTCTTTGCCTTGACCGGCGGCCACGTCGAAGGCAGAAGCCACATCATCAGCAACGCTGAACTTGCCATTCTTCGTGCTTACGCCGCTCACATGGAGCACATCCTTACCATTGTTGCTCAACAGAACGTTATGCTTCTGCACCGATGTGCGGAACACGTCGCCAAAATCAACCAGTTCCGCATCGGTCTCGGCTTCAGGCTTAAGGTTGTCTCCTACAATATTTGCCTTCAGCGTGATATTCGCACTGGCATGCGACGGGTCATTGGTGAGCACAGTAAGATAGTTGGTCAGTTCACCAGCATAGAGATTGTCGCCAGCCTCAAGCGTCACGGTGATGTCCTTGCTTTCACCATTACCAATATAACCGTCGGTACTCGAGAGACTCTTGATCATCGACTTAGCCGGTGCCACAATCTTAATGGCACTGCCTGTAGCTATATCATAGTAAGGAGCATCAAGCCCACCATTGGCTTCCTGCACCTTGTTGCCGTCAGTAAACACGCATGCGTCCTTAGCCTCAATATCGGAAACGCCCACAAAATTGTGGCCTCCGCTACCGAACACCCCTGCCGGATCGTAATCGTCATAGTAGACCTCAACGCTTCCGTCGGGGCAAAGTGCCATGTGGAAACTGATTGTCGTGGTTTCGCCGCCACCGTCAGTAGCCGGAGTTACCACGTCTTTGAACTTAACATAGAGCTTGCCATCCTTGTGGCCATAGGTCACTTTACTGTTGGCTCCCATGTCCATCCAGCCCGAATTGGTGTAAGCCGAGATATAGCCAAGACCCTCCACGCAATCGCCTGTGGGCACCATGCACGAGATGCGACCCGTGATGGCCTGCATGCTCACGCCACCGTATGACGACACATACACCTGATCGTAGTCCTTTCCGTAGAATGGGAACTTAAAGCCCACCTTGATAGGGCCGGACTGCCAGTTGTCGTTGGTGAACTGCGACGTTATATCCTGCTCGTCGGCCAGTTCGGGGGCTGGCTCATAATCAAACGAGTTGTCGCCAGCTACATTAGAAATGGTGGTGTAACCAAACTTGTGAACATGAGCCGTAGACCCGTCTATGCTCTCTGAAGAGTATTTTGGGAACACATACTGCAAGGGATATTCGCCCGTGTTCTTCAGGGTCACCGTGGCACTCTTCGTCTCGCCGCCCACCTTCAAGTCACCAAGTTCAAACTCGCTATTGGCAATCTCGAGGTTGGAAGTGGCCGATGCCACACCGCGAACGACGAACGTATGTTGTATGCCGTTCTTGTCGGTTACTGTGATGTTGCTAGTGAAATTGCCGGCCTTGGTAGGCTTGAATGTCACGGGCAGTGTGCCTTTTGCACGTGCGGCAACATTCGACATGCCGTTTGAAACGTCGAACTGGTCGGACGATGAGGCCACATTCTGTGGATATTGCAGATATCCGTACTTTCCTCCGAATACTCCGTAACCACTGTTGGTCAGTTCCACGTCGATAGTTTTGGTTTCACCCACGAGCAGGTCACCAAAGTCAACCAGTTGCTGACTATGCATCTCGGGTTTGTTACCCTTAACAGTCATAGTGACCGCAACCTTCTTTTTTGAGTCGACAGCTTCGTTGGACGATACATGTATGTTGAACTTATAGGTACCGTTGACGAGTTTCTGCCCGTCGTTCTTTAGTGTTACGGTCTGGCTTTCACCAGGTCTCACCTCTCCGTTTATGGGCTCGGGGTTGAGCACTTGGCTCCAGTCGGGGTTTTGGCTGATGGCCTGCACGGCCCAAGTAAGATGGTCGGAAACCGACTCGAAGCTTGTCCCCTTAAGCACTTCGCTAAGCTGCGTCCATGTAGATCCGCCGTTGGAGCTGTAGAAGCTATACTGCGACACGTCGTCGAGGCTGGTTTTTCCCGCTCCAAGAGGATTTTTGGCTCCTGCTGGGAACTTAGCCACCACCCAGAAGCTAGTACCGGGAGCAAAATAGATTTGTTCGCTCAACGATATGTTGTAATTATACATCCAGTAGCTATAGCTTACCTTCTGTATCAAGCTTGCCGTTGATATGGAGCGCGAACCGTCGTATATTTCAATCACGGGATCCTGTCCGTTCTGTCCTTGGAACTTAAGCGCCGTCAGGTTGAAACCGTTGGGATAGGTGCTCTTGTCAACATAGAAATACTGTGCGAGCGCATTGGGCAGCTTGGTATCCGATTCACCCAAATAGCTATACAACGACTGCGAATAGGTGAGCGTGCTGGGCCAGTCTTCGGCTTGATAGTCGGACGTAGCGACGGCGTTGCTCTTGGCCAGTGTCGGAGCCACTGTTCCGCTGAACGGCAATACCTGTCCGGGCGACGGTTTGGCGTTGCGCGCGCTTGTTGACATTGTGGCCCGCGTTGTGGCCGCGGTGAGTTGGTATTTCAGCATGCCCTCTCCGGTGTTCTTGATACAGAACGAGTCGGTTGCGACCATCGATTCTTCGGCATTGACCGTCATCGAGAGCGAAGTCTTGTCGACCTGTACCTTCGGTCCGGCGTTGGTGGTAGCCTCTTTCACCGGAGACATAGCCGAAGCCTTTCCCCAGCGGTTGTAGGCCACGATAGCGAAATAATATTTCGTGGAAGCTTTCAGTCCGGTAAGCTCGTAGGCCACTGAGTCGCCCGAATACTTGAACTTGGTATCCACCGACACCGAGTTAAGTTTGTTGAGGTTGTCGCTATCGGTGAAAGCCTCGGTGCTATAATATATAACATGGTGGTCGATGCTCTTCTCCTCAGTTTCGGGAATGATCCACTCGATGAGCGCATTGTCGTGCGAAGCAGTTACCGCAAAGTCGGCGACGGCATCGGGCACGCTACCCTCCTTGCCTTGCAAAGCCTTGTAGGCGTCGATGTAGCCCGTACCCATGAGTCCTGCAAAGGTAGGATTCTTGGCATAGAGATCGTTGACCGATGTGGTGAGGAGCGTGCGCAGCGTCTCGTTGGAAAAGTTCTTGTTACCATATTTTGAGAGTATGAGCGCAGCAATACCCGACACATGCGGACAAGCCATTGATGTACCTTCGTTGTAACCATAGCTGCTGTTGGGCAGCGTGCTCAGCACGCCGTACTGCTCGCCGTAGTCTTCAAGACCGCCGGGAGCGGTCACGTCGACCCATTGGCCATAGTTGGAGTAGCTTGCCACCGTTCCGTCGGCCGTCATCGATCCCACCGCGACTGCTTCGTCGAGGCAACCGGGATAGAAGTTGCCCTGTTCGCCGTTGTTTCCTGCAGCGAAGATACAGAGGCCACCGTTCATCTTGTCGCCGCCACCGTTCTTTGTGAAATAGCGCACGGCTTCAGAGACCGCTTTATCCTCCTCGTCGGCCATGCTCATTCCCCACGAGCACTGTGCGATGCTGGCACCGCGGTCGGCAGCATAGACGAGTGCCGATGCGAAGTCGGCCTCCGCCGAACTGCTTGCTCGTGAGTCGAACACCTGGCAGACCATCATCTTCACACCGCCTGTACCGTCAGATCCACCGGCAACACCCGAGACACCAATGCCGTTGTTGTTGGTGGCACCCACCGTACCGGCCACATGCGTTCCGTGCGAATGTGCGTTGATGTTTGAGGAATTGATAACGAAATTGTAACCGTAGATATCATCGACATAACCATCGCCGTCGTCATCCACGCCTGGCTGGCCGTTGAGTTCCGCCTCGTTTATCCACAGGTTGTCCTTCAGGTCGGGGTGGTCAATCTGGAAACCACCGTCGATAATGGCCACAATCACGTCTTTGGATCCGGTTACGCCACTGGCCCATGCGGGGAACACGTTGATGTCGTTGCCTGCAACCGTACCCTCAATAGACCCATCGTTGTAATAATGCCACTGTTTGGACAGCAAGGGGTCGTTGAACGGCATGGTGGAGAGTGCTTTCTTTGCCCACGTAACATCGGTGGGCGACACAGCGCGGAAGCTCTCACCTCCATAGGGTTGGTAGACTGGCACTCGCTGGGCATACTCAACGCCAGCGGTCGATGTGTACAGGTTGCGTGCCTGAACGGCAGTCATGCTGTCCTCTGCGTAGGTAATGTCATACCAGCGGTCGAGCCCGGCAGCCTTGTGCTTGGCCTCGTCCTTGCCCGCATACGGGAACACACGCTTCATGCTCACAACCTTTACTTTCTTTGCAACGCGGTCGAGCGTTGCGGCACCGGTCGTGACGTACTGAGCTTTTGCGTTCTTCTGGACACTACCGTTGGGCAGGGTGGTCTTTTGCAGTAGCGACGCAATCTCCGGCTGGAGTTTTACGCGCACCACACCCTCCACATATTGGGATCCAGATGCAGCAGAGAGCTTCTGTGCGTCGGCAGTAGCCACACCCATCATGAGCATTGCACTGCACAGACCCAAAATAAAGTTCTTTTGCATTTTGATGTTGTTAAAAATAAAATATAAAAAATAATAACGCTAAACAGCATTGCTTTTGCACCGCAATGCGAATGTATATGGACGGGCACTCTCGCCCGTTGTTCTATCCTGTCTGACGCTTTCTGTCGTTTCCTCTCCAAAATCCCCTTTCATCAGCAATTATCCTCGATTACAACGATACTAACGCCCTGTGCTTTACAATCTGGCATAGCCATCGACTCGACAGCCATTATGCCAACCATGCTACTGCCCTCCTTTTTTAACCACCGTTAAGACGGATGGGTACCAGCTTGCTCCAAATAAAAATCCTCTTGACGAAAAATATCGCCAGAGGATTTTCTATTGGATCTATTGTGTTATTCGCCTATCATCTTGTTGAAGTCGTCGAGCGAAATCGACTTTTTGTTCAGTGTGACAACAGTCTTTAAGGCGGCCACGAGCTTGGCGTCGACGGCACGGTCTACAAACTGCTGCTGACTTTCCTTTTTCTTGAGAAGCTCGTCGGCATAGTTGTCAATGTACTCTTCGGGCACGTTCGACATGCCATACTGTGCAAACTGAGCCTTGGCTATCTCACGGGCGGCGTTCTTCACGTCGTCGCTCTCAATCTTCACGCCGAGCGCCTCAGCGATCTTGCTGCGGATAAGGCTCCAGTTCAATTCCTTGATGCTGGGCTCGTAGTTCTTGTCGATGAACTCCTGATCTTTGTCTTCGTTGTTCTGCTTCATGACGCGCTTCAACAACGTGTCGGGATAGGTGAGCTGTCCGACCTTGTCCTCGGCGTACTTGCGCACATCCATCAGGAACTTCACGTCACTGTTGAGTGTCAGCTGTGCCTTGAGCTCATCAGCAATCTTTCCACGGAACTCAGCCTCGTCCTTCACGGCATCCTTGCCCAAAGTGAGGTCGAAAAGCTCCTGGTCGACGGCGTGCTTCTCAAAGTGCTGCACGCTGGTTATCTGATAGCTGAAATCGCCGTTATAGTCTTTTGCGTTGTCGCGCTCCACCTTCAGCAGTGCAGCCAGCTCGTAGTCGCTTCCTTCGTATGCCTTGCTGGGATTGAACGTAACGATATCGCCGGGCTTGCAACCGTCGAAAATCTTCTTCTGGTCATCGTTCTTGAAATACTTGGGCATTACCGATGCGCCCTCTACCACGAGACCGCTCTCCAAGGTATTTCCCTCAGCATCGAGCTGGCGCAGGTCGCCCTTCAGCACATCGCCGTCCTGATAGTTGTCGGCTTCTACGTTCTGTCCCATACGCGAGCAGAACATGTCGACTTGCGAGTCGATGAGCTTGTCGTCAACATCGATATCGTAGTAGTCCACAGTGTCGTTGGCATCGAGCGTGATGTCGAACTCCGGGGCTACAGCGATGTCGAACATGAACGTGTAGGGAGCCTCTTTCTCCAGATCCTGCGGTTCCTGCTTCTCCGAAGCGAGGGGTTGTCCCAGCATATTGATCTTGTTGTCCTCGATGTACTTTATCAGCTCGTCGTTCAGAACCTTGTTTATCGAGTCAACTTTCACAGCAGTGCCAAAGCGACGGCGAATCATTCCCATGGGCACTTGTCCCGGGCGGAAACCAGGCACATTGGCCGTCTTACGGTATTCTTTCAAGGTCTTTTCAACCTCTGCCTTGTAGTCGTCCTCCTCAACGGTAATGGTCAACAGGCCATTAATCTTGTCGGGGTTTTCAAATGAAACTTTCATCTCTTAAGTTATAAAATATTGTTTTATGATTAATCAACGCAAATAAAAACTTGCAAGTTCGGGTTGCAAAATTACTGATTTTTCATGAATAAGCCTAACTTATATAGGTAAAATTTCAAGTTTCGGACGCATGTCACATATTCGTGCGCCTTGCCGTGCTTCAAGCCGCATGCCTTTGGCCGAAAAGCATGGAGGCTTTCGGCTTGAGGTGTATAGACAAGCCACGCTGGGAAATCTGTCCTGTATTTTCCGAAAATAACGTATCTCCGCCACTCTCATTTTAGCGCAGCAAAACTATAGTTTCGACACAACCCTTGTACGAAAAGAGAGCCAAAAACACCCATTCCCCACCCTATCGACCTGCGAAAGATGCCGTATGCTGAAGCCATTAGGCACCGACAGCCACGCGGAAAACCACCAATGGCATTGCGGCAAGATAGCTTTCGCACTTGCATAGACCACCTTTCGACGGGGAAAAAGCCAACGGCGGAAAGCCTGACAAGCACAACCATTGCAACACCTTGATAATCTTCAACTTACGAAGACTATACAAAATCGTCGTTTTTTGAGATTATCCGTAAAAACATTGTTATGGTTTCAAATACGAAAAACCATTGTAAAATATTAAAGTTACGGATTTAGGTATTTATGCTTGAATATACGTCCCCGAAGGGGGCTAACTCTGCATAACCGCGGGTGGAGCGAGCAAAGCGAGCGGAACCTGCGGACTCGAAATGGTAATTATGGGGACGTCCTCGAAGAGGGCGAACACTCTCATGAAGCATCTTTGTGTGGAAAGTTCGCCCTCTTCGAGGACGATTCTATAATCCGATACAAAATCCGCAGGT
>CAVKHW010000071.1:0-10967 GCA_963656105.1 Eggerthellaceae bacterium
TTTTCTCACTTTCTTGCGAGTGGGGTAAAGTGCATCCAAATCCTCACGTCTTATTCTCAATGTCTTCTTTCCCAAGTTCACCGATGGCATCCTTCCGAGCCGTATCATGCGGTAAAGTGCAGACTCTTCTACGGCATAGATGGCCGCAGCTTCTTTCACAGAAAGAAGTTCTCTAATGTCGGGGATTTCCTTTGCGAGTTCATCCAATTTCTTTTCGTGTGCTTCCCTGTCTGCCTTCCTCTTACAGGCGACTTTGGAACACACTGGAGAGCAATAGATGGAGTCTATCGTTCTGATTCGGAAGACAACACCACAGATAGGACATTTTCTTCTTATTTCGTACTTCATTGCAGGCATAGGCAGTGACTATTAAAAGGGTTCTACTTACGTTTTTACATCTCGTCTACTTATTTTTTACGTTTACTTTATGGTGCAAAAGTACGATAATTATGCCTAAACAACGAAAGAAATACAAAGTTTAACCAAAAAGAAAATCCGCATAACTCATTGAGCTATGCGGATTTGTCTATCTATACCTTTCGGTAGTTATCTATACTTACTTCACCTCCTCGAAATCGGCGTCTTGGATATTGTCGTCGGATTTCTGTTGGCTGCCGGCCTGCTGGCCTGCACCGTTGAAGCCTTGTGCACCTGCACCGGGCTGTGCGCCACCTTGGTACATCTGTGCGCTGGCGGCCTGCATCACTTGGTTGAGGTTGGCGATGGCGGTGTCGATGGCGGCTACGTCGGCAGCCTTGTGGGCGTCCTTGAGCTGCTGGAGAGCCTGCTCGATGCCTGGCTTCTGGTCGGCAGGAATCTTGTCGGCATTGTCCTTGAGGAAATTCTCGGTGGTGAAAATCATCGAGTCGGCCTGGTTCATCTTGTCGACCTTCTCGCGCTCTGCCTTGTCGGCTGCGGCGTTTTGCTCGGCTTCGGCCTTCATGCGCTTGATCTCATCGTCGGACAGGCCGCTTGAAGCCTCGATGCGTATCTGCTGTTCCTTGCCTGTGGCCTTGTCCTTGGCGCTGACGTTGAGGATGCCGTTGGCGTCGATGTCGAATGTCACCTCAATCTGCGGAACGCCGCGGCGTGCGGGTGCGATGCCTTCGAGGTTGAACTGTCCAATCGACTTGTTCTGGTTGGCCATGGGGCGCTCGCCCTGCAGCACGTGGATGGTGACGGCAGTCTGGTTGTCGACGGCGGTCGAGAACGTCTCGCTCTTCTTGCAGGGGATGGTGGTGTTGGCGTCGATGAGTTTGGTCATCACGCCGCCCATGGTCTCGATGCCGAGGGTCAGCGGAGTGACGTCGAGCAGCACGATGTCGCCTGCACCCTTCTCGTTGTTGAGGATGGCACCCTGGATGGAGGCGCCCACGGCCACTACCTCGTCGGGGTTGACACCCTTTGAAGGCTCCTTGCCGAAATAGTTCTTAACCAATGTCTGCACTGCGGGGATGCGGCTCGAACCGCCTACGAGAATGACCTCGTCGATGTCGCTTGTGGACAGCTTGGCGTCGCGGATGGCGTTCTGGCAAGGCACCAGACAAGCCTGAATCAGGTTGTGTGCCAACTGCTCGAACTGTGAGCGGGTCAAGGTCTTCACCAGGTGCTTGGGCACGCCGCCCTCAGCCGAGATGTACGGCAGGTTGATTTCAGTCGATGTGGTGCTTGAGAGCTCGATTTTAGCCTTCTCGGCAGCCTCTTTCAGGCGTTGCATGGCCATCGGGTCTTTGCGCAGGTCGATGCCCTCGTCGGCCTTGAAACTGTTGGCCAGCCAGTCGATGATGACCTGGTCGAAGTCGTCACCGCCCAGATGGGTGTCGCCGTTGGTGGCCAGCACTTCAAACACGCCGCCGCCAAACTCCAGGATGGAGATATCGAATGTGCCGCCGCCGAGGTCGAACACGGCAATCTTCATATCCTTGTTTGACTTGTCGACACCGTAGGCCAGTGCTGCTGCGGTAGGCTCATTGACGATGCGGCGCACGTTGAGGCCTGCGATGGCTCCAGCTTCCTTGGTGGCCTGACGCTGTGAGTCGGAGAAATAAGCCGGCACGGTGATGACGGCGTCGGTCACTTCCTGTCCGAGATAGTCCTCAGCCGTCTTTTTCATTTTCTGCAGCACCATGGCACTAATCTCTTGTGGTGTGTAGGGGTGTGCTGCACCGTCGATCTGCACCTTGGGGTATCCGTTGTCGTTGATGACGCTGTAAGGCACGCGCTCGGCTTCCTTGCGGCTCTGGTCGTAGGTTTCGCCCATGAACCGCTTGATGGAATAAACGGTGTTCTTCGGGTTGGTGATAGCCTGACGCTTGGCGGGGTCGCCCACCTTGCGTTCGCCATCTTTTATGAAGCCCACTACAGAAGGAGTGGTGCGCTTGCCTTCGCTGTTAGCAATCACTACTGGTTCGTTGCCTTCAAATACGGCTACGCAACTGTTGGTTGTTCCTAAGTCGATTCCAATGATCTTTCCCATAATTGTTGTATGTTTTTTATTTTTATGCTTGTTGAATATAGTGTGAACATGTTGTTCGCCTTTAGTTAAACAAAGGGTGTGCCAAACGGTGTGGCGCAGGGTAGGGATGTGACAGAATGACACACCGACCGCTGGGTTTCTGCCGTATCCGTCAGTTGTGGCGAGTGTGCGCCCCGCAGCAATAAAGGCCAACACCGTTGTCACAATGGTGTTGGCCTTTGGCGTGATGTGCGGAGAGAGAGAACCTCACATCCCTTGATGGTACCGTTATGGCTCGGCCCACTTGCTATTCACTTCATCAATGTCTATTCCGAGCAGCCGCATCTGCCTGAACATCTCAGGCAACACCTCGCGGAAGAAAGCGTCGCGTCGCGCCTGCAGGATATGCTCCTTGGCGTTGGCCTCGACGAAATAGCCCAGTCCGCGGCGGTTGTAGATGACGCCCTCGCGCGCCAGTTCCTCGTAGGCTTTCACTGCCGTGTTGGTGTTCACCTCCAGTGTTACGGCGTACTCGCGCACCGAGGGTATGCGGTCGTCGGCCTGGTATTTGCCGGCCAGGATGTCGTCGCAGAGGCGGTCGGCCATCTGCAGGTAGATGGCTTTGTTGTTGGAGAACGTCATTTTGTCAGTTTTAAGTTATCAGTATTGATATTGCCGCTGCCTGCAATCGATGGGCTGAGCGACTGTGCGTTGCCCGTGAGCGTCATGTCGCCGCTGCCGTTGATGAACGCCGTCACGGAGCCGCAGTCGCGGAGCTTCATGGTGCACTCGCCGCTGCCTGCTATCTCGGCATCGATGGTGGCCACACGAGTCAGTCCGGCCGCCATCTCGCCGCTGCCCGCTATGCTTGTCTTGAAGGTGCTGGCCTCGATATTGTCGATGTTTATCTCGCCGCTGCCCGCTATGTTGGTCTCCACCTTATCGGCAGCGATATTGTCGATGTTCATCTCGCCGCTGCCCGCTATGGCGAGCGTCAGCTGCTGTGCGCGCAGGGTGTTGTGACTTTCGAATGTTCCGCTTCCGGATATGCTCACACTGGTCAGGAGGGGCGCTCTGACCACTATTTTCTTCACGTCGAAACAGTCGTTTCTCATGATCCAGATCACGTCTCCCTTATTTTTTTTGTTGCTGATGCGCAGCACGCTGTCGGCGACGTCGAAGGAGAGGCGGTCGAAGACTTTTTCGCCGGCCGTAACGGTTACGCTGAAGGTGTCGGAGGGGATGTATTCGATGTCGGTGCTGACGCTGATTTCCAACGCTCTGAACTGGTCGAGGCTGATGGTGCGGGTCACTTCGGGACCTTGGTCTGACACCTTCTCGATCTTGCAGGAGCCGAGCAGTGTCAGGACAGCGATGAGTGCGAATGCTATTTTTTTCATGGTGACGGTGGTTTAGAAGTTCAATGGTTTGTTGTTGACGGCCTGCATGCGCGAACTGATGCGGTATGCGGCCCAATAGTTGAAGGCGATGATCAGTACGATGGCCAGTGTGTAGAGCGTTTTGGCCAGCGGAGTGGTGACAATGCCCACGCTATAGATGCCTTGGCCGTAGAGCAGCATGGGCAATTCCGTGCAAATGAAGGCGAGGCAGGCGATGACAGCTGTTGAGAAGAAAAACAGCGTCAGGCAGCTCAGTATCCATGCGTGGCGGCGGAAAAAGGTGCCGGCGAGCAGGAACAGGGAGTGCGGCAGCCAGAGCAGGGCGATGATGCCCGTGACGGTCTCGCCAAACTCGAGCGACAGGCGCGGGAGCATGTCGGCCGTTGCGATAAAGCCCATGGCGATGGCCGATCGGCAGTGGCCGAATGTGACCTGATAGACGGCCATCTGCAGCAGGTCGCCAGCGGCGAACCCGATGATGAAGGCCAGCGGCAGACCCACAATGAGATACAGGTAGCGGGCCGCGAACTTCTCCAGCCAGCTGGCTGGCAGCATGAAGGCGGTGATGCGGCTTTGCTTGTTGCTCAGGTGCGACACGATGAGTGCGCCGCAGGATATATAATAGATCAAGAGCGCTACGCCCAGCAGACTGGCTGCCGTCTCCACGCATGTCATGTCGTAGTCGTCGCGCGAGAACACGCCGCTGACAAAGGCGCTGACCATGGTGGGCAGGAAGATGAGGATGAGGCCGATGGCTGCGAACGTATAGATGCCTTTGCGGTCCGACAGTTGCCAGCGCAGGGTATAGGCAAATCGTTTGATATTGAAGTTTTGCATGGTGAGTTGTTTTTCGTTTACTTGGTTGATGTTGGCGTTGCGTGGATCTTGCCGCTTACGGTGGCATCGAAGAGCAGTTCGAGGTTGATGCGCGTCTCGTCCTCGTGGTTCTGCCGCGGCATGATGGCGCTGAGGCCGCTGGCACACGGTTCGGCATATAGTGCTTTGGCTGCCTCGGCTTCAGCTATGGTGCGGAAGGTGTAGGCCGCCGTGATGTCGTCCACGCTGCTGTTGAGCAGCACGCGGCTGCGGTCCACGATCACGATGTGGTCGAGCAGCTGCTCCACGTCGTGCACCTGGTGGGTGGCCACCACGATGGTGCGGTTCTCGGTCATGTGGCGTGCCACCACCTTGCGGAACAGGCTCTTCGAGGGGATGTCGAGGCCGTTGGTCGGTTCGTCCATGAGGATGTACCGGCAGCCCGTGGCCAGCGCGAAGCTCATGAACACCTTTTTCTTCTGCCCCATGGAGAGCGCCTTCAGATGGAGGTCGGCTGAAAGTTCGAAGTCGGCCAAACAACTGTGCAGCACGTCCTCGCTGAAGTGGGGATAGAACACGCTGTTGAGGCGCACATACTTCTTCAGCGTGATGGCGGGCAGGTCGTACTCCTCAGGCACGAGGTAGATGTCCTGCAGCATGGCCGCTGTGCGCAGTGCGCTGTCGACACCGTCTACGGTGATGCGGCCCTGGTGCAGGCGCAGCAGTCCGCAGATGAGGTAGAGCAACGTGGACTTTCCGGTGCCGTTCTTGCCCAGCAGGCCGTAGATGCGGCCGGGCTCCAGCTTGAGCGAGAAATCTTGGAACACCAAGTGCTTGCTGCCCGGATAGCGGTAGGTGATGTTTTGGATGTCAATCATTTTTTATATTCTTTATCAATTAACAAATATCTATATAGCGTATTACTACAATAGTACACCGCAAAGGTAGGTTATTAAATGGTTTCTTGCAAACATTTGGCATAAAAAACGCTTGATGTTAACACGGTTTAACAATTTCGCCATTTCAATCTGAAAAAATTAAAACCGGCCAAATGAAGCGGTGTATATTTCAATATAATGTGCAATATATTCTGCTTAACGCCTAATTTGAGCGAAGCGAATCAACTGTGCGCCCTACGGGGATACCGGCCAAACGTCAATTCCGAAATCCGAGTAAAATAATAATTTGTTGAAAATATGGAGTTTATTGTGTGTTGTTGAAAGGAAAGTTGTAATTTTGTAGGCAAAATCACAAACAAAAGAAAGGTAAAGATTATGAAAGTAGCTATTGTCGGTGCCAGCGGCGCCGTTGGCCAGGAGCTGCTCCGCATCCTTGCTGAGCGCAAATTCCCATTGGACGATCTCGTGTTGTTTGGATCTTCGCGCAGCGCAGGCAGCAAATACAATTTCTGCGGTAAGGACTACGAAGTGAAGCTGCTGCAACACAACGACGATTTCAAGGATGTGGACATCGTGCTGGCATCTGCCGGCGCCGGAACGAGCAAGGAATATGCCGACACCATCACCAAGTACGGAGCCGTGATGATCGACAACTCCAGCGCGTTCCGCATGGACGAGGATGTGCCGCTCGTGGTGCCCGAGGTGAACGCCGAAGACGCGCTGAACCGTCCGCGCGGCATCATCGCCAACCCCAACTGCACCACCATCATGATGGTGGTTGTGCTCAACCCTATCGACAAGTTGTCGCACATCCGCAAGGTGCACATCGCCAGCTACCAAAGCGCGTCGGGCGCTGGAGCGGCAGCCATGAAAGAACTCGAACAGCAATATAAGGAGATGTTGGAACAGGGCCATGTCTCGACCATCAACAAGTTTCCCCACCAGTTGGCCTACAACGTCATCCCGCAAATAGACAAGATGACCCCCAACGACTACACCAAGGAGGAGATGAAGATGTTCAACGAGACGCGCAAGATCATGCACAGCGAAATCCGCACGTCGGCCACCTGTGTCAGGGTCAGCTCGCTCCGCTCCCACTCCGAGAGTGTCTGGTTTGAGACCGAGCAGCCCGTCAGCGTGGACGCCATCCGCGAGGCGCTCGAAAAGGCGCCCGGTGTGACTGTGGTCGACGATCCGCAAAACTATGTCTACCCCATGCCGCTGGAAAGTGCGGGCAAGGACGACGTGTTCGTGGGTCGCATACGCAAGGATCTGGCCGACGACCTCGGCAATACCCTTTGGCTCACAGGCGACCAGATACGTAAGGGCGCAGCCCTCAATGCCGTGCAGATAGCTGAGTATCTCGTAGCCAAGGGCGACATCAGGAAATAAGCGCACAAGCGCATCACGCCACAAGACAATGCGGTGGGCGAAACGGACAGACCGTCCGTTTGCCCACCGCATTGTTTTGTGGTTCGTGTTAGACACCGGTTCCGATACACACATTGGGGTGTTGGAATCCGAATATCTCAAGTTTCGGATTTGGGACTTATGTTTGAATATTATTGGTGTCCGATAAAAACGTTACATCCGCAAGTCCCGTAGGGACGACAGATTATAGCGTAGGGGTTCACCCCTACGGATATTCGTGTGCAACAGGATTATTGCCCCTGTAGGGGGCGCATAATTAAAAATATATGCGGCGTTGAAATATGCGCTCCCTTTGGGGACACCGGCTAAACGGTAAATCCGAAATTTCAATCATATTTTTCGATGGCGCACAATCTTCATCTGGAATGTCGGTACTCGCTGGGTGTCATGCCGGTGTTGCGCTTGAAGAACCGGTTGAAGTGTTGTGCGTACTGGAATCCGAGTTGCCATGCCACATCGCTCACCGACCGGTTTGAGGCTGCCAGTTGTTCTTTGGCCAGGCTTATAATCTTGTTTTGGATGATTTCCTGCGGTGTGCGTCCCGTCTCCTTCTTCACGAGGTCGCCGAAATAGTTGGGCGAAAGGAAGCACTCTTCGGCGAAGAAGCGCACCGACGGCAGACCGTTGCGTGGTGCTTGCCCGTTCTCAAAGTAGCTGTTGAGCAGCCGTTCGAAGCGCGCCAGCACGTCGTTGTTGACCGCATGGCGGGTGATGAACTGCCGTTCGTAGAACCGCATGCAGTAGTCGAGCAGTAGTTGCACGTTGCGGCAGATGAGGCGTCGGCTGTGGTTGTCGATGGCGTGGTGCAGTTCGGCTGCTGTATTGTCCATGCAGTCGGTGACGATTTGCCGCTCGGCTTGCGACAGGTGCAGCGCCTCGCGCACATCGTAGGCGAAGAATGAGTATTGGCCGATGTCGCGTCCCAATTCGGTGCCCCGTATCAGGTCGGGATGGAAGAGCAGGCCGAGGGCATCGGGCTTGTAGTCGGGGCGGTGGCGCACGGTGATGACCTGCCCAGGCGCGTAGGTTGCTATGGTGCCCTCCTGGTAGTCGTAGGGCTGCCGTCCGTAGGTGATGTCGCCGCAGTAGGTCTGTTTCAGAAAGAGGGCGTAGAGCCCATAGCTGTACGAGGCTGCGCCGCTGATGACGTGTTGCGCCTGTGCCATGTTGACCACGGTGATGAGCGGATGGAGCGTTTCAAATCCGTAGAGCTTGTTGAAATCGTCTACGGTGTCTATGCGGTATGGTGTGGGTTTGTTGTCCATGGCGTTGTGGATTTGCGTTGGGTTGTCGGCCTATTGCAAGGTGTCGGCGATGCGACGTGCCACTTGCTCGTCGGTCAGTTCGTTGTCGCGCAGCAGTTGCTGCACGTCGTAGCGGTCGTAGAGGGCTTTCCTTACGCCGAAGCAGAGCGTCTTCACGTTTGTGGGGCCGTAGAAACGGGCTATGCGCTCGCCGAAGCCGCCGTCGACCGATCCGTCCTCGATGGTGGCCACCAGCTCGTGGTCGGCCTCCAGTTCGTGGAGCAGCTGGCGGTCGGTGCCGCTGATGAATCGGGGGTTGACGATTGTGGCGTCGATACCCTGCTGAGCCAGCAGCTGCGCCACGCGGCGCCCCTTGGCGAAGAACGATCCCACGGCCACTATGGCCACACGGCTGCCGCGGTGGGCTACGTGGTAACGGTTCAGGTCGCTATAGTCGGTGGGGTAGGGCTCGTCGCTGTGGCACACCTCGCCCTCGGGCACGCGTATGGCCACGCTGTACTGGTCTTGGCGTATGGCCCAGTCCTCCATGGCTATCATCTCCTCAACGGTGGTGGGGGCGAGATACACGAGGTTGGGTATGTGCGAGAGCATGGGAATGTCGAAGAAGCAGATGTGCGTAAAGTCGTTCAAACCGAACACCGACGATCCAATGACGTTGATCACCGCTGCGTTGCCGTTGACGCAGAGATCCTGCGCTATCTGGTCGTAGGTGCGCTGCAGAAACGTGGCGTAGGTCGAGAACACGGGTCTTGCGCCGCGCTTGGCCAGACCGCTGGCCATGGCCACGGCTTCCTCCTCGGCTATGCCCACATCTTGGTGCTGTGTGCCGGCCGCCTGTCGCTCGGCGGGTCCGAAGCCCACGCTGCTGGGCACGCCGGCCGCGATGCATACCAGCCGGGGGTCGCGCCCGATGGCTTGCCGCAGGTAGCGGCCCAGCGCTTGCGCCGCGCTCTCCGTCTGCGGTGCGGCTGCATGCTTGCCAGTCTTCAGGTCGAAGTGTGCGTTCCAGTGCCACGCCTCCTTGTGGTCCACGGCCGGCTGGAAGCCGTGCCCCTTCTCGGTGTGCAGGTGCACCACGGTGGGACGTGTGGTGCCCTTCACACGGCTGAAGGCGCCGATGAGCGCACCGAGGTCGTTGCCCTGCTCCACATAGTGGTAGTCGAAGCCCATGGCCCGGAAGAAATTGCACTCGGCCTTGCCCTGCGTCTGCCGGAGCAGGGCGAGGTTGCGGTAGATGCCGCCGTGGTTCTCGGCAATCGACATCTCGTTGTCGTTGACCACGATGATGATGCCCGTGCCCAGTTCGGCTGCCATGTCGAGACCTTCGAAGGCCTCGCCGCCGCTGAGCGATCCGTCGCCGATCACGGCCACAATGTTCTCGTGGCCACCCAGCAGGTCGCGGCCCTTCTGCAGACCGGTGGCCAGCGCCACGGAGGTGGAGGTGTGTCCGATTTCAAAATTGTCGTACATGGGCGACTCGCCGGGCGAGGAATAGCCCGACACCTCGTCGAAGCGCGACGGATCGGTGAAGCCGTAGGCACGGCCCGTGAGCATCTTGTGGGGATAGATCTGGTGCGACACGTCGAACACAAACTTGTCTTCGGGCGCGTCGAACACGTAGTGCAGGGCTATGGTGGCCTCCACGAAACCGAGGTTGGGCCCCACATGGCCGCCGTGGAGCGAGTCGCGCAGCAACACGCCGCGGCGTATCTCGTTGGCGAGTTCGGAAAGTTGGTCAAGCGACATCTGCTTGATGTCGGCTGGTGATTGGATGTTGTCGAGTATCATGGCGTTGTTTCGTTTTTTGTCGGTTACTGTCGCGCGCATGTTGCGCAACGCTATATATTATAAGGTGTGGACGGGATGGCGGGGGGGACTGCCGCGCCGTCATGGCATGGGGCAGCGATAAGGGAGCGGCCTCTGCCGCCGTGGTGTAAGCTACGTGTGTGAAAGATGGCTGCCCCGATGGGGAATGGTGCCCGACGGACGATCTTCCCGTCCACGCTGCAAAATTACATAAATCCCGGCTTATACCACTTATCCCGTTTACGGATAAAATTACCTTTTTTACCTCATCTTGGCCGTCGTCGTCCCCATGCCGCCTCCGCCCAATAGTGCCGCGCTTGCCGATACGCGCCTCCGCAGCACGAAACTTGTCGTGTATATTCTGAAAAAAGCGATGCTCCGCAATGCTCGTTTTAGCCCGCCAACAGGACGGTCCGGCCACCTGCCACACCCTGCCGGCCCCGAAAATGCGCCCTCCGACAGCCGTTCGCTTTGCGATAGGCGCCGTGTCATGGTGCGAAGCGGCATCGGCGGGCGCACCATTCGGCAGCCATCGTTCTGCGGTAGATACCGTTTCGGCCGCCCGTTGACCACCTTTGGCAAGCACCGCAACGGCGGATGTATGCAAAGCAATTGCTGTGATGAAATAACCGTCCGAATATCAGGTGGTTGCAAACTATCGCATTGTAGCCTCTTTTAACGTTTGTGTGAAAATCAGGTGCAATCGTTTCCGAAAACAAAAAGTTTTTGTCAATAAATGTATCTCACTGTTTGTAATGACTATTTTTAATAATATGGAAATGTTATTAGAAATTGTTGCCGATATTTGGCACCTATTTCGTAACTTTGTACTTAGGGTCTACTAATTAAATGTAATTAACTGAAATTCAATAAATTATCATTCAATATATTTGCG
>CAVKHW010000072.1:0-10669 GCA_963656105.1 Eggerthellaceae bacterium
TGAGAAGAACCGAGGCTAAAGACGGAGACCAATGGTTCTCTATGAATTATTCAGGTTATATAAATTCGTATATCCGACTATTGGGACTTTATGGTTAATTTCTGAAAACGACATTATAAAATTTTCTCCCGGCAGTTGCTATGCGTAGTTCAACTGTCGGGAGATGCTGTTTATGCAAGGCTTTGCTCATGGCCGAAACCAAGAGCGAGGGAGACTAAGCATTTGCGTTTAGAACGTGTATTTCTTCTTTGCCACGCGCTTAGAAGCCCGTATAGCTCCCGTGGGACAAATATGCTGACATAGCAGACAACCCACGCATTTACTGCCTTTAAGATGTGGCTTGCGATCCTCTCCGAATATGATTGCCTGATGACCGCCGTCGCTGCATGATATGTAACAACGCCCGCAGCCGATACATTTCTCATGGTCTACGATGGGGTAAACCACAGTTCCTCTGTCCATCTCTGAGGGAAGAACGAAGTTTGGCAGTTCCTCACCGATGATGCTGCTTAGGTCGTGCAGTCCGCGTTGCTCCAAGTATGAACAAAGCCCTTCTGTAAGGTCATCGATAATGCGGAAACCATACTGCATCACGGAGGTGCACACTTGTACGTTGGTGCATCCCAGTTGCAGATATTCCAGTGCATCGCGCCAAGTCTCTATACCCCCGATGCCGCTTAATGGCGTGTTTTCAAGAATAGGGTTTTTGGCCATTTCCAGTATGTAACGCAAGGCTATGGGCTTCACGGCACGCCCACTGTAGCCGGAAATAGTGCGCTGGTGTGAAACCATTGATGAGTCGTTCATCGTGACGCTCTTTATTGTGTTTATTGCTGATATGGCATCGGCTCCAGCCAGAGAGGCGGCCACGGCTGGAGCATTAATCTGCGTGATGTTTGGCGTCATCTTGGCTATTACGGGGATATTTACGCGTCGCTTAACATAGGAGGTGTAGTGCATAACCAATTCGATATTTTGTCCTACATCGCTGCCCATGCCTTCCAGTCCCATCTGCGGGCACGAGAAATTCAGTTCCAACGCATCAACGCCAGCTTCCTTTGCCATATGTGCCAGCTGCGCCCAATCGCTGAGCGTTTGCCCCATGATGCTTGCTACAACGATTTTCGTCGGAAAGTCACGCTTTAGTCTACGCAGAATCTCAAAGTCTACCTCTGCCGGGTTCTCACTCAGTTGCTCCATATTGCGGAAACCATAGAAACGGCCGGTGTCGCCTTGTTCACCGACGGAGTCGAAACGAGGCGACACCTCGTGGATATCCTCAAGACAGATTGACTTATAGAATACGCCAGCCCATCCTGCATGGAAAGCTCTTGCCACCATTTCGTAGTTGGTACAGATGGCAGAAGAAGCGAGGAAAAAAGGATTTTCGCATTTCATGCCGCAAAACTCGATGGAGAGGTCGCATCTCCTCGCACTGCAGTCTTCCTTACCTTCTGTTTCTGTTGCCCCAAATGCTGCCAACAAACCCTCTGCTATGTCTTTTATCTCTATCGGACGGTCGTAGTGTATGCATGCCTCTTGTGCGGCCTGCAGGTCATCTTCCGTGCAATCGGCAATCCATTTTGCGGCATTGCGCGCGTTGTCGAATCTTATAGCACGTAACATCCGTGCAGGGTCGCCATTGGCACATGCCGCCGTACAGGGGGCGTTTTCGCAGAGCAGGCAACGTGATGCCTCTTCATTGTAATTGTTTAGTTTCATAATGTTTTTGTTTAATAGCTTTATGATTTGATGCACCATCAATGCAAACGGTTCGCAAATATATAACTTTTTCTCTGACCAATAGTATGCCGCCCCTTGTGTTTCAATGTTTTTTGGAAGCATGCTGGCCTAGGGAAACATGCTTATGGCAAAGCGCTCTCTGTTGCTTGAAGATCGCTTTGTCCTAACCATGCATTTGTAGTGTTATTCCCAGCTTTTGCTACGTATTTCCGCCAAAGCCTTTACCCAGTCGGTGTCAAGTGAGAAAGGGGTCATGAAATTACTGTTGTTTACATATGCGCGGCAAAGCTCGTAATCAGTATCACCAAAGAGGGCATTGTTCAAACTTGCGTTTTTGAATCGCGTGACAGCGATTTCTTTTTTGCTATTGTTGTTTTTTGCTTCCGCCAATCGCTTGAAGAAGAGGTTTACGAACTCAGTCATGGCGTAAGTCTGAACTCCCAGTTGCTTCTCTGTGAACGTATTGTCTTCTCTGCCTTTGTATAGCATATACTCTATTACATCCCACTTGAACGATGCTGTTTTGCGTTCGGTCATGGGCTTGTCTTTGTCATACTTAATGGTCTTGAAGTTGTTTTGCATTTTCATAACCTCTTTGTAGATTTCCTGTGCCTGCGAGGACAAGGTGAGGTTACATAGCAATGCAAGTGTAAAAAGTGCCTTTTTCATTGTCGTGTGTATTTTATTCGTGTCTGATTAGTTGCAGTTGGTGGTCGATGCATGCTGGGTATTCATCTTTGTAATGGCTGACCATCATGAGTGTTTTGTTGTTTCTCTTGCAGAATGTCTCTATCACATCTTTTGCCAAACGTCGGTTGTCGTTGTCGAGTCCGTGCAGAGGCTCGTCGAGGATGAGTAGCTCGGAATCCTTTACGAAAGCCCTTGCCAATAAGAGAAGCCGTTGTTCGCCGCTTGAAAGTTTTAGAAACGTTCGGTTTTCAAGACCTTCCAATCCAAATATTCCCATCCAAAATCTGCAGATGTTATATTCCTCTTGATTAGGCTTGACATAGAGTCCAATTGAGTCTTTCAGCCCACTGGCCACAATCTGTATGGCCGGAAGGTCACGCTGGTAGGCCCGATGCATCTCTGGCGACACATATCCGATGTGTTTTTTGATATCCCAAATGCTTTCGCCCGAACCTCGTTCTATGCCGAAGAGCGATATGTTGCAGGCATAGCTTTGTGGGTTGTCGGCGCAGACCAAGCTCAGAAGGGTTGACTTTCCGGCACCGTTCTGACCACTGAGTACCCAGTGTTCGCCGTTCAGCACAGTCCACGACAAGTTTTTGAGGATGGTGCGCTTTCCGTAGCTTATGCACACATCTTTCATTCTTACAACCTCGTGGGAGTTAAATTCTTTGTCGCGGTAGGGTAGGTTGGCTATGGCTTTAGCTTTCTCTTCGCTCAAGATGCGGGTTGGTGTGGGCGGCCGTTGTGAATGATAGTCGGCAAGACTGACTTTGGGTCTTACCACCATATTCTTTATTTCTACCACATGGCTAATGAACTGTGGTATGTCATCGCTTTTTGATAGTACAAGAATCACTTGCAAATCAAGTTCTTTCGATAGGTCGGCAAGCAATGAACGCAGTTGTTCGCGCGTCTCGGTGTCGAGGCCAATGAATGGGTTGTCCATGATGAGTACCCGTGGTTGCGCCATCAATACTTCGGTAAGTTTCAACTTGCGCAGTTCGCCGCTTGATAACGATATGATGTATTTTCCGAGCGACGGCTCTATGCGAAATAGGGCGTACAACCTTTGCTGCATAGCTCTGCGTTCAGGAGTGTCGGCACCCGTTGTATGGAAAGTCCTTTCCAATCGTTCGGCCACAGAGGGCGTAGAGGCATCGATTTCTTGCTGGTTCCACCTTTGTTGCAGATAGTATGTACGATCATTGTCTCCTCCGTAGGCATCGCGGAATGTAACGTACTTGATATTGTCCGAAACCAATTTCTTTTCGCTGGGCGAGAAATCGTATTCCGGGTCGTTGCCTAACAGCGGATGCCGGCCGATGATGATATCCACCAGCATGGATTTTCCACTGCCGTTGGCTCCCACAATTGCTAAGTTTTCTCCCTGGTCGAGTGTGAAATTTACGGGTTGCGCCATGCGCCATGCAGGCATGCGCGTTACCCCTTGTTCTATGTTTATGATGTGTTTCATCTGTTACTTGTTGGAAATGCGTTCTTTGTGACCTTTTATATAGTCTTTCCAGCTGATGTAGTGGTGCGTTCCTGTGTTGGGTGTGGACATTTGCAGAAAATGGCAATAGGCGGCCCCAAGCGCATCGGTGGCATCCATAAACTTGGGCAGGTCGTCTTTCGAAAACCGCAGTATGCGTTGCAGCATGGCTGCCACTTGTTCTTTAGAGGCTTGTCCCTGACCAGTGATGGCCATCTTGATTTTCAATGGAGCGTATTCGTGTATAGGCACATCGTGTCGGATAGCAGCTGCGATGGCCACCCCCTGCGCCCTTCCCAGTTTAAGCATTGACTGTACGTTCTTTCCGAAGAATGGTGCTTCGATGGCCATTTCGTCGGGCAGGTATTCGTCGATGATGCCTGTTACACGTTCGAATATTTTGCCGAGCCGCAGGTAGGGGTCGCTCATCTTGTGCAGGTCAATCACTCCCATGGTCATCATTTCTGCCTTATTGCCTCTTACGCGCAACAAACCGTAGCCCATGATGTTTGTTCCGGGATCAATGCCGAGAATGATTTTCTCAGTCTTCTCCATGTCTTGTGGATTATCTATCAAGATAGGGGTTGCCTGCAACCTCGCGTCCGATGGTGGTTTCTTCGCCGTGCCCGGGAAGTATCCGCGTATTGTCATCCAGTTGACAGACCATACGAAGACTTTGTATCAACAGGAACATGGAGCCGCCTGGCAGGTCAGCGCGTCCCACGCTATTGTGGAACAACGTGTCGCCCGAGAAGGCCACTTTCTCGTTTCGACACCAGTAGAACACGCTTCCGGGTGAGTGCCCGGGCGTTTCCAAGATGTCGAGCGTATGGTTTCCGAACGTAATCTTGTCCTGGGCGGTAAGATACCGTCCCACGGGTGGCAATTCGTCTTTATCGAGATTCATGCGCATAAAGTGTGCGGCCTGTTCGGGCAATGTGTCCATCAGTTGCTTGTCGGCATTGTGAACCTCCACCTTTAGTCCCCAATTGTCGTACACAAACTGGTTTCCAATGTTGTGGTCGATGTGGCCGTGAGTGGCAATAAGATGTATGGGTGTCAGTGCGTTTGTCTCAATGTATTGCTTGATGGCTTGGTATTCGGCTTCAAATTGCGCGCCACAATCGATGATGACCGCTTGGTGGGTTTCATCGCTTGCTACATAACAGTTTTCTTGTATGGCATTGCACACGAATCGTTTTATCTGTAACATAATTTTCCTGTTATCGATTGTTTTACTGCTTCTTGTCAGATGGGAAGATAGATTACATATTTTTCATTGAACCATTCGTCGTCGAACAGTTCGCCAATAGGCGTTTCTTGTATGAGTTTAGCAAACGGACGCGTCTCCTCGTTTACATTTCCGCCCTTTAGCACGAAGATTCCGTTGGGGTAGGCGTTGCGCTGAGTCTTGCTGATGTTTTTGCGTACGATTTTCACCAGGTCGGGTAGGGGCATAACGGCTCGCGACACCACGAAGTCGAATTTGTCCTTTTCCTCTTCTCCTCGCCGGTGCACAGCCTCTACGTTTTTCAGTCCGATGGCGTTGGCCACTTCCTGTGCCACCCTTATCTTTTTCCCCGTTCCGTCGATGAGCCGGAACTGACATTGCGGAAACATGATGGCCAATGGTATGCCTGGAAAGCCACCACCCGTTCCGAAGTCGAGGATTTGTGTGCCAGACTTGAAATGGCATGTCTTGGCTATGGCCAGCGAGTGGAGCACGTGGTGTACATAGAGATTGTCGATGTCTTTGCGCGAGATAACGTTGATTTTGCTGTTCCAGTCGCGGTAAAGGTTGTCGAGCGCGGCAAATTGTTGTTGTTGCTCGTCGCTAAGGTTGGGAAAATATTTGATGATATGTTGCATGCTTTTTGTTTTATGGTTTGCGGACTAATCCGTCTAATTGCTTGTAACTGATGGTGGCGCGTATCTCGCCTATGGCGTGCGCGGCTATTTCGTCCTGACCGTAGATGAATGTTATGCCTTTTGCGCGTATGATGTAATTTTCGGGTATGTATGGTTCCATACCTGCAAAGACAGACATCTCGTCTTGCAACTGTTCGAGTCCGTTGACCCTGAACTGGCTTGCCAGATTGTCTACGATGAGGTTGGTTAGTTTGCGCTCGTAGCCAGACCGCAGTACATCGGCCAGTTTCACGAGAGCTCCGCTATGTGTGTTGAAATTGCGTGCCCATGTGGCCTGTTGTCCGTGTGCGCCTCCATCATAATTATAGGTGTTGGCTACATAGTTCACGATGCTGTCGCAGCATCTTTCCATCTTTGTGTTTATGGTATATGAACGGTTGTATCCCGTTGCATTTTCACTGTCGTCTTTGTAGAGTTGTTGGTAGTCATCAAAGTAACGTTTGACGAAATTGTCAGCAATGAGGATTATTGCGGCTTTCATCCGACGGGCTTGTGTCTTGTCATGTTGGCTGGTGAGCGTGAGACTTTCCGTAAAGTCGGACATCAATAGGCCAGATGTCAGAAGGCAGTCATTCAGCTTTTGGGCAGCTTTGTTAGCCTTCTTGTTGCTTCCATTCGGTTTGGCATATACCAAATGGAGCGACAACTGTGCAAATGGTTGCTCGAAATGTGGGTTTAGCCGCACAAGCGTGTCAATTGCTATCGAATCGAATACCACAGCGTCTTCACTACTGTTCGCACCAACTTTACGCTGACAACTGACCAGTGTCGTAAGCAGCAGTGACAGGAGGAGAAAGATTTTCTTCATGGGCGACGTCTTATAGTGGTCTGTTTGATGCAAAGTTACGACAAATATTTGTATCTTTGCGGCAAAAATATTTAAATAATGAAAAAGGCGGCATTATTTGATCTTGACGGGGTGGTGTTCGACACCGAGACACAGTACACCCATTTTTGGGGGTCGGTGTTCCAACATTATTACCCGGAACAGCCAGGACTAGAGCGGAAAATCAAAGGAGCTACGCTCTTACAGATTTACAATTCCTATTTTTCACAACGTCCAGCTGAACAGGCAGACATTACGCAGCGGCTCAATGATTTTGAGAGCCGTATGGAATATCGTTTCGTTACGGGCTTCGAATCTTTTGTCACAGCTTTGCGGCAGGCCCATGTCAAGACAGCCATTGTTACCAGCAGCAATGTGGCTAAGATGCGCAACGTCTACCGATCGCACCCCGATTTTCTCTGTTTATTCGATGCTGTGCTCACCAGCGAGGATTTTACTAAGAGCAAGCCCGATCCCGACGGCTATTTGAAAGGGGCCGACCGGTTGGGTTGTGCACCGTGCGAGTGTGTGGGCTTTGAGGACAGTGTAAATGGTTTGAAAGCCTTGAATGCAGCAAAGATGTTCACCGTCGGACTAGCTACGACCAATCCCCACGACATTGTGGCAACTTATTCCAATCTTGTGGTAAGCGATTTTAGCGATTGTGATGCCTTGCTGGATTTGTTCGTATAGGGCAGACGTAGTGTCATTCACATACTAACCACGCTATAGAAGATAACTGTTGCCGGGAAATAATAGCTTAAATTTTGAAAATAATAGCTTAAATTTTCAAAATTTAAGCTATTATTTTAGAGTATTTGTAACATCTTGTTTTACAATAGTTTATGCTTTGTAACGGAATGAGTGTTTTGCAATCTCATGGCCAGTGTTGTTTCGTGTGGTTGGGATGTCGAAATCTTTTAACTTGATTAAATGATTGCTTCTATGAGCATGTTGGAAGCTTTTTAGTTGCGTATATGCAACTAAAAACGCCAAATATGGTTAATAACGTTAAATTAGCAAGAAATTCTTAACAGAAAGATGTTAACGGATTAATAATTTCTTTATCTTTGTCCGCATGAAGAAGAAAACCATTTGGGTTATAGCCATTATCATGGGGCTTTCCTTTGTTATTCTGCTTGGTTTGCAGTTGACATACATACAGGAAATGGCCAACATGAAGAAGGAACAGTTCGACGAAAGCGTGAACCGTGCCCTTTATCAGGCATCGCGTAATTTGGAACTTAATGAGACGTTGCGCTATCTGGAAAAAGATGTGAACGAAACAGAGCGGCACGCCTATCGTCTGGACAGTGTGGGCACCCGGTCTGGCGAGCCCGATGACGGCACTGTGCAACGGTCGCATCAGTATGCGGTACATGGCAAGGACGGAACCGTCTATTCTTCGTTTGAACTGAAGACCATCTCTACGAAACCCGCACAGATGCCGAAGGCTATGATACTGAAGAGCGACCGCAATCTAAATAACGCTGCAAGTAAGTCGCTGCAGGAAATCGTGAAAAACCGATACGTTTACCAAAAGGCACTGCTCGATGAGGTGGTGATGAATATGCTCTATTCAGCTTCCGATAAGCCTCTGAAAGAACGTGTTAACTTTAAGATTCTCGACCAAGACTTGAAGGCTGAGCTGATGAACAATGGTATCAACATACCTTATCATTTTACGGTGACAACACAAGACGGTCGCGAGGTGTACCGTTGCCCTGACTATACGGACGAAGGCGTACAGTTCACCTATTCGCAAGTGCTTTTCCGCAACGACCCTGCCTCAAAGATTGGAGTCGTGAAAATACATTTTCCCGATATAAACAGTTACATCTATTCGAGCGTCAGATTCATGATACCCAGCGTGGTGTTTACGTTGATACTGCTCATAACGTTCATTTTCACTATTGTGGTGGTGTTCCGGCAGAAACGGTATAGCGAGATGAAAAACGACTTCATCAACAATATGACCCATGAGCTGAAGACTCCGATAGCCAGTATCTCGCTGGCCGCGCAGATGCTCAACGACGACAGCGTGCCAAAGAGTGAGAAGATGATGAAACATCTCACGGGTATTGTTACCGACGAAACCAAGCGGTTGCGCTTTCTTGTTGAAAAAGTATTGCAGATGTCTATGTTCGACCGCAAGAAGTCGGCATTCAAAAAGAAACATCTCGACCTAAACGAAATGATTGAAAGCATTGCCAATTCGTTTACGCTGCGCGTCGAGCATACCGGAGGCAAGGTGTATGTAGATATAGGAGCCGTCGACTCAGCCATCTATGTGGACGAGGTGCATTTCCAAAACGTGATATTCAACTTGATGGACAATGCGGTGAAATACCGTCAGCCGGACAAACCCCTCAATGTATGTCTGAAAACATGGAATGACGACCAAAGCCTCTATTTCTCTGTAGAGGACACGGGTATGGGCATGAAAAAGGAGAACCTTAAGAAAATATTTGAGAAGTTCTACAGGGTACATACTGGAAATGTGCACGATGTCAAAGGGTTTGGCCTCGGTTTGGCCTATGTCAAGAAAGTGGTCGACCTGCATGGCGGCGATATCAAGGTGGAGAGCGAGTATGGCAAGGGAACCAAGTTTACCGTCAAGTTGCCTGTCATCAAAGATTAGCCGGGAAGCAATCACATTACCAGTGCAATTACATTAAATGGAAATTCGATTACAAAACTTAAAATAGAAAATATTATGGAAGAAAAAGTTAAGATTCTGCTTTGCGAAGACGATGAAAACCTTGGCACTCTTCTTTGCGAATACCTTATTGCCAAAGGATATGATGCCGTGTTGTGTCCCGATGGCGAAGTGGGTTTCCGTGAGTTCTCCAAGGACAAGTTTGACATCTGCATCCTCGATGTGATGATGCCGAAGAAAGACGGTTTTACGCTTGCTCAGGAAATCCGTCAGATCAACTCGCAAGTGCCCATTGTGTTCCTGACTGCCAAGGTGCAGAAAGAAGATGTGCTCGAAGGTTTCGACAAGGGAGCTGACGACTACATTACCAAACCGTTCTCTATGGAGGAATTGGTGAAGCGCGTTGAGGCTATCATGCGCCGTGTGAGAGGAAAGAAAAACAGAGAAAGCACCATGTACAAGATTGGCCGTTTCACCTTCGACACGCAGAAACAGTTGCTCGTCATTGGCGACAAGCAAACAAAACTGACCACCAAGGAGAACGAGCTGCTGGCGCTCTTGTGCTCGCATGCCAATGAGATTCTCAAACGCAATGACGCCCTTCGTACCATTTGGATTGACGACAACTATTTCAATGCTCGTTCGATGGATGTCTATATCACCAAGTTGCGCAAGCACTTGAAAGATGACGACCAGATAGAGATCATCAACATCCATGGACAAGGCTATAAGTTGATTGTTCCCGAAGAGGATTAAACAACCTCAGGTTAAGCGGATCGTTGCAAAGATGTAAAAAGCATTCTGCTGATAATGGACTGCTTAGCCTACGAGGAATTTCTCCTCTATAAATTATAAAGGTGGTGGATTGAAACCGTTTGGTTATAGTCTGCCACCTTTAAGTTGTCAGTATTTGCCATTGTGTTTCTCGTCGTACACGAATCCTACAGTGCCCGCAATAATAATCACTAATGGGAAGAGCAGAAAGGCGTTGCGGGTGGTGAGCCCTAACGCATAGAAGCACACCAAGAGTGCTACGCCCGTGTAGACCAAAGGTAGCCCCATCCATGTGGAACGGCTGCGTAAAAAGTGTGCCATTTGGAGTAAATATTTTGTCATTGCGGATGCAAAATTAATAAGAATAGATGGGCATACAATACTTTTTTATGTTAAAAAGCAAAAATACTGGTGGGGCAAGGCTGCTTTTCTCCAAACTTATTTGTAACTTTGCACCCGCATTTTGCAAAACAACAATTAATTTCTTTACAAAGTAGTATGAATCAATACGAAACCGTTTTCATTTTGACTCCCGTTTTGTCTGATGAACAGA
>CAVKHW010000073.1:0-10340 GCA_963656105.1 Eggerthellaceae bacterium
TCACTATCAACAATGACAACACTATAATACCAATAAAATAAACCAGCATTTACAAGTGAACAAATTTACAACGCAACAGAAAATCTGTTGTGAATATTCTGAAAAAAACGTTGCTCTGCGCTTCTCGTTCCAGCGCGCCGACAGACTCTTTCAAGCCCAGAGAAGGCAAGGTGGCGCATAAAAAACGCACGCATGGATCGCAATCAGCCTTGCGATAGATATCGTTTCGCGCTGCGGTTCAGCATCTGAGCATGCACCATTCGGCATGAATCATTCAGCGATAGACGTTCTTTCGACCTCCGATAGAACACCTATGACAAGCATGACCGTTGGGGAAACACGGGAGCATTGCGTCAGAAGCAGGCATCTGCCTGTCTATCAAGCAATTAAGAAATCTTATAAAATTTATCCATTTTAACGGCTGGAGGACAAACCAAAACAATTATTTCTGTACACGAAAAGTTTTTGTCAATAATTCTTGTTATCACTGAACAGTCAGCGAAAAAACCAGGAAAAAACAAAAAAAACGCTTGCCACCCTGTCACAAACCGCATACCTTTGCGTAATATAAACGACAAAAGCAAGGAATGACGCACAAGGAATACGAAAACGAAGCTGCCTACCTGCGGCCCGGTTTGCTGACCGAAGCCGAACGCTACGTGCACCGAAGCGATGTGGCCGAGGACATTGTGCAAGACTGCATGGAACGTCTGTGGAACATGTGCGACAACCTGCGCAGCCCCATGGCACCGTTGGCAAGAGTTGTTACACGCAACCTCAGCCTCGATTTCCTGCGGCGGTCGCCCCACACAGAGGACATTGCGCTTCTGGGCAAAGCCGACGACACCAGCGACACAACGCAGCGCCACGAAGCCGTGGATCGCATGATGGACATCGTGACCGAGCTGCCTGTTGTGCAGCAGACTGTGCTACGCCTGCGCCACATCGAGGGACGCGAGATGGGTGACATTGCCCACACACTGGGCATGACCGAGGCTGCTGTAAGGAAAGCACTCAGCAGGGCGCGCATGGCCGTAAGAGACAAATACCTGAAACGCTATCAACAAAACGAGATATGAACGAGCAAAAAGCAAAAGAGCTTACCGAACGATATTTCGAGGGCAACACGACGCTTGGCGAGGAGCAACAGCTCTACGCCTATTTCACCTCGGAATCCATCAGCAGCGAACTGATGCCGCTACGGCAAATGTTTCTCGACATGTGCCAACTGCAAGGTTGCGAACCTGCGCCAAAAGCTGCGGTGGCAAGTCTCAAGCATCGTCCACGGTGGCCGCGTATAGCCATAGCTGCTGGCATATTGGCCATGGCCGGCATCGTGACGACCCTGCAGTTCATTAGAAATGACCACAGCGATTACGAGATGATAGCCTACGGCGAACGGCAAAACAACCGCGAGGCAGTGATGCGCGAGGTAGGACGCACCCTTGGCGAAGCCCAAAACACGACGTCAGACATAGACGCGGAACTGAAAGACGCATTCGGACAACAATAACTACACAATAAAATATGAAACGAACATTCATCATTTCCATGATGCTACTGATGGTTGCGCTGTCAGCTGGCGCGCAGTCAGCCAGCCTGAAGGTAAGCCAGATACTCGACGGCAAAGTGGTGCCGCTCAGCCGCATGGTAGTGACCAAGGTGAAAGGACGGGCGCTCAGCAAGTACAACCTGAGCTACTACCGCAGTGCCCGCTTCGTGGCCAACCGCCAGGAACGCAACCAGTGCATCGAAGCCGTGGAGCAGGACTTGCAAGCCGACCAACACGCCTCATCGGTACAGAAACGTACAGAGAAGCGCACATCCATCGCCTTCAAGCTCAAGCAGCAAGGCACGGTCAACCGTTACGTGACCCTTGTCTGCACAAAAGAGGGTGACAATCAATACAACATTACCGCTATCTACATGGAAGGCGCAGTAAAGAGCCTCGATGAACTTAGCAAACTGATCAACAAATAAAACGCAACATAACCATGAAAACAATGATTATCGCAGCGGCCATGATGACCGCAACCCTTGCACAAGCCGCCCAACCGAGCGACACCGTGACAGTGAACAATGCCAAAAAGGTAACCATCGTCAGTTCCGACTCGCTGCTCCACGTGGAGGTGAGCGGCACCGACACTAAGCCGGACTATCACTACGCAACAACCCTGCGCAACAACGGCGACAACTATGAAAGCTCAACCGTGGGAAACCTCTTTAATTTCAACATCTCCGGCAAAATCAACAAAAGCCGTAGCCGGCAGCCATACTACGACTCGGAGCTACACGCATTCATCGGCTTCAACGGTGCCACAGGCAACCGCGATGTGGTGAAGACCAACCTCTGGGGCGGCATCAACATCGGCACCTATGTCGACTGGGGCGTGCATCCATGGCGCAACGCACACCGTTTCTCGGTGGGTTTCGGTGTGGAATGGAAGAATTTCCGCATGACTTCGCGCCGCGAGTTTGTGAAAGCCGACAACGGGGTGGTAACCGTAGAGCCCCTCAGCAATGATGTTGACCCGAAATTCTCACGCATCAAAACCTTCAGCCTCATCATCCCCATCATGTATAGCTACGAGAAACACGGCTGGGGCTTCTCGGCTGGAGCCATTATCGACTGCACCACCCATTCGTCCATCAAGACTCGCTACCGCCTCGACGGCGAGAAACACAAACAAACCTACAAAAGCCTGCACCACAACAAGCGCACGGTCGACTTCATGGCCACATTCATCAACCCGCTGGTCAACATCTACGTGAAGTACAATCCCTGTGAAATTCTCGACACAGAGTACGGGCCCAAGTTCCATAGTCTGTCGCTGGGCTTCATGCTCTGAGCCGTCCGCCAAACCAAGCAAATCTCTCTTTCCATCCCCGCCCAGTCGTCTCCGCCGCCCCAAGGCGACAAAAAGATGACTTGGTGGGGATTTCATTTCAAGCCGATTGACATTCATATCTACGCTGCCAGCACCCACAGGCGCAACAACTTACAAATCATCGGCACGCCTCAGCTTGCGAGCATGATGGGCAAGCTATACGGAAGAAATTACCGCATAGCACCCCATACCGTCATCGGCAAACAAACTTCGTACACCGACCTCCTTGTCTGCGGATAACCACCTGATTGGCAGACACCTTATTTATCTGTATGCCAGAGAGCGTGAAATATTGCACCGGCATGTCAGAAGAAAGGCTCTGCGAAGATATGGCCGTAACTCCATCTATGCGGAACAGGCGCACATTGTCCACCTGAAACCCACCAGTCGACGCATTTCCCACAACTGCGGGGCAGTCATATCCTATAGACACACGGCTGTCTTCGTCCAAGGAAAACGCCAGACGAAGGGTGCGCCAGTTCTGAAGATTCTCATTGTCGTTCACATTGATGTTTACAGTCGTGTCGTCGTTGTAGGGCTTCGAAAAGACAGTGTCGCTTTGCATTTCGCTTTGCGTAGCAGCAAAGAGACGCTGCCGCCCAGTGACTGCAATATTGTCGACACACCGGATATCGCCGAGAAGACTGTACTGGCCTGCAGGCAGACTTATGTTTTGGGAAAGACGCACTGACACATAGCCGCTGTTATACCAAATATGCCAGTCGAATTTTCCCTCTGTCGGATTCACACTGCGCTGGTCTGAGGTACTCAAGCTTCCCCATTGTCCATCGGTATCAGGAAATCCAAGAGTCCAATGCGCTGGCGACCACGGCACCACATTTGTGTCTTTTGTCTCAAATCCCGGATTGAGTATATACAAATCCGTCACATCTTCTCCCTCAGGCTGCAATGGGTCGGGTTGCGGATCCTCAAGCGTACTGCCATCATACCCAAAGACATAATCGCCACTACCCAGTGTGAATGACACAAGCGTATCAGAATAGCACACGTTGTCCACGCACGCGATAGCTGAGAGATCGGTATCGCCTTCCACAAGTCTTGTCCCCTTCGCTATAGGCAGAATAACCAGCGCACGGGCTCCAGCGGGAATAGAAATCTTGTAGACAGTAGTCTTCTGGGTACGTTCCCATCCCACGCTCACCCATCCGCGCGGTGTCATCGTAGCTATGTCGGCCTGTGCCATATCGGCCGGAATCCATGGTGCCACACATATCGTTTCATAGCCGTTACCGCCGTTGGTTATGCCACCCAACTGCGCGAAGAACCATTCCTCTATGTGATTCATCATGCAATGGTTCTGACTGAGCGACATATCCCAATATTCGGGCGAGGTGGTAGCACCTTGTTTGACCCAATATCCATAACTGGGATAGGATGTCTTGTTGGCCATACGGTACACCACATCGTTATAGCCGTGTTGCGCAAGCGACATGATAGTCGGCCGCAATCCTATCTCGCCGGTCTTGATGCAGTAGCCACTCTCCTTCACAGCGCTTGCCAGTGCGGCAGCCACCGCTGCCATATCGCTATCCTCAACAAGGCCGTAATAGAGTGCCATGCCGTAGTTCGCTTGATTGCCATATTCGTATACGCCATCCTTGAGGAATCGCTCGTTGAAGGCTTTTTTCACCTCTTTGGATAGATTTGTCCAGCTGTCGGCATCGTCTGTGTGCCCGAGAGCCGTGGCAACCTCTGCCATCGCATTCAGCAAATAGTAATAGGTACAAGTCAGAGTGAATGGCGTCGTGGTGAGTTGGGTAAGTCCGCTGGTTTGCTGTCCCCAGTCGGACAAAACGCTATAATTACGGATGATGTGGCCGTCGGTCAGCGACGTGTAGTAATTTAGCAAGGCTTTCATCTGCTCGTAGTATCTGCTCATCAGCGTCGGGTCGCCATACATCTTGTAGTTTCGCCAAGGAATGGTAATTGCTGCGCCGCCCCAGTTGAGGTCATCGTCATACACGCGCATGAAGTGGGGCACGGTGCTTGGCACATAATGGTTGTCACCTTGCGAATCGAATGCGTCCATGACCACTTTGGCAAGCAAGGTCTTCACGTCAAAGTTGTAGGAAAGCGACTGGTACATCATATTCGGCACGTCGAGCCATCCTAATTTCTCACGGTGCGGACAGTCCGTAACCGTATTGTATAGTTGGCTCTCTATGCCCCGGTAACATATTGTATGTATGTCGTTAAGCAGAGTGTTGCTGGTATGGAAACGGCTCGCAACATCCACATTGCTGCGTATACGCTTAGCCACAAAGGCACTGGGGGCGGGAGCCTCTGAAAGCCCGCACACTTCAAGATATCTGAAACCGTGGTACATAAACGCAGGTCCCCAAGTTTCGCCCGCAGCGTCGCCACTGAAAGTATAAGTGTCGAGCGTAGCGTTAGACGCTCCGTTTGGCTGATACATATATTCGAACTTGCATCGCCCGTTTTCTTGGAGTTCGGCATCATATATGGTGATTTTTGTGCCCGCTGGTGCTTTGAGAGTAAAAGAGTATGTACCAGCAAAATTCTGACCGAAGTCCACAAGATAGTTGCCGTCTGCGTTGCGTGTAACACTTACAGCGTGCCAGGTCTCCACAACACGCAACGGCTCATATTCGCGAGCATGCATAAGTCCCACAGGTGTAACCGCCGAGGACACGCTCGGAACACAGAACGTAGGACTAACAGTCTGGCAGTGTTCCCATGCCGAGACATCATATCCTGGCTCATAGATACCATCGGGCAGCAGGCGGGCATCATAATCCTCACCACCATACCAATTGCTGCCAGTTGTTGCCGAGCGGCATGTACCCCACGTTGTGTCGGTAGGCACGCACGTTTCCGTACCGTCATCGTAGCGCACGAACAGCAATGCCCGCATCGATGTCGTTGCCGTGTTTGATGCCAGTTCGGGTTTCACAAAGCGGTCGCTCATCTTGCTCATATTGGCAATGCCACCAGCAAGCTGCGCGATCAATGTGTTTTTCCCTTCGCGCAGAAGCCGAGTCACGTCGTAAGTGCTGTAAAGCATATGCTTGTCGTATGCGCTCTCTCCCGGTTCAAGCACATTTTCGGTTACCTGCTTTCCATTGAGACACATGGTAAAAACGCCCAACGCCGAAGCGTAAAGTCGCGCCGAGACCACCGTTTTTCCTTCAGGCAATGTAAAATTGCGTCCAAGATACGGCACATTGTTGTCATTTCGATACGAAGGAGGTTGCCCGTTCTCCACCTCGCACTGCAAAGTGTAGTTGTCGGACGTGACCGATGTAGACAATGTATAAGTGCTGGGGAAATTGGCGGCCTGATCGCCGTTTCCGACAGCAGGCGCATCCTGACGCGGATAAAGTACGATACGTGCCACATCGGTCAGTTGTCCGAGATTGGCAATGATGGTTGTAGCAGTGGTGTTCTGCGTAGTAGTGAACCCGTTGGTAACGCCGCCCGATATGACACCGTCGTGTATATAGTCGATGCTCCAACCATAATTGGTGAGTTCCCATGAATTGGTGGCTGTGAAAGATGCATTGCGTGCCACGTTTACTCCATTACTATCGTAGATTTCCATCTCCGCAATCTGCACAAACCCATAGTTGGGATCACTTGCTGCATGCGGACCGCTTGCCTGCACATCAAGCTTTACATATTGCGCACGTATTACGCCATCGTTGAGCGCGATTTCCACCTTGGCCTTGCAGTTGTTGACCAGAGGTGCTATCCAGTCGGCTCCGTTCCACTCAGACTGACTGAGCAACGCCGTCTCGAACGTGCCTTTTCCCGGTTCAGTAGGCTGGCCGTCTTGATCGTAAGATACCACCGTCCACTGGTATTCGGTACGACTGTTCAGCGCAGGCCCTTGATACGGGATATCGGTTTGCCGCCCGCTGTCTACCTTTCCGCTCGACCAGACCAGCGTTCCGTTGGCATCAGTAACATTAATCTCATAGGCCTGTTGCCGGAAACCGCGTTTGTCGGCCTTTATCTTCCAGCTGAAAGTAGGCGCGCTCTCTATACCAATGGGATTGTGTAGGCCAAGCGTGCGAGTTTCCACGATTTCGGATGTAGCCCTTGCAATAGTGGACATACATGCCAAAAGAAAAAGAATAATAGTTTTAGATTTCATAAAGTTTGGTTGTTATTGCACACAAAAAAAAGATGTGGACAAAGTTATCCTACATCGAACCGTTTCCGGGAGCATTTGTGTTCAAAAAGGTTCAAACTGGGTTCAATAGCTGATTTTGAGATATTTGCAGTAGGCAAATGAACCGACATTATACAAAATCTATTTATATTTGCAACATGAAACCTTACCTGAAGACAACAATCTGCCTATTTTTTGCATGCATCGCCATGACAGGAGCTGCCCAAGAAGCGTGTCAGCACATAGACGATATGCCTTGCGAAGAAACCACCTCGATAGTCCAAGACTCAGAGGGATACATGTGGTTTGGCACCCGTTTGGGGCTTGTGCGCTACGACGGCTACCAACTGCAAGTACACCGCAACGACATACAGCACCCCCATGCCTTCAGCTCATGTGACATTCGGAGCCTATATGCCGATGCCCATGGCCATGTCTTTGCCGGTTCGTTCTTTGGCCTTAACACCTTTGACATAGAGACGCGCCGCATAACGGCCCAACATTTTAAAGGCAACGACTACATCAGCGCACTGTGCGTCTCACCTGCAGATGTCTTGTGGGCAGGTACGGGCAACGGTCTTTATCGTATGGGAAAAGAAGGTGTATGGCAACGACAAAAAGGCATTAGCGGCACCGGCATCGTGCAGTTGTCCGCCCAGACAGACCATTCGCTACTGGTACTGACTGATAATAGTGGCATTTACCGCATTTCCCAATCAGGCAACCGTTGCCAACACATAGAAGGGACGGAGCGGATGGCCGTCACGTCGGTGGCCGCAAAAGCTGACGGTTCGGCATTCGTTGGAACACGCCGAAACGGTCTATATTTGTATATGAACGGAAGATTGCTTCCTATCAGGGGTTTCAACGCTTATTCCATCAGCTCGCTACACCACAGCGAGCGCCAGAGAAGTCTGTTAGTCGGAACCGACAAGGGATTGCTGACGCTGCACGATACGGGAGGCGTATCTACCTTATTGGCTGACAAATCAATTAATAATCTATTCGAAGACCGCAGCGGAAACCTGTGGATATCAACCGTTGGCAACGGCATTTGGCTGTACCACAGTCGTCAGACATTTCGAACGTCATATCCGTCTTTTGCCCAGCGCACCAGTGCACTCATGTCTCAGTTTGCTGTCGTTCACTTGCCCGACACGTCCATGCTTTCGCATCATGCCAACATTAATTGTCTATATGAAGATTCACAGGGCCGCACCTACTTGGGCACACTTTTCGACGGGCTCTACATCTACCGCAACCGCAAACTCGAAAGGCACCTGACATCCGCCAACACCTCCTGGTTGCGCCACAACGACTGCTACGCGCTGACGAAGCTGCAGGACGGACAAACGCTGCTTGCAACATGGGATGGCCTGTACCAATTCGACCCCAACTCCGGACAAGGACATGCCATAGACCAAATCGGACGAACAGACATCAAGCACATGCACATACTCACGATAAACCGCACCAGCCGGAACGAGCTGTGGTTCGGGCTTGTGGGAGGAATTGCGCGCGTGGAACTAAACGGCAACAGTCTGCAAAAAGCGCGGCTCACGCTCTACACACACGTAGGCAAACGTGGCATCCCGCAACCAGAAAAGGTAAGCAGCCTGACCGACAAGCACACCACAACTGGAGCTTATCAGCTGGGTGGCATCTACCGCATCGTGAACGACAAGGCGGGACGCACATGGGCTTGCACAAGCGAACCCGGGCTGTTGCGTTACGACAAGACGGCCGACGCGTTCAGATCGGTCAGCCAGCAGTATGGCATCAAGGGCGACAATGTGCACAGCATGAACATAGACCGGCGTGGCGACTATTGGTTGACTACCAATTACGGTATCATGCTACTGCGGCTCAACGCGCAGGGGGGCATACAATACCAGCACCTCTACACGCGCAAAGACGGTCTGCCAACCAACTATTTCGGCAATGCCATGAGCACGTTATTGGCTGACGGAACCATTTGCATCGTCAACCAGCGCCAGCTGGTCACCGTAACACCGGCAACTACCGACAGCCCTCGACGACCGCAACAGGTGGCCATTGCCGACATTGTGGTATGCGGCAAACGATTTTCCGACCTCGTGGCCGAAGGCAAGGCCTCGTATGCGCATGGCGAAAACATTCGCCTCAGTCACCGCCAGAACTCCGTGAGCGTGTCGTTCACCACGTTCGACTACGGCGAGGAGTCCTCGGTGCGGTACGTCTACAAGCTCGACGGGGTCGACGCACAGCACATGCTGACCGACTTGGGGCAGAACAGCGCAGGCTACAACCAGCTGCAACCCGGTAAATACACATTATATTATGGCATCTACATGTCTGAAGGCGAAAGCGCCGGCGGTCTGCAATCAGTGACCATCGAAATCATGCAACCCTTATGGTGGCGCTGGTGGGCAAAGGCAGCCTATGCCATCATCATTCTGGGAGTGATTTGTGGAATAGCGCACAACCGCGCCAGACACGTCCGCGCCAAGCACCAACTGGAAATAATGGCTATCGAGAAGCGCAATCTCGACGAGCGATACAACAAGATGATGCAGTTCTACACACGTGTTATCCACGAGTTCATGTCGCCAATAGCACTCATGAGCGGAGTGGCGCACGAGCTGCAGCAGAAAGTAAGACCAGCACTTCAGGCTTCGGCCTGCATGCTCGCCAGCCAGACCGACAAGCTCCTCGACGCCATGAACCACATAGCAAAGGCCAACGACGACCGCTCGGTGCGCGAAGCGCTGCAGCAGGCCAAAGAGATGACTCTTGCCGACCAAGATTTCCTCAGACGATGCACAGAGTCGGTAAACAGACACATAGACGATGAAAACTATAACCACCAAGTGATGATGAACGAGGTGGGGGCGTCGCACGCCACGCTCTACCGCAAGCTGAAAGCACTGACGGGCATGGACTCCACATCGTTCATAAGAACCATCCGCATGAAGACGGCTTGCCAAATACTGAACGAAGAACCCAACATACGCATTGGCGAACTGGCCTTGCGCGTGGGTTATGCCAACCCGAAATATTTCGCCACCTGCTTCAAAAAGCAATTCGGCATGTCGCCACGCGAATACGGACATCCACAGTTGTAAACAATGACAGGGGGGAAAGCGCATCTTTGGCTACGCCTTGCTTAAGGCAAGGGCAAAACCGGAGCATGCGGATTTTACCGGGCACTAATAAAACAAAAAGGAGCTAAAGCCTTGTAAACTCTAACTCCTTCACTTGTGCGCTCCAGGATGGGCTTGAACCAACGACCCCCTGATTAACAGTCAGGTGCTCTA
>CAVKHW010000074.1:0-9773 GCA_963656105.1 Eggerthellaceae bacterium
TTTTTGATATTTATGCAACTACGTTGAATCCTCTGCAAAGTTAGAGTAGGGGGCGTATATTTTAACGTTACAATGAATTATGCGCCCCCTACAGGGGCTATTATCCTGTTGCACGCGAACATACGTAGGGGTGATCCCCTACGCTATAATATGTCGTCCCTACGGGACTTTCCTGTTGCTAAGTTTTTACCAGACACCAATAGTAAGGTTTAATGACGTAAAAGGCGACCCAAATTTACTATGCTTTTAGCGAAAAAAATCCCCTCGGAAAGACCTTTATTTCATTCATCGGCACAAAAAATCACGTCAAGAAACCGTATGCAACCCTTTCGCTACACCGAAAACACAGTTTTGGAAATGAAATAAGTGGTCTACCGCTATGCGAAAGGGCACCCGTCGCTCTGCGACAAAGCACCTATCGCTGGGCGATAGATGGCCTATGGGGAACGCAAAAGGGAGGAGCAGCAACGACACCCCTGCGAAAGGATTACATCTCTCTGATTTTCAACCGATTAGAAAAACATGCAAAAAATCAGCTATTTGCAGCGACACACATTGTCGCCAGCAAATAGCCGATTCTCAGAATATGTTTTATAAAAACTTTTCACCTGCTTTTCGCAACTTAGATAAGTTGCATGCCCATCTCCGCACACTCGCGGCGCATGTCCTCGGGCCAAATGCTGGCCTGAATCTCGCCTATATGAGCCTTGTGCAGCATCACCATGCACAAGCGGCTTTGGCCGATGCCACCGCCTATGCTCAGTGGCAACTTGTCGCTGAGCAGCTGCTGGTGGAAATAAAGTTTCTCGCGGCTTTCCTGACCCTCCAGCTTCAGCTGGCGCAGCAAAGCGGCCTTGTCCACACGGATGCCCATGGAACTCAACTCGAACGAACGGCCCAACACCGGATACCAAATGAGAATGTCGCCATTGAGACCGGCACGGCCATTTTCGGCCACCGTCGACCAGTCGTCGTAGTCGGGGGCGCGACCGTCGTGTTTCTTTCCGTCGCTAAGCCGGCCACCTATGCCTTCCACAAACACGGCTCCGTACTTTTTGCAGATGGCATCCTCGCGTTCCTTCGGAGACAAGTCGGGGTACATATCGAGCAGTTCCTGACTGTGTACGAAATGGATGTCGCGTGGCAAGAAAGGCTTCAACTGCGGGAAGGTCTCGCACGTCAGGTATTCGGTACGCAGAATGGCGGCATAGATACGGCGCACTACGTTCTCAAGGCTCGAAAGGTTGCGGTCGGCCTCAGTAATGACAGCCTCCCAGTCCCACTGGTCCACATATAGTGAGTGGAGATTATCGAGCTCCTCGTCTGCACGGATAGCATTCATGTCGGTATAGATGCCATAGCCTGGCTTCACCTTATATTCGGCCAGCGTAAGACGTTTCCATTTGGCCAACGAGTGCACCACCTCGGCCTTGGCCTCATCCATGTCCTTAATGGGGAAAGTCACAGGACGCTCCACACCATTGAGGTCATCGTTGATACCAAGTCCCTGCAACACAAACAAGGGAGCCGTAACACGGCGAAGACGCAGCTCTGTGGAAAGGTTTTGTTGGAAAAACTCCTTAATTTGCTTGATGCCCAACTCGGTTTGGCACATGTCCAAAAGGGCTTGATACCCCTGGGGCTTAATCAGTTTGCTCATTGCTTATATGTCGTTTTTATTTGTTCGGTTATCGGTTGGTTAGGCCTTGTCGCTTGCAAAGTTACGCAATCATTGTTAATCCGCAAGCGTTTTAGTCGATTATTTTGCACATTGATAGTATTTTTGTCGTTTATGTAGCGTTTTGAAACACAAGTAAACCTATCAAGAGTAAAAAACTCAAATATTTAACTTTCAGTTGCATAGCTTTTAACTATATTTTCTTTAAAGATTATTGGAAAATCGCTAACTTTGCATATAGATATTGCTAACAACCAAACATTGCACATGAAACGATTTACCACTTTAGCGCTGTCGCTTTTGGCAGCCTGTCTGCCCACATTGGCCGACAACACCACACAGACCGTGGAGCAAGTGACCAATGCCGTGACACTCGACAAGGATGTAGACTACCACATCACGTCGACAACTCCCTTCACCGCCACGGGCAGCATCAACCTGACCGACACGGCTCACGCCGTGATCATCTTCGATGCCCTGAAACCATCATTGGTGCTGAAACAACTGGCCTTCGTCTCCATCAACGGCGAACAGGCCGTAAACGGCATGAACTGCCAGGTGAAGATCTACAACCGCGGAGCCATCATCATGCCCTACGGTGCCAACTTCAAGCCGCTCACCGTCTACACGGAGGCCAACTTCGCAGGCGAGAGCTGCGACGACTTCAACACCAACAGTTCAGGTGGATACATGCAGACCCTCACCACCGCACAACTCAACAACCGCATCATGAGCTTCCGACTGAAACGTGGATACATGGTAACTTTCTCGCTGAAAGACGGCGGACGCGGGTATAGCCGTTGTTTTGTGGCCGACAAAGCCGACCTTGAGGTCAACCTGCCAGCGCTCATGCAAAGGCGCATATCCTCGTACCGACTGTTCAAATGGAACGACGTGTCGAAAGCCGGACTGGCCAACAATACCGGTGCCGAGGCCAACGATTCGCTCAACACGCAGTGGTGCTACAGCTTCGGGCTAGGCGAAAACACGGGCATCGACCGCGAGTGCGTGCCTCACCATATCTATGAAGACTGGCCCAACGCCGCTGCCTGCGGAAGCGTGAACTATGCCACGTCGTCGCCCAACATGAAGACCAACAACGAACCGCGCAACACAGCCGACGACCACCCGCAGACACTCGACGAGATTCTCAACAACTGGGAGTCGCTCATGCGCACCGGACAACGTCTCTGCACGCCATCGTCGTGGGACGGCAGCTACTCGTTCAACCAGCAGTTCCTCGACTCCATCGACGCACGCGGCTGGCGTTGCGACATTCTCGACATACACGCCTACTGGGCTACAGGATCGTTCTACCAGCTGCAAGGACTGCACAACAACGCCCGCCGTCCCATCTGGGTCACTGAGTGGTGCTGGGGTGCAAGCTGGAACAAGAACGGTGCCTTTGCAAGCGGAGTGACCGAAGAGCAGAACGCCGACAATGTGATGAACATCTGCAACCTCATGAACAACTGGAACTATGTGGAACGCTACGCCTACTGGAACAGCGAGCGCGACCCGTCGCGGCTCTACAAGAACGGCGGACTGACCGAGGCCGGCCGACGCTATGCCGCCATGCAGCCCGGACTGGCTTACAACAGCAGCGTGGCCACCTACGTGCCCTCCAACCCGCGCACATACGCCCCCACAAGTTTAGCTCTCACGTTCCGCCCCGACAAGAACATCGCCACACTCTCATGGAGCGAAAAGAACGGCGAGCTCAACGACTCGATGTGGATTGAACGGAAGATTGGCACCAGTAAACTTGCCGAGTTCAAATACTACCGCACCATTGCTCTCAGCGACGACGCAGCGAGCTACACCTTCGCCGACACCGTGACCACCGCCGGCTACTACACGTACCGCGTGGCCATCCGCACCTTCGACAACCGCCTGCTCTACACCAACGAAGTGACCAACAGCATCGACGGCACCACATCGATAGGCAAGGACGACCAACACGGCGCACTGCAATACGGCACGCTCACAACAGGCACTTCGGAAGAAGGATACCTCTATTTCGACAACAAGTTCGACGAGCAGCCCGCCATCGTCTTCGGAAGCCTCAGCGACCAAACGGTAAGCATGATGCCGATGGAGCGCGTGTCTAACGTCTACAGCACAAAAGATGCCGACGGCGTTCGCAGATACGCCTATTTCCGCTATTCCATCTATCCGTTCAACCAAACAAAGTCGTCGTCTGCAAAGACCGACTTCTACAACAACTACACCGACTACACCTCTTATATTGTAGCTAAATCGGGAACCGGACAGATAGGACAGCTCAACTACGAGGCAGGCGTATCCAGCAACTGCGCAGCCAACGACACCGTCGATATCGCCTTCAAGCAGACCTTCGCCGAAGCTCCCGTGGTGCTTGCCACGCCCATCATGGCCATCTCCACCACCGAGCGCTACCCGGTATCGCCCCGCGTGTTCGACGTGACACCCACTGGTTTCAAGGTAGCCCTGCAACGACAGGAGGCCCTCAACGAAAGCGGCGCCGTGAAGCGCACCATAAAGTTCTCGTATATCGCCATAGAGAAAGGGCAGACGCAAGACATGGCCGGAAAGCTCATCACCGTAAAGGACACCACCATCAGCTTCATATCGAAAGCTACACGCACACCTTTCTCATTCGGCGAGAAACTGGCCGACGCCGCTTTCCTCGTACAGATGCAGACCGTCAACAACCCGAGCCTGACCGTGTTGCGCACGCGGCCTACCAGCCTCTATGAATCAAGCGATTCTACAAGCACCAAGATACGCCTGCAAATCGACGACACCAGCACGGCCACCGCACCCTCACGCAACACTCCCTGGACGGAGCGCATCGGATGGATCGCCATCAGCACCGACACCAAGTATATAGACACGGCCATACAGGGCATCACCGACCACAAGACCATCGCGCAAGGACGCACCGTCTACACCATCAACGGCGTGGCAACAGGCAAGAACCTCGACGATCTGCCAACCGGCATCTACATTGTCAGGGAAAACGGAACGACACGAAAGGTAATGAAGAAATAACGCAAACAACGCACATATCACGGCAGAGGCTTGACAACATGGTCAAGCCTCTGCCTTTTGCACACACATACAACCGACCAAATACCCCATAGCAATGAACATCGAACAACAGATCGAACTAATCAAAACACAAGACGGACTGTCCAACACGCTCGGAATGGAATTCATCTCCACACCCGAACCCGACACGCTGATGGCACAGATGAAAGTGGACAAGCTCAACCGCCAGGTATTCGGATTCCTGTCGGGCGGCGCATCGTTGGCACTGGCCGAAAACGTGGCTGGAGTAGGATCCATGGCTCTCTGTCCAGGGCGCATCTGCGTGGGCATAAATGTTAGCGGAAGCCATGTGCGCGCCGTTAGAGAGGGCGATGTGGTGACAGCCTATGCCAAACTGCAGTTCAAGGGGAGAACGCTCCACGAGTGGCAGGTCGACATCAAGAATAGAAACGGTGAACTGGTGTCCACCGTCCACGTCACCAACTACGTCGTCCACATATCGCAGAAACAAGAAATCAACCAGCTAAAACCATGATGTCCCGCTTTTCGAAATGGACAAACTCAATGAACATTCTTTAAAAAACTAAAGGTTCACATGATGTATGTGAACCTTTTATGTAAATGGAATATAAGAGGTTATCCCTCACGGAAGAAATCGAGCGCCTCGCAAATCTCCTTATCGGTGGCAGTCTGGTTAATCAGCACATCGCCTATGGCATCGAGCAACGTGAAATTGATAATGTTGGCCGTGTTCTTCTTGTCGTGACGCATCAGTGCTATCAGCTCGGCATAATCATCGCAGGTGATGTTGAAACACCCGAAATTATCGCGAATGAACGCCACCGTCTGCCGCATCTGTTCCGATGGGAATCCGGCTTTCACTACCGACAGATAGAGTTCGCATATCATACCATAGGCTACCGCGTAACCATGCAGAAGGGGAGCTGCATCCGCAGAATGATGCTTGAGAGAAAAGCTTTCGAATGCATGGCCGAAAGTATGGCCATAATTGAGGGCCTTGCGGATACCTGTCTCATGCGGATCGCGGCTCACCACATTTTCCTTCACCTTCACCGATGTAGCCACCATCGACTGCAGAAGATGCAGATTGGGATGCGACAAGTCGAAGCGCAATAGCTCTGCCCAAGTCTTCTCATCGGATATCAGACCGTGTTTCAGCATCTCAGCATAACCGGAACGAAGGTTCTGGTCGTCAAGCGTACGAAGGAAATGGGTGTCGAGAATGACATAGCGTGAATCGTTGAACACTCCCACTTCATTCTTTAGACCGTTGAAATTGATGCCGGTCTTGCCGCCGACCGATGCATCAACCATCGACAAAAGAGTTGTCGGGATATTGATAAAATCAATGCCACGCTTAAAAGTTGACGCCGCAAAACCGCCAAGGTCGGTCACCATGCCACCGCCCAAATTGATAAGGCAACTATGTCGGTCGGCACCACCATCGTCGAGCGACTGCCATACATGAGTAAGCGACTGCAAATTCTTATGGATATCGGTGGAACCGATGGTGATAACTTGAGCGCCTTTCAAACAAAAGAAATCACGCACAAGGGGAAGACACAACTCGTGCGTCACCTCGTCGGTAAGCACAAAAATTCGGTCGTGCTCACACTCGGATATGGCAATAGCCAACTCCGTCTCCAAATTCTCGGACATTATGACTCTCTGTTCCATACGCATACTATGTTTTCTTTTGCTACAAATTTAATTATAATATAATAGGTTCACATACTACATACCCTACAAATTAAGACTTTTTAAGCGACGTCACTATCTTTTTGCGCATTTCGAACTGCAAATGTGCAAACACAAAGTCTCTTTCAAAAAAAATAATTGGCGTAGTGTTTAAACTTATACAGCGCCCTTCCGTCTACAATTATAGAACGAATACTAACAACGATAGCAAGAAACACTATCTTAACTAACACCACAACTTATGAGAAAAGGCTTTCTCTTGACAATTCTTTTATTGGTAGCGACTGTGGCGTTCGCACAAAAACGGGAGATTTCAGGGTTCTTGATTGACAGCGAATCGAAAGAACCACTCGCACAGGCCACCATTCAACTACTCAAAATGGACTCCACGTTTATCACAGGTGCTTTGTCTAACGATAGCGGAAAGTTTGTCATCCAAGCTCCCGCCAACGAGAAGTACCTCCTCAAAATGACAAGTGTCGGATACATTCAGGCCATCAAGCGCATACAAATGCAAGATGACCACAATCTCAACATGGGACTCGTACAGGTACAAGCCAATTCCACACTGCTCAAAGAAGCTGTCGTGAAAGCGCAGGCTTTGAAAGTCACCGTTAAAGAGGACACATTCATTTACAATAGTGCGGCATACCGGACACCCGAAGGTTCAACCATCGAGGAACTGGTAAAGAGACTGCCAGGAGCACAGGTCGACGACGACGGAAAGATAACCATCAACGGAAAAGAAGTAAAAAAAATACTCGTTGACGGAAAAGAATTCATGACCGGAGACACCAAGACAGCCATGAAGAATATACCGACCTCGATTATCGAAAAGGTGAAAGCATACGATCAGAAAAGCGACTTGGCACGTGTCACAGGCATTGACGACGGAGACGAACAAACAGTGCTTGATTTTGGAACCAAGCCTGGCAAGAACAAAGGACTCATGACCAACGTGGACGTGGGGGTAGGAACCAAAGACAGATATTCGAGCCGCCTTTTCGGAGGATATTTCAACAGCGACTGGCGCGTGTTCGGAATGGGCAACGCCAACAACGTCAATGACATGGGGTTCGGCGGACGAGGCGGAGGATTCGGACGAGGACGCAGCGGACTCAACGCCTCGAAAATGGCTGGCATCAACATCAACTATGAGAAAAAAGACACACTCAAGGTAGACGGAAGCGTAAGATGGAATCATAGCGACGGCGACGCATATAGCAAGACGGCATCCGAGAACTTTGTAAGCACCGTAGGGTCATTCTCCAATAGCATTAACCAAAACTATTCGAGAAGCAACAATTGGAACGCTCAGTTCCGCGTGGAATGGACTCCAGACAGCATGACCAACATCATGTTCCGACCGACAATGAGCTTCAGCACCAGCGACGGGTTGTCAGCCAGCCAGTCCGCATCGTTCAACGAAGATCCGTATAGCCTTGTCACCAATCCACTCGATGAGGAATCAATGAAAACTTTGAGCGAAGACAGCATCATTGTCAACTCCAACCGCAGTTCGTCCATGAGCTATAACAAGAGCAAGAGTTTTGGCGGCATGCTGCAGTTCAACCGCCGACTCAATTCAAAAGGACGCAACATGACCCTGCGCGCCGATGCCAACTATAGCGATTCGCACGCCAACAGCTTGTCGATGAACAACGTACACCTGTACCAATTGCAAGACATCTACGGCAACGACTCTACCTATCAGACCAACCGCTATACGCTCACGCCCAGCAAAAAATGGGATTACACCTTACAAGCCACATATAGCGAACCTTTGTGGAAAGGTGCTTTCCTGCAACTGCGCTATCGTTTCAACTACAGCTATAGCAAGAGTGACCGCAACACTTACGACTTTTCCAATCTCGGCGAAAATTTCTTCACCGGTCTTCCTTCAGGCTACCGGCTTTGGGACAACTACTTAAACCGGCTTAGCAAGCCTTACACCGACTATTTGGATACCGACTTAAGCCGTTACTCAGAGTACAAAAACTACACGCATAGCATCGAATTGATGTTGCGCATGATACAAACCAAATGGCAGCTGAACGCCGGTGTACTGGCACAGCCGCAGAAATCGCACTATGTGCAGGACTATCAGGGAGTAAGCGCAGACACGACACGCAATGTCTTCAATATCTCACCCACTTTCGATTTCCGTTATCGTTTCAACAAGGTGAGCAATCTCAGACTTAACTATCGTGCCTCTACGTCACAGCCCAGCATCTCAGACCTGCTTGATATCTACGACGACTCCGACCCGCTCAACATCTCCACAGGTAATCCAGGGCTGAAACCATCATTCACGCAACGCTTCTCGCTGTTCTACAACAGCTATTTCCAAAAGACCAAGCAAGCGGTCATGGCCAACGTCAACTTCTCTACGACAAACAATTCTATCAGCAGGAGAGTGACCTACAACCAGCAGACAGGCGGCCGCATCACACGTCCTGAGAATATAAATGGCGACTGGAATCTTAACTCCGCCTTGATGTTCAACACCCCGCTCGACTCGGCTGGCTACTGGAACGTGAATACTTTCACCAACCTTAGCTACAACAACAATGTAGGCTACATAACACTTGGACGCGACCAAAGCTCGCAGAAGAACACGACAAAAGACCTGAACCTCAACGAACGGTTGTCTGCAAGCTACAGAAATGACTGGCTGGAAGTGGAATTCGACGGGTCGCTCGGCTATCGCCATTCACGCAATGAACTTCAGGCGACCTCGAATCTCGACACATGGCAATTTGCTTACGGACTGAATTTCAACATAACAGCACCTTGGGGAACCACACTTGCCACCGACCTCCACATGAACAGCCGCCGTGGATACAGCGATGCATCGCTCAATACCAACGAGTTTGTATGGAACGCCCAAATATCACAAAGCTTCCTCAAAGGCAAATCACTGGTTGTTATGCTCCAGTTCTACGACATTCTGCACAACCAAAGCAATTTTTCACGTTCGATTAGCGCAAGCCAAAGAACCGACACCGAGTACAACTCCATCAATAGCTATGCCATGTTGCATGTAAACTACCGTCTCAACCTCTTTGGCGGCAAGGATGCAAGAAGAGGCATGGGAGGTCCTGGTGATGGGCCGGATCGTGGCGGTCGCAACCGCGGCGAATTCCGTCCAGGCCCACCTCCTGGAGGTGGATTTGGTGGACCAAGATAAACGTTACATGCAAACGAAAGTCTCACGTCCTTAAATGCTGCTATCATAAAGCACTTGCTGCATTGCGATTGCGCACTACATATAATGTTGAAGCTCTTATACCATACTTTTGTGCCCCAGCGTGAATTCACGCTGGGGCACAAAAGTATGGTA
>CAVKHW010000075.1:0-9480 GCA_963656105.1 Eggerthellaceae bacterium
GTCTAACATAGTAAAACGCTGAATGAATGCTCTTTATAAGGTTTTGGATAACCTGTGGCTTACTTTACATAGCGTGGTTTGTTGTCCTTTGCCCCTGTAGGGGCGCATATTTTAACGTCACAATGAATTATGCGCTCCCTACAGGGGCAATAATCCTGTTGCATACGAACATCCGTAGGGGTGAACCCCTACGCTGTAATATGTCATCCCTACGGGACTTGCAGTTGTAACGTCTTTACCGGACACCAATAATTATTGTTTCACTTTGGGAATGTAACTCAGCAGGTAGGCCACTCCGACGGCCATCACCACGGCGGCCCACACCTGCGGATGGGTGGCGGCTGCGGCCTTGGCCGTGTCGCTGGCCCAGCCCATGGCCAGGGGGAACACCGTTCCGCCAAAGAGCCCCATGATCATCAGTCCGCTCACCTCGTTTTTCTTGCCGGGCGCGGAGATCAGTGCCTGTGAGAGCACGATGGAGAAGACGTTGCTGTTGCCGAAGCCCACGAGGGCGATGGCTGCCCACAGCTCCCAGCGCTGCGTGCCGAAGACGAAGCCCACCATGGCGAGGGTCATCATCAGCACCGCCGCGGTGTAGAACGACCGCACGTTCATGCGGCGCATGAGTATCGAACCGGTCAGACAACCGGCTGTGCGGAAGGCGAAGTAGAGCGATGTGGCATACTCGAAATCTTTGAGCGTGTCGCCCGCCCCGCCGATACGCTCCAGCAGAATTTTCGGTGCCACGGCGTTGGTGCCCACATCGATGCCCACGTGGCACATGATGCCGACAAAGGAGAGCAGCACGAGCGGTGTGCCGAGCATCTTCACACAGTCTACGACCGACGAGGCGCTGCCTTCAATCGGTTCTTCCTCGATGGTGGTGAAGCCGAGCCACAGCGTGACAACGAGTGCGATGACAAAGAAGATGAGGAACAGCACGCGCCAGCTCAGTCCGAGCAGCGGTGCCGAGGTGGTGGCGCCCCATGCGGCGATGAGCGGCGCCACGAACGAGGCGATGGCCTTGACAAACTGGCCGAAGGTGAGCGTGGAGGCCAGATGTCCCTTCACTATCATCGTGACGAGCGGGTTGACGCTGGTCTGCATGATGGCGTTGCCGATGCCGAGCAGCGAGAAGGCCACGTACATCAGCCACAGCTGGCTCTCCTTGGTGGGCATGAAACTGTCGAAGAGGGGCAGCATCACGGCCAGCGTGGTGACGGCGATGGAGAGCATCACGGTGCGCTTGCGGCCGATGCGGTTCATGAGCATGCCGGTGGGCACGGAGAAGATGAGAAACCAGAAGAAGACGAGCGAGGGAAAGAAGTTGGCGGCCGAGTCGGTCAGGCCGAAATCTTCCTGCATATTGTTGGACACGGCCCCCACGAGGTCCACGAAGCCCATGGTGAAGAAGACGGCCATGACGGGTGCGAGGGTCAGGAAGGATGATTTGTTGTTCATAAGTCAAAACTGTGTTAGGCGTGCGGTGTATCGCACGTTATATCTCATGTGTTATACAGTACAGAGTTATCAGAGGCCGAGTTTGTGGATGTTGACATGCTTCAGACTGGCCGTGCCGCCCTCAGCATAGACCTTCAGATTGTTGTAGGGCTGGGTGGGGAACACGAGGTTGGTCATGGCGATGCGTCCGCCGTTGACGAAGATCTCCACCGAGCACTTGTCGACGAAGATGTCGAGGTGGTAGGTCTTGGCCGTAGAGGCTGTGGTTGTGGCGTCCTCCGTCCAGCGGTTGGTGGAGTTGCCGTTGTCGCTGCCGCAGAGCGAGAGGGGCGCCCAGGTGCCGAGTGCAAAGTCGTTCTTGTAGTTCACGGCAAGGTCCTGAGCCTCGCGGCCTTTCATCTCGCCGGCTGCTTGTGCGCGTTTCTCTATGTCGTGACGCTCAGCCCGGCGTCCGAAGTCGGTGAGTCCGCTCTCACTGCGATCCATGACGAGCCGTTTCTGCTTCAGGTCGAGGTAGACGAGGGTGCGCTCCTCCTTGTCATTGTAGAGCGAGAGCCCCACAAGGTCGGCGTTGCCGGCCTGCACATCGGCCTCGATCTCGAATGCTCCGTCGTTGCCCTCGAAGAGATTGCGCACGATGGTGGGATTGGCATTGCTCACGCTGAGGTTGCCGATCTGACGGGTATTCTTGCGCAGGGCGCGCACCTCATCGACAACGTTGGCCGAGAGATACACCTCGCCGTTGTTGGAGAAGAGTTTCAGTTCGCGTGGCAAGGCATTGGCGCCACGGTACTGGCGTATGGGTGTGACGTTGGCATACTGCCAGTTGCTCATCCAGGGCACGGCCACCACGCGGCTGCCGAGGTTGGCGAAGGTCACGGTGGCATAGTGGTCCTTGCCCCAGTCGAGCCACTTCACGGTCTGCGGTTTCGAGTCGCACTTGAACTCCTTGCCGTCGAACTCGCCGATGAAATACTGTGTGGCCGAACCGCCGTAGGCAAAGCCGGGGTTGATGTTGACGATCATGACGTATTTCTGGTTCTGCGGGTCGCCATCGACGGGCAGGGGGAAGAAGTCGGGGCACTCAAACTGGTTGGGCTGTGCGCCGTAGCCCTCGCCCCACTGGCTTACGTAGGTCCACTTCTTGAGGTTGTTCGACTGGTAGAAGCGCATGTTCTTGTCGGCCGACACAATCATGTACCACGACTTGGTAGGCTCGTACCAGAAGATCTTGGGGTCGCGGAAGTTCTCGAGGCCGTCGAAGGGTGTCACCACGGGGTTGCCCTTGTACTTGGTGAAGGTGCGTCCGTTGTCGCGGCTGTAGGCCATGCACTGCACCTGCACCTGCCGTCCGTCGTGCATGCTGTGGGAGGTGTAGAACGACACGATGGCATTCTTGCCGAAGCCGGCGCTGTTGCGCGTGTCGACCACCGAGCTGCCGGAGAAGATGTGTCCCATCGGGTCGCGGGCAATGGCTGGGTCGAGGTGTTGCCAGTGCACGAGGTCGCGGCTCACGGAGTGTCCCCAGTGCATGTTGCCCCACTTCGATCCGTAGGGGTTGTACTGGAAATAGAGGTGGTACTCGCCGTCCTTATAGAAGAGTCCGTTGGCGTCGTTCATCCATCCGTAGAGCGGCGTGTGGTGGTAGAGGGGACGGTAGTAGTCGGTGTTGGCGGTGGAGAACGTGTCGGAGAGGCGCATCTCCTTGAAGGCGGCTGCATCGGCGGCCAGTCCGGCAATCTTCACCACGGCTTTCTTGCCTGGTGTGAGGGCGAAGGGCACGGAGTAGTCGGTCTTGGTGGCGGCCAGGCGCACGTCCATCCAGGTGTCGGTGGGCTTGCCGGTGGCGAGCAGCACGTGGGCTTCGGGCTGTGCTTCCTCCACGGGCAACAGGAGGTAGCGTGTGGGGTTGCTGACGGTGATGACGGCGGTGTCGCCCTGCCATGTGGTTTCGAGGCTCTGGGCGTGTGCGGCGGCCGCTACGGTGAGTGCGGCTGCGATGACGGTAGATTTGCGGTTCATGGTATGATTGTGGTTGTTTAGTTCGTGGGTAGTGGTTGTGTTGTTGTGGGGTCTTTATGGGCCGGGGCCGCGCCAGCGGGTGGCGGCACCCCCGGCACTGCGTGGGGGAATGCTTAGAGCTTCAGTGTGGCCGAGAATTCCACGGTGAAGGGTCGCAGGTACGATCCGGTCATCAGTTGGTTGCTGATGCCCTTGGCCTCGTCCTTGGTGATGAGCTCGGCGCCGGCTATGCTGCCCTTGGCTCCGGTCTGGTTGAGGAAATTGACCACGGTGCAGCCGAGCGAGAGCCGTTTGGTGGCCTGCCAGTTGAGTCCGCCGAAGGTCTCCCAGTGGCCGTTGAAATAATAAGCCTCGTTGATGTTGGCGTAGGTCTTCGAGAAGTAGCGGAACGAGGCCCACACCTTGAGCGAGGGCAGAATCATGTAGCTGGGGTCAAGCTCCACAAGCACCTGCGGCACCTCGGCCACGATGTTTCCGGTGGCGTTGATTTTGCCCTCATAGCCGCTGGAGAACTTGACGGAGGTCTCGTATTTCTTGTAGGTCGGTTTCTGGTAGGTGAAGAGGAAATGGAAGTCGAAACCGCGGAACGGGTGTGCCACCACGTCGGTGGTCCATCCCCAGGTCTGTATGTCGTAGGTGAGTGGTGCGGCCTTGATCTCGCCGTCGTGCTGCAGGTTGAGCGTGGAGTTGTTGTTGGTCTTGGAGATGTAGGAGAAGAGCGAGGTGAGGCTCAGCCAGCGGTTGTTGTAGTAGATGCCGGCGCGTCCGAGGGGCACGGAAATCTTGTCGGTATTGGGCATGGTGGCCGGTGCGAAGGTGGAGATGGTGGGGTGCTGCACGATATAGGTGAAGTCGGCGGTAAGGCCGAAGGCACGGGTCATCTTGTAGGTCAGTGCGGCGCTGAAGTCGTAGTTCAGCCAGTCGTAGGCCATCTTGGTCGGGGTGATGCGTGTGCCGTCGGGCGCCACGGTGCCGAGGCTGTAGTCGGCAAAGCGTCCGACATACTCGCCTTCGGCGTTCCTGACGGCGGCGTTCTCACCCTTGAGACGCTGCCATTCGAGGCGCGCGCCGTAGTAGACATTCCACTTGGGTGAGATGTCCCAGTCGTGCGTGAGATAGAGGGCCAGCTTGTTCTCGTGACCCTTGTAGTACTCCGATGCGTTCTTGTTGAAATCGTAGAACACACTGTTGCGCTTTGCGGAGTCCCACAGACGCAGAGCAAACGACCCATCGTCGGGCACACTCTGGTCATACATTGTTGTGTTTGAAGCGTAGTCGACGTGGTAATACCATTCGTTGACGCCGACTCGCACGGTTGAAGATTTGGAGCTTTTTTCTATTTCTGAGGTGAGGAGCAGCTCGTCGATGGTGCCTGCATTGAGGCACGACATGCGGGTCTGCACATATTGTCCGGTATAGTCCTGCGCCTGTCCGAGGGCGTCGGTGTACTTGTAGGCATAGGCACCGGCATCGGCGGCGCGGAGGTCGATGAGCTGCATGGGTGTCTGGTAGACGCAGGCACCACGGGCGTGGTCGTAGCGCACGTTGGTGCGCCATTCGAGGCGGTCGGCCAGGCGGTAGCGGTTGATGAGCGACAGCTCGTTCGAGCGGTTCTCAGTGGCATCGTAGAGCGTGGTCTGCCGCAGCTCACCGGTGCGCATGTCGCGGTAGGTCATGGTGTTGTCGGTGGGCAGATACGACGTGGTGCCGAGCTTGAACCGGCCGTACTCCTTGACCGACCCGTCGCCCACATAGACGAAGGGTGCCGACTGGGTGGCGTAGTTGTACACGGGGTGGGTGTTGATGTACTTGTAGAGAGCCGTCAGCTCGCCGCGTCCGCCGGCATAGCGTTTGGTGAGGGCGGCCTTGTAGATTTGCGACCGGTCCTGCAGGGGTGTCGACTGCAGGCGGAACGTGCCGGGGTCGAAGTCCTGGTAGGTGCTGACACTATAGAAGAGGTCGCGCGAGAGCTGGCCGTTGAGGTTGAGCGAGAACTCCTGCAGACCGTAGTGGTTGGTCTTGTAGTTGAGCGTGCCGTGGAAGCCCTCCTCGCCGAGACGGGTGCGCGAGTTGACGGCGTAGCCTATGTTGCCGGTGGTGATGGCGGTCTCCGATATCTTGAGCAGTCCGACGTGCGAGAGACTGGCATCGGAGCGCCATGTGGCGTTCACGGTGTGGGGGTTGGTGGCATAGGTCACGGGCAGGCCGTTCTCCAGCACGTTCACGTCGGCCGATGGCAGGCCGATCTGTATTTCGCGCGGGCCGTTGGCACTCGCGGCATTGAGCATCACGTTGCGGTCGCCTTCTTCTTTCTGCGAGGCGTTGTCTTTGGTTTGGGCGTGTGTGGCCACGGCAAGCATCGAGGCTGCGGCAAGCACACCGTACTTGATGGTTGGGTTTAAGTTCATAGCGGTAGTGTGTTGGGGTTTAAGTTTTTTGTCGCTGTTGTTTCGGTTTCAGGCGGCCGCCGTTGCGCGGCTTCTTCGATCGGTTGCTGCAAAGATAGGCGGCATAGCTCAATACGGCCATAAAATAATCGTGCATCGGAATGCAAATATGTTACATGCAACATTTTTACACTCCAATGCACGATTATTTATATGCAAAGCGCATGATGCAACTGAAATGCATAGCGAACGGCCAAGCCGCCTTCAGGGCAGGCACATCGTAATGGGCGACATCTGTCGGGACATTCGCACGCCAAGTCCCGTAGGGACGGCATAATATAGCGTAGGGGTTCACCCCTATGTGTGTTCGTTTGAACCATCATTACTGCCCCTGTAAGGGGCGCATAATTAAAAATGTAAGCGGCATTGAAATATGCGCCCCCTACAGGGGCGATTCGTAAATAACACTTGTCAATACATAGGGGTGAACCCCTACGCTATATTATGTCGCCCCTGCGGGGCTTGGCCGGCACGCACCTGAAAAAAATATGATGCACGGTGGCAAAAGATATTCGGCAAAAGGAATGGCGGGAAACGATATTTTTCATATTTTTGCAAACGGAAGATAGAACCGTCCAGTACATTCAAGTCCTTGAATCTGACCCACATGAAACAACCAGCAATCGCCCGGCAGCACAAGCGCCACACCACAACACCACTGCTCTGCCTCCTTGCAGCCCTGCTGTGGATGGTGCTTGCAGCCTGCGAAAACAAGCACAAGACCTACGTCATCGGCGTGTCGCAATGCTCGGAAGACGTATGGCGCGAGAAACTCAACGAGGAGCTGCGCATTGCCGCACTCTACTATAACAACGTAGATCTGCGCATCGCCTCCGCCTACGACGACGTGCACCTGCAGACCGAACAGATCAACCGCTTTGTCGACGACAAGGTCGACCTGCTCGTCGTGGCTCCCGGACAGGTGAGCATATCGCCGGCCATCGACCGCGCCTACGACCGCGGCATACCCGTAATCATCTTCGACCGACGCACACACTCCAACAAGTACACCGCCTATATCGGTGCCGACAACCGCGAGATAGGCCACACCATGGCCAGCTACCTCGCCACGGCGCTCAAGGGTGGCGGACGCATCGTGGAGATCGGCGGACTGGCCGCCTCGTCGCCCGCCATCGGCCGCGCACAGGGCTTCGACAGCGTGGTGGCCGCCAGCCCCACACTGACAATCGCCGCACGCCTGCACGCCGACTGGACTGAGCAGGGTGCCTACCGCGCGATGGACTCGCTGCTCTCGCACCCACACCAAGACTTCGACTGCGTCTTCGCACACAACGACCGCATGGCCATGGGCGCACGGCGCGCCGCACGGCGACACGGCCTCGACATCAGCCGCATACGCTTCTGCGGCATCGACGCCATGCCACGCAACGGCGGCGGCATGCAGCTCGTGGCCGACGGCACGCTCATGGCCTCGTATATCTACCCCACTCGGGGCGACGAGGTGATGCGGCTGGCCATGAACATACTGCGCGGAAAGCACTACGACCGCGAGAACCACCTCTCGTCGGCCCTCGTCACCGCCGACAACGCCCGCGTACTGCTCATGCAGAACGAGGAGACCGAACGCCAGCAAGACCACCTCTCCACCCTGCGCAACCGCGTGGACAAGGCGGCAGCCGATTTCAACACGCAGCGCATCTACCTGCTGGTGCTGCTCGCGGCAGTGGTGCTGCTCTTCACGGCCTGTGCCCTCGCCATCAGCGCCTACCGCAGCAAGACGCGATACAACCGCCGGCTGCGACGGTCCATCGACGAACAGCAGCGCATGACGCGCGACATGGAGGAGATGACGCGCACACAACTGCAGTTCTTCACCAACGTGAGCCACGAACTGCGCACACCGCTCACCCTCATAGCCGGACCCACCGACCAGCTGCTGGCCGACCCCTCGCTCAGCCGACAGCAGCGCACGATGCTCGAGATGGTGGCACGCAACACACGCATACTCATACACATGGTGGGCGAGATACTCGACTTCCGTAAGGTGCAGAACAACAAGGAGCACCTCGCCCTGAGCCGCTTCAGCCTGAAAGAGGAGTTGGAGATCTGGGCGGCCGACTTCCGCGCCGTGGCCGACAAGCGCGGCATAACCATAAGCATTGACCACACCGAGGTGGACAACGGCGCAACCATCGTGGCCGACAAGGAGAAAATAGCGCACGTCTATTTCAACCTCATGTCGAACGCCCTGAAATACACGCCACCGCAGGGAACCATCACCGTAGGACTTGCACACTGCGGACACCGATACACCCTCACCGTGGCCGACAACGGACGGGGCATAGCCGCGGAAGACCTGCCCCATCTCTTCGAACGGTTCTATCAGGCGAAAGGCGCCATCGGTGGCACAGGCATCGGACTGGCTCTCGTGAAGGCCTACGTGGATATGCACCACGGCACCATCAGCGCTGAGAGCACACCCGGACAGGGCGCCACATTCACCGTCGATCTGCCCGACAGCCAGCCGGGCTACAACCCCAAGGCCGACCAGACCGACACGGCGCAGCCTGCCCGAACACCCGTCGACGACAGTTACGCTGCCGTGGACAAAGCCGAGCAAACCGCCACAATGATCACCGATGCCGAAGAGTTCGATGCCGACAAACCGCTCATTCTCATCATCGACGACAACAGCAACATGCGCGCTTACCTGCGATCTATCCTCGCGCCCCACTACAACGTGGCAGAAGCAGCCGACGGCAAGACCGGACTCGACATGGCACGCCATCAGGTGCCCAAGCTCGCCATCAGCGACGTGATGATGCCGGTGATGGACGGACTGGAGTTCACCCGGCAACTGAAAGCCGACACCGCCACCAGCCACATACCCGTGATTCTGCTCACGGCGCGGTCGCTCAGCCAACAGCGCGAAGAGGGCTACCACGACGGCGCCGACTCCTACATCACCAAACCCTTCACGGCCTCGCTGCTGCTGGCACGCATCGACAACCTGCTGCGCGGCCGCGTGCTGCTGCGCTCGATATTTGCCGGCAACAACGGCGACGAGGCGGCCGAACAACAACTCAGCGACACCGACCGCACGTTCGTCGGACGGCTGCGCGACACCATCCGCCAGAACCTCGGCAACAGCGACTTCTCCGTCGAACGGCTCGGCGCCGAGCTCGGACTGAGCCGCGTACAGCTCTACCGCAAGGTGAAGGCGCTCACCGGCCACTCGCCCGTCGAACTGCTGCGCAAGGCACGACTGGCCAAAGGCCGACGACTCGTGGAAACCACCGACCTCTCGGTGGCCGAGATTGCCTACGAGGTGGGATTCGCCTCGCCGTCCTATTTCAACAAATGTTTCAAAGAGGAATACGGCGTGAACCCCGGAAAAACAGGCGGAAGGGAACAAACCGGCAAACCGTAACGGCAAGCTCAACATAAGCTCCCGAATGACGTATGCGAGGCGCATGGCAAGCCCCGTAGGGGCGACATAATACAGCGTAGGGGGTTCACCCCTATGTAGGGTTCACTAATTAAATGTAATTAACTGAAATTCAATAAATTATCATTCAATATATTTGCG
>CAVKHW010000076.1:0-9426 GCA_963656105.1 Eggerthellaceae bacterium
GGTATGCGCGAGTAGTGTACCTCGCCCATCACGGGCATCACGCGCTTGCCGTCGACTATCAGACTGTGGGAGTCCCACTCCACGGTGGGGTTTTGCGCTCGCATGGGCGCAACAAGTAGCAAGGCCAAGCCAGTGGCGGCCATCCATGTTGTCGGTATTCTCATTGTTTAGTAGGTTTTAGTGCCACAAATTTACAGTTGTTAATCATAAAAACCGAAGCCGTTGTGGGCAATTTTATTGTTTTTTTGCAAATTTTCTGTTGTCACGTAACTACTGGGTCTTATAAATGTGGATATGTTTCCAAAGGAGTACCGAAAAATCAGTTCCTCAAGTTTCGGATTTGGGGACGTATGTTCAGACGCAACTACCCAAATCCGAAACTTGAGTAAATGATAGAACCCACCTTAAAAAGGAACAAGAAAATGATGACAACATACAGGATCAATGAATCGAAGCGAGATGCGGTGAAAAACGGCTTTCTGACCATGGCGGCCACGAGCAATGCCCTTTCGCAGTGCGGTTCAGCATCGGAGGCTGCGCCGTTTGGCACAAATCGTGAGGCGGTAAAGGGGCTTTTGCAGCCCGTCAGAACACCTTTGGCAAGCATGGCCAAGACAACAACAGGGCTTGCCATGCGTCCGCAGGCCATGGATCGGCTTGTTCAAAACGCAAATCCCAAATCCGAAACTTGAGTTATTTAATAAAGTTTAAAACTTTGCGCAAAATCCGTTCGGTTAAAAAGTTTCGCGCTATATTTGCATCAGAATTATCACGGGGTGCTGAGCAATCGGCTGAGATTATACCCATTGAACCTGACGCAGGTAATGCTGCCGCAGGGATTAGATATAACCCAACAATTGGCCCCTACTTCATGTCGCAACACATGGAATAGGGGCTGTTTTCATCCGAAGAGGTCTATCTGCACCTCCATGGCTTCCCGTGGTAAATGACACTTTTTTATTAACCGGCATTTACCTAAAGGAAGGCAAACATGAAAGTAAACATCAACAGTGAATCAACCGACACGCAGGCTGCCAACATCCAGCAGCTTGCCGCCGAGCTGCGTCTCGACGCTAAGGGCGTGGCCATAGCCGTGGACAACCGTATCGTGCCGCGCGGCCAGTGGGAAGCCACCCTTCTCACCGAGGGATCGGACATCGTGATCGTCAAGGCTTTTTGCGGAGGATAGGCCGATGCTGCAGTTTATATCGCACACCACGCCCACCCTCACCCAACTCGACGGCATACGCCTGGCCCTCAGCGGCGGCTGCCGCTGGATACAGCTCCGCGTGAAGGGACTGGCCGACAACGAGGTGCGCCCCCTTGCGCTGCAGGCCAAGCGTATGTGCAAGGCCGCGGGTGCCACCTTCATCATCGACGACCGCGTGGCGCTCGTCAAGGAGCTGGAAGCCGACGGCGTGCATCTGGGTGCCGGCGACATGCCGATAGGCGAGGCGCGCGTGAGGCTGGGCCGCGATTTCATCATCGGTGCTACGGCCAATACGTTCAGCGACATCAAGCGCCATTATGCCGCCGGCGCCGACTACATCGGTTGCGGCCCGTTCCGGTTCACTACGACCAAGGAGCGGCTGTCGCCCCTGCTCGGCCTCGACGGTTACCGCGCCATCGTGGAGCAGATGAAACGGCAGTCGATAGACATCCCCGTGGTGGCCATCGGCGGCATCACGCTTGGCGACATACCCGACATCCTGGCCACGGGCGTGAGCGGCATAGCCGTGAGCGGAACCATACTGCGGGCTGACGACCCGGCCGAAGAAACAAGAAAAATAATGGAAACTATTGGTGCCCGGTAAAAACGTTGCAACCGCAAGTCCCGTAGGGACGACAGATCATAGCGTAGGGGTTCACCCCTACGGATTGGGATTGTAGATACTGGATAGCCCCTGCTAAGGGGCGCATAATTCATTGTGACATTAAAATATACGCCCCCGATAGGGGCAACAATGATGGTGCGCACGAACAAACGCAGGGGTGAACCCCTACGCTATAATATGTGCCCCTTTCAGGGACAATGGATAACAAACCACGCTATGTAAAGTAAGCCCCCGAGTTATCCCAAAACCTTATAAAGAGCATCCATTCAGCGTTTTACGGTGTTAGCCCCAGATTTTACAGGACACCATCAAATGGAAACAATCAATGCGGTTGCTGACTGCGACCGCCATTAAACAATCATACACAATGGAAAAACTGACTATTGCTGGTAGAGAATTCACATCACGCCTGTTTCTCGGCACAGGCAAGTTTAACGACCATGCGCTCATGGCACGCGCCATAGAAGCCTCGGAAACAGAGATGGTTACGGTGGCCATGAAGCGCATAGAACTGGGCGACAGCCACGACGACCTGCTGACGCACATCACGGCCCGACCCGGCATACAACTACTGCCCAACACCAGCGGCGTGCGCAACGCCGAGGAGGCTGTCTTTGCCGCGCAGATGGCCCGCGAGGCTTTTGGCACCAACTGGCTCAAGCTCGAGATCCATCCCGACCCGCGCTACCTGCTGCCCGACTCGGTGGAGACCCTGAAGGCCACCGAGCAGCTCGTGAAGCTCGGCTTCGTGGTCTTGCCCTATTGCCAGGCCGACCCCACGCTCTGCAAGCACCTTGAGGAAGCCGGCGCCGCTACCGTGATGCCGCTGGCCGCACCCATAGGCACCAACAAAGGCCTGCGCATGAAAGACTTCCTGCAGATCATCATCGAGCAGGCCACCGTGCCCGTGGTGGTCGATGCCGGCATAGGCGCACCCAGCCATGCCGCCGAAGCCATGGAGATGGGTGCCAGCGCCTGCCTCGTCAACACGGCCGTGGCCGTGGCCGGCAACCCGGTGGAGATGGCCAGGGCTTTCAAGGAAGCTGTGGTCGCAGGGCGCAGAGCCTATGAAGCCGGCCTGGGAGCCACGAGCGACAGCGCGCAAGCCAGTTCGCCACTCACCGCATTCCTCAACTCATAACCCGACAACCACAGACCCATGCCAAACGACAACAAAGCATACGCCCAACGGGAAAAGGCGTACATGCAAGGACGCATCTTCCCCGATATCAAGGTGGGTATGACAAAGGTGAACCTCACGCCCACCGTCACGCGCGACGACGACGGCCGCACACACACACAGCCCAATGCGCCGGTGTATATCTACGACACCAGCGGGCCCTATGGCGATCCCAAGGTGCACATCAATCTGAAGAAAGGGCTGCAGCGCATGCGCGAGCCGTGGATCGAAGCACGCCACGACACCGAGCAGCTGCCCGAGGTGACGAGCCACTACGGCCGCGCACGCCTTGCCGACCACTCGCTCGACGGCCTGCGCTTCGAGCACATACGCCTGCCGCGAAGAGCCAAGCAGGGCAAGAGCATCACGCAGATGGCTTATGCCAAAGCCGGCATCGTGACACCCGAAATGGAATATGTGGCCATCCGCGAGAACATGAACTGCGAGCAACAGGGCATCGCCACGCACATCACGCCCGAATACGTGCGGCAGGAGATAGCCTGCGGCCGCGCCGTGCTGCCCGCCAACATCAACCATCCGGAGAGCGAACCCATGATTATCGGTCGCAACTTCCTCGTGAAAATCAATACCAACATAGGCAACTCCGCCACCACCTCGAGCATCGAGGAAGAGGTGGACAAGGCCGTGTGGTCGTGCCGGTGGGGCGGCGACACGCTCATGGATCTCTCCACGGGCGACAACATACACGAAACACGCGAGTGGATCGTGCGCAACTGCCCCGTGCCCGTAGGTACGGTGCCCATCTACCAGGCACTGGAGAAAGTGGACGGCAAAGTCGAGAACCTGTCGTGGGAGATCTTCCGCGACACGCTCGTCGAACAGTGCGAGCAGGGCGTGGACTATTTCACCATCCACGCCGGCATACGCCGCCACAACGTGCATCTGGCCGACAAACGGCTCTGCGGCATCGTGAGCCGCGGTGGCAGCATCATGAGCAAGTGGTGTCTGGCGCACGACCGCGAGAGCTTCCTCTACGAGCATTTCGACGACATCTGCGACATTGTGGCTCAGTACGACACGGCACTCTCGCTGGGCGACGGCCTGCGACCCGGCTGCATAGCCGACGCCAACGACGAGGCGCAGTTTGCCGAGCTCGATACCATGGGCGAACTCGTGACGCGGGCATGGGCGAAGAATGTGCAGGCCTTCATCGAAGGTCCCGGACACGTGCCGATGCATAAAATCAAGGAGAACATGCAGCGGCAGATCGACCATTGCCACGAAGCACCGTTCTACACGCTCGGCCCGCTCGTCACCGACATCGCGCCCGCCTACGACCACATCACCTCAGCCATAGGCGCTGCGCAGATAGCCTGGCTCGGCACGGCCATGCTCTGCTATGTGACGCCCAAAGAACACCTGGCTCTGCCCAACAAGGAGGATGTGCGCACGGGTGTGGTGACCTACAAGATTGCCGCCCATGCTGCCGATTTGGCAAAAGGACACCCCGGGGCGCAAATACGCGACAACGCACTGTCGAAGGCTCGCTTCGAATTCAGGTGGCGCGACCAGTTCCATCTCTCACTCGACCCGCAACTGGCGTTGAAATACTTCGAAGAGGCCGGACATACCGACGGTGAATACTGCACCATGTGCGGCCCTAATTTCTGTGCGGCCAAACTGACGCACGACCTAAGAAAATTCGGCAATGAGAAACACACCAACTGACCGGCCGACCGATGGCCGCTACCAGCGGCAGATGCTCGTGCCGGAGATAGGGCTGGAGGGACAGCGCAAGCTACAAGCCGCCAGGGTGCTGCTGGTGGGCGTGGGAGGGCTCGGCTCTCCCATAGCCACTTATCTGACCGGTGCGGGCATCGGCACGTTGGGCATAATCGACGACGACGTGGTGAGCCTGAGCAACCTGCACCGGCAGGTGCTCTATACTGAGGAAGAAGTGGGGCGGCCGAAGGCCGAATGTGCCCGCAAGCGGCTGCAACAGCTCAACAGCGAGGTGCAGGTGGTGGCCTATGCCGAACGGCTCACGCCACACAATGCCGACGACATCATCGGACAGTACGATCTGGTGGTCGACGGAATGGACAATTTCGCTACGCGCTTCATCGTCAGCGACACATGCCGGAGGCAACGCAAACCCTATGTCTATGGTGCCATACGCGGACTGGAAGGACAGGTGGGCGTGTTCTGCACCGGCCGATGCACCTACCGCACGCTCTTCCCCGACGAAGCCTATACGCTTGCCATGCCGCACCCCGGCAAAGCGGTGCTCGGCACCACGCCGGCCGTGGTGGGCAGCGTGGAGGCCACACAGGCCATCATGCTGATTGCCGGAGTGGGACGGCCGCTCGTCGACAAAATCTGGACGGTGGATCTGGCCACCATGCAAAGCTATACCATAACCCTTTAGTGACGACAAAACAAAGAAAAAGAAAGTATTGGTGTCCGGTAAAAACGTTGCAACCGCAAGTCCCGTAGGGACGACAGATTATAGCGTAGGGGTTCACCCTACGTTCGTGTGCAACAAGATTATTGCCCCTGTAGGGGGCGCATAATTCATTGTGACTTTACCGGACACCATTAAAAAAGAAAGGATCAACATGTTTTCAGATGAACTGAAGAATATCAGTTGGCACGACACCACCGAAAAGATTGCGGCCATGACGGCAGGCGATGTGGTGCGTGCCCTGCAGAAAGAACATTGCAACGTGGACGATTTCATGGCGCTGCTGTCGCCGGCGGCCGAACCGTATCTTGAACAGATGGCACGGCTCTCGCGCCAATACACCGAGGAACGGTTCGGAAAAACCATGTCGATGTTCATACCATTGTATATTACCAACTCCTGCTCCAACTCCTGCGTGTACTGCGGCTTTCACCGCGAAAACAAGATGCCGCGCACCATTCTCACCGAGGAACAGATAGAAAACGAGTACAAGGCCATCAAAAAGCTGGCACCTTTTGAGAACATACTGCTCGTGACGGGCGAGAACCCGGCCAAGGCCGGAGTGCCCTATCTGGCCAAGGCCATCGACATAGCGAAACGCTATTTCTCGAACGTCAAAATCGAGGTGATGCCCCTTTCGGCCGACGACTACAAGACGCTTGCCGGACACGGCATGAACGGAGTGATCTGTTTCCAGGAAACCTACAACCGCGACCATTACCCGCTGTATCATCCGCGTGGCATGAAAAGCAAGTTCGAGTGGCGGTGCGACGGTTTCGACCGAATGGGGATGGCCGGCGTACATTCCATCGGCATGGGCGTGCTGATCGGGCTCGAGGCCGAGTGGCGCACCGATGTGGTCATGATGGCCTATCACCTGCGCTATCTGCAGAAACACTATTGGCGCACCCGCTACAGCGTGAATTTCCCGCGTATGCGACCGGCACAAAACGAGGGCTTCCAGCCCAACTGCTTCATGACCGACCGGCAGCTGGCACAGGCCACCTTCGCCATGCGTATCTTCGACCACGACGTAGACATCTCCTATTCCACGCGCGAACCGGCATTCATACGCGACAACATGTGTACGCTCGGCGTCACCACCATGTCGGCTGAGTCGAAAGTGAACCCCGGCGGCTACCACACCTATCCGCAGGCGCTCGAGCAGTTCTCGGTCAGCGACGACCGCACGGCCGCCGAAATAAACGCACGGCTGCGGCAGCTCGGGCGCGAACCCGTATGGAAGGACTGGGATGCGTCGTTCGACCTAATGCACTGACCCTCAGTTATGACCATCGTAATAACGCTACCCACCTTCTTCCCCGGCGAGGCCGCACAGATCGTGCGGCTCCTCCAGTCGGGCATCAGCCTGATACACATACGCAAGCCCAACGCCACGGCCCGCGAAACGGAACAGCTGCTCATGGAGATACCGGCCGATTACCGCTCGCGCCTGGTGCTGCACGACCATTTCCAGCTGGCCGAAACCTATCGGCTTCGCGGCGTGCATCTGAACAGCCGCAACCCTAACCCGCCACAGGGATGGCAGGGCAGTGTGAGCCGCAGTTGCCACACGCTGGAAGAAGTGGAACGGTGGAAACCGCTGTGCGACTACGTGTCGCTCTCGCCCGTGTTCGACTCCATATCCAAACCGGGATACCGGGCGGCGTTCACGGCCGGGCGGCTGGCCGAGGCACGGGCGCAAGGCATCGTCGACGGCAAGGTGCTCGCCCTGGGCGGAGTGACATTCAGCCGCATCGACGAGGTGCTGGACATGGGGTTCGGCGGTGCCATGATATTGGGCGATGCATGGAAAGCTACCGATGTGCAGGGCTGCGGCCATGCGGAACGTCGGCTGCGACCCGTGGCATTGTCGATAGCCGGTTCCGACTCGTCGGCCGGCGCTGGCATACAACAGGACATGAAAGCAATGATGCGTGTGGGCACGTATTGCGCCACTGTCATAACGGCCGTCACCAGTCAGAACACCATGGGGGTGCAGAGCGTCATGACGGTTCCGCCGGACACGGTGGAAAGCCAGCTCCGTGCGGTGATTTCCGACATGAATGTTTGTGGCGTCAAGATAGGCATGATACCCGATGCCGACGTGGCACATGTGGTGGCCACGGCGCTTCGCAACTACTGCCTCGGCCACCCCTGCAGTATTGTCTACGACCCGGTAATGATATCCACCAGCGGTCGACGGCTTATGGCTGAGAGCGCGGTCGACGCGGTAAAGCACCATCTGCTGCCAATCTGCTCGCTGGTTACGCCCAACCTTCCCGAAACGGAATGTCTGCTGGGTCATGCCTATGCCGGTGAAACCGACGGCAACGAACTGGCACGCAGATACAACGTTCCGTTCTTGGTAAAGGGCGGCCACAGGTGCGAGCCGGACAACGCCTTGGACATCCTGTTCCGTCCCGACGGAACGCTCGAAAGATATGAATCAGAAAAAATAGAATCGCCAAATCTGCACGGAACAGGTTGCGCACTCTCCTCGGCCATTGTAGCCCTCATGGTGGCCGGACAACCGATGCCTGCGGCCATAAGACAGGCCAAGCAGATCGTTTCCGATGCCATTGCCAAAGGCAAGGACGCATGCTATGGACACGGCAACGGCCCGCTGCTGTTTTAGTTGTCTACGACAAAACAGCGATATTTGGATTTATTGGTGTCCGGTAAAAAACTTATCAACAGGATAGTCCCGTAGGGACGACTGATTATAGCGCAGGGGCTTGTCCCTGCGTTTATGTATTTTACTAAATTTGCCCCTGCTGTAGGGGCACATAATTCATTGTGACGTTAAAATATACGCCCCCTACAGGGGCAAAGAATGGTGGTGCTTGATAAATATGGGCAAGCCCCTATCCTGTAATATGCGCCCCTACAGGGGCAAAGGATAACTAACTACGTTATGTAAAGTAAGTCCTGAGTGATCCAAAACCTTATAAAGAGCATCCATTCAGCGTTTTACTATGTTAGACCAATATTTTACCGGACACCATTAGTTTAGAAATAATTGCAGGCTCCCCTAATGGCATACCACACGATGGGGACAATCAGTGCCGGCAGGAGGTTGAGTGTCTTGCAATTCTTGATGCCAAGGAGCGAGAGGCCCGATGCGGTGATGAGAAGACCACCTATGATGAGCAGCTCGGCCATCAGTGCATTGCTGATGGCGGTGCTGCAGAGTTGTGTTGTGCCATAGAAAAGCCCTTGCCAACAGAAGAGTACGGGCGCAGTGATGATCATGCCTACGCCATAGGTAGAAGCAAAGACAATGCTCGACACGAGGTCGAGCGTGGCATTGGTGTAGAGAAACGTGTTGTCGCCTTTCAGTGCGCTGATGACGGGACCGAGCATAGACAACGGCCCGATGCAGTAGAGCAAGATGGCTGTGGACAATCCGTCGGCAAGCCGGTTGCTGTTACCTGTGTTCGAACGATGGTCGACGGCACGGCGGAAACGACCGTCAATATCTATCCATGTGCCAACCACTCCCCCGATGGCCAATGCCACAATGAAGAGCACGGGGTATTGGCTGGCGGCAAAGTGGCTGATGCTGGCATTGAGACCGATGGCCAGGCTGGCCAATCCCAACCCGTCGTATAATATTCGTTTGTATCGCTCTTTGATGCCACGATGCAAAGCGGCACCTATGAGCGTGCCGCAGACGATGCACGCCGTATTTACAATGGTTCCTATCATTTTCTATGATTTCCGTTCATCTTGTGGAAGTGATGTTCCTGCAACGTGCATCCTGGATATTAAGCCCTATGAAGCAAATAATGTTTGATGCTCGGTTAGGATAATTTTTTAAGGTCGTCTTTGGTCAGCCCTGTTGCTGCCAAGATCACGCTCTCGTCAGCTCCGATTGCCAACAGACGTTTAGCGGTTTCTACTTTCTCTTTTTCAGCGCCTATAGCCATTCCTTCTGCTCTTCCTTCTGCTCTTCCTTCTGCTCTTCCTTCTGCTCTTCCTTC
>CAVKHW010000077.1:0-9189 GCA_963656105.1 Eggerthellaceae bacterium
AAAATGGTTCAAGAGGCCAAGGAAACGCCTCCCGAACCAAGTCTATTTGATTAACGGGGCTTACTTTTTGAAAAAGCAAGCCCGAAGTCCCATTTTAAAGGGGCTTCGGGCAGGATTTTTATGCCATTTTGAGTTTTAGCGGACAGCAATAATAGAAAAAGTATCATAATCTTCTAAAAAAGAACTATTTGATTATCGTTTGCAATAAAGACGCTAATTTTTCTTGCAATTTATTTGTTCATGTGCCGCAAAATAATTACCTTTGCAATAGAAAACAACAAGAGTATAGATAATGATTAACATGTACACCAACATTATTAGCTTTCTAATTGGTATTCGACTGCAGCAAACGGCCGGAAGTGTAAGGGTATGTGTGTGCATGTAAGAAACACAACGAATGCAAGGCCTTTCCACTTCCAATAGTGGGAAGGCCTTTTTTCGTTGGAGTAACAAATAAAAACAAAATAACAACATAAACTATGAGCGACAGACTTTTTATTTTTGACACTACCCTTCGTGATGGTGAACAAGTGCCTGGATGCCAACTGAACACCGTAGAGAAAATTCAGGTAACCAAACAATTAGAGTTGTTGGGAGTCGATGTCATAGAGGCAGGCTTCCCCATATCTTCACCAGGCGACTACAACTCGGTGATGGAAATATCAAAGGCTGTTACATGGCCTACCATCTGCGCATTGACTCGAGCCGTGGAAAAGGATATCGATGTTGCTGCCGAGTCGCTACAATACGCAAAACACAAACGCATTCATACGGGTATCGGAACGTCCGACTACCACATAAAGTATAAGTTCAACTCCAATCGCGACGAAATTTTAGACCGTGCAGTACGTGCAACAGCTTACGCTAAAAAGTATGTAGAAGATGTGGAATTCTACGCAGAAGATGCCGGACGTACTGACAACGAATATCTGGCACGCGTCATCGAAGCTGTCATTGCCGCAGGTGCCACAGTGGTCAACATACCCGACACCACAGGCTACTGCCTTCCCCATGAATTCGGAGCCAAGATAAAGTTCCTAAAAGAGCACGTGTCGAATATCGACAAGGCTATCATCTCCACGCATTGTCACAACGACCTTGGCATGGCCACCGCCAATACACTTGAAGGAGTTCTCAACGGAGCACGACAGGTAGAGGTCACCATCAACGGCATCGGCGAGCGCGCGGGCAATACATCACTGGAAGAGATTGCCATGATTCTGAAATGCCACAAGGGAATTGACATCGATACGAACATCAACACTCAAAAGATATATCCGGTGTCACGGATGGTCAGCTCGCTAATGAATATGCCAGTACAAGCCAACAAAGCTATCGTCGGACGCAATGCCTTTGCACACTCAAGTGGAATTCATCAAGATGGCGTGCTGAAAAACGTACAGACCTATGAAATCATAGATCCCAAAGACATTGGACTTGACAACAATGCTATCGTGCTCACCGCCCGTTCGGGAAGAGCTGCGCTGAAATATCGCCTCGAAGTAAATGGCGTAGATATCAAGGACGAAGAGAAACTTGATCACATATACAAATCTTTCCTAAACCTTGCAGACAAGAAAAAAGAGATTACCGATGACGATATTCTCATGTTGGCAGGTGCAGACACTGCTGCAAACCACGCAGTGAAACTCGACTATCTGCAAGTCACTACTGGCAAGGGAGTTCGGAGCGTGGCAAGCGTTGGTCTCGACATAGCGGGGCAGAAATTTGAAGAAAGCAGCACTGGAAACGGCCCTGTTGATGCTGCTATCAAAGCATTGAAACGCATCATTCGTAAGCAGATGACATTGAAGGAATTTACCATACAGGCCATTTCAAAAGGCTCGGACGATGTCGGAAAAGTTCATATGCAAGTGGAATATGACGGAAACGTCTACTACGGTTTCGGGGCAAATACCGATATCGTAACAGCATCGGTAGAGGCTTATATCGACTGTGTCAACAAGTTTAGAAAATAAGGTATCGAAAGACATTTAAATCATGAACACACTATTTGATAAGATTTGGGATAGCCACGTTGTACAAATCGTGGAAGATGGTCCCACGCAATTGTACATCGATCGTCTCTATTGCCACGAAGTGACATCGCCACAGGCATTCGACGGTCTTCGCCACCGTCATTTGAAAGTATTCAGACCACAACAGGTCTACTGCATGCCCGACCACAACATCATGACGCACGACCAGGGTGAGCCAGAGATTGATCCCGTAGGCCGTCATCAAGTAGAGACTCTCGATAAAAACTGCGAGGAATTCGGATTGACAGAGTTCAAGAAAAACACCCCGGAAAATGGTGTCATCCATGTGGTAGGACCCGAAACGGGACTGTCCCTACCTGGCATGACTATCGTTTGCGGAGATTCGCATACTTCTACCCATGGTGCTGTTGGTGCCGTGGCCTTTGGAATCGGAACCTCCGAAGTTGAGATGGTTCTTGCCTCGCAGTGCATTTTGCAACAAAAGCCCAAGTCGATGCGTATCACCATCAACGGGAACCTGCAGAAAGGCGTCACTGCCAAGGACGTTGCCTTGTATCTTATGGCTCAGTTGTCTACATCTGGAGCCACTGGTTATTTCGTGGAATATGCAGGTTCTGTCATTGAGCACATGTCAATGGAAGGACGCCTAACGCTCTGCAATCTATCAATTGAAATGGGAGCGCGCGGCGGTTTCATTGCCCCGGACGACACAACATTCGCTTATCTGAAGGGTCGCAAGTATGCACCAAAAGGTGAGGCATGGGACAAAGCTGTATCTCAATGGCGCAAATTGCGCTCGGGCGACGATGCCGTATTCGATAGCGAACTGGTTTTCGACGGAGCCGATATTGAGCCTCGTATTACCTATGGAACCAATCCTGGCATGGGCATTTCCGTCACTGAAACTATTCCCGCTCTTGACCAAGTGCCAGAAAAAGAGCAGGCTTCCTTTCTCAAGAGTCTCCACTATATGGGATTCGAGCCGGGCGAACGCTTATTAGGGCATCCCATTGACTATGTTTTCCTCGGCGCATGCACCAATGGACGTATAGAGGATTTCCGCGCATTTGCCTCTATTGTGAAAGGACACAAAAAGGCGCCCAACGTTGTAGCATGGCTTGTTCCTGGTTCATGGGCAGTATTGAAACAAATCAAGGAAGAAGGACTCGATCTGCAGCTGGAAGCTTCAGGATTCGAGATACGCCAACCCGGTTGCTCGGCATGTTTGGCGATGAACGATGACAAGGTGCCCGCAGGCAAACTTAGCGTATCCACTTCCAACCGAAACTTTGAAGGCCGACAAGGTCCTGGGGCTCGCACAATATTAGCATCCCCCCTTGTAGCAGCTGCTGCTGCCATTACGGGTTGCATAAGCGATCCCCGTGAGTTTCTACAAGCCTGATTATTAATCATTAGACAACAAAAAACGATGAAGCAAAAATTTGATGTTATCACATCGTCCTGCATTCCTCTTCCCTTGGAAAATGTAGATACAGACCAAATCATACCTGCCCGTTTCTTGAAAGCAACTGACAAAGAGGGGTTTGGCGACAATTTGTTCCGCGACTGGCGATATAACAAGGACGGAAGTCTAAAAAAAGATTTCGTGCTTAACGACTCCAGTTATTCGGGCGTCATTCTTGTAGCCGGTAAAAATTTCGGATCAGGATCATCGCGCGAACATGCCGCATGGGCTATCGCTGGTTATGGTTTCAGGGTGGTCATCAGCAGTTTCTTCGCCGACATTCATAAGAACAATGAGCTCAACAACTTTGTGCTTCCAGTCGTGGTCAGCGAGCCTTTCTTACAAGAACTCTTCGACACTATCAACAAAAATCATGCTTCTGAAGTGCGTGTAGACTTGCCAAAGCAAACCGTTACGAACCTTGCCACAGGCCATTCTGAGCATTTTGACATAAATGGCTACAAGAAGCATTGCCTCTTGAATGGTCTTGACGACGTAGACTTTCTGGTAGCCAACTGCGACAAAGTTGAGGCTTTCGAAAAACAACATGCATGATGAACGTCGGTACAAAGAATATATCTAGTCCGCAGATTGAAATCATGGATTCAACACTGCGCGATGGTGAGCAGACCAATGGCGTCAGTTTTCTGCCTCATGAAAAGCTCATCATTGCGCGGTCGTTGTTACATGATGTCAATGTAGACCGTATAGAGATTGCTTCCGCTCGAGTTTCCGAAGGCGAACGAGAGGCGGTTAGGCGCATCTGTTCTTACGCTGAACGCGAAGGGTACATTGACCGCGTTGAAGTGTTGGGGTTTGTAGACGGTACGCTCTCTGTCGATTGGATAAAGACCTGCGGTTGTCAGGTCATCAATCTATTGGCAAAAGGTTCACTAAAACATTGCGTGCATCAATTGCACAAAAGTCCCGAGGAGCACATCTCCGACATCCTTCATGTGCTTGATTATGCTAACCAACAGAACTTGCATGTAAACATTTATTTGGAAGACTGGAGTTCTGGCATGAAGGATTCCCCCGAATATGTTTACCAAATGATGGATGCATTGAAAGATACAAATATCAAACGATTTATGCTTCCCGACACTTTGGGCATCATGAATCCCCTTCAATGCGTGGAATATATGCGCAAGATGCGCCGCCGCTATCCTAACAAGCATTTCGATTTTCATGCCCACAACGATTACGACATGGCCGTATCCAACACCCTTGCTGCCGTACTAAGCGGTTGCCAAGGAGTGCACGTAACGGTGAATGGGTTAGGCGAACGTTGCGGCAATGCTCCATTAGCTAGTGTACAAGCCATTTTGAAAGATCAGTTTCGGGCACAAACTTCCATACGCGAAAGCCAACTCAACATGATCAGCCGCTTGGTAGAAGGCTATAGCGGTATCGCCATCTCGCCCAATCAACCCATCGTTGGAAGCAATGTCTTCACCCAAGTGGCAGGAGTTCATGCTGACGGTGATAACAAAGATAAATTATATAGCAACGAATTGGTACCTGCTCGTTTTGGCCGCAAGCGCGAATACGCGTTGGGGAAAAACTCGGGCAAAGCCAATATCGAAATGAATTTGGAAGAGCTTGGATTGGAGCTGACCCCCGAGCAGACCCGTAGTGTGACACGACGCATTACCGAATTGGGCGACCGCAAAGAAATGGTAACGCAAGACGACTTACCTTACATCATCGCAGATGTGCTTAAACACAACGCACCTGCAGAACGGGTGAAATTGCTCAGCTACATGGTCTCCACGTCTTATGGCCTTAAACCCATCGCCAGCATCAAGGTAGAGATTAACGGAAGTGAATACACTGCAGACGCTACAGGTGACGGACAGTACGATGCCTTTGTAAAAGCATTACGGAAGGTATACAAAGAAAACCTAAACCGTACATTTCCACGTTTAGCTAATTACACTGTTACTATCCCGCCAGGCGGTCGTACAGATGCCTTGGTTCAAACCATCATCACTTGGCAGGGCGATGGCGGCCGAATGATTCATACCCATGGTCTAGACGCTGACCAAACAGAAGCAGCCATCAAAGCCACATTCAAAATGCTTAATATAGTAGAAGACGAAGAAATAAAATCTCGAAAACAACCCCACCATTAGATGGACTACTATTAACAATGCAATTTTGTATTGTCAACAGACATGGTTTCCCATTAGTGAGGAAAACTTATCCATTCATCAATAACATTCAAAATTAAAATAAAGAATCATGAAACTTAATATCGCAGTATTGCCCGGCGACGGCATCGGGCCAGAAATTATGCCACAGGCCATCCATGTACTCAATGCTATCGCCAAAAAGTTCGGGCATGAGTTTGTTTATAAGGAAGCTATCTGTGGTGCTCACGCTATCGACGTCTGTGGTGCTCCTTTCCCCGAAGACACATATAAGACATGTATGGAAGCCGACGCTGTTCTCTTTGCTGCAGTGGGCGATCCTCGCTTCGACAACGATCCCACGCTCAAGGTGCGTCCTGAAACAGGTCTGTTGGCAATGCGCAAAAAGTTAGGTCTGTTTGCCAACGTACGTCCAGTGGCCACATTCGATTGTCTGCTCCACATGTCGCCACTGAAAGAAGACATCATCAAGGGTGCGGATTTCATGGTAATTCGCGAGTTGACTGGCGGTATGTATTTCGGTGAGAAATATCAAGACAACGACAAAGCTTATGACACGGATGCATATACTCGCCCAGAAATTGAACGAATCCTAAAAGTTGCATTCGAAACAGCAGAACGCCGCAACCACCATCTTACAGTAGTCGATAAGGCCAATGTATTGGCTAGCTCGCGTCTTTGGAGACAAATTGCCAAGGAGATGGAAAGTCAATATCCTGACGTGCAAACCGACTATATGTTTATCGACAATTGTTCGATGCGCGTACTTACCGAGCCCCGTTTCTTCGATGTCATCGTTACAGAGAACACGTTTGGCGACATCTTGACCGACGAGACCAGTGCCATAACTGGTTCTATGGGACTTCAGCCATCAGCCTCACTTGGAGCGCACACGCCACTTTTCGAGCCCGTGCATGGTTCATGGCCGCAGGCTGCAGGCAAGAATCTTGCCAACCCGTTGGCACAAATCCTTTCTGCCGCTATGATGCTTGAGCATTTCGGCTTGAAGGCTGAAGGAGCGTTAATACGCGAGGCATGCAACGAGAGTTTGCTTCAAAACATCCGCACACCCGAAATTCAAGTTGAGGGCGGCAAGCAATATGGAACAAAAGAAGTGGGTCAGTGGATTACCGCCTACGTGGAAAATCACTAAACTAACTATTTGTCGGCGCATAGGCGTTGGGAGACAGAGCAGATTGTCGGGATGAGTATTCTCGCTATATGTCATTAATTACCCAACGGTTATGCGCCGTTTTTTATTATTGTCGACACAAGATCCACAGTTGCTAAAACGTTATAATGACTTAACAATTGTATCTTTATCATAGCATTATAGCCAGTTGTACTCAAGTAAATCCTATTTTTTGCTAAAAATGAAGGGTGCTCCTTGGCAAATAGGGGAAATAGTTGTATTTTTGCAACTCAAAATATAGAACATGAAGAAGACTATTCTCATAGCTTTCACACTATTGTTGCTCTTAAGCAGTTGCGCAAGAGAATTCAACCAAGTGTATAAGACCCCCGATTTCCGCTATAAATACGAGTATGCAAAGGAATGCTTTGCCAACGGCAAATACCAACGAGCCACCACATTGTTGCAAGATGTTATTACCCAACTAAAGGGTACAGCCGATGCACAAGAGAGCCTCTATATGTTGGGAATGGCCGAATATTGCAACCGCGACTATGAGACAGCTGCCGAAACATTCAAACGCTATGTCAAGTCTTATCCCCGTGGTGCATATGCGGAAATGGCCGCTTACTACGTGGGGCAAAGTCTCTATCTCTGCACTCCTGAGGCTCGTCTAGACCAGACACAAACAGTACAGGCTATATCGGCCTTTCAGGACTTTCTAGACCTTTATCCTGACGGCAAGATGAAAGAACAAGCCCAGAGCCGTCTTTTTTCACTTCAAGACAAATTGGTACTTAAGGAATTATATTCGGCACAGCTCTATTACAATCTTGGGGCTTATTTCGGTAATTGTACTGAAGGAGGCAACAACTACGAGGCATGTATAGTCACGGCAGAAAATGCGCTGAAAGATTATCCATACACCAGCAAACGCGAAGATTTTGCATTGCTCATCATGAAAAGCAAATACGAGCTTGCCCAGCAAAGCGTTGAGTCGAAACGGCTTGAGCGTTTTCAGAATGCGGAAGATGAATGCTATGGATTTGTAAATGAGTATCCAGATTCCAAATGGCGCAAGTTGGCAGAAGACTACATCAGCAAATGCAAGAAGTTTACAAGCACCAACACTGAAGAGTAAAAGAGCTTACACAAAAGAAACTATAATAAAAATCAATATTTATCATTCAGATATGGATTATAAGAAGTCAAAGGCACCCGTGAACACCGAAACCCGCGAACTTCCCGAGTTATGGAAGAGCACAGGCAACATCTACGAGAGCGTTGCCATCATCGGCAAGCGCGCCAATCAAATCGGTGTAGAAATCAAGCAAGACCTGAACAAGAAACTGCAGGAGTTTGCCTCCTACAACGATTCGTTGGACGAGGTATTCGAAAACCGCGAACAGATTGAAATCAGCCGCTATTACGAGAAATTACCCAAACCCACTTTGCTGGCTACGCAAGAGTTTATTGAAGGTAACGTGTACTGGCGCGACCCGTCGCAGGACAACCAGGAGGACGAGGTGTAATGATTCAGCGCATACAGACTCTCTACTTGCTGCTGGCTGAGGCTGTGCTTATCGTTTGTCTCTGCTTACCCATCGGCAGCATAGAGCCTCAAGGCATGGGCTCTTTTCATTTGTTGTATAACATAGGCATATACCAAGAACAAGGTTTTGTGGTGCGTCCGATTTTGTTTGCCGACATAGTGATAACGGCAATACTCTCATCAGCCACAGTATGCATGTATCGTCGACGTCCGTTGCAGATGCGACTATGCAAGGTTGGCATATTGCTTTGCCTGTTGTGGTATGCTTATTATGCTTATAGTGCTTTCATCGGCTTGCAAGCCAACGGAAATATATTTCATGTACGCCTTGCAGCCAGCTTTCCATTGATAGCTATTATTCTCATGGTGTTGGCTCATCGCAGCATTAAAGCAGACGAGCGCTTGGTAAAGAGCATGGATCGCATCCGCTGATATGCAATCAGTTGTTGCACCACAACTAAGTGATACCTCTTTGCATTACATATTAAAACAACTAAGATAATAGCTTGGTCTTTGACAGATCAAGCTATTGTTTTTTACTGGTGTCCGATAAAACTTTACAAAGGCAAGTCCCGTAGGGACGACAGATTATAGCGTAGGGGGTCACCCGTACGTATGTTCGTGTGCAACAGGATTATTGCCCCTATAAGGGGCGTATAATTCATTGGGATATTGAAATATGCGCCCCTTTCAGGGGCTATGCATGATAAACCTTGCTATAAAAAGTAAGCCCCACATTTCCCAAAACTTTATAAAGAACATCCATTCAACGTTTTACAATGTTAGGCCAACATTTTACCGGACACCAATAATTGTTTTTCTCCGCTCGCTGATCTAACCTGAATAATTCATAGAGATAAAAAAGAAGCGTTGTTTTTTTTGTCACA
>CAVKHW010000078.1:0-8977 GCA_963656105.1 Eggerthellaceae bacterium
TTTGATATTTATGCAACTACGTTGAATCCTCTGCAAAGTTAGAGAAAGGGGCGCATATTATAGGATAGGGGCTTGCCCCTATTTATCAAGCACCACCATCCTTTGCCCCTGAAGGGGGCGTATATTTTAACGTCACAATGAATTATGCGCCCCCAACAGGGGCAATAATCCTGTTGCACACACACATACGTAGGGGTGAACCCCTACGCTATAATATGTCGTCCCTACGGGACTTGCAGTTGTAACGTTTTTACCGTACACCATTAGCCGGGAATACAAAAAAAGGAGGAAAGCCGAGCCGACTTTCCTCCTTTCGGTGGAGTGTTACAAAAGTTTCGTTATATCCCTTTCGTCATCTTTTATTTCACCACTTTCACGGTCTTTTGCGAACCGTCGGTATAGATGGTCTTCATCATGTAGACACCTTTTTGCGGCACGTTGACACGACGGCCGTTCAGATCGTACCATTCGGTGCGTGCAGCTGTCTTTGCAACGTTGTCGGCCGCAATGGTGTGAATGGCTGTGGTTTGCTCGTCGCCGATAAGAATGTTGTCGAGGTAGACAACCTCTTGGTATCCGTCGGTGTAGGCGTAGAAAGCAACGCTAAGGAAATGGTTGTCCTTGAAGCCGCCGAGATCCACGAGGTATTGTTTCCAGCCTTCGCTGTTATCATCGGTTGCGATGTCGAAACTTGCCACTTGGCTGTACTGGCCGTCGTCGGCACGCACATACACCACGATGTAAGGATGCTTGTCGTACTTCGGAGCGTAGGTGTATGCCCAGAACGAGAGGTAGTTGTTCTTGCCGTCCATGGCCACCTTGGGCGACACGAAACCAGCGCCAGCGTAGGTAGCATAGTAGCTGCCGTTGTAGAAATAGGCGCAACCATCGTCGCCGTCCTGCGGCGTGGCAAGGTTATAGGCGCTTTCACCGCCCGACGGGCAGTCGGTGCCCCAGTTGAGGTAGTTCGTGTTTTCTGACTTTATAATCCATGGTGAGGTGGCGAGCTGGCGTCCGGCAAACGACTCGTGGAAGGGCAGTGTGTAGAGCTTGCCGATGGTGCAGTTGGTGACAACGGTGTCGCCGATGCCTTCGGTGTTCTTGGCCACTACGCCATAGTAGAGCACTTCCTGTTTGTCCAAATCGCTGCGGTCTATGGTGTAAGTGAGGTCTTTCACATCGTCGGCGACAATGGTAAGGGTCTGCTCGTCGGCGTCATACTGCATGACGCGGTAGGTAAGGTTGTCCTTCACCACTACGCCACCATTGTGGCCCACTTCGGGAGCTTGCCAGGTGATGACGGCTTGTTGGTTGTCGGCACTGCCGTGGATGGCTATCTCTGCCACTCTTGACGGGCGGTCAAGACCTACGAAGAGGCTGGTTGTGGCCACCTCGCTGCGTCCGTATTGGTTCTCGGCTATGACGGTGTACTGGTTTTGGCCGTGCTGCGCCTCTGTGTCTGTCCAGCTGACGGTCGATCCGGGTATGACATCGGTCTTCGTGCAGACCGGAATTGAAGAGTTGCCGCGGTACACGTTTACCGTGAGGTTGCCAGACAGGCGGGTGCCCTGGTAGTCGGTGGCGGGTGCGTCGAACGTGACTGTTGCTGCAAGGGCACCCGACGGGTCGGCTTCAGCCTTCAGGCGGGTTATCTCGAAGGGCGAGAAAGCCGACTTCACGTAGGTCAGACTGATGTCGTCGAGGTCGGCCATGACGTTGTCGTATTGACCTCTGGCCACGATGTTGAAACCGAAACTGTACTTGCCGCCATCCTTGGTGACAACCCGGTTGGAGCCGTCCTCCATGCCGTAGCTGGTGTTGGCGGCCAGCTCTCCGATGTTTGTGGTGAGGCTTGCCGAGTCGGCGGCGTTGCCCATGAAGACATTGCCGTCAACGGTGTAGGTACCCGTGCTGTAGTTGATGTATCTTGAGAAATTCTTCTTGTAGGCCAGCGTGTACACCGAGTTGGCGTTGAGGCGTATCAGCGGAGTGATGAGCCATGAGGTGAGCGTGTTGTTGGCCTGGCCGTTGAAGGCATAGATGTTCATTCTCTGGTTGCTGTCGCTGTATTTCCAAAGATAGCTTTCCTTGTTGCCTTCGTCCACTCCGTTCATCTGCACCGTGTAGTGTTCTGCCGAGGCGCGTGTGTCGAAGGTCTCCAGATAGGGAGCCTCGTAGCAGCCCACGAAGGCCGAGTCGATGGCCGCACCGCCCTCGCCATAAGTGTTTTCTGCCTTGACGGAGTAGGTGTTCATGCCGATCTTCCGCACCTTGGTGTCGGTCCATGAGAGCTGTGCGCCTGTGGCGGGCTTGTCAAACACGTGCACTGGTTCGGCCTCGCCGTTGCGGTAGATGTTCACCTTCGTGATTTCGTCGATGCCGTCGCCGTTGAGGTTGCTCGTGGGGGTGCTGAAACTGATGGTGGCTTCCATCTTGTCGTCCTCGCCAGCCACGACCTTCATGTCGGCAGGGGCGGCCGGAGCCTGCAGGTTGCCGACCTCGTCCACGGCAAAGCTCTTCACGAGCAGCATAGTGCTGTTCTTGCTCTTGTCGCCGAGGTAGCGCAGGGCCACATAGTATTTGCCTGTGGTGGCGGTGTTGAACGTGGCCGAGTAGTTGGTGTATGTGTCGTATAGTTCGACGCTGTCTGCGCTGTTGAACTTGTGGAAGGTGGTGGTGTCCTTCGGGTCAGTGCCAAGTAGCAGTTCGAAATACTCTGGGTAACCCTTCGAGAAGGTCTTCAGGTTGATGGTGGCGCGGTAGTTCTTCCCGCCATCGAGTGCTATGGCAGGCGTGATGAGCCAGTCGTCGGATGGTGCGTCGCTGTTCCAGGGCAAGTCGAAACGCACGATGTTTCCGTAGTCCTGGTATTTCCACACCGTTCCGTCGTTGTTCTTGTCGATTACCGTGAAATAATCGTCGAACGCCTGTTGGCTACTGAAGGTCTGGTAGTAGGGTATGGTGAAGGCATCGCCGCAGGTCACCTTGTCCGATTCGCCGTATGCGCCGCGCTTGCCGTTGTTGGTGGCGTACACGCGGTAAGAGTAGCTGTGGAGAGCTGCAGGCGTGGGCTCGGTGAGCGTGGTGGCGGTGTAATTGTCGGCCACGGTTACACTGTCGGGCATGCGCACCACAGTGTATGTCAGCGCAGACGTGTCTACATAGCCCTTGTTGATGCCCTCTGCGGGAGCTGTCCACGAAACGGTGTTGACGCCGTCGGCGTTGCCGAACGTCACGGCCGTCGGTGCGGTGGGCGTATCGTAACCGGCATACACCTTGAGTGAGGCCAATGGCGACCAGCCCGTGGCGTTCTTCGTGTTCACGGCCACATAGTGGTTGCCTTCGGCCAAAGCTACGGGTATGGTGACCTGTTCGCCCGGTTCGCTTTCGGTGCCTTTGAGGTTCTTGCCGTCGAGCCATACGTTCACGGTCGACTTGCCGAGCGCAGCACCTCCGTAGGTCGTTGTGGGGACGGTGAAGGTGATGTCTCCATCGAGACCGCCGTCGGCCGTGAAGGCCAGTTTGAGGTTGCTTACCTTGGCGGGGGCATCGTCCTTGGCACTTTCCTCAAGAGAGTAGATCGACGAGAATTGCTCTTGTTTGCCAAACTTGGCAATAAGCTCCGTCTCGGCGGTCTCCGGGTCTACGCTGTACAGGCAGTTGCCCTCGTCGGTAATGGCAGCCCACAGGAATAGTCCCGTGCGGTTGTCGTACACCATCGATTGTGAGTAGCTCAGGGGTGTCATGCCTGTCCAAGCGATAAGCGACGGACGTCCGTTGGCACGGTTGATGTGGTAGAGGTCGCCGTAGATGTTGATGAAATACATCTCGCCATCGGGCGTGTTGCCGAGTGTCAGCACGTTGTACTGGCCGCGGAATGCCGATATCTTGTCCATCCAGTCGTAGTCGGTGTTGTAGCGGCACCAGTTCAGGCCCGACAGCGCTTCGTTGTATTGCAGCGAGTAGATGGTATTGTCGATGTTGTTGTAAGCCATCACCGAAGGCAGGAGTGAGTAGCTGCCCTTGCTGGTGTCGTACATTACGTTCTTCAACTCTTGCTTGTTGGCAGGGTCGAGGGTGATGTACCGCGCTCCGTTGAGGCCGCCCATCACCTCCATGGCGTAAATGCCGATGAAGTGGTCGCCCGTGTAGGCTCCCGAGATGAAATTGTATGCCAGGCCGGTCATGACGGCTTCGGGCTCCGGGGTGTCGCCTACCTCAAACGAGTAGATGCCGTAAGGCACCGATGCGATGGAGGCTGTGGCCCAATCGCTGCTGTTGATGAGCGAACCGTAGAAGGTGCGGCCATAGAAAGGAGACGGGGCAAGGGAGGCTTGTGGTGCGCGCGACTTGAGCACGCGGGCTGTCTCGATGTTGCTCGCCCTGTGGTTGTCGGCCAGCTTAAGGACGTTAAGCCCGCGGTGCTGTAGGGCGCCGCCGAGCGGTGTCTTGGTCTGTGCCGCGATGGTAGAGGCGGACAAGGCCATTGCCGCAATGGCTACCAGCGACTTTATATTGTTCTTGTTCATGTTGCAATTATGTTTGGATTCGGATGGAATTACTTGGAAAATTTGAAGCTTCGGCCGTTCGATTTCACAATATAGGTGCCGTGGGGAAGCGAGTTGAGGTCGGTGGCCTGTATGCGTGTGCCGTTGATGTTGTAGACGGTAGCGTTGCTGAGGCTTGCGGCTTCTGAGTTGTCAAAAGCGGTGTTGCCAATGCCTGTGCTTGAACCGAGGGTGAACTGGCAGGTTGACATCGAGCGCGGGGCGAGGATGGAGTAAGCACTGCCGTCGTAGAGCAGAATGGTTGCCGTGTAGACCGTACCGTCTACGCCGTTCTCGAACGGGCCGGTGAAGCGCACGTCGGCGGTGTCGCCCTCCTTCACGTGGAAATACTGTGGATCGAGGCAGCCTTTCTGCACCGCACCGCTCTCGTTGAGGATGAAGAAGTAGGCATAGCCCGAATAGTAGCCTGCTGTACACTTGATATGGGCGGTGATGTCGAGATTGTCTTTGTTGACGGTGCCCACAAAGGCAAGTTGCTCGGCCGGTGTGACGACGGCCTTGTCGGGAGCAGCCTGTATGCTGATGGGCTGGCTGTTGCAGATGTGACGCTCGTCGTCGTCGGCAAGGGTGATCAGGTAATTGCCTGGCTCTACATCGAACGCATCGACGAAGTCGATATCGATGTCGGCGCCTGGGGCAAGGTCGATTTTCAGTGTGGTTCCCTCAGCCACTTTGCGTCCTGTTTTGGCATCGAGCAGTAGGGGCTGCACTTCGCCGAGATAGTTCACGTCGCCTGTGTTGACGATATGGCTCTTCACCCGTGTGAGCTTTTTGGCAAACACTTCGGATTCTAACGATATGCTGTTGGCGTTGAGGCAGAAATAGTCAGGGTAGCTGAAAGTTGCTACGCCATTGGCTACGCTGACATTGAGGTAATTGGGATAGCCCACATACTGGTCGCGGATGGGATGCCAAGGTGCGCCTTGCTCCGTGGAGCGGGCAGCGGGGTAGAGGCGGTAGTTGCCGTCGGCCAGTGGGCTGAGCGACACATCCTCAAAGGTAAGACCGTTGTACATGTAGCCCATCTCTACGGTGTCGGGGGTGTTGAGGCTTGTGGCGAATGCCTGGTTGCCTGCCGAGTCGACGGCTATCAGACCGAAATAGAGTGCGGCATCTTGCCAACCGGCATTGTACAAGGTGCCGTGCAGGCTTACGTCGAATGTCTCGCCGTTGGCCACAAGTGTCTTGTTGGGAACGAGTCCTTCGCTCGACACAAGCTCAATGTCGGCGTAGGGGTTGGCCGTGGGGCGTTGTATGCCGGTCACGATGTATTGGTTGTAGTTGAAACCGCCGTCGGCTCCACCGATGCCTTGTGTGGCGGGAGTGAGGGCGGAGGTGCGGAAATAGCCGTTGCTCATGCCGCCCCAGCCCCAGTTCACATGTATGAAACCGTTGCGGTCGTAGCCGTCGAAGACGAAACAGTGTCCACCCGACGACGAGGTGCCCATGGCGATGAGTGGGCGGTTGTTGTCGAGCTCGTCAATGATAATGCTCTGCCACTCTGTCGACGAGTAGTTTTGACGTGTGCGGTAGGCGATGCCGCGGTCATAATCGAAGTATTTCACCAGTGCCTGTGGTACAGGTAGACTCGCTGCACCACTCGAGCTGGAGTATTGCATGTCGACCGATATGCCGCAGTGGAGCATCAGCTGGGCCACGGCTTCGCACGATGCGTCGCTGCTGTTGGCATCGTATTGGGGTAGCATGGCATCCCAGTTGTAGCGTGTGTTGGCGTAATCGGCCGTCAGGGTCTTGCCGTACATGATGGAAGGTGCATAGGTATGGGAACCAACTCCCTGTTCGGGCCAACGGTTATAGTACATTACCTGTGCCATGGCGGTTGCCACGCAACCTGTGGCGCAGCGTGAACTGATGTCGTAGACGGGGCACTGGTCGTTGAAGGGTGAGTCTTGGTTCCATTGTATGTTGCCCAGCAGGGGCTTCACTTCTTTGCTGTATTGCGCGCTGGCTGTGGTGGCCGGTTTTTTGAGGTTGTTGCGTTTGATATAACTGATTTGGTCGATATAGGTGCCAAGCCATGCGCGGAGGTTATCGGGCATATCGGTCAGTGTGAACGATCCGTTGTCGCTGTAACCTAAAATCTCGTTGGCCTGGTCGTCTGCAGCCACAATCACGAAGCCTTGTTCTTGGTTGGAATTGAACACGTAGAGACAGTTCTGGCCGTTGGTGTTGCGCCCAGTGTAGGCCAGCTGCAGCTTGGCTGGGGCTTTCTTTGCGTTGCCGCCTGTTTGGTGGCCAAGGAACTTTTGGGCAATATTCGTTGCCTGCGATTGGGTGATGTCCTTGGCTTGGGAGCACACGCCAACCATGAAAAACAAAGTTAGAAATGTAAACTTTCTCATAAACGATTATTAATTTGCTTAACGGCTACAAAGGTACGGAAAAAGGCTAAAAGCTGAACAAATGTCAGATTTTAGCCTTTCTGATTCTTAAATTGAAAAGAAAACTATTCGTTTTTCGATAATTTTTGATAGAGAGAGGGGGTCATGCCCGTCATTTTCTTGAAGGCGGCAATGAAATTGGAGGCCGACTTGAACCCTACACTTTCCGAGATGCCCTGTATGCTGTAGTTGCGATATTCCGTGTTGTCCTTCATGCGGCGCATAGCTTCCTTGATGCGGTGCTCGTTGAGGAGCGTGCGGAAATTCTTGTTGAATGCGGAGTTGATGGCTTGCGACACATAATTGGTGTTTGAACCCACAATTTGAGCGAGCACCGAAAGGCTGAACTCGGGGTCGCAGAAATTGCGCTCGTCCTTGAGGGCGTCGCGTATGCTCTGCACGAGTTTCTCGTTCACGGGCGCTGTCTTGGCTGGCACCGCGGTGTCGTTTGGCGTGTGTAGCGATGGCGCGGACGCCGTGCCGTCTTTGGCTTCCACAAGCTCATTGTTGCGGTCGAATAGGGCGATATTGGTGTCGTAGAGCACCTTGCGCTGCCGTTTGATGATGATGATGGCGGCTACGGCCGTTACTACGAGAATGGCGAGCATCATCAGGCACACCTTCTGGTAGATAATGGTTTTCTGTTGGCTACTGATGATGAGTTGTGTCTGGCGGTTTTCGTAGTTGAGGTGCTGGTTTTTTATCTTGGAGTATTCGTTGAGGTTGAGCAGCGAGTCGTTGTATCTGAAGAACTCGTTCTGGTAGTAAAGGGCTTTTTCCTTGTTGCCCATCTTGGTATAAATGCGCATGAGTCCCTTGTAGCAGTCGGCTAAGAGGTAAGCAAAAGCGTTGCTGTCGTGGGTGCCCGACGACTGGCGATTGATGTCGTGGGCCAGTGTGTCGTATTTCAACAGGGCATCAAGTGCTTGTTGCAGTTGTCCTCGTTTCTCATAACTTTGGTAAATCTCCGAGTAGGGATACACCTTCAGTTGCTTGGATAGATGATAGGTGTTGGCTGTCGCAATGGCTTTCTTCATCCACATTATCTTCTCGTCTTGTTTGTCACGACTGCCTGATATGAATCCGTTGTTGAAGTAGTAATAGAACAATAGTGTGCCGTAGTCCACGCCCCGTAGTTCCTTCACCATCTTGTTGAGTTGCGCGGCATGGTTGGTCTTGCCGATATTGCAACTGGCACCAATCATATTGTTCAGAAACTTGAACTGCATCTGTGCATTCTTGGCCGCCTTGCTCAGCTGGAATCCACTCTCATAGATGTCGAGAGCCTGGGCGAAATCTTGGTAGACGGAATAGATTCCACCGATATTATAGTAGGTGTTGAGTAGGGCGGTGGTGTCTTTGTGGGGTGACCTTTCTTCCATCTGAATATATTTCAGAAAGCATGACAGGGCAGTGTTATAATCGCTCCTTTGTAGACAAGCATTGCCTTTGCGCAGCGTTTGGCGGGCAATGGTCGTATCATTTCTCGTGGAAGAGGCTGGGGCGGCGATGCACATAGCCGTAAAGAGTGTAAGAATCTGTGTGAGGAACAGTGAAAGGAGTTTTTGCATGTATGGGCTGTTGCGGTAGGGCAAGTGGATATTTATGATTCCTGTGTCAGTGTTGTGGTATGTTGCCATGGGCTACATATTGCTATTCTTCTGCAAAATTACGATATGCTCCTTGTTTATCCAAATGTTTGGCGTGGCAAAACACAAGGTAAAGGCTTTTTGATCGTTGGGATATACGATAAGCTGGACTTGTTTACAACCGTTGTTCTGCTCTTCCTGTTAGGTAGCGGGTAGCATGTGTTCTTCTCAAGCGTTATCTATTGTCGAACAATTTTTCGAGGTTGCATATATATAAGGTGAAATCAGTAAAAACTGCACTTTTTGTAAAATAACAAGAAATAAATATATAATTCTCACATTTTTTCTTGCAAAAGTTTTGCGGTATTGCAGAAAAGCTATACCTTTGCACTCGCTTTTCGGGAACACCGCCACGGCT
>CAVKHW010000079.1:0-8846 GCA_963656105.1 Eggerthellaceae bacterium
CATCAAAATCCACACGAATTTTCTTGTTTGAAACAGTTTGTGGAAGAGAAAAAACCTAAAATCCGCAACTTACTATTCTGTGGCAAAAATGTCCTCACACGATTAGGGACTTTGGCCTATTATTCCTCTTCACATGTAATTTGTGATGGAACTTTACACAATTTCCCCTTACCCCAATAAGGCATTATAAGGGTCTAATGCCGCTTGTTACCCACGAAGTCGGATTTTATCCGTCAGCAAGGGCGAATGACTTACTTTTAAAGGGTTATAGAATCCTTTCTCAGGTGCAATAAATTTACGAATTTTTCCAGAAACTCCATCAATTTTATCGGATTATTTTTCATTCAAGCAGCATTCTCTGTACAATCAAAGATTTTCTTGTTCATGCTGTCACATTTGACGCCCCCTCTTACAAGTCCTTCCAAAAGTCCTCAATCAGCTCTTTTATCTCACCATCATATTTTTCTATATCTTTTAAGATATAAAACTCTCGCTTCTGCGACAAAAGTCTGGAATAAAAGATGGGTTACAACAATAGCTGGCTCATACTAAATGAGTCGGTTTTTCTTATGTTTATACGACTATCCTGCCATTTATCGCATAAAAATCACATTATCCGAGGTTAAAGATTGATGACGTAATACATATATCAAGATAATTCCGTATTTTTGCAAACAATTTATCGAACGCATAAAAGGAAAGCAAGAATATGGCAGAAATCAATAGCAATAAATGGCAGTACGACATCCCGTCCGATAGTCAACTGCACATCAAGACATTCGACGAGCTTACAACCTCAGAAATCTACGAACTTCTTCGCATCCGTTCCAAGGTGTTCGTGGTGGAACAGGACTGCGTGTATCAAGACGTGGACAACAGCGACCAAACAGCCATCCATATATGGTTGACGCAAGACGACAAGGTGATTGCCATGTGCCGCATCTGCCCCGCAGGAACGAAACTGGCAAGCACGAGCATCGGGCGTGTCATCACTACCGAGCGTAGCAAGGGCTACGGCATGCTGATTATGAAGATTGCCATCCGTACCGTCATGGAGCGCATCGCCGATGCCGACCATATCGCGATAGAGGCGCAGCTGACCAAACAGAAATTCTACGAGCGCCTCGGCTTCGTAGCCACATCTGAGCCATTTATGATGGAAGGGCTGATGCATCTTAACATGCGACTGAACCTGAAATAAATAGCACTATGAAAGAAGAGACCGACACACCCATGAAGAAAGGCAAGCATGGTGGGGCCAGGCTAGGAGCCGGCCGGCCTTGCACCGACAGCAAGCTCTATACATTCCGTGCGCCAGAATCGATGGCGCATATCATAGATATGCAGGCGAACCAAAGCGATTTCATCAAATCGTGCATAGATAAAGCCATCGCCGAAGCCTATTCCCATATCGGATCTGTATATACCATCACGAAAAGTGGGGAGACACTTCATCTGCCCTTCTTCGATTTCGGCATCAAGGCCGGCTTCCCCGTTCCGCTCGACAACGATGAGAAGAGTCAGGACATCGACTTGCTGCGCATGATCTGTCCGCGCCCCAACGCCAGTTACCCGATCCACGTGGAAGGCGACTCGATGATAGATGCCGGCATCCACAACGGTGACATCATCATTGTGGACAAGAGCATGCGCTACCCGTCGCCGTCGGAGGTGGCCGTATGCGAACTCAATGGCGAATATACGCTCAAGCGATTCGAGGAGCGCGGCGAGGAGGGATGGCTCGTACCAGCCAACCCCAACTGCCCGGAAATACGGGTGACCGAGGATGACGATTTCTCCATTTGGGGAGTGGTAACATATGTCATTCATAAAACAAGAGAATAATAATCATAGAAAAACAAAAACAATATGGTAGAATTAAAGACACCACAGGATTATCAAAATCATACTTTCTACAAATATAGGAGTCTTGAAAACTTTGAACGTTTTCTTGATATTATAATTAACAAACGGCTATATGGTGCAGTTTATTCCGAATTAAACGACCCAATGGAAGGTCGCTTTGATCATAATAACGTAGGAAAAGAGGATTTAAGCAAAATATTTGATCAACTGAAAAGAACAAGAATTTGTTCATTTCTGCTTAAACAGGACCAACAAGATATTCCCGATGATTTCCTCATGTGGTCACACTACGCTAACAGTCATTACGGCTGTTGCATCGAGATAAAGTTGACAGGACAATACAATATGAATTGGAGCATAATACCCGTTGCCTACAAAAGCGAATTGCCTAAAGTCGAAAACAACACATCTGACACTATTAATATTAACAATATAGTGTCTGTAAAAAACACAATGTGGGAAGCAGAGCATGAAGTTCGTGCTGTTCGGCAATATAAAGAAACGTTCAATTCTAATAGCCCTTTTTACCATATAAACATTGTAGCCGTTTATCTTGGTATGAAAGTTAGTGCTGAAAAGGCAAGATTCTATTCTAAAATCATTAAAAACATGGATAATAATATTAAGGTTTTCAAAGTTGAAGCTAGTAAAGAGAACAATGGCCTTTATCCGAAATTAATCAAAAAGGAAATATAGCTTACTCAAGTTTCGGATTTGGAATCTATACCTAAATCCGAAACTTCAGTCACTTATTTAAATCCATGTTTGCCCTTGTAGACTGCAACAGCTTCTTCGGCTCGGTGGATAAGGTGTTCCATGTTGGAAACCCGTCGTTGTTCTTTCGAGCAACGACGTCACACCCGATAGCTGCTCAGCTCCACCAGGTTGCCATCGGGATCGCGCAGGTAGAGGCTCTTCATCTTGCCTTGCGCCCCGTGTCGAACCACGATGCCCTCGATGATGTCATAGCCCTTGGCTGCTATTTCCTCCTTGAGTGTGACAAGGTCTTCATCTACTATGAGGCAGAAGTCTTGCGAACCATATTGGGGATTGCGGGCGGTGGGCGTGAACTCACCCTTTACCGTATGCACACTGATTTTCCCACTGGGGAAATAGAGGTTGTGGTGTCCGTTGTCGGCGAGATGCTCCATGCCGAGAAGCCCGACGTAGAAATCGAGGCATCGTTCGAGATGGGCTGTGGTTATGACCAGGTGGTCGATATGGTTGATTCTCATATTTAACTAATGCTATTTTTCTTATTTCTCTCCACGAAACTCCTTGGGCGACATCCCCATGATTTCCTTGAACTTGCGGTTGAAGTGAGTTCTGGTGTTGAACCCACATCGAAAAGCTGATTCCGATACGGAATATTTTGTGTTACGGAGCATTTTGCACGCTGCCTCTATCCTCAGATGGGTGAGGTATTGGCAGATGGTCTCTCCAGTCTCCTCTTTAAACTTGCGGCAGAGGGCAGTCTCGTTAGCGCCAAGCATGGCGGAAAGGTCGGGAAGGCTGATGTCATTGCGGTAATGCGTCTTGAGAAACTGTTTGCATCTTTTCACGACGGCCCCAAGCCTTTCCCTTTCGGGCAACTCACTCAGATGGCTGATGGCTGTGCCTCGATCCAACTCTCTGCCTAACTTGTCGAGAAGGTGAAGCAAGAGGCATAGCCGATCAATGCCACTTGCCTGATGGATGGCAAGAAACCGCTCATTCAATGATTGGTGGCCTTGATTAGGCTCGGCGGAGGTCTCTTCACGGTCGCAGGTATGGAAGATTAAACCGCCCCATGATTTCCGAAGCAAGGAGGCGATGAAGCAGTAGTCGCTGACATCATACATTTCCTTCGGGAAAAGGCTCTTCTTGAACTGTATCAAGACACCATTGCAAGGCGTTTCGCCAAAAGCCTCAATCTTGTGGGGTAAGTTCGATCCCAATAGCAGCGTGTCGCCGGGGACATAGACATGCGGTACGTCATCTACAGTTATGGTGGCATTCCCTTCTTGCAGATACATCAATTGGTAATCTTCATGACTATGGTAACTTTCGTAGCCATGCTGGGTAAAGTCGTCCATCCGTGTGCCAAGACTGTTGAAGGCGGTGCGAATAGACGAATTTCCGTCATATACGATTTCTCTATACATAAATTGTAGAGTTGCAAATATCTGTAACATCTTTGCAAAGATACGCAAACTATATGATTCGGCAATGCCGTACTTTTGCATCCATCAAACAATAATATAAAATTATGAGAACGATTGACATTACGACAAGTGTTTCTGCCGAACTTTTAGAACGGGCGCAGAAGAATTTAAAGTTGGCTTTCAATGGTCATGTTGGCACTCACTTCGATGTAATGAACAAGGAGTTTCCCTTGGAGTATGTAGACTTGGATGCCATTGTGTTCGAAGTGGCCGAATGGGCTGGAAAAGAGGAAATCGGCGAGGGTGACTTAGACCTGAGTATGGTGAAGGAGGGTATGTTCGTGGCCTTTCACACGGGATTCATCGAGCAAGAGGGATATGCCACAAAAAGGTATTTCGCCAGTCATCCCCAACTCTCCAACGACCTGATTCGCGCTCTGCTCAACAGACACGTCAGCATCATCGGCGTGGACTTCGCCGGCGTGCGACGTGGCAAGGAGCATACGCCGACCGACCAAGTGTGTGCCGACCATGGAACATTCGTCGTGGAGAATCTATGTAATCTCTCGAAGGTGCTGGACGGAAAGAAGCAAGTCATCTGCAAGATTGGTACCTATCCCGTCAAGTTTGAAGGGCAGACTGGACTACCTTGTCGGGTCATAGCAAGGGTGGAGAGATAATCTTGACAAGTTTCCTTGATAAACAAGCCAATGCCCTTAGCTTCCTACGGTAACAACTCAGTCTTATAAATGTGGATACGTTTTCAAGGGAGAACCGATAATCAGTTCTCCCTTGAAATCATTTTCTCTACAAAGCCCCCCCAAAAAAACAAAGATGCTTCGCTGTGATATCCTAAAATCCGCAACTTACTATTCTGTGGCTAAAATGTCCTCACACGATTAGGGACTTTGGCCTATTATTCCTCTTCGCATGTAATTTGTGATGGAACTTTACACAATTTCTCCTTACCCCAATAAGGCATTATTTTTGCTTGTTTTTTGCAACACTAAGGTAGGTGAAAAATCCGACATGGCAAAATCCTGAGCAGCATATTGTTGCTCAGGAACTTATAAACTGAATTAAATACCCGGCTCGCCCAGAAACTCACTCAGGAAGAACTTGGTGAGCGCATCGGTGTGCAGAGGGCACAAATTTCCAGACTGGAGAAAGGTTGGACACCTATTTCCCTGCAGACCATGAGCCGAGTATTTCAAGCTCTGGGCGTAGCAACTGCTACGCTTGATTTGGGAGTAGCAGGGAAAGTTGCGTTGTGGTAATAGGGTTACACAATAATCTAGCACCTCCGAATAGAATATGAGTATTTGAATGATAAGTTCGACATCAACCAATACGTCAAATCAACAGCAGAGGAAATGGTTGATAAACAGGCAATCACTACGGATAACATCATTTTCAAATTTGGCTTTGCGGCTACTAAAGCCAAACGATATGTGGGCAAACTTACAGAGTACGGCTATCTTGAAGCGCATGGCGGAAACAGGAACCGCAGCTGCAGCTTGATAAGACAGAATGACATTTAATTTGAATTGGATGCTTATTCAACTAGCCCCAACATTTTTGCCTTGTGGCAAGCTTCGGCCATATTGGATGCCTACATCTTGCTGATGATGTTCTGGCGATGACGATCAACGGTGTTCTTGCTGATATTCAATTTTGAAGAGATAATCTTGCTTGAGAGACCTTCACTCACTTCTCGTTCAGCTAATCGACTATCTCTATCATACATTTTGTTTTATGGTTGCAAAAATATGAAAATAGACTTATAATTAGAAATAACCAGTTGTGAAAAGTAGCTGATTATGGTTATATATCAGTACAACCAGCAAAGTAATCTGATGTATTTTTGTGAGGCAATACTGTTTTGTCTAATTTTGCAACAACAAAAAACATCAAGATGATGAGGATAGAACATTTGGCCATTTGGACTACCGACATTGAAGCCACGCGCATCTTCTACATGAAGTATTTCGGCATGAAGTCTAACGGCATGTATGTCAACGAAAAAAAGGGCTTCCGCTCTTACTTCCTTTCCTGGGAGGGAGAGAGCACGCGCCTTGAACTGATGAGCCAGGATGGAAAGGCGGATTCGCAACCCAACAAGATGAAGGGACTCGCCCATTTCGCCCTGTCGGTTGGCAGTGAGGAACGAGTGATGGAACTCACCGAGCAACTTCGTGGGGATGGTTATGAAATCCTCTCCGAGCCTCGCCGCACGGGCGATGGTTATTTTGAGTCGGCGATAGGCGACCCTGAGGGGAACTATGTAGAGTTAACAGTGTAAACAACTATACAAATACAAGAACAAGATGAAAATTACGGTTATTACGGGCAGTGCCCACCGCAACGGAACGTCGGGTTTGCTTGCCGATAAGTTTGTTGAGGGTGCAAAAGAGGCAGGACACGAAGTGTTTCGTTTCGATGCCGCATACAAGAGCGTTCATGGTTGCTTAGGTTGTGACACCTGTCTCAAGAAGCCCAACGGATGTGTCTTCAAGGACGATATGGAAGAAATTAACCCACATCTGCTTCAGGCGGATGTCGTAGTATTCGCTTCGCCAGTTTACTATTACAATATCAGTGCCCATCTAAAGATCGTCATCGACAGGTTCTACGCCAACAACTCGGCATTGCGTGGCAACAAAAAGGCCGTCCTTCTGCTCTCTATGGCCGACAAAACGGTAGAGTCAGCCGAAGGCCCAGAATACTTCTTCAAGCACTTTACCGACTATATGGAATGGGAAAACCTTGGCGTTATCTCAGCTACCGGTTGTGAGACTCGTGCCGACATCGAGAAAACGGACTTTCCGCAGAAGGCTTACCAATTAGGAAGAAATCTGTAGTTGAAAGTCTAATGACATGTAAGTGGAGATAACGGTATAAACTTTAAGAACAAGCATATGATCAAGAACCTTCTTTTTGATATGGGCGGTGTTGTTTTCAATCAAAATACGGAAGAGGCGTTTCGCCGTTTCCGACAGGCAGGGATAGACACCGATTACTACATGGGCAAATATGGTCAGAAGGATTTCTTCTTTGACTTGGAGGCGGGAAATATAGATAGCCAAGAGTTCTGCCGAAAGATGTCGAAGACCATCGGAAGAAGCGTGTCTTGGGATGAGGCTCAACATTGCTGGTTAGGTTTCTTCGCTGGAGTGCCCGAGGAGAGGATTCGCCATCTGGAGGCGTTGCGAAAGAACTATCATCTTTGTATGTTGAGCAATACAAATCCTTTCATCATGGCATACACCAGAAGTTCCCATTTCTCAAATGGTGGGAAGCCAATAACCGATTTCTTTGATTCCTTCTTTTGCAGCTATGAGATGAAATGTTGCAAGCCCGATGATGAAATCTATCTGAAGGCTCTCAGGCAAGACTCGATGATGCCAGAGGAGTGCTTGTTCGTTGATGACAGCCAAACCAATTGCGATGCAGCAGAGAAATTGGGAATCCGTGTTCTTTGCAGTAAATCAAATTCCGACTGGATGCCCGAATTGGATGAAATTATCAAGAAGAATAATATTTAGACAATAAAGAATATGAAAGTAAGATTTTTATCTTTGGCGATGCTTGCACTTTCCATGGCGGCTTGCAACGCCCCGAAAAATGAGAAGAACGATATGAATAATGAGACAATCAAGGTGGAACAGAAAACAATGAGTATGAAATACGCAGGTGTGGATTTCTCCACACTCCTCAACCCTTCGAATGCTAAGGTGGAGGCGAAAGGTGATACGCTCGTGATTACGGCCAATGGAAAGACCGACTTTTTCGTTGACCCGCTCGGGGAAGCGACGGCACTTACCTCGCCACAGCTCTTGATCGACATTGACAACACCAAACCATTCACCATTTCCGTGAAGGTCACTCCCGAATTCAAGGATGATGACACTTATTCTGCTGTTGGCATTGTGGCTTACGAGGATCCAACCTCTTGGCAGAAACTCTGCTACGAGCAGGATGAGCAGGGCGACCATCGCATTGTGACGGTGAGGACAGTGGGTGATTCTGACGACAATAATCATCAGTGCGTGAACACAAAGGATGTGTGGCTTCGCATGTCATCGGATGGAAAGCGCATAGGAAACTATTGGTCGGAGGATGGAAAGAAATGGCACTTGGTGCGCATCTACAAAAATACCTATCCCGAGCATTTCAACATCTCGCTTACCTCTCAGTGCCCCAAGGGCGAGGGTTTCGTAAGCAAGTTCTCTGACTTGACGCTCACTCAGACAAAGATGGATAATGTGAGGGGTGAATAGTGGCATTTGAAGGAAATGACCGACAAACAGGAAATCACTACAGATGAAATCATTTCCGAATTTGGTTTTGCAGCCACTACGCCAAGCGTTATATGCGCCAACTTACAGAGTACGGCTATCTTGAAGCGCATGGCGGCAACAGGAACCGTAGCTATAGCCTCATTACAACATTGTAACAAGTGCATACCGCCAAACTTTAAATGCAAGCCTAAGGTTTGGCGGTTTCGTTTTTATTTCACCAGTTTCTGTCTTCGTGGTTGCGCCTATAACGCAGATACCACAAGATGCCAATGTACGATGCGCAAAGGGCGGTGTATAAGAAGAAAATCCAATAGACTTTCTCTGAGTGAAGCCATAAGATGTTCATCAATAGGATTGTCCCCCAGCAGTCCAAGTTAACACCTCTAGACATAGTTGAGTTGACTTGTAACTATTCAGCGGTAGAAGCATGACGGGGTATCAAACCTCCAACAAGGCTTGAATTGCGTTAAAAGGCGTTTGGTTGTGTTTCTTGGCGGTTTCGATAACGGAATGTAATTCAAGGAATGCGTCAGCT
>CAVKHW010000080.1:0-8820 GCA_963656105.1 Eggerthellaceae bacterium
AAAATGGGCTTGGGTGCCTTCAAAAAGCGAATAATCCTCATTCTCGGCCATCTTGCGAGAATCTCGCTCACGCGGCAAGGTTGTTGGGCGGAAATTAATTAGTGAACCCTGGTTAGAAGCTTGGCTTTTACGCCATAGCGAAAATTAGTGCAATGCGGTTAATTATTCTTACAAAATAGTTGCCTCTTAAATTCCGATATTGTATTCCTTACCCACCTTTTCCAAGTTAAAGAGTTGAGAGTTAGGCACTTCTAGACAGAAAAATAGCGGTTTTTTTGAAAAAAAAGCAAAAATCTTTCTCCATCCCACGAAAAACTTGTATATTTGCACTCCGTAAGATTAAGGATAGTAATTTTTAAAAACAATAATCAGAAAAGAGAAAATCAGTATATGACAAAAGCAGAGATCATCAACGAGATTACCGACATGACTGGCTTGCAACGCAAAGACGTTTCAGCGGTCATAGAAAGTTTCATGCTGACCGTCAAGAAGAGCATGCTTGAAAGAAAAGAAAACGTCTATCTTCGCGGTTTCGGCAGTTTCATCATCAAGCACCGTGCCCCCAAGACTGCCCGCGACATCGGCAAAGACATCACCATTACCATTGCTGCCCACGATTTGCCCAGCTTCAAACCAGCCAAGGCATTCGTTGATGAAATGAAGGGCGAGTAACCGACAATTCAAATTACATATAATAAACATTTTAAACAATTAAACAGCTATGCCAAACGGAAAAAAGAAGAAAGGCCACAAGATGGCAACGCATAAGCGTAAGAAGAGATTACGTAAGAACCGTCATAAGAGCAAGTAAAACCCTTTAGACAATTCTTGAGAGGGGACGTGCCGTAAGGGTGGGTCCCTTTTTATAATCAATGACTAATCAAGAGATGACAAGCGAAGTAATTATCGACGTAAAGCCTCAGGAAATATCCATAGCTCTGCTTGAAGACAAGCGGCTTGTGGAATATCAGAACGAAACACGCTCTGCCAATTTTTCTGTGGGCAACATCTACATCGCCAAGGTGAAGAAGCTCATGCCGGGCCTCAACGCCTGTTTTGTGGATGTGGGCTATGAGCGCGACGCTTTCCTGCATTATCTTGATTTAGGAAGTCAATTCAATTCGTACGCCAAGTATCTGAAACAAGTGCAAAGTGACAGGCGAAAACTCTTTCCCTTTGCCAAGGCATCACACCAGCCCGAGCTAAAAAAGGATGGAAGCATCCAGCAGACGCTCGCCGTCGATCAGGAAGTGCTAGTGCAGATTGTAAAAGAACCAATCTCAACCAAGGGACCTCGACTGACAGCTGAACTAAGCTTCGCTGGGCGATACCTTGTCCTTATACCTTTTGGCGACAAGGTATCGGTGTCTTCGAAGATAAAGAGCGGTGAAGAAAGAGCAAGACTTAAGCAACTCATCCATAGCATCAAACCCAAAAACTGCGGTGTGATTGTCCGCACCGTAGCCGAAGGAAAACGCGTTGCTGAGCTGGACGCAGAACTGAAAATACTGACGAAGCGCTGGGAGGACGCAATCGTCAAGGTTCAGAAAACACAGCAACGCCCACAACTCGTTTACGAAGAGACAGGAAGAGCCGTAGCATTGCTACGCGACCTGTTCAACCCAAGCTATGAAAACATCTACGTAAACGATGAAGAAGTATGCAAAGATGTCAAAGAGTACGTGGCACTTATCGCCCCTGAAAAGGCAGGTGTAGTTAAGAGATATACTGGAAAGGTGCCTATCTTCGACAACTTTAATGTCACCAAACAGATTAAGGCTAGCTTTGGCAAAACGGTTAATTATGCCCACGGGGCATACCTCATCATTGAGCATACCGAAGCCATGCACGTTGTGGATGTGAATAGTGGGAATCGGTCGCGTAACGAGAAAGGACAAGAGGGGACAGCACTTGAAACCAATTTGGGCGCAGCCGATGAACTGGCACGCCAGTTGCGACTGCGCGACATGGGAGGCATCATTGTGGTCGATTTCATCGATATGAACTTGGCCGAAGACAGGCAAATGCTCTACGAGCGCATGTGCAAAAACATGCAGAAAGACAGAGCACGCCATAACATCCTGCCTCTTAGCAAATTCGGGCTTATGCAAATCACACGACAGCGCGTAAGGCCTGCCATGGATGTGAACGTCGAAGAAACATGTCCATCGTGCTGCGGAACCGGGAAAATAAAATCGAGCATTCTATTCACCGACCAACTCGAAAGAAAAATTGACCAACTAATACACAAGATTGGTATCAGGAAATTCTATCTCCACGTACATCCATACGTGGCTGCTTACATCAATCAAGGGGTGATAAGCCTCAAACGGAAATGGCAACTCAAATATGGTTTTGGCGTTCACGTCATCCCATCACAAAAACTCGCATTTCTGCAATACGAGTTCTACGATGACAAGAACCAATTCATCGATATGAAGGAAGAGATAGAAACCAAATAAGTTTCGTATTATCAAAAAAGTCCCAAGACATCGCAACAAATGTCTTGGGGCTTTTTTTATGGGAGCTTAAACTCGTTTTCATCATTCCATATACTGAAATCGTTCTGCTTCGCGCCGACAGGATGAGTGCCGTTGTTTGATCCGCCATAGCCTGGCTCGTTAGAAAGTCCTTCGGTAGGGCCACCCGATCCTGCAAGAAGACAATTCGATGGTTTTATACTTATCAAGAAAGTCGCTGGTTTGGTATAAATTAATTTCATAGCTATACTATTTATCGGTTTACATATTTCTTTCCATTTACGATAACTATTCCGTGATAGTTGTCAGCTACTGTCTGGCCCATCAAGTTATAACATTCGGGGGCTTTATGCGATGCTGTGTTCCCTACCCCAACAACCTTGATACCTGTGGGACGTTCACCTAGATGGAAACGCAAGTTACTGGTGCCTGTCGCTGACGTAAGGGGACGAAACACTGCGCGAGTTGCCTTCATCGTCTCATTGCCATTGGCACGATAGAAATTGTTGTCGCTAGATATAAACCAGTCTTGTGCTTTCAGTGTCATGGCATCGTAGCTACCCATGAAAGTAAAAGCGGCATTGTCGGGTGTAACGCTTGCCGTTTCGCTTACCACTTGCACATCTTCTATAACAGTATTATCCACATTGGAAGCTCCATAAACAAATACGGGGGTGTTGGCTGAAATACTTTCAGTCATTTCAAAAACGAGAGTATAGGTGTCGTCACTATTAAGGTGAGTACCTGTAAAATTGGCAAAACAAGCGTCAGAACCGAAAATTTGATCCGCCCGTTCTTCAGTTATATCGAATGGCAACACCAAGGAATTCCAGGCATTGGCATTGAAAGTGCGGTGCAAAGTCACGGTTGCATGGCGCAAGTTCTCCACCGTATTGCTTGTTCTTTCCTCGTCGAGGGTCAATTCGTTGCCCCAAAAATGGTCTATATAAGTGCCCTGTGCCAAGCGAACAGACTTTTCGTCAACTAATTCCAGCTTTCCGCAAAGCACCACCTGATCTCCTGTAGCGATTTGTTCGGCAGAAATTATATCAGCTTTATTTAAATACTTACCTCCGTATACATCTAAGGTTTGTCCATCCCCCACAACATCCGCGACAGAATAATTGCAGCTTTTTTCATCTTCAATGTTTTCGGCAGTTGACCTTACTTCATTGACAACTCCTTTCACATATACGTCGGAACCCGTAACTCCGTTGGCTCCAAGAGTAATCACATCAGCTATGGTATAGGGATTGTCCTCTGTCCCATCGCGTTTTATACTATAGGTGACATCTATCTGCGTTGCCCTAACTTGACTGTTAGCTTTAACTGTAAAGCTTTTAACATTACCTGTCCACGTAGCAACATAATTATCTATGGAATAAGATCCTGAAGATAAGGTTTTTTTATCAAATGGTGGATAGTTCTGAGTTTTCGGATGATAAATCACAACTTTATTCAGAGTCCCTTTGTCTACTGAAAAGGTCGTTTGCGAGCCACCGTAAAACCTGTATGTATCTTCATTAGCAAATGACGCACTACTACAAGTAATGGTTACTCCATCCAATGTGATGGTATCTGCGTTTTGCTTGTAGTTGTTCGATTTTGTTGTTCCAGGCAAAAACGTTACGGTTATTTCTTCAGCTAAAGCATTTGCCAATCCAATAACAAACAGAACGACAAAGACACCCAGTTTTTTAATATGCGTTTTCATGGTTAAGGTAATTGATTAGTTTTTCAGATTTTTCTAATGCAAGAAGTCTGTCAGGACATAGCCTCACAGACTTCAGCATATTGTTTTTAGTTTGTTGTCATCAAGGCTTACATGAACCCATTGTTTAAGGGTGCACCTTAAAACGAATGCGGAACATGTGGGTTTTAACATCCCAATTTGTACCAAGAAGTTCAAAGCGACCGATTTGCGCCGTCGAACGCACATGTTTGCCAATACAAGGACACACATCGAAATCGTCGATATGTACCAAGCGGAGCGTGTCCGAAGCATCGTCTGGCAGACGGTCGGTCTTTACCCCTTCGGGAATGTGGTTGCGATCTACATACTCGAATGTAACGGGCAAGTCGGCCACTATCAGTTCATTCATCTTGTCCTCAATGGCCTTTTCCTCCTGCCGCGTAGGCTTGTGGTCGAGCAGATAGCTTATCTTGCTCTTCTTGCGTTCGATGTGTGCATTCGATGAACGCTCACATCCGAACATGCGAACCATCACCTGATTGAGCAGATGTTCAGCTGTATGAGCTGGCGGAAACTCCTCTTTGTTATGGGCATTCAGTTCGTAAGTGTTGTTTTCCATATGAATACTGAATTTCAAAACCTTTCCCGAATATGCAGGTAAATCCATTTCCGTGGCACTGTCTTTCTTAAGAGTGAGCAATAGATGTTCATCTGTCAGCAAGTCGGTGGCATCCACCTCGCGTTCCGGCAAACCTAAAAACTCGAAAGCGTGCTCTGGAATAGTTACACCAACATGTACAGTTTCCTTCGAGAAGTTGGCCACTACCAAGAGCACATCATCGTCTTTCTTGCGTAAGAATGCGTAATGATGTCTGGGATTGAACTGAGACGAATTCGGATTGACATACATGAGGTCAAAGAATTCGCCTTCGCACACAGCCTTTTCGTTGTTGGCCATGCAAAGCACCTTTTGGTATGTGGCCATCAACAATTTTTCATCGTGCGTGAGATGCCGTCGGTCGTAATAGCCTCGTCGGAGCGTATCAACACACCAGTAATCGAAAATCGTGGTGCGGCCGTCGCGACCAGAGAACCCTTCGGAATCCATGCCGTGCTCCCCCAGTTCCTGACCTGCGTAAACCATAAACGGATTGTTGCGTAGCAAGGCCAAAACGATTAGAGCCGGGATAGCCTTTCGACCGTCACCACAGAAGAAATCGCTGGCTATGCGTTGCTCGTCGTGGTTTTCAAGAAAGTAGAGCATGTGGTCTTTTATATCGTCCACACTCTGCCAATAATAAGTGATGCTGCTTGCCGGACGACTGTTGCAGATAACATCGCGAACACAATCGTACATGCCCACCTTGTCGTAAAGGTAGTCGAAACCAGCCTTGACGTAAGTGCGGTATTGTGCCGTGTCGTACACTTCTCCTATAAACACCAACTGTGGATAGCGTTCTTTCACAATGCCTGTGGCATAGCTCCAAAATTCATGGGGTACCATTTCGGCCATATCGCAGCGAAAACCGTCTATGTCTTTCGACGCCCAAAACAACAGGATATCGGTCATCTTGCTCCATGTGTTAGGCACAGGGTCATAGTGGTAACTGCGTCCTCCGGCATCACAATAGTCTACGCCATAGTTGAGTTTTACCGTTTCGTACCAGTCGTTGATACCAGGAGTGTTGTCGAATCGGTCGTTTCCCGTGCACTTGGCGGGAAACTCCGCATAAGCATCACCTTCGACAGTAACAGGGCCAACGAATGACAGACCGGGACAATAATAGAAATTGTTGCTCGGGGAAAAATGCTTGTTAACATCATCCTCCTCGCCAAGGTCGGTCACGCCCTCTGGACGGCAAATAGAATGATACTCGCGCGCAACATGGTTGGGCACGAAATCGATGATAACCTTCATGCCCTGGTTATGTATTCGTGCCACAAGTTGTTCAAACTCATCCATGCGTCGGTCAACATTGACAGCTATATCGGGGTCGATGTCGTAGTAGTCGACGATGGCGTAAGGCGACCCAGCCTCGCCCTTCACTACTGCGGCATGTTGGCGTGGAATGTCGTATTGACTGTAATCGGTCTTGGTGGCATGCCGAAGAACTCCTGTTAGCCAGACATGCGTGAACCCCATATCATGGATACGGCGTAAATGCGCAGCATCGAGATCGTTCATCTTTCCCACCCCGTTTTCCTGCAAACTACCATTGGCTTTGCGCGTTTGGTTCTTATTGCCGAAAAGACGGGGGAGAAGTTGATAAATGATGATTTTCCTATTCATTAACTATCGCAGGTAGCTTCACCTTAAATACCATGAGCGGTCACGGCCTTATCAATACGTCCTATCATGCCTTGAAGTGCCTTACCAGGACCACACTCCAAGAAATCATCGGCACCATCAGTTATCATGTTCTGCACAGTCTTGGTCCAACGCACTGGCGAAGTGAGCTGTGCGATAAGATTTGCCTTTATTTCCGTGGGATCAATATGAGCCGAAGCATCAACATTTTGGTAGACCGGGCACTTGGGAGCCTTGACCTCGGTCTTTTCGATGGCTGCTTGAAGTTCCTCCTTAGCAGGTTGCATCAGAGGAGAGTGGAAAGCGCCCCCCACGCGAAGTGGCAATGCACGCTTGGCACCTGCGGCTTTCAGCTGTTCGCAAGCCTCGGCGATGGCTTCGTTCTCGCCCGAAATGACCAATTGTCCAGGACAGTTGTAGTTAGCTGCAACAACCGCTTTTCCTCCCTTGCTGATCTCGGCGCAAATATCCTCTATCTTCTCATCGGGCAAACCTATGATAGCTGCCATCGTTCCAGGGTTAGCCTCGCATGCCTTTTGCATGGCGTTTGCACGGGCAGCCACCAAGCGCAAGCCGTCTTCGAAACTCAGCGAACCGGCAAAAGTCAAGGCTGAGAACTCGCCAAGAGAATGGCCTGCTACCATCTTGGCATCCTGCTCACCCAAGCAAAGAGCTGAGATAACACTATGCAGAAAGACTGCTGGCTGAGTGACATTGGTTTGTTTCAGCTGCTCGTCGGTACCAGCAAACATGATGTCGGTTATCTTGAAACCAAGAATTTCATCAGCCTTGTCAAACAATTCTTTAGCCAAAGGATTATTGTCGTAGAGGTCTTTGCCCATGCCGACAAACTGCGAACCCTGTCCGGGAAATACAAATGCTTTCATTTCTTTATTATTATGATGGTAATACACTACTTGAAAAATAGAGCAGACTTAAGCCTGTCGCCCTATTGTCGACAACAGGTAGAGATACCCTATATTTTGCAAAGGTAGCAAAAATATCCCGAAATATATTTGTAAACCCCTAACATAGTTTATATGAGCCAATAAAAATAAAGATGAACCTAAAAAGAAAATCCCGTTTGTGGAAAACAAACGGGATCTTCTCATATTATATCGAAACAACCAATAGTTGTTTCACAGTATGTATTTTGATTACTCTGCAGCAGGTGTTTCCTCTTCTGTTGCGGGAGCAGCTTCCTGAGTTGCTTCAGCCTTGGGAGCCTCTTCTACAACAGGCTCAGCAGCTACTTCTTCTTTCTCAGCTACAACCTTGACAGGAACTTTCACCTCAACATCTTTGAAGAAATGGACGGTAGCTTCAAAGTCACCAACCTTCTTGATGTCGTGCATAGTGATGATCTTGCGGTCAACCTCAATACCCTTCTTTGCCAACTCCTCAGCAACGATAGCGGCATTGACTGAACCATAAAGGTGACCAGTGGCGGCAACCTTGGCAACAACAACGACCTCAACATCCTTCAGAGACTCAGCACGCTTCTCAGCAGCAGCCTTGGCAGCGGCAATCTTGTTAGCCTGTTGCTTCAAGTTCTCAGCAAGAACCTTCTTGGCGCTCTCTGAAGCAATAACTCCCTTACCTGTAGGGATGAGATAGTTACGGCCATAACCGCTCTTTACCTTAACGATTTCGTTCTTGTATCCAAGACCGATGATATCTTCCTTCAGTATAATTTCCATATCTTAGCCTCCTTTTAAATTACTTCAACAAATCGGTTACGAATGGAAGCAGTGCAATCTGGCGAGCACGCTTTACAGCTTGAGCCACACGGCGCTGATACTTCAGTGAGGTACCTGTGATACGACGGGGAAGGATTTTGCCTTGCTCGTTGAGGAACTTCTTCAAGAACTCGGGATCCTTGTAGTCGATATACTTGATGCCGCTCTTCTTGAAACGGCAATACTTCTTCTTCTTGGTATCGATAGAAGGAGCGGTCAAATAACGGATTTCTGAATTTTTCTGCTCTGCCATAATTATGCCTCCAATTTATTACCCAGTTTGGCACGACGCTTCTCAGCGTAAGCAACAGCGTGCTTGTCGAGCTTCACGGTCATGTAACGAATTACTCTTTCGTCACGGCGATAGCCTGTCTCAAGAGCGTCAATCACTGATGGCTCAGCCTTGAATTCCAACAGGCAATAAAAACCTGTAGATTTCTTCTGAATAGCATAAGCCATCTTCTTCAAACCCCAGGCCTCTTCGTTCAGAATCTCAGCACCTTTGTCGGTGAGCAGCTTCTTGAATTTAGCGACCGTTTCCTTCATCTGTTCATCAGACAAAACGGGAGTCAAAATGAAAACGGTTTCGTATTGATTCAT
>CAVKHW010000081.1:0-8309 GCA_963656105.1 Eggerthellaceae bacterium
CTTTTGCAAGAAAAAATGTGAGAATTATGCAATGTTTTCGGATTGTTTGACAAAAAGGGAGAGAAAGAGGGAGGATACATTATATATAATGGGAGGAGGGAGGCTTAATGGGCATAATGGGCATATTATGCTTAATAGGCATTATGAGCATAATAGGCATATTATGCTTAATAGGCTTGATGGGCTTGATGGGGTGTCTATGGACGGAGCGGGGCTTAGTCTGCTGTGTGCTCCCTTAGTGTATAGGCCATACCCCTTTCCGACTCGATGGTCAGGTCATTATTTTCCACGATAGGTTTCATGCGCCGTATCAGCGTATATAATGTTTCGTTTGCATTGGGCTTCTTAGGCCAAAGCGTTGCACAGATATCTTGTTTGGACAGTTGATGGAGCTTGTTTGCAAAAAACATACGCATCAGTTGATGCTGCATGGGTGTGAAGCGGACAACTTGTTGACTGACATGATTGTAAAAACAATCCTCATCGTTTAAATAAGACAATGTGCCCAAGGTGCAGGAAACGTGACCGGCAAAACAATCTTCCTGTTGATCGAGTGCCCCACTCACCACCTCGCTGCTACTGGTAATCGGCTGCCGGCGATAACGATAGAGCATTGCGATGCCCCACAACACCGACAAAAGAGCAAAAGAAAAAGGCATGCGCTGGTCGCTCATGCCAAACACATCAGCAAAAGAGCAGTTGGCATAACCTCTCACGGCATGGCTATGCAAGGTCATGGTCTTGCTGGTGAGCAGCTGCCGGTCGTTGCGTGTTGCGGAGAGCCGATTATGCCTATCATCGACCACATAGCAGAGCAAGCTCGTCTTTTTCAGAAAATCGATGCTCAGATGCGAACGGTAGTCGTAAATAGTATCAGGTGTCAACCACTGATCGTTACGCTCATGTAGTGTGATGGCAAGGGCGCGATCCAAATCGTATTCGATATCGCTCTGCATTCGTCGGTAACTGTTGACACTTGTAGCGATGGCAGAAACAATGAGCACCGCCAACACGATTACAGCGTGATAGGATTTCATCTTCATCTTGCGTATGCTTAATAGTTGGTTGCAAAGATAAGTATTTTGTGGATAACTGCATTGAGTGAACAACAGAAAAAAACGTCTCCACGTGAATCTTTACGAGGATAAAAAAACGCCGAACTTCAAATGTCAGACTAATGTCAGACAGAATTTATGGACAAGAACAGGGTAATCCCTACTTTTGCCCTCACAAACAAGTCTAAAAAGTATGAGAAGAAAATTGATTGCATTTTGCATGTTACCCCTGTTGAGCGCATTGAGCATGACGGCCTATGGCCAAGAAGCGAAAGACACCGTTGCCCTCAACGAAGTGGTGGTGAAAGGAGCGCGTGTCGTACGGCGCGTTGACGGCAGGACCGTGTACCTTACCGAGGCAGAGAAGCTACACGCTTATTCCGGTTATTCGCTGCTGAAGAAGCTCGCATTTCCCGACATCCGCATCGATGAACTGTCGCGCACTGTGCAGACTATATCCAACCGGGGCGAGGTACAGATCCGTATTAATGGCATTATCGCCAACACCAACGATCTGCAGGCGATCGATGTGGCAAGCATCACGTCAGTGGACTACATCGACAATCCCGGAGTGCGCTACGGCAACGGCATAGCCTATGTGATAGACATTCACACACGCCGGCCGACATGGGGCTACTCGGTGGGGGCACAGGCCATAAACACACTCACGGCACTAAGCGGATTCAACAACGCATACGCCTCGATAAACAACAAGAAGAGCCAGTTGCGGGTGATTTACGAGCAAGGCTATCAGGACACGAAAGGAAGTCTGACCAGCGAGACGGCCGACTATCTGCTTTCCGACGGCACGCACCACCTAATCGGCCGCAACATGCAGGACAACAGGACACGCACCTACGACAACACCTTGGAACTGAGATACAATCTGGCCGACAGTGCGAACTATGTGTTTCTGGCAACCTTCTCGACCGCATTAAGCAACAGTCCACGCACATTCTCGCACCGCCTCGTGACCGAGAGCGGCACGTCGGACTATACCACTACCGAGAGCAACAAGGAGCGAAGCGCCAACCCCGTGATCGACCTTTACTACCAACAGCAGTTGGGAAAGCACCAGATCCTGACGGCTAATGCGGTTGGGACATACATACACACGATCAGCAACAACTTTAACAATGAAGGCGGTGCCTACGACTACGATGTTAACGGCGACACCTACTCCTTGATTGGCGAGGCGATATACGAGAACAAGCTCAAGCCCTTCACGCTGACGGCTGGCCTGAACACAAGCTGGAAATATATCAGCAATATTTACAGTGGCGATGTGGCCAGCAGCAACAACATACACCGGATAGACACCTACGCCTTTGCGCAGATAAAAGGAGCTTTGGGGAAGTTGATGTATATGACTGGCATAGGAGCCAGTTACGACCATTACCGCCAAGGCGAAAACGAATACAGCTACTGGTTATGGCGACCGAAGATGCAACTGTCGTACCCACTCCTTACGGGCGTAAACCTGTCATACAGCATCGAGCTGTCGCAGCACATTTCGAACATTGCCATGATTTCCGACACACGCATACGTCAAAACAGTATGGAATGGAAAGTGGGCAACCCCGTACTGAAACCAAGCAGCCAACTGGAAAACACGCTATCCGTTTCGTACAACCGCACCGGTTTTTATACACAGCTGACGGCCATGTACCGCGTCAACCGCAACTGCAACCTTGGGAAATACATCCGTACAACGGACAACCAATTTCTTTATTCGCAGGTGAACCAACCCCATTGCAACATGATCTACCTAAACAGTTACAACAATGTAGACATTATCGCCAACCGCCTCTCCTTAGGTCTTAACGGCAGCATGGCCCGTTTCTTCAACCGCGGAGACAACTACGACCATTGCTACACATCGTTTAGTGCCAGTGGCAACCTGACCGGTTATTTCGGGAAATGGACGGTGCAATTGTCGGCCGACAGCGGCTGGCGTTTCATGGAAGCAGAAATGAAGGGATACAACGCAGGCACGATAATGGCAGCAGCGAGTTACCGCATTGGCAACTGCGACATCACACTATTTTGCATCAATCCCTTCCAGCACAATCCGCTGAAATACCGTTCGACCATAGTCAACCAGTATGTAAACAAATGCACGAGCCTACACTCAACGGATGCGGGAAACGCCGTGCAGCTCAGCGTGGCGTGGCGACTGACCGGTGGGAAAAAACACACAGAGGTAGAGCAGAAACTAAAAAACAAAGACAAAGTGACCGGAATCATGTAAGGTGACTCAAGTTTCTGATTTGGAAATTATGGTTGAAAAATTGCCCCCTTCGGAGACATCTGCTAAATGGCAAATCCGAAACTTGAGTAAGGTGGATGCCGGCTCTCCATGGGTATTAGTAAAGAGAAAGCACATGGAGGCCGGCACGCTGCAAACAAGGACAATCCCTAAAATTATGTTGTCTAAGCAATGGTAAATTTAGAGAATAGTCGTACCTTTGCGCCCGAATTGACGCGATCTTAGCATTTTGCAATCCACAGAAACGGCCAAGCCAGCGGTTAGTTTCGAGATTGCAACCTTTAATTTTAGGGGAAAGTGTCCCCATTTTCATGATAACGACAAAAGATGAACAGTAAGTTAGATTTCAAGCCGCGGCTCTACGCCACCCTGAAAAACTACGACAAGAAGACTTTCATGACCGACCTCATGGCCGGCATCATTGTGGGCATCGTGGCCCTGCCACTTGCCATTGCGTTCGGTATCGCCTCAGGCGTGACACCCGAGAAGGGAATCATAACCGCCATTGTAGCCGGATTTATCATATCGCTATTAGGGGGCAGCAAGGTACAGATAGGCGGTCCGACGGGCGCCTTCATCGTCATCATCTACGGCATCATACAACAATACGGCATTGAGGGACTGACCATAGCCACACTCATGGCCGGTGCCTTCCTCATCCTGTTCGGCGTGCTCCATCTGGGCACCATCATCAAGTTTATCCCCTACCCCATTGTGGTAGGCTTCACGAGCGGCATAGCCGTAACCATCTTCACGACACAGATAAAAGACCTGTTGGGTCTGTCGATCGACAAGGTGCCGAGCGACTTCATTGAGAAATGGCAGTGCTATCTGTTGCACCTCAACACCATCGACTGGTGGTGTGCTGGTGTGGGATTGCTCAGCGTGGCCATCATAGCCCTCACGCCCCGGCTGAGCAAAAAGATACCGGGATCGCTGGTAGCCATCATCGTGATGACATTGGGTGCGCTGGCACTCAAGCACTACGCTGGCGTTACAACCATCGAAACAATCGGCGACCGTTTCTCGGTGAGCAACGACATCCCCGATGCCTACATGCCGGCCCTGACATGGGAGACCATCAAGAGTCTGGTGTCGCCGGCTCTGACCATCGCTGTGCTGGGAGCCATCGAGTCGTTGCTGTCGGCCACTGTGGCCGATGGTGTGATAGGCGACCACCATAACTCGAACACCGAGCTGATAGCCCAAGGCGTGGCCAATCTCGCCTCGCCCATCTTCGGCGGCATACCCGCCACAGGTGCCATAGCCCGCACCATGACCAACATCAACAACGGCGGAAAGACCCCCATAGCCGGCATTGTGCATGCCGTGACGCTGACCCTCATATTCCTCTTCTTCATGCCTCTGGCCAAATACATACCGATGGCTTGTCTGGCTGGCGTACTGGTCATCGTGTCGTATGGCATGTGCGGCTGGCGTTCGTTCCTCGCCCTGATGAAAAATCCGAAGAGCGACGTGTCGGTGCTGCTCATCACCTTCTTCCTGACCATCATCTTCGACCTCACCGTGGCCATTGAGGTAGGCTTGATCATCGCGTGCCTGCTGTTCATGAAACGCATGTCGGAGACCACCGACGTGAAGGTCATCATGAACGAGATCAGCGAGGACAGCGACATGACGATGGGCAACCTCGAGCACCTCACCATACCACAGGGGGTGGAAGTGTACGAGATCAACGGCCCGTACTTCTTCGGAGCCGGCAACCGTTTCGAGGAGATTATGGCCACGTTCGGCGACCGCCCCAAGGTGCGCATCATCAGAATGAGAAAGGTGCCGTTTGTCGACTCCACGGGCATACACAACCTCACCAACCTCTGTATCATGAGCCAGAAAGAAGGCATACAGGTGGTGCTGTCGGGTGTGGTGCCAGCCGTTCACGCTGCCCTGCAGAAAGCCAGGTTCTACGATTTCGTGGGCGAGAAGAATATCTGCAGCCACATCAATATCGCCTTGGAACGAGCCCAAGAGATACTGAACCAGGAATAAGAACCTACGGATAAAAACAACCCCAATGACCATAGGCACTAATGCCTGACGTCATTGGGATTGTTTGTTTTGGGGTGTCTCGCAAAACATTACAGACACCTATGGTCTCTCTGCCTGCGCCCTCCGTGTTGCAACACATCGGCTGCAAAGGGGAGGATTAATCGAAATTAAGCTCGGGTGCCTTTTCCGCTCCTGCCGCAGCCTCGAACTTCGTCATCTTTTCGAAGCCGAACATTCCGGCGAAGACAACGTTCGGGAACGACCGCACCGTCTTGTTGTAGGTCTGCACGGCATCGTTGTATTTCTGACGTGCCTCGTTGATACGGTTCTCGGTTCCCTCCAACTGAATCTGGAGGCTATGGAAATTGTCGCTTGCCTTAAGGTCGGGATAGCGTTCGACCACAACCATGAGCTTGCCCAGAGCCTGCGTCAGCTCGCCTTGCGCATCCTGAAAAGCCTTGAGCTTGTCGGGAGTCAGATTGTCGGCATCGAGCTTCACCTGACTGGCCGCAGCACGAGCCTTCATCACCCCCTCGAGTGTTTCCTTCTCGTGTTTGGCATAGGCCTGCACCGTCTTGGCCAGATTGGGTATGAGGTCGGCACGGCGCTGATAGGTGGCTTCGACATTGGCCAGAGCCGTAGTGGCCGCTTCTTGGTCGCCAACCATACCATTGTAGGCGCTGCAGCCCCCCATACAAATCATGACGACAACGACTGCAACCGCTAAAAGAATGATGTTACTTTTCTTCATATCTATATTTATTATTGCTTTATACTAACCATTACCAACCACCGCTCGATCCGCCGCCGCCAAAACTGCCGCCACCAAAGCTGCCGCCTATGGAGCCTCCCCCCGATCCACCGCCAAAGCCACCACCAAAGAAGAATGGTGGAAACCAGTCGTCGTCGTTATGCCGACGGTGTTTTTTGCGCGTTTCGGCAGGTTTCTTCATGAGTCCTAAGGCAATAAGCATCAATTTGATGAGCTGCCATGTGGGCCACCCCAAGAAAAGCAGCAAAACCACCAAGGCCAGCAGGGTGTCGTCGGACGACAGGTCGTCGGTATTGTCGATGGCCGGCACACCGGTCTGTCCGGTCTTGAACTTGTTGTAAAGCGCCCTTACCGTTTCGGTCACCATGGCATCGGTTTGATTAACCTTCATGTTCTTCACAATACAAGCCCGGGCAATGTCGTCGCACTCCACATCGGTCAGGTCGGCCTCCAGTCCCATGCCGGGGGCGAGGGTGTAACGACGGTCGTCGACAGCGACCACGACAACCATTCCGCGACGGCTCTTCTTGTCGCCCACCCCATATTTATTGCCAATGTCTTGTGCCATACGGAACGTGTCACCATCCTTGACATGGCGCACCACCACAAACACCGTCTGTATGCCACACTCCACATGAAGCCGGCGAAGATAGGTGTCGGCAGTGTCGCGGAGCGATGGCGTCAGCACTCCGTCGGGATCGCAAACGTAGCGGTTGCGATCCTGAAGATGCACCATCACAAGGTTGTCGGCCGACCACACGGTGGCTTTGGCACACGACGGGAGGAGCACCGCAATGGCCTGAAACATCCATTGCACAATGTTGGAGGCAAGAAACCGTGAAATCTTATAAGCGAGCAAAACCAATCTGTTTTTGTTTGATACCGTTACGACATGCTGCCTACTGGGAAGAACCCAAATGGCAGCATAGATCATTGCTATGCAAATGACACGGGCAAATTTAGGAAAAAAAACGAAACTTTATAGCTTTTGAAAGGAAAATCAAGAAAAATTACGAATTGTTACCAAATGGCAGAACCACGGTCTATGTGTCGGAAGCGTTGCCACAGTTGATAAATGCCATCAAAAACAACCTGCAGAAACGAAGAATGGCGAGGACATAAACGGCTTGCCGACAGCAAGAACATAACCGACTGAATATCAAGGGATGATAAATCGCAATAAATTATAGCTTAAATTTAAGAAATTTAAGCTATAATTTATTGCGATTAGGTACTTATTGCAACAAGGGCAATGAGGATGCGGCGTGCCGTTAATCCCATAAGAAGGCTGCAATCAGTAGAAAGGGTTATTTGATGACGGTCGCCTTCAGTATTTTCACGTCCCACACCGGGCGGTCATAGTCGTCGGTCTGCACAAAGTCGATGTCGCGCACCACATTGAGTCCCTTTACCACCTCGCCAAAGACAGTGTACTGGCCATCGAGATGCGGTGTGCCTCCGAACTTGCGGTAAGCATCGCGCACCTCGGGAGTAAGCTGAACCTTACCGCCTGTGGTTTGGTCAAGGCGAGCCTGCACCTTGTCGAGCGCGGTGGAACTGAACGTGTTGCCCCATACAATATAGAACTGGGCAGCCGACGACTGGCGTTCGGGGTTCTCGGCGTCGCCCTCGCGTGCGGCAGCCAAGACACCGCGTTTGTGAAAATATTTAGGATAGACTATTTCGGCCGGTATGCGGTAGTCGAGATCGTATTCGCCCACGCTTGCGCCAGGCTTGGCATGGCGCGTGGTGGAGTCGCCCGTCTGAATCATAAAGTCGGCTATGACACGGTGCCACAGTATGCCATCGTAATAACCGGCACGCACCAGTTTAAGGAAATTGTCGCGATGGCGCGGCATCTCGTTATACAACTCCAGCACGATGTCGCCCTTGGAGGTTTGCAACAACACCTGATGGCGCACATCCGAAGAGTCGGTCTTCACCACCAACGAGTCCACCTGAGCCAGCAACGGCAGCTGGGTGAACACTACATACATTAAAAGAAAAAACTTTTTCATTATTCCATTCTCTTGTGTTAAAGTTGGGTTCTATAAATTAGCTATGCTGGATTTTGATACTTTTTTCGAGGGCATATCGTCAGCGAGTAAGGGAGTAATGCGGGCATTACGACCGAGCGAGGTGGCGATATAGACCGAAAAGAGTCCAAAAGACGGCAAAACGTAACCCATATTGTTTTGTTGTTTGT
>CAVKHW010000082.1:0-8129 GCA_963656105.1 Eggerthellaceae bacterium
AACCCTAGACCCACTGATTAAGAGTCAGTTGCTCTACCAGCTGAGCTAAGGACGCTTTCAACGGAAATTGCTTTCCATGAAAGGGGTGCGTCCTTAGGGATTCGAACCCTAGACCCACTGATTAAGAGTCAGTTGCTCTACCAGCTGAGCTAAGGACGCGTTAGCTTGCTTTTCGGCGAGGCATAAAGCCCATTTTCCGAATTGCGAGTGCAAAGGTACTGCTTTCCTACGAAACCGCCAAACATTTCAGAAACTTTTTTTGTTTATTTAAGTTTCGGATTTTGGTATTTATGCTTGAAAATACGTCCCCGAAGGGGGCAAACTCTGCATAACCGCTGGTGGAGCGAAGGGAACCTGCGGATAGAACGTCGGGGCATAAAATCGTTCTCGAAGAGGGCGAACGTTCCATGCAGAGATTCTTCGTGCGTGGGTTCGCCCTCTTCGAGGACGCCTCATGGAGTTGCCGGTTCAAGTCCGCAGGTTTCACTCGCTACGCTCGCTCCACCAGCGGTTATGCAGAGTTTGCCCCCTTCGGGGACGTATTTTCAATCATAATTTCCAAATCAGAAACTTGAGATAAATTAAATAAGGTGGCTGCTGCGCTATATGCCGTCAACGATACTCTGCCAAGAAGCAGCGGTTTGTAAAGATGGTTCTGAACAAATGTTGTCGCGTGCAGCCCGGCTGTTAGCGCGCGGCAGCGCCGCTAAAGGTCTCCAGAGCGGCAATCAGCCCCTTCAGGCAGACCGATTTCGGCCGACGCGTGCGTTCATATATGCCCAACGGCATTGCAGCAAAGCACGTAACGCCATGCCATAGGCCATCCGTCGCAACGCGAGAGGACATGAACGGCACTGCGAAACGATAGCTGTCGCAAGGACGAAACGGTGCGTCTGAAACGCCGAAAATCAACCGTCTGCACAACCGCCTGATTGTCTGCCAGTTGCAGAAAGTGGCATTTTTTGCGTTTTCCGGCCGACACGACAAGCGGCAAGCTGGGAACGGCCTTTCCGAAAGCCTATTGTCGGTTTATTTCCTCGATATTTCCCTACCGCCAAACCGCCAAAGGCACGCCACAGGAAAGACAGGAAGGAAAGCGACGCAGACTTAGGATTGCAGAGACGCACAGCCACAGCGCCACAAGGTCGGCGCGGCATTATCAGACAAAATCGCAACAAAGACCTGCGCGCATTTGGAAAATCATAAAAAAAGTGTTAGATTTGCATCGCAATAGACAACAAGAATATTCAACCGCACGAAAATGAAAGATTTCTTCAAATCGGTCTGCGCCACGCTGGTGGGACTGCTGGCCTTCTGTGTGATTGTGGGCGGCTTGGCCCTGATGAGCATCGTGGGCATGGTGTCCTCCGCACAATCGAGCCATCAGGTGGCCGACAACTCAGTGCTGACCATCAAGCTCGACGGCACACTGCAAGAGATGGCCGAGGACAACCTCATGGCCATCGTACAGGGCACCGCCACCAACGGCCTGCGCGAAACGCTCGAAGCCATAGCCAAGGCCAAGACCAACGATGCCGTGAAGGGCATCTATCTGGAGGCCGGGAGCCTCAGCGCCGACATGGCGCAACTGCAGGAGCTACGCGCCGCACTGGCCGACTTCAAGACCTCACACAAGTGGATTGTGGCCTACGGCGAGGACTACTCGGTGGGCACCTACTATGTGGCGACGGTGGCCGACAAGCTCTACATCAACCCTGAAGGGTCAGTGTCGTGGCAGGGCTTAGGCGGACAGATGATGTTTGTGAAAGACGCCTTGGCCAAGATCGGTGTCAAGATGGTGCCTTTCAAATGCGGCAAGTACAAGAGCGCCACCGAAATGTTCACCGAGGATCACATGAGCCAGCCCAGCCGCGAGCAAACCGAACGCTACATCGGCGGCTGGTGGCAGACGGTGTGCCAGGCTGTGGCCAAGAGCCGCGGCATAAACGCCGACTCGCTGCAGGCCTACGCCGACCGCGTGGTGTCGCTCGAAGATGCCAAGAACCTCGTGCGCTACAAGATGGTGGACGGCCTGCTCTACAACGACCAGGTGAAGGGCGTGGTGCGCAGTCGCCTCGGCTTGGGCAAGAACGACATGATACCGCAGGTGTCGGTCTCGGCCATGGCCAACGCCCCCGCCAAGCAGAGCGGCGACGAGATTGCCGTCTACTACGCCTGGGGCGACATTGTGCAGGAGCGTCCGGCGCAGGGCATGATGAGCCAAGGTCACCTCATCGTGGGGCCGGAGATGTGCGCCGACATGGAGCAACTGGCCAACGACAACAACGTGAAGGCCGTCGTGATACGCATCAACTCGGGTGGCGGATCAGCCTATGCCTCCGAGCAGATATGGCATCAGATTGAAGCCCTGCGTGCCAAGAAACCCGTGGTGGTGTCGATGGGCGGAGCGGCTGCCTCGGGCGGCTACTACATCAGTGCGGCTGCCGACTATATCGTGGCCGAGCCAACGACCATCACCGGTTCGATAGGCATCTTCGGACTGCTGCTCGACAAGTCGCAGCTGCTCACTGAGAAGCTCGGCCTGCGCTACGACGAGGTGAAAACCAACCGCAACTCCACCATGGGCGGCATGATGGCACCCATGACTACCGAGCAGATGGGCTACGTGCAAGCCAGCGTGAACCGTGGATACAAACTCTTCAAGAGTCGTGTGGCACGCGGCCGACACCTCAACATGCAGCAGGTGGAGGAACGCGCACAAGGACATGTGTTCCTCGGTTCTGACGCCCTCAAGCTGCATCTCGTCGACGAGCTGGGCGGCATCGACCGAGCCATCGACAAGGCCGCACGCCTGGCCAAGCTCGAAGCGTACCACACCGCACCCTACCCCGCACCGGCCAGCCTCGTGGAACAAGTGTTCAACATGACCGCCAGCAAGGGCAATGCGCTCGACGAGCAACTGCGGCTGACGCTCGGCACCTTCTACGAACCCGTGAAACTGTTGCAGTCGGTGCAGTGGCTCGACCCCCTGCAGGCACGTTGCCCGATCATCATCACCAACCTCTGACCCACCGGCTCATGGAAGGCGACCTCATAAAAATCAACGACTGGATGCTGCCGCTGAGCTGGCTCTACGGCCTGGGCGTGGGCGTGCGCAACCACCTCTTCGACCTGGGCGTGCTGCCCCAGCAGGAATTTGCCATTCCGGTGATCGACGTGGGCAACATCACCGTAGGCGGGTCGGGCAAGACACCACACGTGGAGTACCTCGTCAGACTGCTGCGCGACAAGATGAAGGTGGCTGTGCTCTCGCGCGGATACAAGCGCAAGAGCCGCGGCTACGTGCTGGCCGACGGCGACACACCGATGCACACCATCGGCGATGAGCCGTTCCAGATGAAACAGAAATTCCCCGACATCTACGTGGCAGTGGACAAGAACCGGCGCGAAGGCATACGCCACCTCACCGACGATGCACCAACGAGCGACGTCGACGTCATCCTCCTTGACGACGCCTACCAGCACCGCTATGTCAAACCGGGCATCAACATACTGCTCGTCGACTACCACCGCCTCATCATCTACGACAAACTCATGCCCGCCGGACGGCTGCGCGAACCCATGAAAGGCAAAAACCGCGCCGACATCGTGATCGTGACCAAGTGCCCGAAAGACCTGAAACCCATGGAGTTCCGCGTGCTCACCAAAGCGCTGAACCTGTTTCCCTACCAGGCACTGTTCTTCACCTGCATCGACTACGACGCGCTGACCCCCGTGTTTCCCGAAGGCAAAGCACTGCCGCCGCTCTCTTCGGCCAACGTGTTGCTGCTCACAGGCATCGCCTCGCCACGACAGATGGAGTTCGACCTCAAAGGACAGTGTCGGTCGATCACGCCCATGACCTTCGGCGACCACCACCAGTTCACCGCAAAAGACGCAGCACGCATCAACCAGGCGTTTGCCAACCTGCCCGCGCCGCGCATCGTCATCACCACTGAGAAAGACGCCACGCGGCTGCTGGCCACACCGAGCCTCAGCGCCGACGTAAGGAAAGCACTCTACGCACTGCCCATACGCATACGCTTCATGCTCGACCAAGAAGAAAACTTCAACCATAAAATAATAAGCTATGTACGCAAAAATTCAAGAAACAGCATCCTGGCTAAAAGAAAAGATGACGGCAAGTCCAAAGACAGCCATCATTCTGGGAACAGGCCTGGGACAATTAGCTTCCGAGATAACTGACACCACCGAGATACCCTATAGCGAGATACCCAATTTCCCGGTGTCGACCGTCGAAGGACACGCCGGCAAACTGATATTCGGCAAACTTGGCGGAAAAGACATCATGGCCATGGAAGGGCGGTTCCACTTCTACGAGGGTTACTCGATGAAAGAAGTGACCTTCCCCGTGCGTGTCATGTATGAGCTGGGCATCACCACACTCTTCGTGAGCAACGCATCGGGCGGCATGAACCCCCGTTTCCACATAGGCGACCTCATGGTCATCACCGACCATCTCAACCTCTTTCCCGAGCACCCGCTGCGCGGAAAGAACATCCCCACCGGGCCGCGATTCCCCGACATGCACGAAGCCTACGACCACAACCTCATCGCACTGGCCGACAAGATAGCCGAGGAGAAAGGCATCGCCCTGCAGCACGGCGTTTACACTGGCGTGCAAGGCCCCACCTTCGAGACTCCGTCCGAATATCGCATGTACCACGCGCTGGGCGGCGATGCCGTGGGCATGTCCACCGTGCCCGAGGTGATCGTGGCACGCCACTGCGGCATACGCGTCTTCGGCGTGAGCATCATCACCGACCTCGGCGGATTCGACGTGCCCGTGGAAGTGAGCCACGAGGATGTGCAGTTGGCAGCGGCAGCGGCACAACCCAAAATGACCGAAATCATGCGCGAGATGATAGCGCGCTCGTGACACCAACATCACCATACCATTATATATGGAAATATCCAAGCTCGGCGAGTTCGGACTCATCGACCGGCTCACCAACAACCTGCAACTGAAAAATTCCAGCTCGCGCTACGGCGTGGGCGACGACTGTGCCGTCATGCACTACCCCGACACCGAGGTGCTCACCACATCCGACATGCTCATGGAAGGTGTACATTTCGACCTCACCTACGTGTCGATGATGCAACTGGGCTACAAGGCGGCCATGGAAAACATATCCGACATCTTTGCCATGAACGGCACACCACGGCAGATGATCGTGTCGATAGCCGTAGACAAACGGTTCAGCGTGGAAGACATCGAACAGCTCTACGCCGGTCTGCGGCGTGCCTGCGACAAATGGAACATCGACATCGTGGGCGGCGACACCACATCATCGCTCACCGGACTGGCCATCAGCATCACCTGCATGGGCGACGCACCAAATGACGACATCGTCTACCGCAACGGAGCCAAGGAAACCGACCTCATCTGTGTCAGCGGTGACCTCGGAGCCGCCTACATGGGACTGCAACTGCTCGAACGCGAGAAAACGGTGTACTACCAACAGCTCGACGACATCAATCGCAAAATTGCCGAAGCACAAAAAGCCGGGAACGATGCTCTCGTGAAACACCTCAGACAACAAGGTGCGCAAGCCAGCGACTTCCAGCCCGACTTTGCAGGACGCGAGTATCTGCTCGAAAGGCAACTGCAACCCGAGGCAAGGGGCGACATCATCCAGCTGCTGCGCGACAACCACATCAGACCTACCGCCATGATGGACATCAGCGACGGACTGTCGTCGGAACTGCTGCACATCTGCAAGCAGAGCCATTGCGGATGCCGCATCTACGAGAAAAACATTCCCATAGACTACCAGACTGCCGTACAGGCCGAGGAATTCAACATGAACGTAACCACCTGCGCTCTCAACGGAGGCGAGGACTACGAACTGCTTTTCACCGTGCCCATCGGCGACCACGACAAGCTCAACGCTCTCGAAAGCCAGGGCATACGCCAGATAGGCTACATCACCAAACCCGAATTGGGCACCAAGCTCATCAGCCGCGACAGCCAGGAGTTCGACATCACGGCACAGGGATGGAACCCGCTGAAGGACTAACACCTAACCATCAGATACCCATGAACTGCAAACAAATAGCTATCATGATCCTCACAGCCTGCGCCACCATGGCACAGGCGGCTGACAAGGTTACCATAACTGTGGCCAACACGCTGGCAACGGCACGCACCGAGATGGTCGAAACACCGCTGACGCAGCTGCAACGCAAACTAAACGCGCAAGCCGACATCATCGTGACCGACGCCAACGGCAACGAAATCGCATCGCAAACCACACACGACGGAAAGCTCATATTTCAGGCCAGCGTGGCTGCCAAAGGAAAAACACAATACTACGCCACCAAAGGCACACCGCAGAAATACAAGGCACGGGTGGCAGGACGGCTCTTCACCGAACGACAAGACGAGTTCGGATGGGAGAACGACAAAGTGGCATACCGCATCTACGGACACGGCGGCGCAGTGGGCTATGACCTCTTCAACAAGAACACCACCGACCTGATGCTCGACTACTGGTATGCCAGCGAACAGGATGCCACCATGCGCAAAACCATCAAAGACCTGGCACAAAGGGGATACAAAGACCTCGCCGACCAGGTCTACAACGCCTACTGCTACCACATCAACCACGGAAAAGGAATGGACTGCTACACCGTGGGACCCACGCTGGGCGGCGGTGCCAACGCACTGCTCAACGAAAAGGGCGAACTGATGATGCCGCAGTGCTATAAATCATACAAGATTCTCGACTGCGGACCACTGCGCTTCTGCGTCGAACTGACCTATCCCGAACGGGAAATCAACGGAAAGCAAGTGACCGAGAAGCGCGTCATCACGCTCGACGCCGGTTCGCACTTCAACCGAGCCGAGGTGACCTACAACGGACTGGAACAGACTGTAGACGTGGCCGCAGGAACCGTGGTACACAAGTCGAACCCCAACGCCTACGCACTGAACCAACAAGATGGCTACATGGGCTACGACGACCTGGGCGATGCCAGCGTCTACAACCCCCACTACCGCGACCAACTGGCCAAGGAGATGGGGCATATCTACATCGGACTGCTCTTCCCCGGCAAGGCCATCAGCACCTTCTTCCAACCCCGCGACAACGGCATCGCAACGGGACATATACTCGCAAAAACGACCTACAAGCCAGGCACAACCTTCACCTACTATTTCGGATCGGGATGGAATCACAACCAAGCCACAGCCCTACATAGCTTTGCCGACTGGGAGGCATTGTTGGCCAAAGCAGCCAAGGCCGTGAGAAACCCGCTGAAGGTATCTATCAAGTAACGCGTTATTGCGCTACACGCAACGCACAACATCAAATGCCGCATGGTTGCCAGACATACAACTGGAAACCATGCGGCATCTCGCACACATCACAAACACAACATGGACTACAACATGATTGGGACTTGCTGGTCACTGCTGCCACCTACCGGGCACAAAACGAAGCGTATGTGGGACGGTCGGGTGAAAATGGGATGAGAGCGTTGAGTGTCAGGGAGTTGGGTGGATGAGGCTTGTGGGGCGGCGTAAAACGAAGCGTTTACATGGGTTTAATTTCGGTTTACTTTTGAAGGCTTAGGCGGGGGCGTGGGTTTACGCGTCGTTTAATTGATATGGGCTGTAGATTTACGTCTACGGCCTTTATTGTGTTGTGACGGTAAGTCCCTTTGTTTATTGGGGTTTACGGCGATTGTGGGACGTTTATGGGGCTTTGTTCGGAGGGTGTTCGGATGAGGCTCGGAGGGCGTTAGAATGGCGGTGGAAGGGGCGGAGAGGAGAGAGTGGGAAATGGCGAAAATGGGGTAAAAACGGGGAGTGGGGTTACAGGTGGGGTTACAAAGTGGGGTTACATTTTCGGGAAAGTGGGGTTACACATTCGGGTTTTTCGGGGGTAGGATAGAGGGGGAGGGAAAAGGATGATTTTAAGGGGTAAGTAGGGGGAAACTGCCACTTTGCGATATAGGTTTCAGGAGGGCGGATTTGGGCTAATACCTTATTATATATAGGGTTTCGGAGGGTTGGAGGGACGAAAAGAGGGACAAAAGAGGGGGTACCACCCCTTGGAAGGGGTGGGGAGAGGGGTCGGGGGTATACGCTTCATGGGCGCGGA
>CAVKHW010000083.1:0-7868 GCA_963656105.1 Eggerthellaceae bacterium
GTAATGAATGATGTTTTCTTTCTGTGGGGCGTTGTTGAGTGCCTCGTGCATGGCGACGGCGCACGCCTCGGCTGGCATGGGTACGATGAGACCGTCCTTGCCGTGCTGCACCTGCGAGGGTGCCGTCTTGTAGGCGGTGATGATGACGGGGCGGCAGAGCATCTGCGCCTCGCGCACGGTGACGCTCTTGCCCTCGAAGCGTGACGGCTGCACATACCAGTCGCACGCCTTCATGTAGGGATAGGGGTTCGTCCGCTTGCCCAACAGGATGACACGTCCCTGCATGCCCTCCTTCTCGATGGCGTCACGGATATACTGGTCGCTGCCACCGTAGCCGATGATGTACCACCGCACGTTGTCGCCCATCTCCGTGAGTCGGCGGCAGATGAGGGGTATCTCCTCCAGTTTTTTTGGGGGGCTATATCTTCCTACGGTGAGGAGCGTGGTCACGCCATCCTCACTGGGCATATCGGCGGGTCGCGGCTCGCTGTCGGCACGCATACGCACGAAGTGGGGCGAGAGGATGTTTTCTATCACCATCACCCGGTCGGCCAGCTCGGGATATTTCTCTGTAAAGCTCTTCGTCGCCTCCTCCGATATGGAAGCGATGCGGTCGTAGCCCTCCCACATAGACATTTCCAGGGGCTTGGGCACGGAGATGTTGCGGTAGTCGGTGTGAAACCACCCTATCTTCCGTTTGGCCTTGACCTTCGTGGGCAGGATGTTGGGGGGCGTGATGAAGGCGAGTGCGAGGTCGTATTCGCCGAAGCGGTGAAGGCTCGGCAACTGCGGCACGACATACTTGCTGATGAAGCGGAAAATGGCATCGCCGTCCTTCGGTTTCTCGCGCCGCATATACTGGGCAAAGCGGAATTTCGCCCAAAAGCGTGCCAACGCCACTCGTACATACCCCTTACGAAGGGCTTCCTTCATCGGCCGCTCCACCATGGTATAGGCACCGACGGCGGGCAGCACGTTCACCCAACTGGGGATGAACTGCATCATCTCGCCGCGTGGGTCATTGAGGAAGAGATCGACATCCACCTTCTTGGGGTCGAGTGCCATGAGCAGTCCGATGAGACTGGTCTCCGCACCACCTATCTCCAAGTAGTGTATGTTGATGAATATGCGAGGTTTGGTCATATTTGTAGATGGAGACATTATTGCTGTGCTGACCTTACAGGCCAGCCTTGTATTTGCCATTTGGAAACCCAGGGTTACACCGTTTGCTGACGCAAACGCTTCACCCTGTGCTGCGACCGTTACGCCCTTCCAGGGCTAATATTACATTTGCCACATGAGATCTAGGTTGCGGACTTTACATCCTACCCTTCCAAGGCTAATATTACCACATGAACCCCTGGGCTGCAACCGTTGCGTCCCTCTAGGGCTATATATGCATTTTATCGTTCATAGTCGATAAAAATCATTCATATTTATCGTTTATAGACGATAAAATTGCCGCGCCATTCATATTATGCCACCTTTGCGGCATCTTTCTTCCGTTGCCGATACCCTAATCTAACGAATGGCTCGCGCATGGCTTTTATTCGTGTGATTCGTATAATTCATGGTTAAACCACAAAACGCATGATAGTTTTTTATAGAACCACAAATCCGACTAATCTAGCGAATGACTTGCGCATGGTTTTTATTCGTGTGATTTGTATAATTCGTGGTTAAACCACAAAAACGCATGATTGTTTTTTTATTGAACCACAAATCTAACTAATTTAACGAATAGGCTTGCGATTTGCATTATTCGTGGTTCAAGTATTTTGTGATGCTTAATGCAGTATGTATTCCACCATTGGCTATCATGACCGCCACCTTTTCCACCGAAACATTTTCTGCACCTAATCGGTGCAATTTTATAGGACTCTGATTTTCAGACTCTTGCAATTTATCCCCTTACTTGAACGTGTGTCTTCGTCTGCGTTATTTCTTTTCGCCCAGCATCAGACGCGTGAGGCGAAAACGTGAAAGCAGCCAATAGGCGGCAAGACTTGCGAGGGCGGCAACACATGGATGCACCCATATGCAGACATCCATGCCGCTGAACATGGCATAGCTCAACTGCAGTAATGCGGCGTGGAGCAACATAACGCAGAGCGAAGCACGACCAACATAGCACAAAGCGTGACGCATGACCGTCACTTTGGCTATCCACCGCGACACGTAAAGCACAGCTTGCATGGCAACGAACGGCACGAGGAGGTCAAGACCAATCGGCCAAATGAATTTGTTGAGACTGAACGAATAGTGTATCACGCCAGCCACATCAAGGGCCATCAATACACCCATTAGCAGGAGGCATACGCCCCCGAACTGGTTTTCAAGAAACAGCGCATGCCATTTGTATCCCATCATCAAGTAGGCAGCCACAAACAATGCCATGTCGGCATCCCATGGCACCCAGATGAGTTGAGCAAGGCTGAAGCGCATGGCTAGGGCATGACTCAGCATATACCCCACGGCTATCCACAACCACGGCCGCCGCGTGTATTTCAGCAGGATGAACACAAGGAGCGAGGCTACAAACAGTACCGTGAGGAAATAATACGGGTAAGTGTAGGCGTTCTGTATTGCCCAGCCACCGTAGAGCGTGGCGAGCATGGTCTGCCATATCTGTCCTCGATGCATGATGCTGCCGAGGATGACAGAGAAGCAAGCGTAAGGTACAGCCAAACGAAGTAGCTTCTTCCGCAGTTCGCCGCGCAGTGTGCCGTCGGTCTTCATGAACAGTCCAGAAATGATGAAGAAGCACGGCATGTGAAACCACAATATGTAGCGGCTCACATCATTGTCAAGTCCGGAGGTATGCCCCACCACCACAAGGATGATGAGCAGACCCTTGGCGATGTCAACCACGGGGTTGCGGCTGGATTTGGAAGATACGGCCGTTTCCATTATCCTTTTCTTTGTCTATAGCCTATCACGACATTCCCTGCCGGAGTGAGGCTGATAAGCCAAGCGATGGCGAGAGAGATGACGAACGTCAGCACAATGGTGACAACTATCTGCTGAAGGGCTGGAAGGGAAGCTATGAACGGAACGTTCCACAATCCTACGCGCATGATGAAGATATGACAGAGATAGATGCCAAAGGTCAAGCTGGACAACCGCACGAGCAACGTCTGCCAACGGTGCAACTGCGTGAAGCGGTTGGCAACAGCGCGCAGCAGCGTCCACCAGAACAAGCCATAGCAGAGCACGAACACCGACAAACCATTGGTGAACACGCCCGAGATATTGTCGATATGCATCACTTTAGTAGCCAATGGCGCTGCCAAAGCTAAGAGAAACAGCACCGTGGCATGCCACAAGCGGAACCTGCTGCCATAGTGCAACAGGTAATGCCCGAGGACGAAATAGCCCACATAGCCAGAAAAGTTATAAAGGATATTGTTGTATGTTTGGTCAATCTTCAAAACGCCCTCAAGCAACGGATAGAACAGCGTCACACACCATAACAATAGGTAGAAGCGTTCCTCCTTCTCGCTCGCTCGCCGCAGCCATGTCGAGAGGATGGGCGTAAGAAGATAGAGGCCGATGAGTGAATACATAAACCAAAGTACGCCCGAGCCCTGCGGACTGAATGGTATGGAGAGCACCATCTGCGGTAGTTCATCGAGATCGTTCTTCTTCAAAATTATGGACACCGCGATATAAAATGCCGTCCAAACGAGTGTGGGCAGCAGCACCTTGTTAAGTCGCTTGCGCAGGAAGTCGCGCGTGGAGAGCTTCAGGTCTGTTCCCGGTGCCGGCAAGAGCAACGCTCCGCTCACAAGGAAGAAGAGCATGTTGCAAGGCGACGAGAATAAGCTCACCGCGGCATGCACGAAAGAATGTGCGTCTTGTCGCGCCATAGGCGCATGACAGGTGATTACCAGCAGGCATGCAAAGATGCGGATGATATCGAGCGAGAGTTTTCGTTGCTTCATTGTAACATTTGGTATATCTTCTCCACCTCCGCCTCATTACCGTAGTCGTGGGTGGAGAGACGATAGATGATATTTTGGAATGATGGCAATCTATGTCCTGTACTTACTCCTTGGCATAGAGCGGCAGGGCGATGCGCTCGCGGCGTCCCTCCACCGTCACGGAGGCAAAACACTGGCGGTAGCCGCAGGCGTGCAGCAGCTGTTGCGTGGAGGCCTCAGGTTCCATGATAAACGCGAAGAAGTCGGGCTTGCGCTGCCGCAGGGCTGCGATGCGCTGGGCAGTCATGTCGGCAGTGGCAGCCTTCTGTTTGGCGTAATATTTGCAAGCAGGCAAAGCGCGCGACTTCAGACCCACACCATTGTCGGCCACGTTGAACATGATCTTTGGATAGCGTTTTTCCGTCAGCAACCGTTGCATGGCGTTCCACTGGAGCGAATAGGGGTTGGTGGTGAAACGCAGGTTCTCGCGGTGCATACTGACTGCAATATTGGCAAGCACCACCAGCGCAAGCACTGCCTCCAGCGCCCTTGCCGACACCCTGCGCAGCGCATGCGGACACTGCCGGGCTGCAAAGAGGATGAAGAAGGTGAAGAACGGCATAATCGTCAAGCAGTAGTGGAGCGCATTGGTCTTGAGCAGCAGGAACAGGAAGAACGGCAGGCACACAAACAGCAGCCACCACGAGAAATGGAAACGGCGACAGAAAAGACATACGCTGGCAAGTGCTGCATAAAGCAGCAACGTGTGAAACGCCATATAGACATCGGCAAACTGACCTGCCAGCGCACTGCGCCATGTGCCCATATCATTGCCGTTGTCGGTGATGACGAAGGTATTGACGAAATATTCCTGCACGAAAGCAGAGAAATTGCCGGACACGGCAAACCACACGGCCATGGGCACACACACCACGGCCATGCCCAGCAGTCCCATGAGCACTGCGTCAGCCCGTTTGTAGGCAAAAGCCTTCACGACCACAACGAGTGCCATGCCGCCCATCATGAAGAACACGTTCCATTTCACCAGCAGACACCACGCCATGCCCATTCCCATCCAGAAGGCAGCACGGCGAAGGAAAACGCGCGATGCCGGCTGCAGCACCCGGCAAGTGTAATAGAGGCCAATGGATATCCATGGCAGGCAGAAATCCTCGGCCTTCGTCTCGTTATGCACCGGTCGCAGCAGCACGAGCACCGACATCAAGACTACCGCCACAAGTGAACTGCGACGGCCGGCAAACAATTGCGACGTGCGCCACACAAACTCAAGGGTGACGGTGAGCGCCACAACGCTCATCCACAGCACCCCACTGTAAGAGGTGGGGGTCAGCAGGTAAGCCAGACCGTAGACCAGCCACAGCACTGGACCTTTCGAGTCGGTGAAATCGACATAGGGGGTAAGACCTTCCATCCATGCCTTGCCACAGGTGAAGAACCACGAGCTGTCGCCACGAGCCCCCCATTCGTGCATGAGAAACGAGTCGGACGAGAGCCACGACAGGACGAAGGTGGAGAAAAGGAACAACAATGCCACGCGTAGTGCGGTGGACTTTGTTAGTGGGGGGATTATTTTTGTCATTTATAAAGAAATCACTTAGGAGGACATATACCTGCAGTATGTTGGTTCAGCCACTGCTGCGATGCCGCCGCCTGCCGTTCTATCTCTGCTGTCACGCGGGTGTGGTCAATGTGCTGGCGCAATGTGTTGTCGGGAGTCGTCTCGTCGACAAGGCGGTGGATGATGCCAAACCGCTGGAGCACATCCGCCATTCGGTTGTTGAGTCCGTCGCCACGGTTCACGACGAACACGTCGCGCTGGAAAATCAGTGAGAACGCTGTGACGTGGAACGAGTTGCTCACCACGCACTCGGCATGGCGGATAAGCCATAGGAACTCCTCGGGACCAGCCGTGCGGAAGAACCTCTGGCCGTAGTGCAGCGGATGGGGGCTGACCTGCCATATCTCTGCCCCTGTAAGATGGGCGAGACGCTGCGCCACAGTTTTAACCGTGGGGTCGCGCATAAAATCGTGCACGAGAATGTATTTTTTGCCGCGGCGTTCGGTAACGTTGCCCACACGCTCTTCCCATTGTTTTGTCATGGTTTGCCAATGACTTGTTGGCAAGAGAAATACAGGGTCGAGCACATAGCTTCCGTCAAGCCCTAAACCATGAAGTATATCCAAGGCTGAACGTTCCCTAACGCTGATAGCGTTGAGACGTGACAATCGCTCCTTGACAAACGCTTCCGTGCCGCTCACCAACTCATCGGTGGCGAAACTCGCCGCATAACTGATGCGGCGTGTCTTTGGTGTGCCGAAGTCGAGGTAATAGGCAGGGTCGGTGCCGTTGCGGAACGTGGTGTTCCATATCTGGTCGCTGCCGCAAATGTAAAGGTCTGCCTCGGGGGCATGCGCCTGTAGTTCGGCTGCGCTATTATATACATAAGGTGTAAGCGGTATGTAACGCTCAGAGAACTCCACAAACTTGCGGTGGCGCTGCAAGTCACGTCGGCGGTCGCCTATCTGCAAGAAGAGTTTGCCCCAGCCTCGCAGTGAGCATCCGGGCCAGAACCACATCGTGCCTCGGAAGGTCATGTAGTCGGGACGGTAGTCTATCACCCTGACCGCATGCCCCTGCTGACGCAAATACTCGGCAAGGGCATAAGCCTGAAGGCGTGCGCCGTGATTATCGGCGTTCTGACAGGTGATGGTACAGATGTTCATGGGATTGGTGTTATTTGATGCCAATGACTTCCATTATTTTTATTGGCAATCGTTGGGTATAATATTTTATTTTCTTTGATACTTCTATCGGCCATTCTATTTGCGAAGCCTTTTTGGCAATGACAGAAAGTGGCGTATCGGTTTTCAAACTTTCCTTTACATAGTTGTACGAACGTGGCATCGTGGGATTCTCCTTAAATTGAGCCTCCGCGACTACTTCCAACGAAGAATCTATTATTTGCAGCATCGGCTTCATCTTGTTTAATAGGCTTTGCCCTCTTGGAGTAAGGCATACGCCCCCACTGACCCCCTTTTCATTGTGGCAATAGGTAGTTCCCCAAAGATCGCCCACTCGAATGTCGGCCGCAGAATGGTCGTACTTGTATTTGCAGTCTTTATAGCATTGTCGGCCTAAGCAACAATCGCCCAAAAACATCTTGTAGAACAAATCGCCCTTGGAAGACCATGAGATATAGCGTTCACCAGACTTCATTGCCCAAGAATCTTGCCAGCCCGTGTCTTTATTGCGCCAAGTAATATCGCCTACTACACCTATTTTAGACGTTAACTCTGCCAAGTATTTGTCCCAAAGCCAATAAGAAGGCACACCATGGCAGAAAAAATCCAAGAGAATGACATCGTCTTCCATTTTTCTCTTGCGCACCCATCTGCGGATTGAGTCTATCTGGCAAGGAGTGCCAGTAATGAAAAATTTCTGCCCTTTCTCGATTTTAGAAAAGCCGTGTATGGCATCACTCTGAATGTACTTCGATCCGATAGAGGCTTCGAGTTCCTTCTCGGTTTCGGCCACATAGTGTTCGGCATGCTTGGTTTGTGGATTGTACTTGCATACGATGGCTTTGTATCCTTTGTTCAGCAAAAACCTACCTATCTCAAAGCCGACACCACCACTTGTGCACCTATAACGTATATCAGGGTCTTTGCTCCATACGGCATAACTTGCTATCGGGGCAGTGTCCTGCATCACTTTCGTGGCATTAAAAGCACACACCGTCAGACACAAACTGCAGTCAACACAGACATCTTCGTTGACAACGGGTTTGTAAAATCCCTCAGCATCAAGATGCATGGATATGGCCTTTTTAGGGCATACAGAGGCACAGACACTACATCCGTAGCAATACTCAAACAGCGAAATGTTGTTCATCGGTTGCTGATTTTACCAAGCGTAGTTGTAAC
>CAVKHW010000084.1:0-7707 GCA_963656105.1 Eggerthellaceae bacterium
CTACCATCCGCCTCACGGCCGAGGAGACCATCTACGTCAACACCACTCCCGTGACTGTCTACAACCGCGCTGAGCGTAAGTCGTACACCGCTACGCTCGCCGCTGACCCGACCAACGGCAATATGGCCGTCATCACGCTCGACTCCGTGCTCACCGCCGAGAAGAATGCCGGCGACTACACCATCGACATCCCCTCCGGCGTGTTCGGCGACCAGACCTGGTATGACAACGACCTCATGACCGGTCGCACCAACGAGCCGCTCACCCTCTACTACACGTTGGGCGACGAGACTCCTGAAACCAGCCTCTTCACTACCGATCCCGAGGCCGGCAGCACCGTGGCTTCGCTCCAGCACATTGTCATCAGCATCGGCGACGGTTCGGCTGAATATTCAGCTGCAGCTGGCAAGGTGTCTATCACTGCTCCCGACGGCACAGTCATCTACAACGGTGATCCCAATGCCATCTATCCTGAAAGCTGGGATGATCCTGTCTACCAGTTTGAGATCAACCTCTCTGAGGCAGCTACCACAGCCGGCGTCTACACCATGACCATTCCCGATGGTTACTTCATCGATGCCAACGGCGATGCCGTGGCCGGCACCACCATCACCTGGACTATTGATGGCGATACCCCGCAGACCAGCCTCTTCACCACCGATCCCGAGGCCGGCAGCACTGTGGCTTCGCTCCAGCACATTGTCATCAGCATCGGCGATGGTTCGGCTGAATATTCAGCTGCTGCTGGCAAGGTGTCTATCACTGCTCCCGACGGCACGGTCATCTACAACGGTGATCCTGATGCCATCTATCCTGACAGTTGGGATGATCCTATCTACCAGTTTGAGATTAAGCTCTCAGAGGCAGCTACCACAGCCGGTGTCTACACCATGACCATTCCCGACGGTTATTTCACCGATGCCAACGGCGATGCCGTGGCCGGCACCACCATCACCTGGACTATTGAAACATCCGATGGTATCAACGGCATTGATGCCGATGCTGCCGATACTAAGGCATACACCATCAGCGGTGTGCGTGTCGATGCCAAGACCGCCAAAGGACTTGTGATTATCGGAGGAAAGAAAATCGTGAAGAAGTAATTCCTGTTCGGTCAAACAGACCCAAACAAAGTCCCTCCTACATAGGGATAAACATATAGAAAAGAGCGTAGCGGCCAATCTGCTACGCTCTTTTCTGTGTTAGGTTTTTATCTGTGTAGCGTCATTGTCTTACTTTCGAATTGTCTTATTTATAAGTTTGCAACCCGTAAGAAACATGCAGACAGTACCTTTGCAAACGGAAAAAAAGTTGTAGATTTGCATTCGCAATGATACAATGGTATTGTTTATTTTGTTTAATAAGGTAAAAATGATTGTTAGTAACAACATGAGGGGAATAGGCACTTTGGCATGCGCAGCTGTGCTTTCGTGCGCCAGCACCCATGCTGCCGGCAATGTAAGAGTTGCATCATTACTCAATGGAACTGCACACCTGACGAGCTTGTGTCGTGGTGGTTTCGATGAAAGCAGATCCAATCCAAAGGCAGAGATTAACGGCGTTATCAAAGGCAAGGGCACTGACGAGATACTGGTAGGTGCTGTTGTGATACCCGACAATAATGCACAGGCGGCCGTGGTGACAGACCGCGACGGCCATTTCCATATTCAGACTTCGGGAGTCAAGACCTTGCGGATATCGTGTGTCGGTTATGCTCCTAAGGTGATAACGGTAGACAACGACGGCACGCTTTCTGGAACCGACCTGTCGGTGAAGGACGACCGCTATCTGATCTCTCTTGATGAGGATTATTTTAAAATCAACGAGGTGGTCGTTACTGGCCAAGGTGCCGAGATCAACAAGCGCCGACTGTCGTCGAACATCACCACGGTGAATGCCTCCGACCTTGCGAAAGTGAAGGTGGGACGCATCGACCAGATGTTGCAAGACGCTTTGCCCAATGTGCAGATCAACCTGACCAATGGGCAGCCCGGCTCAACATCGGTCATTAAGTCGAGAGGCTTGTCGTCGGCCTATACCAACTCCACGCCCGTGATATATGTCGACGGTGTGCGTGTGGACAACATGAACACGGGTGCCACACTCAACAACTCGCTCAGTGGCAACTCTGCAGTGTCGGGTTCCATAGGCGACATACCCATGGAGAACATCGATCACATCGAATATGTTACGGGTGGTGCCGCCACGACCCTCTATGGCTCGGATGCCGCCAACGGCGTGATACAGATATTTACCAAGAAAGGGGCCAACAACAAGATTTCGTTTTATGCCGGAGCTGACCTTGGCGTTGATGTGGCCTCGGGGCAGTTCTACCATTTCAAGCGCACCAAAGATCTGCTGCACCAGACGGGTTTCAAGCAGAAATACCGTTTCGGTTTTGACGGTGGTACCGACAAGTATGGATATAGCTTCGGTGCGAGCATGAGCGAGAACACAGGCACGCTGATCCACAACGGCAACAAAGACCGCAAGTACGATATGCGCTTCGGCTCTCATGTGAAGTTCAACCGCATGCTCGAATACCAAAACTCATTTGGCTTTGTGGTGGAAGACTTCAATCGGCGTCGCAACGGAAACCAAGGCGGCTACACGGGCTTGTGGTTTACCGAGGGTGCTGCCTGTGTCAACTTCCATTATGTAGACCAGGACGGCAATACTAAAAACTATGGTGCCGACATCGATGCGCTCGACGACTATGCCTACTCCAAGATGAAAGAGTTTGTGAGCAAAGCCGAAAGCCTGCAGAACAACAAAGAGTCGGTGAAACGCTTTCAGACATCGCAGAGCCTCACGTTCAAGCCGGTGAACAATCTGACCGTGAAGGGCACTATCGGCGTGGACTACAGGGTGAACAGCAACAAGAACATCACTACGAACGAATATCTTATCTATACCCAGCAGAAGCCCGAAGGAACGTCGAACGCCGGAAGCATAAACAACTTCGACAGAAAGTATTTCGGACTGACAGCCGACATCAACGGCCAGTATAAGCTGAGATACAAAGACTGGCTGAGCAGCATTACTACAGCAGGTTTCCAATTCTTCAGCACCTACGACCACCAATCGGTGTACAACGGGTCGAACGTGCGCGATGGTGCGCAAATCATTTCGGGAGCGGGCACGCTGCATGCCGATGAATGGCTCAGCTACCTTTACAGTTATGGTGTGTTTTTACAGGAGAATATCGGCATAAACGATCGCTACTATATTGACCTCGGTCTGCGTTCGGACTACAACACGGCTTTTGGCGACAACGTGGGCTGGCAATACTATCCCAAGGTGGGTTTGTCGTATGTGTTGAGCGAGGAACCGTTTATGAAAGCCCTGACGCAAAACGGATGGGTGAACAATCTGCGCATCATGGCCAACTACGGCATAGCGGGCAGCTATCCGCCCGCCTTCGAATACCAGCGCACGGTATCGTTCGGGTCGTACAATGACCAGCAGGCCGCTTATTTCGGCAAATACGGCAATCCCAATCTTGCTCCAGAGAAGAAACACAGTTACGAAGCAGGTTTCAACGCCACCCTGTTCAATCACATTGTGAACATCGGCTTCACTTATTACTACGCCTTGACCAAGGATGCTCTCTTCAATGTGCCGTCGTTGCCCTCATCGGGTCAGTCTGCCAACTATCTGGCCAACGTGGGTAAAATAGAAAACAAGGGCATAGAGCTGAGCCTCGGTGTGCAGGTGCTCAACACGAAAGACTGGAAGCTGCGCCTGAACGCCTCGCTCAATACCAACAAGAACAAGGTGCTCGACATCGGCACGGCTGTTCCGTTTGCCATCGGCGGTTTTTCGTCGCGCACAGTGCAGACAGTCGTTGCCAAGGGACAGCCCGTGGGCTTCATCCGTGGATACAAGGCCGTGTTGAATGCCGACGGCTCGCTGAAAGAGGTGCTGCCGCTGCAGAATCTGGGAAGCACGCTGCCCACCAAGTACGGCAATTTCTCGGTGACAGGCGGCTGGCGCAAGCTTTCGTTCATTGTTAGCGGCGACTGGCAGACTGGTGCCTATGTGCACTCGTTCGACCGGCAGTTCCGCTTTTCCAAAGGTCTGAAAGACCCAGCCGTGCCCGAAAAGGCACTTGAGGGCACCACACAGGCACAACAATGGCTCAACTTTACCAACTTCTTTGTGGAGAAGGCCGACTTCCTGAAAATCAGAAACATCGGCGTAAGCTATGAATGGAATTTCAGTCGCGTTATCAAGTCGCTTACTGTGGGCTTCAATGTCTACAACCCATTTGCTTTCACATCGTCGTCGGTCGACCCCGAGGCATCGCTGTCGGGTGCCAAGTCGCAGGGTGCCGTAGCTGTGGGCGGACTCAACTACTCGTCTTACTCTACGCCGCGTAGCTTTATCGGGTCGGTAACCATTGATTTCTAACCTCGCGCGATGTGACAAAAACAAAGAGCCAATCTCATAAACACACAAAGATGAAAAACGTTTTAACCAAAAAGAATATTATGGTCTGCGCAATGGCCATGACTGTGCTGTCGTCGTGCGACCTTCTTACACCAGGTGACATCATCAACCCGAATGTGGACGAAGAGACATTCAAGAAAACGACCAACGCTCTGCAGACGTGGGTGAACGGCACGAACAGCACGTTCGCCACAACCGTCAGCCAGTATGTGGAACTGACCGAAATCCTATCCGACGATTATTTCAACAATTACAGCCAGAGCAGTAAGGTGTTCGACTTTCCCACGATACTCTACACCGACCAGGACGTGACCAACCTGCAGCGTGGCGTGGGGTCGCTGCGCGAAATGGCACAGAACGGTCTTGACAACATCTCGAAGGCCGACCGGACAATGACCACAGCGCAAGAATTCAACCTGCGTTACATAGAGGGCTATTCGTATCTCCTCGCGGGCGAATACTTCGTGGGGCTGCCGCAGGAGAACGGTGGCGAGATAAAAGACTGGAAGGAAAATCTCAACAAAGCCATCGAGACCTTTGACGCCTGTCTGCCGCTGGCCGCAACCGACGACGACAAGGCCTTCGTCAACACGTTGCTCGCACGAGCTTACTACCGGTTGGGCGACAAGGCCAAGGCCGTGGAATATGCCAAGGCAGCGCTGAACGTGGCTGGCAGTTTCATCAAGCAAGTGACGTTCGACGGCAAGAATGGAGTGGACAACAGTTTCCAGGGCTATATCTATGGTTCGCCCTATGGCACGGCGTTTCAGCCTCTGCCGCGTCTTGATTTCCTCGACCCGAAATATTTCCAGACATCCGACCCACTGGAGCAACGCCCCATCTGCATTGCCAAGGCTGAGGAACCCTATCTGATCATCGCCGAAGCCGAGATTGCCGACAACGATCTCGCCCAAGCCAAACAAACCCTCTGCGCACTACTTTCGCTGGTGCAGTCGCGCCCCGTGATGACAGGCGTAAACGACCAGCTCGAGCAGCGCGACAACGGTGGATACAAAAAGTACCCCAACAGCTCCGAATACAAGGTGGCGGCCTCGCCCGACGATCCTTTCCGCAGCGGCCTCATTCTCGACCGTCAGGCTCCTCACCTCATCGACATCCCTTACGTGTCGGGAACGTCGGTCACCACAGAGATGATAGAACAGTGCGACGGTCAGGACAATCTGTTGCAACTGCTCTACCTGCTGCGTCAGGAGATATTCTTTGGCGAGGGCCGGCGTGCGGCCGACTTGGGCATCCGCTTCCCGGTGTGTGAGATAGAGGCGGCCAACACGCCTTCCGAGGGATACACCAAGGCGCAGATACCGTCGTTCATCCCGCTGAACCAGGACATGGATGCCTTCACCATCGATGACGAGGCCAAGACCGTTGTCATCAAGTATAACATGAATAAAGTAATTGTGGATAACAAGAAATCAGAATATGTCGCACCTTTCTTCAATTAAGACCTTAGCAGCTGCCCTTCTGCTTGCCGCCCCGACATGTGCCATGGCGCAAACCGCCAAGCCGACGCACGTCATACTCATCACCATCGACGGCATGAGGGGTGCCATGATTAGCGATCCCACCATCGCCTCCGAAAATCTGAAGCAGATGAAAGCCGACGGGATGTATGTGGACTGCATAAAGGGTGTAACGCCTGCGGCCACTTATCCGTCGCATACCACCATCATAACCGGTGTGCTTCCCGACCAGCACCATATCTACTACAACGCACCGTTCATGGGCAACCAGCCGCGCACGGTGAGCTACTGGCACGCCGACTCCATCAAAGCCGAGACCGTGTGGCAGGCGGTCAGCGAAAAGGGCGGAACGGTGGCTTCGCTCTTCTGGCCAGTGTCGGAAGGATCGCCGTACATCAAGTACAATGTGCCCGAATACTGGACCATCGAGCCGGGAGCCGACCAGATGGCTTTCCTCAGGGCCAACTGCTCGCCGGCCGGTCTGCTCGACACGCTCGAGCTGCATGCAACGGGACGACTCAGCGACGAGAACTTTATGGCCGGTTCCATCAACCGCGATGCGCGCGAGGCGTACATGGCCAACTACATCATGAACCACTATCGACCGTCGTTATTGACCGTCCATCTCATCACGACTGACTATGCGCAGCACCAAACCGGACTGGGCACGCCACGAACGCGACGCACCATAGAGTCGGTCGATGCTGCTGTCGGGATCATCATCGACAATCTGCGGGCGAACGGAATGATTGACAGTACGGCTGTTATCGTGACGGGCGACCACGGATTTGTGGACGTAGACCGGCAGGTTGCACCCAACACCCTTCTCGTGAAGGCAGGACTGCTTGGAGCCGATTACGGAACCGACTGGAAGGCTTGCTTCCATGGAGCCGGTGCAATGGGTTTTCTTTACCTCAAGAACCCCAACGACCGGAAGACGCTCAGGCAGGTAGAAAAGCTGCTTCAGGCCTTGCCCGATAGCGTGAAGCAACAGTTCCGCGTTATCGGGCACGACGAACTGGTGCGGCTGGGCGCTGACCGTAGGGCTGCACTGGCCATTGAACCCGTGGCGGGCGCGGACATCTCCAACGCTCGCCAAGGCAACATCATCGAACCGCGCAAGGGTGGCACCCACGGCTATTCCACTGGCGTGGATCACACGGCGCTCGTGGCTTATGGAGCTGGCATACCGCACGTTACGGTGCCAGCCATGCAGCAGACCGACATCAAGCAGTTTGTTCTGGACTTGCTCTACTGACTCGCAAGCTAACAAAATCTTTGGTGACTCAAGTTTCTGATTTGGAAATTATGGTGTCCGGTAAAAACTAAGTAACAGGAAAGTCCCGTAGGGACGACAGATTATAGCGCAGGGGCTTGCCCCTGCGTTTATGTATTTTACTAAATTTGCCCCTGTAAGGGGCGCATAATTCATTGTGATATTAAATATACGCCCCTTAGCAGGGCAAAAGACGGTGGCGCTTTGATAATAGGGGCAAGCCCCTATCCTATAATCTGCGCCCCTTTCAGGGGCAGTGCATGGCAAACCTTGCAATGGGCAAAAGTAAGCCCTACATTTCCCAAAACTTTATAAAGAACATCCATTCAACGTTTTACAATGTTAGGCCAACATTTTACCAGACACCAATAATTTGGAAACATTGGTTGAATATACGTCCCCGAAGGGGGCTAACTCTGCATAACCGCTGGTGACCGAAGGGAACCTGCGGATTTTGTATCGGATTATAGAATCGTCCTCGAAGAGGGCGAACTTTCC
>CAVKHW010000085.1:0-5455 GCA_963656105.1 Eggerthellaceae bacterium
ATTTCCATAGGAAGGAATTTATATTTCTCTTCGGGTGAGGGCGTTAACCCGATTGCAGGCAATGCACAAGGCGCGGTATATGTGGAAAATGGCGCACAACTGACCATAGGTGACAATGTGGGCATGAGCAGCACGCGTCTTTGGGTTCACGACAGTGTGACCATTGGTGACCATGTGAAGATTGGGGCGTGTGTGCTGATAACGGACACCGATGCCCACCCGATGGACTACATGGCTCGCCGCTCGTCTGGAGAGGGGACCAAGTCTGCCCCGATAGTGATAGAGGACGATGTATGGGTTGGTGCCCATTCCATCATCTTGAAAGGCGTGACAATAGGGGCAAGGAGCGTCATCGGGGCAGGTAGCGTCGTGACGCGAAGCATCCCTGCCGACTGCGTGGCGGCCGGGAATCCGTGCAGGGTGATAAGGCGTATGAACTGTTAAACAGAGAGAATTGTTTGGCGGTTGTTGGAAAAATATGTTTCTTTGTATGGTAAATATAAAAAAGCATCAGTTATGAATACGATAGTCATAAATAGCAAGACATATCAAAGTGCTGAATTGTATGCAAAAATGCACAACGTCAGTATATCGGATGTTGTTGAAAAAGCCGTGTCGTTGCTTTTGCAGAAAATTCAACCTAAGGAAGCGTATACAGACACGACCGAGTTTAAGGATGCTTTAGCCTATGTAAAAACTTTAAAGGCAAAAGGTGGAAAACCAATCCCGGAAGATGAAAATGGACTGGATGCGTTGGTCGAAATGAAATATGCACGATGAAAGTTTTTGTAGATACAAATGTTCTGATAGACTTTGTCGCAGACAGAAAAGACTTTGCCGCTGATGCAGACCGTCTTTTGCCTTAGGCGTTACAGGACGAATAAAACTCATGACATCGGCATTGTCTTATGTTACAGCTATGTATGTGGCTCACAAGTACAAATACCAAAATGTAGGGGATGTTCTTCTCGCAATTTCCAACTTTGTTGAAGTATTGGATTTGCAAGCAAACACCGTCGTAGAGATGCTGACTGCAGGTTGGAAAGACTATGAAGATGCAACTCAAAATGCAACAGCTGTCAAGGCAAATGCTGATTGCATTGTAACGAGAAACAAAAAAGACTTCAAAGATTCCACATTACCAATTTATACCATAGAAGAATTGTTTGAAGTCTTAGGTCTTGCTGATATAAATTATACTTAAGGTGGGTTCTATAAATGAAGAAGGTCTTTGTTGATACCAATGTTATCCTTGATTTCTTGATGAAACGTGCCGGTGATTTTGAAGATGCTCTTCAGTATTACTCTGCAAAATCCACAGGAGCGGATTTTATAGTAACACGAAATATTAAAGATTTTCCGTTTGCCGATATTGATGTACTTTTGCCTTGTGATTTGATAAAGGCATTACTGTAAATCGTTTTTTATTATTAGATGAAAGAAAGAGACAGGCGCGTGGATGCGGCCAAAGGAATAGCAATCCTGCTGATAGTCGCAATCCATACCGAGGTGTTTGGAACAATCGGCAATCCGTTGGCGTTTATCGCCGTTCCGGTGTTCTTCTTTATGAGCGGTTTTTACGACCGTTCTGAGAGAGGGTGGAACGTCTGGCTGCCCAAGGCACTGAAGACATTGATATTTCCCGCAGTTGTTTGGGTGGTATTGGTCACTGCATATATTCAGCTTTTGGGATGTCTGAAAGACGGTTCGGGGGGGGGTAATTGCCCTTTCGACTGGTATCATATCGTCGGGAACAATGGGCCGGCATGGTTTCTTTTTGCCTTGTTGTATGCGAAATGCCTCCTGTGCGCATTGCGGCATTTGCGACTGCCCAAGCCTGTTGTTGGCGTAATGAGTCTGGCCATAGGATATTTGGGCATGAATGTCAATATGCCGTTGCTCTTGGATGAGGGGTGCGCAGCTTTGCCTTTTTACGCGGTTGGAAAGTATGCGTATCCTCACATTAGGAAACTTTTGGCCAACAAACTGCTCCTGCTTGCTGGCACCATAGCCTTGTTGGTGTGCAGTTGTAAGGTTTGCTCGTTCACAATTGTTCCGCAGGCGAACGGGCTGTATGCACCTTTTTATTTGGGCGCATTGCTTGCTGTGGTGTTGTCGTTCATCCCTTTCATCTATTTGTCGGGGAAACTGCAAGGGCAGAAATGGCTTAATCGTCTTGGGCAACATTCATTGGGTATTATGTTGCTCCATTCTCCAATGTGCCATACGGTGGCCGTGGTGCTGAACAGGGTCTTTACAGTCGGCTCAGCCTTGTGGATTGCTTCATTCTTGGTTGCGTATGTGGCCATTGTTGTCTTGGCTTATTGGCTGACGATAGCGATAGAGAGGTATTGCCCGGTGCTGCTTGGAAAATATTCTCGTAATTAAACAATGATAAAGATGCCTGACACAGGCAGAATGAGGATAATGCTTTCGTATGTAAACAGTTTCTGCAATGTGTTAAATCTCGCGAAAAGTTAGACAAATATAAAAATAAGTCGTAGCTTTGCATTAAGGGAATTTCTAAAAACTACCATAAAGAATAAAACTATAGCCACCTAAAGAGTTTATTTAAATCAATCACTAAATTAAGAAAATTATGGAGCAGACGGCAATATTCAATCCTGTACAACAACATTTGTTGAAAATGTTTGCTTTTGATGGATCTGAGGAAAGACTTATCGAGGTGAAAACCGTGTTGTCTAATTATTTTCGTAAGAAAGCAGATGAATGTTTGGATACACTTTGGGACTCAGGATCGTTGGATCAGACTAAATTGGAGGAATTACGACATCAAGACTTGCACGCCATGTTGAGAAACGGAAAGGCATGGAAAAAATAGTTCTCGATACCAACTGCCTCATACAGAGTATACCGTCAAGAAGTCCTTATCGCAAAATTTGGGATAGTTTTTTTGACGGTACCAATTTGTTATGCGTTACGACTTCTATACTCAATGAATATGAAGAAATCCTCTGTATGTTGACTAATGTGCAAACAGCCAAATATGTCATAGACGCAATCGTAAGTAGTCCATATACTAGGTTTGTCAATGTCTATTTTGATTTTAACTTGATTCAGAAAGATCCAGATGACAATAAGTTCGTGGATTGTGCGATTACGGCGGGTGCAAGGTATATCGTGACGGAAGACCATCATTATGATGTTATTAAATGGACAGATTTCCCCAGATTGGAAGTGATTGGGCTTGATGAATTCTTAAAACATTTGAATACCGACAGCAAATCCACGTAATCAATTGTCGGCTTGCATTCTGAATCTGAAAAAACCATTGATGAACAATCATAGAAAACTTTTGAGGGCAGTGGCCCCCTATATCCATCCCGAGTATTTGAATTTCAAGACCGCTCCGTATGAGGCGTGGGTTCGCAACGGCGGGCTGGTGGCCAAGGCGCATTATCCGTGGCGACCGTTCCACGGCGTGGTGTTCCGCCGCGAGTTGCCGTTGCTCGGGCAGAACGCTGGTGAGGCGCGGCTGCGGTTTGTAGAGCCAGTGTCGCTGCTGTTTGATACTTTCCCCGACTATGTGCGCTACGAGATTGTGCCGATGTTCTGGGACTGCTGGCCGGGCTATTTCGACATGGTCGGCCGGTGGTTGAGGCGACATGGGGTGCGGACGGCCATTTTCTCCTCCAGACAGACGGCTGAACTTGTTGAGGAGGCGTTTCCCGATATGCACGTCATCTGGTGCCCCGAGGCGGTCGATGCGTCGTGTTACGGCAAGGGAAAGCTGCTGGCAGACCGCGAGATAGACCTGCTGGAGTTCGGACGGTCCAACGAGAAGATTGTCCAAGCCGACGTGTTGAAACAGGCGCGTGTGGCAGGCCGGTCCGTGCGCCATGTGTGTACACGTCAGAACGGCAAGTTCATCTACACCAACGAACAACTTTACCAAGCCATGGGCGATGCCAAGGTGACGATAACCCTGCCCCGCAGCATGACCGACCCCGCTACGGCCGGCAATATGGAGACCTTGACGCAACGCTACTGGGAGTGTATGTTCTCGCGCATGGTGATGGTGGGGCATGCACCGCAGGAACTCATCGATTTCATTGGTTATAATCCCGTGGTTGAGCTACGGGATGATATGACAGCAGCCGAACAGATTGTTGACGTGTTGGAACATATCGGTGACTACCAGGATTTGGTGGACAAGAACTTGAAAACAGCGAAAAGGCTTGGCTCGTGGGATGTCAGAATGCAGTGGCTTATGGACAAACTGAAACAGTATTACCATATCTGAGTGCCAATAATACAAGCTTCCGGCAGATAAATCTATCATCGCGTTTGGCCATTTCGCAAGAAACGGCTAACTTTACAAACAAAAATATAGACGCAGACATTATGGCAAACTACATCCGTTTCGACTGGGCGATGAAGCGCATGCTTCGCAACAAGGCCAACTATGCCGTATTGGAGGGGTTGATGTGCTCGTTGCTCAACGAGAAATTCACCATCAAGCGGTTTCTTGAGAGCGAGTCGAACCAGCAGAGCGAGAACGATAAGTTCAATCGCGTGGACATCCTTGCCGAGAACGAGAAAGGCGAGCTGACCATCTTCGAGATACAGAACACGCGCGAACTGACCTACTTCCACCGAATACTCTATGGCGTGTCGAAGGTCATCACCGACTACATCAACCTTGGCGACGACTACGACAAGGTACGAAAGGTCTACTCCATCAATATCGTGTATTTCATGTTGGGACAGGCCAAGGACTATGTTTATCATGGCAAGACAGTCTTTCAGGGCATGCACGATCCCCACGATATTCTGAAATTGTCGAACCGACAAAGCGAGGTGTTCTTTGGCGAAGAGATAGAGCGCGGCGAGAGCACCAAGCGCGAGGCCGGCGACATCTTCCCCGAATATTATCTGCTCTGCGTGGACAATTTCGACAAGTTGGCCGTCAACAACCTCGACGAGTGGATCAGTTTTCTCAAGACCGGCGATATTCAGGACGACGCAAAGGCTCCCGGATTGGAACAGGCGCGTCAATGCTTGGCCGTAGATAAAATCACGGTTGCAGAATACAAAGAGTATGCGCGCTACATGGATAACGTACGCTATCAGCGTAGCGTTATTAGGACGGCTTATGACGACGGATGGCAGGATGGACGAGCCATAGCCGAGGGCGAGCATGGCCTAAAAGAGGGGCGTGCTGAGGGTCGTGCTGAGGGCGAGCATGCTAAAGCTTTGCAGATAGCCAAGGCAATGCTGGGCAAGGGCTTCGACGCTGCAAGCGTTGCAGATATGACGGGTCTTCCAGTAGAGGAAATACAAAAGACTATAGCAAAACCATGATACCCAAGATAATACATTACTGCTGGTTTGGGCGCGGGCCATTGCCAGAGTTGGCACAGCAGTGCATCGCCTCGTGGCGGAAATATCTTCCCGACTATGAGATAAAGGAGTGGAACGAGGACAATTTCGA
>CAVKHW010000085.1:5882-7546 GCA_963656105.1 Eggerthellaceae bacterium
ATCCAGCAGGTGGATGATGTTTATATCTATCCCTCCGAGTATTTCTGTCCCGTCAATGTCACCACGGGGCGCATCCATGTGGAGCAGAATACACGCACCATCCACCATTATGCAGGGACATGGGTAGACAAGCGCTTCTCAATAAAAGAAATTATAAAACGTTTGCTGCCCGAATCATGGGTATTGGCGTTGTGCAATCTAAAGCGAGGAAGGAGTAGTAAATGAAAAGTTCCGTTGCTCTCCGCTTGAGGGTGCTCAAGCGGAATCTGCCTTTTGCCCTTAGGTTCAGACCCAACACGGAATACGCGAAGAACACGTTCTTCTTTGTCATAGCGGGGGGGGTAAAGCATCCTGGACTGGCCGACAGGCTGAAGGCCATCATCGACTGTTACAACGTGGCCAAGATGAACGGCTACCGGTTTCGCATCGTGTTCAAGTCGCCTTATCCCTTGGAGGACTATCTGCAACCGGCTGCCAGCGACTGGCGGGCCGATTTCTCCGACCTGCACTACTCGCTTGGCGGAACACGCTTCTTCAACGAGATGTTTTTCCTCAACGAGGAGGCGTGGCACGGACGTACGGCGTTGGCGAAAGACAAGGAGTATCATTGCTACAGCTATGTGGGCAACCGCCAACCGAAAGTCTTTCCCGAGTCGGGCTACGCATGGAGCGACCTCTACCGCGAACTGTTCCGCCCAAGCCTCCGTTTGCAGCAGGCCATCGATGCTTGCGGCTACGCCGAGCGAAGTTATGTGGCGGTACACTTGCGCTTTGTCAACGCCTTGGAAAACTTTGAGGCCGTGACCTGTTGGGACAACGCCCTGCACACCGAGCAGGAGAAACTCAACCTCATAGCCCGTTGCAAGCAGGGCCTGATGCGCATTAAGGCGGAGAACGAGGGTTGCCGTGTGCTGGTGTTCAGCGACAGCAAGCGCTTTCTCGACGCGTTGGACGACCTCCCTGTGGAGGTGCTCAGCCACGACAATATCGGCCACATGAGCTATGGTGCCAACGACGATGCCACGCTGAAAACCTTCGTAGACCTCTATATGATAGCGCGGGCCAAGAAGGTGTACCGCATCGATGCTCCCGAACTTTATGCCTGGTCGGGATTTGCCGTGACAGGTGCCATGATGGGCGGCGCGGAGTTTGTGACCGTCAAGGTATAATATGCAATATATAACATACAATAGAAACTGAAAATGAAAATAGCCATCCTTCTGACCGCCACCGTGCGTCCGCAAGTGTTCGGTTCCAACTTCTCGGTGCCCCAGCGTATGGAGATGTACCGTTCCACGCTCGCCTTCTATGCCAAGACGCTGGGACGGAAATATCCCGTGGTGATCGTTGAGAACAGCGATGTCGATATCTCCTCGTGGCAACAGGAGTTTAAGGATGCCCTGCAGTTGGAAGTCCTCCAGTTTACCCCCCCCCCTATTGGCTGGCAACAAGGCGCAGGAAGACTACGGGTTCGACAACCACAAGGGAAAGGGATACAATGAGTATCTGATGATAAAACTCGCCATGGAGCGTTCGCAGACACTGAGCGAGTGTACGCACTTCCTGAAGATTACGGGCCGCTATCCCATGCTCAATATCCGGCAGATGCTTGGCGAGATGGAGTGCCGTGGCAAGAACTTGAAGATGATGCTCGACGTGAAGGA
>CAVKHW010000086.1:0-7437 GCA_963656105.1 Eggerthellaceae bacterium
CCACGCTGAGGGCGCTGATGGTCTTCTCTGTGTCGCCGTCGACCTGTATGAGCGATGCGGAGGCATTCTTGGTGACACGCACCTTGACATCGGGCGTGAGGTAGATGGGGTTGCCAGAGTTGTCGATACGGGCAATCTCGGCACCGTCGACGGGGAAGATGTCTGTGATCTTCACGGGCACATCGGCACGTCCGACATAGTTTAGGACAATGTCGCTATTTACCTTCGAGGTGTTCTTGGCGAGGGCTATGGTACCGGCGGGTATCACGACACTGTAATTCTCACCCTCGTTGAGAGCGGTGGCACGGAAGGTCACAACCAATTGCTTTTTGCTGGTCGGCGATACATAGAAAGCCATCGAATTGCGCACGGTATTGCCGTCCTTGTCCTTGAGTATGGCGGCCTTCGTGGTACCGAGGGCGGTGATGTCGTTGGAGAAAGTGAGTGTGATGCTCTCTACCCAGTGGAACTGTGCACCGTCGGCAGGCGACGGGGTGTAGTCCTTGAGGAGATCGATACTCTCACAGGCAGCGTTGATGGATTCGGGAAGAGTGGCAATCCAACTTTCGCCCTGTGGTGAAACCATGGAGCAGATGACCTTACCATCGGCCGATCCACACCAAGGGGTACCCGTGTTGTCGTAACCTGTATAGTCGGTATAGCTGATGCCGTAACGTTGCTCGAGAATCTGCGAGAAAGGATACCATACATTACCAGTCATCACCTGCCACTCGCGTATGGGATTGGCATTAGGGGAAGAAGCGAAAAGGTCGCCAGAGTTGTCCACCATATCTACAGAAAGGTCATTCTCTTCGGTGGAATTGAAATAAGTGTAGGTCTTTGTCTCAATGTTATAGAGCAAAGGATAGAGTTCGTCATCGGTGTTACGGATGGTACCTGCAGCCCACTTACCATTTGGGCTCAGCACTATACCGCCCTCCATCTGAAGGAAATCGGTGGGATAGTCGGTTCCAGAATTACGAGCGCCAAACTTGATGTAAGTGCCTTCAATACGGTCGTAGAGATAGCTGACACCACCGTAACTCTGGTTGCCAAAGATAGCGATATAACGCCCGTCGGCCGAAATCTGGGTGTAGTTTTCCTGTTGGGCTTGCGCGCTCTCGTCCATCTCCATTACAGGCTTTCCGGGCAGGGTGACAATCGTGTCGGCGGTAAGATCCCACATGACACCTTGCGACATAGATGTCCATGGGCTGGAGGTATCGCTCTCGGCTGTACCTACCGCATAGTGGCCATCGGGGGTTACGCTGCTCACCACTGCAGAGGCTGCACCTTCGGGCAAAGGCAGAGCCGTCCAGGTCATGGTGGTCTTGTTCCAATAGCCTGGCTTGCCAGTGTAGTAGCCATCGTCGGTGAAACTGCCGTCGAAACCGCCGACAACAATGTTGCCATCATCGGTCACGTCAGACACTTGATACTTGCCCATGGTGGCGGATTCTGCCTCATCCTTAGTGCGGATGACGGTCTCGGCCTTGGTATCAACGTTGACGAGATAGCTGTAGCCATTGGTCTTCTGCTCGTTGGTAGCACCGTATACCAACGCCCACTTTCCGTTGTCGGAAATGGCGGAAGCAATCTCGTACTCCTTGTACTTCTGATAGCAGAAGGTGGGCTTCACCACCTGTGCAGCAGCCTCGGTGGTGAAGCTGAGTGCGGTCAGAAGAAGAGTCAGTGCGGTCAATGTTCTTCTCATGATATGATTATGTGTTTGCATTGATTGGATATTGATTTTATTCGCGTGTACAGCCGTCATCACTTCACGGCTACTTTATGGCTTGCGGTCTTGCCGTTGGCAGTGTGCTGACGGGCAATATAGATGCCATGGGTGGGGGATGCCACCTTACGGCCAGTCATGTCGAAATATTCAGTTGTGGTGACGGCGGAAGAGGTCGCGTCGGTGATGCCTGTCACACCATTTAGGAAATTGACGGTGACGCTGGGGCCTTCCACTACATCGTAAATATCTTCGCCAGTGGTCTCCTTGTTGCCGGTCTTTGTGCCGACAAGCAAGGTAAGAGTAATCGTGGCACTGCCCTTACCTACGGGAAACCACTCAGTGGAAAGATCCTGCACTCGCCCGGCCTTGAGCACAGCCAAACTGATGTGATTGCCAGCATCACTAAGAATGGGTACATAGTTAACACCGAGATCGGCGGTTTTGGTGCATGCACTGAACACGCAGGCCTGTACCATACCCGAGCTGATGGAGGTTACCACATATTTCAGTTGCAGACGCTTGCCGCTATCAGATGTATTCTCCACACCAAGACCAGCACTGATGAAGGGGTCTATATACTCATCACTATCGGTAAGGTCGGACACGTTGATGGTGGAACCATCTTCTACGTCGGCTACCTTTACCACGTCTTCACCTTCCGTTTTGATAGTGACGAAATGTATACCCAAATCACTTTGGGCAAAAAGAGATGCCACACTGAAAAAGAGCGTGACTGCTGTCAAGTAGAATCTTTTCAAATTCATTTTCTTATATTTGTCTTTATGATGATTACCTTGCTATTTTCTTTCCATTCACAATGTACATGCCATGAGGTAGGCCGTCGGTAGACTTACCAAGGTACTTGCCATCGATACCATACACGGCATCCGTTGGGTGCGTATCGGCTGCAGCGTTGCGAATTCCGGTAGAAGTATTGCCATTGTGGAAGGCGAACGATATCGTACCATCGGCATTTTGAGTAATGGCTGTTAGTTCCTTATTTAGCAAGTAAGTGCCGTCGCTGTTGGCATGGATAAGCGAAGCAGCAGGCGTAGTGGTATTGCCGAAGGCCGTATTGCCATTGTAGGGATAGAGATCACCGCACACATCATCGATGGTGCGCTCAGTGGAGTTGTCGGCCGGAACGATGAAGCAACGTTCGCGGGTGGTGTTGACATCATTGTTCGTCCAAGCTTCCTCACTATAGTCAACATGGGTAATCATAAGTCCCGAGGCATAGAGACAAGAGTCGCCGGAGGTTTTCTGGCGGTTTTCGAGCAGGAAATACTCGTTGCGGTCACCGTCGTTGTAGATGATGTATGTCTCGCCACCCTCAGAGATAGGCTTCATATTAGAGACTATGGTGTCGGTATTCAGTTCCACTGGTTGCCGCCAACCGCAGTACATACGCTCGAAAGCGGTATAACAGGCAGGAGTAAAACCATTTCCAAGATAGTTGCCCATGTTCATGAGATCCCACACATAGGTGCCGTATTTGAGCGACTCCGCACCGAAGGAGGTGCCCTTGTCGTACATGTCGGGCAAACCGAGGGTGTGGGAAAACTCGTGACACATGGTGCCGATGCCGTCGAGTGCACCTCCCACGCCCAATTCGTTGCTGACGGCATACGAATCGATGGTCACGCCATCCATCTCAAACGGGGCTTGGTCGGAGCCATAGTTTTTGAGTGCGCCTTCTTGCGGATACAAAAGACCAGTGTTGGTGGGGTTGATATTCTGCCCTTCGCCAGCATAGAGGATGTAGACGAGATCTACCTTACCGTCGCCATCGGCATCAAACTGACTGAAATCGACATCGGCGTTGGCCTTGCGGCAAGCATCATAGACCAGCTGGCCGAGGTGTATGTCCAGCACGCCATTATTGTCGGCACCATAGTAGTTGTAGGTATTTCCGAGACGGTAGGGGCCAGCCACTTGGAAGGAAAACTCAAGTTGACCGTCACTTTGGGCATAGAAATAGTCGCGTACGCTCTGGGTAAATCCAGTGGCTGGGTCGGAAAAACCGGGCTCATTGACCACGCGATCATAGAAAGTGCGGGCATCGGTCGTGGAGAACTCGACGGCCGGTGTGCCTTTAGACGGACGCTGGGGAAACTCTACAAGGATAATCAGCCCCGTCTTCTTACCCGAATAGGTTCCTGGCTTTACTGGAGCAGCCATTGTTGACAGACAACAGAACACAAATATCAATAAAATAAAGTATCTTCTCATTCTTTATAATAAGATGTTTTCTTTTTATAGTATGTTCAATCGGGATGTACCAATCTCTTCTCCCTACCCTTTCTTCGGGATAACAGGAGTCTTGATGACCTGCATTACACCAAGGTCATCGCATACAAAAATCACATAAGACAAATGGTCAGCGTTCCATTCCGCTCCGTCGACGATAATATCATAGTTGCGGGTAATCGGTCTTCCTTTGACAAGTGTTACGGCTTCGCCTTCCATCGAAGTGGTGAGGAGGTCGCGGAACACATGATTGTGAATATAAGTCTTGTTGGTCTTGCCGGTCGGCATCACCTGCAGACTGACAATACTGTCCTCGACAACCCATACGTTAAATAGCGCATTCGGCACATCAACCATGCTCTCTAACGACACCTTTACATTGGCTTTTCCCGTAACGGCATCGTAGGTGGCGATAGCCGACAATGTTGCTCGGGCTTCATTGGAAATAGTAGAATTGACAAGATTGGTCAGCACAGAGTTGTCGGAAGTAATAGTGAGACGGTCGACAAAAACTGAAGGTTGTTGCTGAATACCCGTGGCAGTATAGTAATCATCGCCAGCCTTGGTGGTCAAGGGTAGAAAATCGCCATTGACGCGCTTGCCAAACGGCCCACTATAGATGCCGACGGCTATTACGGCGCTGTCCCCATAGGTCTGCTGCAGATCGCGTATGACATCGGTAGTCTCCGGACAATTGCGGCAAGTCTGTCCAGTAAAGTCCTCTATGAGTATATTCTTCTTCACGTCGGCCGGCTTGACGTAGATGAGTCGGTCGCCTTCGGCTATATTGTCACACGAGGTGATACCCAAAAGGGCGGCAAGACAAAGCGCGGATATAATATATGGTGTCTTCATCGCAGTTAGAAATTATAATTGTACGACAATGTCAATCCTTTTGTGGCAGGTATCCAACGACAGACACCACCAGAACAGTTGTATCCAGCCCGCGTGCGGCCGTAACCAAGCTGCAGACGATGGGCACCTGTATTGAACGTGACGTAGCCTTGATAATAGTGCAAATGGGTTTCACCAGCATTATACATGTCTGACATGGTGAACATCCAGTGCGGCATGACAGACAATTCGAGCAGCCCATAGAGCCAGTCGCCCTGATCGTCGGCCGTGGCAAGATACTGCAGCTCACCTCGTAGTGTAAATTTCTTGTTGAAACGATACTTGCCGTCAGCCACATAGACATCCGAATGTACCATGCCACCTTCACCCTTTACTACAGTCATATTATAGCGTTGGTTCATGTACATGAGATTGAGCGAGAACGACCGCGTGAATTTCTTTCCAATCTGCACATTGAGGTCTTGATAGTAGGTCTCGTCGCCCCATTTCCAAAAAGCGGAGCCTTGTCCGCTGGTGCCGCTTTGGACTGCCTGTTCGCCATCACGAGCCAAAGCATGGACATGAGAAAAATTAATCTTTACCTCTGTACCATACTTGCCGCCAATAAAAGTTTTTCGCTTGAACTTATAACCTAGCTCAGCTTGATAGGCCCACTCCCCATCAGGATGGGTGTTATAGGGATAGAGCGCAGCCAAGGCGTAGGTATGATCCATAGTAAAAGCAGGCAGATGATTGATCATCGATGATGTTCCATCCTTGCTACGACGGCTACGAAACGACATATTATCGCTACGCTTGGCCTGGACAAGGAGACTTACGCCACTTTTGCTATAAGTGGCCGAAAGCATTGCCACATGCCCACGGCGAAAGATGTAATTGTTGTCATACGACGGGTCATCAGTCTTCCAAGCATATTCGCCAAGCAGACCAAAATCGCCCATCTGAAGATTGGCACGCACGTCAAAAGCGTTTACATACTTAGGCACATTGATAAGGTAGCTACCCGTCATGAGATTGTTTTGCTTCTTCTCAAACTTATTGACCCACGAGCCACCAAGAGTCAAATAGGTACGGTGATTCTGCATCGATGGTACCCACTGGTCGATATTAAGTTCGAGGTCTGCGCCACTCACCAATCCTTTATTCCAATTCCAATAACGACGTTGACGGCCAGAGAGAGCTTTGATTGTTACACCTTTTACTGGCTTCACAACTAGTCGTACACCTAGCAACGAATTGTCAATGCCAAGGCTGCGTTCCTCATAAGTACGAAGAATAAAGCCTGAACCAAACTGTTCATAAAAGCTTCCAAGAGTCAGATTCCATTTGTCATAATGTAGTTTGGCATAAAAATTAGGTACTCCCCATCCTTTGAAATCAGCCTCAAAACCAGGAAGTGGGTGCTGATTATACTCCAGACGGATTCCAGCATCAATATGACGGCTCATAACATTCACATCAGCATAGGTATTCGTCAACGCCCAATCGTTAGTCTTCTCGGTCTGTATTTTTTTATCGTCTTGTGGAATGAGTATATCGCTTTGCACACTACCCGTAACAACAATTCCTTTTTCATTAGTATCCTGTTGGGCAAAAGAGATTAAAGCACTTAGAGCACCCACAAATGTGGTGCAAATTCGTTTATTCATAAAAAGTAGAGTCGTAATAACGTATAGAGGTATATAATAATTATTGCTTTCCAGCAATCAACATACGTACCTTATCAATGAGTTCCTCTTCGGCACCATCGGTATAGCCATTATGCTTGTAAACTATTTGGCCTTTCCCATCAACTATGAGCGTGTAGGGAATCATCTGTATGCCCAAAGCACGTTTAAACTCACCATTGGGGTCAAGCAAAACTTCATAAGGCCATCCGTGACTATCAACCAATGGCTTCACTTTGTTGACATTCTGGGCTTGGTCAATCGAAACAGCAATAATCTTCACGCCTGTTTCTTCTTGCCACTCATCGTAAACCTCGGCAATTGCCGACAATTCACGATTACATGGCTTGCACCATGTAGCAAAAAAATCAATAATAAACGGTTTGCCACCATTATTAAGAGTATCAGTACTCACACTACTACCATCAATATTTCGAAGAACAACTTGTGGTATTTGAGCATCAGCAAAGTTGTAAAGCACTAATGACAAAAGCAGACTTACAATAAGTCTTTTCATAATTAAAAATATTTGTGTTGTATTTATATTTATCTGCAAAGTCCAAACACTATGGCTGGACGAATAATATCAAAATTCCTGAAACAATACATCATCATCTTTATTGGATACCTAAGCGAATAAAATCACAAAACCCAAGTTTCAAGACAATTAATTTGTCTGCAAAATTATAAAAAACAATTAATTAAAAAAAACTATTCACCAAAAACATAGAAAATAACTATGAAAAAGAGTATTTTTTATGAGTCTTCCGGGAAAACAGGCATATTAGGCATGATAGGACAATAAGAATAAAAGCCCAGAATATCAAAAAAGCCCGAAGACTCTATTCGAATCTCCGGACTTCGCTTGTTTGAAAGAAGGCGGCTTCCTACTCTCCCGCATTGCATTGCAGTACCATCGGCGCCACT
>CAVKHW010000087.1:0-7403 GCA_963656105.1 Eggerthellaceae bacterium
GCAGAGTTTGCCCCCTTCGGGGACACCTGCTAAACGGTAAATCCGAAACTTGAGTTAATTTCTTTTCTCTTTGACAATGCGTTGGTAAAAATCTACTTTTATATTTGGTGGGTTCTATAAAATTGTCCTCGAAAACAGCTTCTCAAGCTGACAAAGCTAATTTATAGAATCCACCTATATTCATAAAACCGACGTAATACGGTAGATTTCTTTTTAGAAAAACGATGTCTTACATCAATAAGCGCTGCTTTTGCGTTTTACACATCAGCCCCGCGTCGTCTTGCAAGCATTCTGACGAGCGTGACGGGAAAAATGACTATAATATTGTTTGTCATTAAAACAAGATACCATAAATTCTGGTGTCGTGTGCATAGTCATCTATATCGTTATCCAATATAGCCTCTACATAATCTGATTCATAATCAGCTGCATAGAATGCTTTTCCTGTGCCGACATGAGTGTAGGTGTCTGTGTCATACATCAAGCCCTTAAAATAATTGTTGTAGAGAAAACGCGAGGCATATTCGTAGTTGCTAAAAGGAACAACTTCGTCTCTCTTAGAGTGGAATACAAACATTGGGTGTTTCAGGTACCAAGTGGAAGATTTTACCAGATTGTTCATGCTCAGTGCACTCTCCATGGCTTGCATCTTTTTCAAATTAGAGGTGCTAACCGTATAGCCTTTGAAATAGTCTATTACCTCTGGTCTGAAAATTTGGTATATGTCATAATAAACGGCTTCGGGGTCAGTTACATCTTCCCACTTCACATCTTTGTTGTTCTTAGTGTATTCTAAATAGTTACCTTTTGAAGTCTTACGCATCACTTCGATGTTATTGGTATTATACGCATAATCCGCCAATTTTTGCTGTATCTGGTCGGTAGTATATTGCTTTGATGCAATCCAGTCCAAAATGCCGGATTCCACAAAGTCACTAGTCAGGTAATCCTTTGCATTATAATTGCGCATGTATGGATTGGTGTCGAGCAAACCTTTGACGATGAGTGCTACGGCCACGGGCATATACACTTTTCCTTCTTGGATGTAAGAAAGCATTGTACCAAAAGGGTTGTAGGGACCGTCACCACAGACGGAACCAGCAAAATGCATTTCATCCGCAAGATTGTTGGTTTCAATGTAGCGATGCACCGCCATAGCCGTAGCGCCTCCCTGTGAGTAGCCCACTGCCACACTCTTCCAGTCGCTCTCCATTGATTTCTCTTTTTGTTCATACCATTTCACGGCCGCTCTGGCTCCATCAATCACTTGGCGTGCAGTAAGATCTTGGTTCAAATAAGGGTGTGTAACATTTGACGATACCCCATAGCCTTGGTAGTCGGGTATTACCACGAGGCATTCTGCATCTGAACTGAATGCTTTCCACCAAGTGCCTGATGCATGTAAGGAGAGCATTCCAACATCTGTAAGTGCATAGTCAGCTCCACCTAACCTGGTCTTGTAGTTGGTTGGACGTTCATTGTTTGATGTGATGGTGCAGTGGCAACCGATAATAAGGTTATCGGGATGGGGATTGGGCAAGATACTGTAGTATGGCCATGCCACGAGTTCTGAGAGGATTATCTTTTGGTTGTATTCATTTACCGACTCGTAACGCAGAGTGGTAAATTTAATTCCACAACCAATGGAAAGACCCGTTCCTCCGTCTTCGCCAGTGTTGGCTCCATACTGGCGGGCAAGTTCGGCATCGATGGAGTCGGCCTTGTGCAGGTTATCTCTGTAGAACTGCAACAATGCGGCGTTGTTGTCGTCGTTGCTTTCTTCCAGTTGTTTTAATCCATTGGCAAAGTAGTCGTGCCACGACATAGAGCCCGAGTCTACTGCTTCCACGTTGCTTAAATTTACGTCTGTTACGCCCGAGAATTGGGGCACTTCAACCCCGTCGGCATCCTTGTTGTCGTCGGAGCACGACACCATGACCAGCGCTCCTACAAAAAGCACGGCCAACAACCATAGACTTTTTCTTTTTAAATTCATAATAGTGTTGTTTTAAAGTTATTGAGTGTGAAGGAAATCACGTATTATGCCGTACCTCTATTGCACGTCGTAGGAAAAGAACTCTTGTGGGGAAGTGATGTAGAGGTTTCCGTAATGCGAGGCATTGTCCACACGCACGTGCGACCCGAGCGTATGCTTGGAGAGGTAGAGATACATGTCGCGGAAAGTGGCCGTTGGTGTGGTCTGCATGACGCTGACGATGTTGTTGGTGAACCGGTCGCTCATCCAGGTGTTGAGATACGCCGAGTGATAGTCGGCAAACGACGACTCGCTGCTGGCGGCGCTGGCTATTCCCAGTATGCCGTCGATGCCCGCGGTCTGCGCCGTCATGCACTGTGAGTAGCACGGCTCGAAGAGTGCCAGCATCTTGCGGTAGCGATTGTTGTTGTGCATGGTCTCGAGGGTTTGGCGCAACATGTTGTCGGTGAATACGGTCTTGTCGCGCCACAGAAAACCGTTGGCGGCATACTTGTTTCCTTTTTTGCATCCGTGTCCGCTCCAGAACAGCAACACGTTGCTTTGTCCGTCGGCATTGAGCACGATGGGCAAGTGCTGGCTGCGTTGTCCGGTCAGAATGTCGGCAATGTCGTTGACGGTGAGCGTGTCGGTGTCGTAGTCTATCTCAGCGCCGGCATACAGGTCGTTGCCATTGGCGTAGGCACGCACTTCACCCTTGTACTTGTTGTAGGCGTGCTGCGCTATGTCGTCGGAAAGGATGAGAATGATGTGGTCGTCGGGCCATCCGTTGCGTTTGAGCAGTTGGTAGACGTTGAGCACATCGGCATGGTGACGGTAGTTTTCCCATCCTGTGGATCCCTGCACGAGCACCGCCCAGTGGCTGCCCAAAGGGTTGTATGCAATGCCGGCATCCTCGTCGACGAAGGTCTGTTGTTGTCTTGCCTGCCAGTTCCATGAGGCGAGGGTCGACGACACCCGTCGGCTGCCGTCACTGCTGCGGTAGTCGATGGCTATGAGCTGGTTGTTGTACACCATCCAGTGCACATAGGTGCTCTCCACCATGCTGGTGTATGCTTCGGCATCGAACCGCAGTGGGCCGCAGGCCCCCACCATCTTCACATATTTGCCTTGTTTCAGCAGCAGGAGCAGTGAGCGCATGCCCAGTTCGTTCCATACCGGATAGTTCTCGTCGCCCAGGGTGGTCATCATCGAGAGCAACTGGTTGGCCGTGTATTTGCCGTCGGTATGGAGCATGCTAAAGGCTGTGAAGCCGGCCAGCAGCGTGGCATCGTAGAGTTGGGCCTCGGCAACGGTGGGCATGGTAGAATAGCGTTCTTCATAGGCTATCTGGAATCCCGTCTGTGGATCGGCATAAGGCGCCACGCCCTCTGCACCCTCGGCCAGCGACCCAAGCGAGGTCAATGAGGCCGACATGGCCTCTTCGGAGAAAAGCACGCGCGGTGCCTTGTCGCCCATCATCTGGCGTTGCTCAAGCACAGTCTTGGCTTCGTCGACGTTGCGCACCACACACACCGCGCACTCTGCACCCGAGGCCAGTGTGGTTTGTGCGGCTTGGGCAAGGTCGTCGGCCGTGGTGAAGGTCTCGGTGGCGGTAAGTTGCATGTTCATCTCGGTGGCCTGAAACGGCAGCCAGTCGGTGAACGTCTGTCCGTAGTAGTCGGCCGGGGCGAGCAGTGCCACCTTGGTTGCCCCGCCTTCCCACGCCTTGGCGAGCAAGGCTTCCGACTGGCTCACGTCGGTTTCGCACATTGTCCACAGGAAGGGTCGCTTATATTTCATGCCTCCCGTCCCCACCGAGTAGCGGCGTATGATGTCTTCGCTCGAAGCACTGGGCGACATGAGCGGCTTGTCTTCATCGTAGAAAGCCGGAGCCATGATGTTCACGTGTTCGCTTGTCAGCGGGCCGATGGTGAGCAGGATGTCGTCGCGCTGTGACAGGGTGTGCGCCAGCTGCGACAAGTCCTCGGTGTCTTCGTCATACCATTCCAGTTCGATGTCGACGGCCGTGGTGTCGCCTGCGGCCAGCACCAGGTTTTGTGCGCTGCGCAGATTTTCCAAAGCCCAGTTGATGGAGCGTTCGTAGCGTTCCTTGTTGTTGACATCCGAGAAGGGCAACACCACAGCCACCTTGTAGGTTGTGGTATGCACTTTGGTGGTGTGTATTTCGATGTCGGCCTCTTTCGTGCATGAGGCGAGCATGCATATTGCCATGAGCAGCATGCATATCTTGCGTATGACGTGTAGCACATTATTTGCGTTCATGTTCCTTCTCTTTGTTTATGGCTATTGAAAGGTATTGATTGGCAGTGGCGGTCAGGCGTGTGTCGTAGGCATCGGCCACTATCAGCTCGGTGTAGCCATCCTCAAGTCCCAACGACAGATGTTTGTTCTGCTCTTTGCCGTTGGCCCAGCCAGTAATCCATTGCTCCATAGCCGTGGACAAATGCTTCACCACCGAGAACGGCACGCGCGTTGAGTAGGCTTGCATATCGGTGTCAATGCCAACGGTGTAGAACGATGAGGGATGCTCGCGGTTGTAGCGCAGAAAGCCCTGCACGCTGCCACCGCAGAGCGGCAACACCATTTGGTAGGCGGCATCAATGTCGGCCGACCGACTGTAAACGGTGTCTGCCGAAGCATACCCGCCTGAGGGGTTGTTGGAAATGTAGTAGTTGTCTACCGTAATGTCGGAGCTGGTGGAGGCCAGTCCATCGGCGAAGCCCTGCCGCATGTCGGCCAGCATGGAGTTTGAAGCGTTGGCCGAAGCCACGAGCACACGGCTCACGTCGGTAAGGCAGCGGCCAGTGACGCAGCCTGCCAGATAGCAGGCACCATATTGTGGAAAACTGATGGAGTAGACCGGCAATGTGGTGTCGTTGCTCTCAACGAGCAACACGTCCACGTTGCTGTTTTGCTTGAGCACGTCTTCGTAGCCGTGCAACATGGCCTCATAGTTGTTGTTGGCAATCACCACGAGCGCTTTCCGGTTGCCGCCAATGTTCTGCATGTAGTTGAGAAAATATTGCAGTGCTTCGTCGGTGGCTGTCGGGTCTGATGGAAGTTCGGCGCACGACAGCAGCATGTCGCCCGAATGGGTGGCTTTTACCACGCCTCGGTAAAGGTCGTCGATGTAACCAAGGTCGCCCATGTCGCCCTGCCCGAAGATAAAGTAGACTATGGGTCGCTGGTCGTTGAGACGCGCTTCGTCATCGTCAATGTAGATGGTGTCGCCGTCTTTTGTGCACGATGTGAGCAATGCTACAACAACGAGCATCATGAAATATATGGTTTTGCGGGTTGTGTTCATTTCGGTTTTGTGTTACTATCCATGCGGTTGACAGCGGTGTATTATTGCTGATTTTCTTTAAATAGAAGAAAAGCAGACAGACAGTGCTTCTCGTTCTTGTTTACAATGTTTTCTATGAACATGATATCATTTTGCAAAAATAATAAATATAGTTTAATTATTTTACATTCTTTTCGCTTTTATTTCGTAATTTTGCGATGTCATTATAGAATTTTATTTGTTTTTAACACCTATGCAACACAAATGAATAAAATATCTGACATGACAGCATTATGGCTAACAGCGTGTTGGCCTAAATGTTACAAAAAACAGGAACAAAAGTGTTGCAAAGTTAAGATTCTGCTGAAAATGAAAAAGTTTCAAAAATGTTGGTATGCCTTTATGCTGCTGTGCATGGCAGTGGTTGTGGTGTCGTGTAGCGACGATAACGAGACACCGTCCGTAAAAGAAGAACCGTCTTACGAACTCGACTACAAAGTGACGGCACGACAGGATGCCCACGCCATGGCAACCACGCTCAACGACATGCTCAATCTGCAGTTCAAGCAGATTGTATTCGAGTACACAAGCCTTGGTCCCGACATGAAGACTCCCGTCAGACTTACCGGCGTGATTTCGATGAATGGTGCCGTGTATGACAAGAGTGCCAAGCCACGCGGACTTATGCTCTACAACGAGTTTACCACGGCCAAGCACCAAGAGCGCACCTCACAGAACGAACTGGACGATATCGGTCTGTATATGAACAAATACCAGAACATGATTGCCGTGTCGGCCGACCTATATGGCTGGACGCTCACCGAGGACAAGCCACAGGCCTACTGCTGCCCGGAGATAACCGCAGTGGAAACAATGGACGCATGGGATGCCGCCATGAAGATACTGAAAGAAGAAGGTTATGAAATCGACGGCCTGCCCTGCTTCAACGTCGGCTACAGTTCGGGCGGCTACTCGGCCATGGCCGTACAGCGCTATACCGATGCCAACCGTCCCGACATAACGTGGGACCTGACCTCGGTGGGTGGTGCTCCGTTCGACATCAATGCTGTGTACAAGAGCAACATCGCATCCGAAACTTCAGGCTATGCCTGCTCATTCCCCCTCATTGTGGTAGCCTATAAGGAGACCTACCACCTCGACTTCGATTACAGTGAAGTGTTTGCCCAACCCCTGTGCGACAGCATACAAAGTTGGATCCTCTCGAAAGACTACAATACATGGGAGATAAACGCCCTTATTGCCGGAGGCGACGAGGAAATGACCCACAACTGTCCCGTGACCCGCATACTCAGTGCTACCGCCATGGACACCACGTCGGCAGTGGCACAGACACTGATGAAGAAATTCCGCGAGAACTCGCTTTGTGGTGACGGCCAGACATGGCAACCCAGCACCAAGACCCAGTATTACATACTGCATTCGTCGGCCGACAGATACCTCGACTGGCATGTTGGAAAGGAAATGGCCGACTACCTTACCGCTCATGGATGTTCGGTATCCACCAGTTTTGGCGACTACGGCAACCATGTGGAATATGGACTTATCTGCCACATCTTGGCCACCATGTGGAAAATGGAGGGATTTACCGACGATTCGGAAAACGTAAAGTCACAGATGACCAGCGACCTGCTGGAAAAGGCATCACAATATCTTAACAACTTGCCCAGTCTTTAAAGCAGGGCTTAAAATCATGTAAGGCGTATAAGGAGCTGATCAAGGAGGCGTAAAGCTGAAAGCGGATCGCGCCAAAGCGGATCGAAGCGACAAAACGAAAAGAACGGGGTTCGGATGATGTCCGAATCCCGTTCGAATTATGCCCACACGCCGGCGGAGCTGGTCGGAAAAAACAAGAAAATGGGGGTACTCCCCACGATTCTTGTTATTTTATTTGTTCCACTTTCACGCCCTTCACTTCCTCGCCGGTGGTCTTGGTGTCGGCCTCGCGTGGAAAGTATATAGGCATGTCCTTCTGCAAAGGCAGCACGCGCAGCTCCAGGCTTGTGCAGTTGGGGTCGGCAAGTCGCCATAGGCCATATTGGAACGGACGGCCATTGTAGTAGTTGTCGTCTATCAGTTTGCCGTCGGCATACAGTCGGGCGC
>CAVKHW010000088.1:0-7013 GCA_963656105.1 Eggerthellaceae bacterium
TTTTTGATATTTATGCAACTACGTTGAATCCTCTGCAAAGTTAGAGTAGGGGGCGTATATTTTAACGTTACAATGAATTATGCGCCCCCTACAGGGGCTATTATCCTGTTGCACGCGAACATACGTAGGGGTGATCCCCTACGCTATAATATGTCGTCCCTACGGGACTTTCCTGTTGCTAAGTTTTTACCGGACACCAATAGTTTTGTTCTTATGCCTTGCTTAATTTAGGATATGTTATTCGTGTGTGGTAGATGGCTTTTAGCCGGTCGATGAGCACACTTTTTGCTTCGCTGATGTCGCGGAAGGTAATGTCGGCTTCAGTAAAGAATCCTCCGTCCACTTGGTCGTCTATAATCTTGTTAACGAGTCTGGAGATGCTTTCTGCTGAATAGTCCTTCAGTGAGTGTGAGGCGGCTTCACAGCTGTCTGCCATCATGAGGATAGACTGCTCGCGGGTGTAAGGGTTGGGGCCAGGGTAGGTGAACGGCTCCTTGTCCACTATTTCGTCAGGATGTTCGTTCTGATATTTTATGTAGAAATACTTGGCCATACCGTGCCCGTGGTGTGTGAGGATGAAGTCGCGTATGATAACAGGCAGATTGTTTTCTTCAGCCAGTTTCACGCCATTGATAACATGTTCCACTATAATCTGTGCGCTTTCTTTGTCTGTCAGATTGTCGTATGGATTGACGCCCCCTTGTTGGTTCTCTGTGAAGAAAGCTGGATTTTTCATTTTCCCGATGTCATGATAGAGGGCTCCTGTTCGCACCAAGGTGCTGTTGGCTCCAATGCGGTTGGCTATTTCAGCGGCCAGATTGCTCACGGTGATGGAGTGTTGGAAAGTGCCTGGTGCCTCTTCGCTCAAACGCCGCAATAAGGTACCGTTGGTGTTCGACAACTCTATAAGAGTAACGTTTGACGTAAAGCCAAAGGCTTTTTCCACAACAAGCATGAAAGGGTAGGCTAACAGAAGTAGCACGCCATTGATCATGAAATGCGAGAACATACTTGTGTCAAAGTCGAATGTAGAGCCGCTCTGCATCAGCCGCAATGTGAAATGTGTGAAGCATGTGGCGAGAAAGACCAGTAACGCAGTCTTGAACACTTGGGCTCTCGAAGACAATTCACGCAGTGAATAGATGGCTACAAGTCCCGCTACAATCTGCACCACTACAAACTCGTATTGGTAACGAAGAGCTGCGGCACAGATGAGTACCATCACCATATGGGTGATGAACGCTGTGCGCGAATCCTGAAACACGCGGACAAAAATGGGCGTGAAAGCAAAGGGCAACACATAGACGCTGAAACTGAAATAAGAATGTTGCATCATCAGAGAAACCAAGATGGGGTAGATGGTGATGAGTGCATAAAGCATCAGAATGTTGCGCGGTTTTTCAAAATAGTCTTTTCGGAACAATGAGAGGTAAACGGTGAAGAGAATGATAATTGCAAAAACATATAGGGCGTTGCCGATGAAATTGAAGTTGATTTGCTCCATGCTCGCTCCACGCCGATTTATTTCACGCTCGAGTGATGACAATTCTCGATAGCGTTCCTCGGTGACTATTTCGCCTGTTCCGATAATCTTCTGCCCAGCTTTCACCATGCCGTTGGCAGGCGGTATGGCACTCAAAAGATCGTTTTTGGCTGTCTCTGATCGTTCTTTATCATATATGAGGTTGGGTTCTACGTAATTGATGAGATTTAGACGCTGCAATGCTTGTCGGTCATCTGCTAATCGGTCGTCCGCCAATAATTGTTCGTAAGCACTCATCGTTGAGTAGAGATTGCAGACCGCCAGCTGCTCCACATTCTTGGCTATGACCACCCGTACAGTACTCGTGGAGTCGTGATTTACGCTGTTGAAAAGCGGGGTTTCCATAATGCCCGTCTGATAGAGATGGTGTAGGCGCTCCTCAATGATTTTCGTATGTTCGGAGGGTAATCCGGGCAGTCCGTTGGAAAAGTCTTGTCGAAAATGATCCATGACGCGCGTCTCTACTTGTTTGTCGTAATCGAAATAGGGAACAAGCAAATGAAGAACGGAGTCTTTTTCCTTGGCCAGTGTCTCTTCGGTTTTGTAGATGGGAAAGTCGTACTGGGCAATAACATCGCTGTATCGCCATGGTTCATCTATGTCATAGATAAATTGTTTCCCTTCCCTTCGAGGAAGAAACCAAATAATAAGCGTTGCAGAGACAATAACCCATGCTGCTCTCGTCAATATCCTTCGCCAATAATAGCTGGTGTCTTTGTAAAAATCTAAATGTATCATGAATCGTTGATGTAGGCCCATCGGTAAGAGACAAGGACACTGCCAGCAATTAGTCGACTTGGGCATTTATAGTGCGAAAATAATAAAAAAATACGTTAAAGAGGAAAAAATGTAGTAATTTTGCAAAAAATAATTTTTCATCACCATGGCAGAAAGAAAAGTCAGAGTGCGTTTTGCGCCCAGTCCCACCGGTCCGCTCCATATCGGCGGTGTGCGTACGGCATTGTATAATTATCTGTTTGCTCGCCAGCATGGCGGTGATTTCGTGTTCCGCATAGAGGATACCGATAGCCACCGTTTTGTTCCTGGAGCCGAGGATTATATCATAGAAGCATTCAAGTGGCTTGGAATTAATTTTGACGAAGGGGTTTCGTTTGGCGGAAACCATGGTCCCTATCGTCAAAGCGAGCGTAGAGACATATATAAAAAATATGTAGACCAGCTCATAAACGAAGGAAAAGCCTATTATGCTTTTGATACGCCCGAGGAACTGGAAAGCAAACGAAAAGAAATACAAAATTTCCAATATGATGCGCGTACCCGTCTTCAGATGCGTAATTCTCTGACGATGGATCGTACCGAATGGGAACAGCTCATTGCTGATGGAACCCAATATACAGTTCGATTCCTCGTAGAACCTGGACAGGAAATTCTGGTTAACGACATGATTCGTGGCGAGGTTTGTGTAAAGAGCGATATACTGGACGACAAGGTGCTCTATAAGAGTGCTGATGAGCTGCCGACTTATCATTTGGCCAATATTGTGGATGATCATCTCATGGAGATCACACATGTTATAAGAGGTGAAGAATGGTTGCCGTCAGCACCGCTTCATGTGTTGCTTTACCGTGCATTTGGTTGGGAGGATTCTATGCCACGTTTCGCTCATTTGGCTCTATTGCTGAAACCGGAGGGAAAAGGAAAACTCAGCAAACGCGATGGAGATAGGCTGGGATTCCCCGTATTCCCATTGGAATGGCATGATCCAAAGAGCGGAGAAATCAGTATGGGATATCGTGAGAGTGGATACTTCCCCGAAGCCGTAGTGAATTTTTTAGCCATGCTTGGGTGGAATCCCGGAACAGAACAAGAAATCTTCTCTCTGGAGGAATTGGTTAAGGTCTTTGATATTACCAAATGTTCGAAGAGTGGGGCCAAGTTTGACTACCAAAAGGCTGCTTGGGTAAATCATGAATATATACTTCGTAAGAGTGATGACGAAATAGCACAACTTTTTGCACCCATTGTAGCAAACAACGGCGTTGACGAATCGTTCGAACGCGTACGACAAGTAGTACAAATGATGAAAGACCGTGTCAGCTTTGTGCGTGAACTGTGGCCGTTGTGTAGCTTCTTCTTCGTTGCGCCTACGAGCTACGATGAGAAAACAGTGAAAAAACGTTGGAAAGAGTTTAGCGGTCAACAGATGAAGGAATTGATGGGTTTATTGCAAGACCTCAACGGTTTCTCTGTCGCCGAACAGGAATCTGCTGTAGAGGAGTGGATTGCTGCCAATGGTTATAAAATGGGTGATGTCATGAATGCGTGGCGCTTGACACTCGTAGGGATAGGCAAAGGGCCGGGAATGTTCGATATCACTGCTTTTTTGGGAAAGGAGGAAACCCTGCGGCGTATGGCCAAGGCAATCGAAATTCTAGGATAAGACAGAATAGACATGTATCAATTCTTCATGTTTCTTTACACGCTTGGTGTTCGGATAGCTGCGTTGTTCAACGACAAGGTGCGGAAGATGTGGCAAGGTGAACAGTCTACCTTTGATGTGCTGAGTGAAAAGGTAGATGCTAATGTCACGTATATCTGGTTTCACGCAGCCTCGTTGGGCGAATTTGAGCAAGGTCGTCCGCTTATGGAACAAGTACGAAAAGTTTTCCCACATTATAAAATCTTGCTTACCTTTTTCTCGCCTTCGGGATATGAGGTACGCAAGAATTACGATGGAGCTGATATTGTTTGTTATCTTCCTCTTGACACCAAAGAAAACGCCCGTCGTTTTTTGGATATAGTGCGCCCTAAAATGGCTTTTTTCATAAAGTATGAATTTTGGTACAATTACCTTCATGAACTAAGTCTGAGAAATGTACCTGTTTATAGTGTGTCGAGCATATTTCGGCCCAATCAGGTGTTCTTCAAATGGTATGGTTGTCAATATGCCAAAGTGCTTAAATGTTTTACGCATTTCTTCGTGCAAAACGAAGAGAGTAAGCAACTGCTCAATGGTCAGGGCATATACTGTGTGGAAGTGGTAGGTGATACGCGCTTTGATCGTGTACTAGAAATAAAAGAGGAAGCTAAACGATTACCTATCGTTGAAAAATTTACAGCTAACTGTAACCATGTTTTTGTGGCTGGCAGTTCCTGGCTACCTGATGAACAAACATTTATACCATATTTTAAATCGAAACTTGATTGGAAATTGATTATCGCACCCCATGTGATAAGCGAAGAACATATCTCTCAAATAGTTCAATTGTTAAAGGGAAAACATGTCGTGCGCTATACACAAGCCGCTGACAGCTTGGTTGATGAGGCCGATGTGCTTATCATAGATTGCTTTGGCTTGTTGTCAAGTATTTATCGATATGGTAAGGTTGCCTATGTGGGCGGTGGATTTGGCGTAGGAATACATAATACCTTGGAAGCAGCAGTCTGGGGGGTACCCGTCTTCTTTGGGCCAAATAATCAGAAATTCAGAGAAGCTCAAGAGTTGAAAGCTTGTGGAGGCGGTATCGAATTCCATGATGTAGAAGAATTTACGGTCAAAATGGATAAGGTAGTTGCCTCTATTATAAAAGGTGAAGATGTGGGGGCACACTCAGCAACGTATGTTAAGTCGCATGCTGGAGCTTCCACAAAAGTGATGAGAGCTTGTTTCAGATAAAAGTATCTTAAACAGGCGACCGATATATAAACGAACTTGTTATCTCGTCGCATGAAAATGCGATGAATAGCATCGCCTAACAAAATATTCGAAAAATTTGTGTATTAAGAAAATATGATGTAATTTTGCATCCGCAAATTGTGGGACTATGTCCTAACGTAAAGTTTAACATTTAAAGTTTAAAACCAAAACAACATGATTATTGTACCCGTAAAAGATGGCGAGAACATCGAAAGAGCGCTGAAGAAATTCAAGAGAAAATTTGAGAAGACTGGTGTGGTGAAAGAGCTTCGTGCTCGTCAGCAGTTTGACAAGCCGTCAGTCAAAAAGCGCCTGAAGATGGAACACGCCATTTACGTACAGCATCTGCGCGACGAGGAACAATAAATTTCCTCAAAAATTTGGTAGTTCCAAATAATTTCCGTATATTCGTTGCCGAAAACCTACTCGTGTAGGAAAAAGTGACGCTGAATGATAAACAAGTTCTTGAATTACCTCCAGTACGAGCAAAATCGCTCAGAACTGACGGTGAAGAGCTATGAAGAGGATTTGATAGCCTTTAAAAAGTTCTACAAGAATTTGGATTGTCAACTCTCGTGGAAAACAGTCGATACGGATATAATCCGCGATTGGCTGGAGAACATGATAGATAAAGGAAACAGTGCCGCAAGTGTCCATAGGAGACTGTCGGCGCTGCGCTCGTTTTATCGATTCGCGCTCGCACATCATCTGGTGGATAGAGATCCCGCTAGACAAGTGGAAAGTCCTAAGCAGGCAAAACCGCTTCCTCAGTTTCTGAGAGAAGAGGAACTGGATAGATTGTTTGATGAAGTAGAATGGGGTGATGGTTACCAAGACGTTCTTGAAAGAACTATCGTCATGACATTCTATCAAACTGGAATCCGGCTTTCAGAACTCATAGGGCTGAACCAAGTGTCAGTCGACTTGTCTAATAGGCAGTTGAAGGTGATGGGAAAAGGTAGCAAACAACGAATAGTGCCTTTTGGTGAGGAATTGGCTAATGCCCTTCTCCAATATGTCAGTGCTAGAAATGGATTGGCAAATAGTGAAGGCAAAGCGTTTTTCATCACTGAAAAAGGGACTCAATTGAAACCACAGCAAGTGCGATGCTGGGTAAGAAATCGGTTGGGTGTTGTATCTACTGCTAAAAAACGATCCCCACATGTGTTAAGGCATTCCTTTGCTACAGCTATGCTAAATCATGGAGCAGGAATAGAGAGTATAAGACGATTGTTAGGTCATGAGAGTGCTTCCACAACGGAAATATACACTCATACTACTTTCGAACAGCTAAAGCGAATATATCAAAAAGCCCATCCCAGGGCGTGAGTTTTAACCTTTTAAATAGGAGGTAACTATGGAAATTAAGATTCAATCGATTCATTTCGATGCTACCGAGAAACTACAGGCGTTCGTCGAAAAGAAAATCGCCAAGTTGGAAAAATCATTTGAAGACATTCAGAAAGTAGAGGTGCAATTAAAGGTTGCCAAGCCAGCTACATCATTGAACAAGGTTACCTGTGTCGCTGTTAGTGTTCCAGGAGGAAAACCGCTCTTCGTTGAGAAGACTTGTGACACTTTTGAAGAAGGGGTCGATCAATGTGTAGATGCGATGAAGGTGCAACTTGAGAAATTCAAGGAAAAAACGAGAAATCACTAAAATTTTCCGCGAAAAGTTTTGGAGATTAAAAAATAAGTAGTATCTTTGCAGCCGTTTTACAACAGGTCTTTCGACAAGTCGCTATGCGGCTGCAAGATTGCCTCTTTAGCTCAGTTGGCCAGAGCACGTGATTTGTAATCTCGGGGTCGTTG
>CAVKHW010000089.1:0-6934 GCA_963656105.1 Eggerthellaceae bacterium
AATCTGTCGTCCCTACGGGACTTGCGGTTGTAACGTTTTTACCGGACACCAATAAAATAGATTTGGATATTCTTCTGATAATTCGCTAAAAACATTGGGGGATTTGACGGAAATGCTTACTTTTGCAAATCATGTTGTTTTGATGGCCATGATGTTTCATCTTAGAGCAGCACATAATTAACCAAGCATGTTTTACCAACTCATCCAGAACAAACGCGACCTCTGGTACCAGTCGCCCCAATGCACCGTGCGCGACCTCGTGGATTATATCCGCCGACGCGGCATGATGCGCGATGTCCAGATCGACGCCATCAAGACCTATCTCTATCTGAAGATAGCCTGTCGGTGCAAACCCCTGTGGCAGCTCTTTGCCGAGGGCGTGTTCAATGTCACCGATGTGGATGCCGAGGAAATCAATGCCGAGGCCCGCGCGACGATGCTGCAGCACCCTGCGGCGCTGGCTCTCTATCAGTACAGCCGTCAGAAAGACCGCAACGGCAAGCAGATAGCCCCCGCGCTGGAGCAGTTCGTCCGCCATCATGCGCGTGAGATCGATTGTGAGCGCGTGTTGAAAGACATTTTCTACAAGGTGACCTACGCCGATTACCTCTTCAGTCTGCCCATGGGCGCAGGCAAGACCTATCTGATGGCCGCCTTCATCTACATCGACCTCTACTTCGCCCAAAACGAGCCGACAAACCCAATATGGGCGCACAACTTTCTGATCTTGGCTCCATCGGGACTGAAATCGAGCATCATCCCGAGCCTGCGCACCATCCAGCGTTTCGATGTCACATGGCTTTTCCCCGAGGCCACGGCAGCCAGCCTGAAACGCCTGGTGAAGTTCGAGGTGCTCGACGAGCAGAAAGGTGCTAAGAACAGCAACATCATCAAGAACCCCAACGCCCGAAAGGTGAACCAGCACCTGCGCGACGGCGACACCATGGGACTGGTGGCGGTGACCAATGCCGAGAAGGTGATACTCGAGCGATGGGATGACATCGATCAAGAACCCTCCTTCCTGTCCGACGACGATCGCCGCCAGCTGACCATCGCCAACGAGCTACGCCACACGATAGGCCAGATTCCGTCGCTCTCGATATTCATCGACGAAGTTCACCACGCCTCCGACGGCGAAATCAAGCTCCGCCAGGTGGTCACCCAGTGGGCCACGCAGAGCGAGTCGTTCTGCAATGTGCTCGGCTTCTCTGGCACTCCCTATCTGGAGAAAACCGAGAAGGTGACGCTCGGCGGAAACTTTGACATCAAGAATACCAATATCACCAATGTGGTGTATTACTATCCGCTGATAGAGGGCATCGACAACTTCCTGAAGCGGCCGGAGGTGAAGTTTGCCGACAACGACATGACCACCATTGTGAACAATGGCGTGCGTGAGTTCTTGGATAAATACAAAGATGCCACCTACGCCGACGGAACGCTGCCAAAGCTGGCCGTCTATTGCGGGCAGATACCCACTTTGGAAGAAGTGGTCTATCCGATCGTTTCCGAAATCATAACCGAGTATGGGCTGAACCCTACCGAGGCGGTGCTCAAACGGCACAAGGGCAGCAATTCGTCGAAAGCTGGTGCCAAGAAATATCCCGAACCGGAAGGGTCGGAGGCTGCCTTCGCCATGCTCGACACGCCTTCGTCGAAGGTGCGCATCGTCTTGCTGGTGCAGATAGGCAAGGAGGGTTGGGACTGCAAGAGCCTCACGGGCGTGGTCTTGCCCCACGAGGGTGCTTGCCCCAAGAACATGGTGCTCCAGACCTCTTGCCGCTGCTTGCGACAGGTGACGCGCGGTGAGCGCGAGAAGGCTCTCATCTGGATGAACAAGTGGAACGCCGACAAACTCAACAAGGAGCTGCTGCAGCAGCAGAACATCACCCTGCAGGAGTTCAGCAACAAGCCCGAAGCGCAGCTGAAGCACATCGAGCGGCATGCGCGCATGAACCGCCGGCAGGTGCCGCCCATCGACTTCTATCAGCTCAAGGTGGAGTATGCTACGCAGACAGTGGAGGATCAGCCCGACACGGCGGCGCAGTTGGCCGACCCCGCCTTGCTGGTCAAGGCGGATGCCAAGATGGCCACCGTGCAAGACATGACAGGCAAGATCATCGATTATCAGCAACTGTTGCAAGACGAGGGCGAGTGCCTCTCTTATCACTGGTGGCTCAACAAGATTGTGGCTGAAAGTTTTGAGACGCTGACCATCGATCATCTGCGGCAGCATGATGCTTTGCTGCGATTCATATTTGAGACAACGACCAAGAGCATAGATGGAGACGATGTCTACCGCATGGAAGATGCTGCCTACGACCATCAGCTGATACGCGCCAACATCAGAAAGGCGTTTGTGCCCAAGCGCGACTTTCATATAGTGGAGGAGGTGGTGCCAGAGACGGCCAGCATCCTCTCGGTGAAGCAACCCAAGCCGTTGGAGGTGTTGGACGACAGCCGATTCTATCCGTCGCAGGATGTCGTGAAGAATATCTTGGCTTGGGATGCTAATCCGGAAAAGGGCGACATTCCGCAGGAGGTCTATGATGTGGTGGAGCAGATGCGCAAGATGGGGATGCCGGAGCAACAGGTGCAGACTCTCCTGAAATATCAGAACATAGGTGTCGATACCCATCCCGAACGTAACCAGACCTACCACTATCTGCCTTACCGCTTTGACAGCAATCTGGAGAAGGAATACTTTGTGCAGGGTCTCATCCCGATGATGACGGACAAGCCGCTGGAGTATTACTTCAATGGCGACGACACGCTCACGGAGTTCAAAATACGCTGCTATCGCAAGGTGGACAAGCATTGGGAGTACGACGGCCTCTATGTGCCCGACTTCTTGGTGCTCAGCCGTGATGCGGAAGGCCAGATCGACCGCATCTGCATCATCGAGACCAAGGGTGAGGGCTACGCCGCCAAGTTCAAGGAGCGCAGGGAGTTTATGGAGATCGTCTTCGTCAAGAAGAACAACGAGGCGTTCCATCGCCGCCGATTCCACTATCTCTATATCGAAGACACGTTGTCGCCCGAGAAGCGCATGGCGAAGACCATGCAGACGATAAATGATTTCTTTAAAGATTAAACGACCATGGCAGTAAAATACATTCCATATTATCCGGATACGTTGGAGGGGCAGGCTCTCCTCGACAACTTTGTGCGCACGCATCGCATCCTACGCTATCGCGACAACGACCGCATCGTGGAGCACATACAGCGCGGCATGCCGCTCTATGAGGTGGAATCCTTGGAGAAGAAGGGCGACAATGCCCAGCGCAACCTCATCATGCACGGCGAGTGCCTCTCCACCTGTGCCTATCTCAAGGAGCAGGGCGTAGAGGTGGATTTGGTTTACATCGACCCGCCCTTTGCCAGTGGGGCCGACTATGCCAAGAAAATCTACATCCGTCGCAATCCGCTCGTGCAGAAAGCCCTCAAGGAGGCGGAGCAGAATCTCGACAACGCCGAGATGAAGGAGTTTGAGGAGAAAATGTATGGCGACATCTGGGACAAGGAACGTTACCTCAACTGGATGTACGAGAACCTCATGGCCATCAAGAGCGTGATGAGCGAGACGGCAAGCATCTATGTGCATCTGGATGATCACATCGGACACTATGTCAAGATTCTTATGGATGAGATATTCGGGGAAGAGAATTTTAAAAATGACATAGCATGGAGAAGTACAGCATCTCATAACGATTCAAACAAAAGGTTTAGTAGTATATCAGACCACATCTATTTTTATTCGTTATCTGATAATAGCGTGTTTAATTCTATTTATACGCCCTATACGGAAGAATATATTGATAGTGAGTGGACAAAACTTCCTTCAGGAAGATATTACAAAGCGGAGAACATGCTCGATCCACAACTTAAAATGGAAGCATATGATTTTCATGGAACTGTAGCGAGATGGCGTACTACTCCAGAAAAGTTTGAGGAATTATGGAAAGCAGAACAAACGGAGGTTCCTAATAGTCACGGAAGGATAAAATTAGGGAAAAATGGTAAGCCAATAAAACGATGCAGAATTATCTTCATGGATGAACTGCCAGGAACACCTGTTAATGATATATGGGATGACATTTCTTATGTTGCAGGTCGCTCTTCTGAAAAAAAAGATTACGCCACTCAAAAGCCCGAAGCCCTCTTGGAGCGTATCATCAAGGCATCCTCCAATGAAGGAATGCTTGTGGCAGATTTCTTCGGCGGTAGCGGCGTGACCGCCGCTGTGGCGCATAAGCTGAACCGCCGCTTTGTTCATGGCGATGTGAACATCAATAGCCTGCAGACAGCTCGCGACCGACTGGTCAACGCCGGAGCTGAGTTTGAGGTGTTGGAAATAAAGGATGGTGTACGACTTTTCCGCAACCCCGTTCAAACGATGGACAAGCTAAAGAATTGCTTGATACGTGGCTTGAAAGCCAATGCAGAGCTGGACAGCCAATATTGGGCAGGAAGCATCACGGACAGCCGGTATGGCATGATGCCCGTGTATCTGCCCAACTTGCTGGACAGCAGTAAGCGAGTGCTCGACAAGAGCGAGATGATGAACATCATCCACAAGGCGCTGCCCGACTTGCCCGACGAGGTGAAACGCGTCATCATCTATTATGTGGATGTGGAGGACTTGGAAAAATTGAAGGAGTTCATCGACTCGGAGAACCAACACACGCTCATCGAGTTTGAACTGAGAGACTTGAAACATGTGCTCGACGACGTGGTGCTGGAAGACAAAGCCGTGTGGACGCTCGCCGAGGCCAAGGATGCCTTGGGGCTGTCGATGGGGTGGCGCGTCACCCTGCAGTCGTTCCACAGCAACCATGTGAAGCGTAAGGTCGATGAGTTCAACCTCAAAGGCGAGCAGCAGACGCTAAAGAAAAAGGCCGACGGCAAGCAGGCCAAGTTTGTGCCCGTCAAGCTGAGCGATGAGGGACTGGAAACCATCGAATGGATCTCCGTGGACTGCACCCATGCCGACAAATCAGCCCCATGGCATAGCGACATGGAGATAAGGATAGAGCGCACGGGCACCGTGACCATCAACGGCAAGAAGACCTCCAGCTACTGGGATGGAACGATAATATCAGAAAACAAGCCCCTGCGACTGAAGCTGCGCAACATCTGTGGCGACGAGACCGTCTATGTGATCTGAGGGCTTGGGAGCAGACGATGGGGAAATCCCTATCCGATTTTAGGGAAACGGGATGGTCGCTCTGCACAAAAATATAGTAACTTTGCTTAACTATAAATTACCATCGCAACAAACAACAAAACAATATGGGTTACGTTTTGCCGTCTCCAGCAAAGTATGGAACCCACCTAAAAGATAGAACGATATGAAGAAGACTATTGTAATCATGTTATCGGCTGCGCTGCTGCTTGGCAGCTGCGGCACCAATATGGGCGAGGGTGCCTACGCCGGCACCTCGCTGGGCGGCCTTCTGGGGTCGGCCATTGGCGGCATAGCGCAGGGTCCGCGCGGATCGGACATCGGCACCCTGATGGGCATGGCCGGCGGCGCCATCATCGGCGGTGCCATCGGCCACGCACAGGATCAGAAGCAGCAGGCTGAGGCCGACCAGCGCAAGCGCGACCGTGCGGCGCGCGCGGCCGAGCGCAACGCCCGCCAGCAGGGCGCACAGTCGGAGGTGGGCGACATCTCGGCTCACGAGGGCTACGGCAGCGGCTTTGACGCTTCCAACGGCGGCGACGACCGTATCTACGACTTCAGCTCGAGCGACTATACGGGCGACTACACTGCCCAGCAGCCCGAGACCACCATGCCGCTGCAGTCGAGCGTCGACGACCTGGCGCAGGGCCTGCGCTACACGCCCAACATAGAGATTGTGAACGCCCGCTTCGTGGACGACAACCAGGATGGCAAGATACAACGCGGCGAGCTGTGCAAGATTATCTTCGAGGTGATGAACCGTGGGTCGCAGCCCGTCTACGACGTGCAGCCCACCGTGGTGGAGGCCACCGGCAACAAGCATCTGTATGTGTCGCCCAACATGCATGTGGAGCAGATCGCTCCCGGCAAGGGCATACGCTACACGGCCATGGTGAAAGCCGACAACCGACTGAAGGACGGCACGGCCAAGTTCTGTGTGAGTGTCATTCAGGGCAACAGCCACATCTCGAAAGTCAGCGAGTTCAACATCCCTACCGTGAAATGACAGGTGGGGTAGTGGTGCCCCCTTTGGGGACATATATTCAAGCATAAATACCTAAATCCGAAATTTCAGATTTTTATCTTCCCCGGATGAAAAAAACTTGGCAAAAGCGATGTTGGTTTCAGAAAAATGCACTAACTTTGCAACCATCAGTCAGTAAGGAACAAGCTGTGGACAGTGTCCGCGTGTCGCAAACCTTGCTGCAAAGCGGCAAACGCTTATTGGGGGATTTTATTGAGACGCTTGTGCCAATGCGACGGTAACCGCCGCAGGATTGATTGTATAGGCACACTTACTACAACCGCACACTGACGGCTGACAAATCAAACTCGACAACAGATTCTCCATTTGTACACCGCTGACAAATGGCAAAAACATTACAAACGACTGAAACAAAGCGATTATTAGAATGATAGACATGAAAATTAAAACATTTCTTGGCATTGCCCTTGCCGCAGGAAGTCTTGTGTCCTGCTCGGTAGAGGACAGCACCAGCGAGGCCTCCAAGATTAACGAGGACTACACGCGCAATTTCATCAAGCAGTTCGGAACCATCAACCCCAACCAAGACTGGAGCGTTGTGGAGCAGAAGAGCGTTTCAGTAGACTTGCCTAAGGCTTCACACGTACAGATCTTCGAGAAACAGGGGGGGGTATATCGCTTAGCTGCTGATTATCAGGATGTTACGAAGCAAACCATTACCTTCGATGGTTTGGAAGGCGACGACACTCCGTTCCTCGTGTATG
>CAVKHW010000090.1:0-6891 GCA_963656105.1 Eggerthellaceae bacterium
CGTCGAAGGTGATGGTCTTTTCGGTTACGTCCTCATAGTCGGCGGCAAGTCGGTATTCTCCGCACTGCTTTTCATAAATCTTCACATGTGTGGGTTGCGAGCAGTTAAGCTTAACGCTCTTCTGTTCCACCACGTTGAAGCCTTCGCTCGACCAGTTCACGCCGAACGTTTTGTAGAACTCGCGTGCATACTGCTCGCTTGCGGGTACCTCCTGCTCTTCAACAGAGCACGAAGCCAACCCACCAGCCAAGAGAGCCAGGGCGAGAAATGTTTTGGTGTTGTTTGATTTCATTCTCATTCGTTGATTAGAATTGTATTTGTTTTTGCGGCGACGTTGCCATGCGCCACACGTTTTGTTTGAATTATGCGCCCCCTACAGGGGCACGGGGTGTTTGTTAGATTATAGTGATAGGGGCAAGCCCCTATCCTATATTATGTCGTCCCTACGGGACTGTGTTTCAGCATTATTGTGTCATCCCTACGGGACTATCATCAGCATTTTGTGTCACCCCAACGGGACTATCATCAGCATTTTTGTGTCATCCCTACGGGACTATCATCGGCATTTTGTGTCACCCCAACGGGACTATCATCGGCATTATTGTTTCGTCCCTACGGGACTATGCCTTGTTGAGACCCCTGTAGAGGGCTCATATTATAGCATAGGGGTTCACCCCTATGTACAGGCAGTCGCCCCCTAACCTTTGCCCCTGTAAGGGGCGCAGAGTTCAAGTGTGCCGTGATTACTTGAGCATGTAGTGGATGCGGACTTTCACGCAACGGTTTAGCTTGGCGTTCAGACCGCGTGTCGACTTGTCGGTGACGGTGCGGATGTTGCCGTTCAATGTGCCCACCATATATATCTGCGATGCCACGTTCTTCATGCACGGCTTCTGCTTGAGCCATGAGATGACCGTTGCGGCACGGTTTTGCGAGAGGGCGTTGTTGCGGTCGAGACCCACCTGTGTGGCGTTGTCGCCGGTGTAGTTGTCCTGACTGGTGGCCAAACCCTCGCACTGTATCATGGCGATGGTGCCGTGCTGCAGGATGTCCTTGATGTGGGCTACGGTAGCCGTGTCGGTGAACTCGGCCACATAACCAGTGTTGTTGTTCATTGCGGCGTAGACATCGGCGAAGCTCACAAGTTCCTCACCGTTCTCAACGTCCATGTTCTGACGCACGATGTCAAGACCTTCGTGCTGGTTCAGACCGAACGATGTTGTCTCCATGTAGTTGTTGTCGGAGAGCAGCTTCTGTCCTTCGGTTTCCTTGTCGATGCGGTATTGCCACGTGTGCTGTCCGTCGTAGATAGGAGCATAGTAGTAGCCATGTTGCTGACGGAAATCAGCCATATCGTTGGCCTTGAGGCTGAGCGAGAGCGGCTGCTTCGACATCTCGTAGCCACGGGGCAGCGAACCAGTGTCGAAGGTGCGGTCGGCAGTCTCAGTGGCAATATCTTCGGTGGTGAGCCCAACGGGCGACTTGCCGTCGGCCAGGCGTGAAGCCACCTGCGAGTTGTTGGCGTAACGCTTCTGTGTGAACAGTCCGCCAGCCAGATAGTCGATAGCGTTGACCTTGCTGCCCGATACTGTCGGAGCGTCGCTGCGGCCAGAGTAGTTGTTGGGATAGAACACATAGAAGGTCATGGTACGGTAGGTCACGTTAGCATCCTTTGCCTTGACGGTGAGGATGTCGCGCTCGCGGTAGTCGCGGCGGTAGATGGCCTGACTGCTGCGCTTCCATCCGTTGGTTTTCTTGGTTCCGAGATAATAGGTGAAACCAACATCCACACCGAGGTTGCAGTCCCATTTCTCGGCGTAGTGGTCGGCCTGACCGTATTCGAGGTCGAAATTGGTCTGATAGAACAATCCGCGCGCCTTGATGTCGAGCGAGAAATTCTTGCGTGGAGTGAAGAAACGGCTGTACTGCAGTTCTAGGTGGCCGCTCCACTCGTTGTCACTGCCGCCTGTATGGCCGAAACCCGTGTGGTGCACGCCACCGATACCGGCCGCGAACATAAATTGGTTCATGTGCTTCTTGCTGTAGGCACCCTCATAGCCGAAGAACAAACGTGTGAGGTTGAGGATGACGCTACCGCTGATGTCCCACCAGCCGGTCTTCATCTTGCGGTAGGGTGTATTGTCGTCGGTGAGCTTCACGTCGCCATAGCCGTAGTGGCCAGTAATATACTCGGTGTAACCGCGCGAGTTCGACTTGATGAACTCAAGCTTCAGGGCGATGCCCGGCGTGAACCACTTACCGATACCTAAGCTCCAGTCGGGCGACACCGTACCCCAAAAGCCCGCCGTTTTGCTGTAATCGCCACGGAAGGAGTGGGCACCGAGGGTACCGAAGACGAACCAGTTGTTGCCAAAACGATTGGTGACTACACGCATAGGATCGTAGACCGTATCGCTGACCACAGTGACCTTGGTGGGGGCAGAGTAGTCGATAGTGTCGGTGTAGATTACCGGATAGTCCTTGTACTTGTCGCGCTGGGCATACGTACCGACAAACGGCAGCATGACCAACGACAGCAACATCAACAATTTTTTCTTCATCATTTTTTTATAACGTACGCTAATTTTAAACGTTTGCCTCATGGGCTAAGCATTTCCTTTCATTAAAACAATCCCGCCAATTACGGCAGAAATATGTACTATTCGAATATGTTGGCAAAATTACTATAAAAATAGCAAACCGCCTTAAATTTGTCATTAAAATTTAGACAAAATGTGCACTTGGGCTCATTTTTTGCATCCAAAGCCTGAATTATGAACTCCGTGACGGGTAACCGCGTGATTATGTGCCACCGCGTATGCGTGGTGGCATGCAACCCCGCTTCGCTGGATTCGAAAGATTGGCTTCACGCCGAACTTTGTTTCGTGGTGAAAGACAACTAAACGCTCTGTGATTTCGTTTAACCACTAAGCGAATTACGATGAAACCGCATACTACTTGTCGTAGGCGCAGTATTTGGAGTTTTGACTGACATACTCGGGCACAAGGTCTTTCATCAAGCGCACGGTCTGCTCCTCATCGTAGGTGCGCGCCACCTCTATAAGACGGTTAATCTTGGTCTCCACCTCGCTCTTCTCATACTCGCGCACCTTGGCGCACTTTATCTTGCGGTGCCGGGTGGGCAACACGGTCTCCTCGTCGTTGAGCACCTCCTCGTAGAGTTTCTCGCCGGGGCGCAGACCGCAAATCTCAATCTTCACGTCGGTGTGCCCGCTGAGGTGTATCATGCGACGGGCGAGGTCGATGATGCGCACCGGCTTGCCCATATCGAACACCAGTATCTGGCCGCCCTTGCCGATGGTGGCGGCCTCGAGCACGAGCATGCAGGCCTCGGGTATGAGCATGAAGAAACGCTGTATGTCGGGGTGGGTGACCTTCACCGGACCGCCCATGCGTATCTGCTCGCGGAAGATGGGTATGACTGATCCGTTGCTGCCCAGCACATTGCCAAAGCGCGTGGTGATGAACTGCGTGGTGCCGGTGAGCGACTGGCAGTAGATCTCGCAGATGCGCTTCGAGCATCCCATGACATTGGTAGGATTGACGGCCTTGTCGGTACTCACCATCACGAAGCGTTCCACGCCATACTTCACGGCGAGGTCGGCAATCTTGCGCGTACCGTCCACATTATTAAGAATACTCTCCACGGGATTGTCCTCCATCATCGGCACATGCTTGTAGGCGGCGGCATGGAAGATGATGTCGGGGTGCGTCTCGGCGAAGATTTTCTCCATGCGGTGACTGTGGCAGATGTTCGACACGATGGTGAGTACCTTGAGCTCGGGGTGGTGCTCGCGCATCCACATGCGCACATCGTGGAGCGGTGTCTCGGCCTGGTCGATGAGCACCAACCGGCTGGGCTCAAACTGCGTGAGAATCTTGGCCAACTGCGAACCGATGCTGCCGGCGGCTCCCGTCACCATGATGCACTTGCCCTTCATCTGCTGTCGTATGCTGTCGGTGTCGACCACGATAGGCTCGCGCTGCAGCAACGACTTCATCTCGATGTCGATGAGCTTGTCGTTGTCCAAGCCGTAGATGCCCATGTGGTTCTTGATGTAACGGTCGTAGAAAATCTTGATGGCAATGCGCATGCCGCACATGAACATGACGGAAAGTATGGCCTGCAGTACGAGCACACGAAACCGCACCTGCACGATGAAGGCGTTGAACGGGCAGTAGATGCGTATGAGCATCACGAGAGCGATGCCTATGGCAATGGCGGCGGTGATGCGCGCCAGGTCAGCGAAGGTACTCTTGCGTATGATGCCACTATAGGTGTGCTGCAGGCGAAAGCCCACGATGTAACAGGGCAGGCACGCCACGAGGGTGACGAGCAGTGGTATCAGATGAACAAAGGTGACACCCGGCCCGTAGTTGGACGCAAAGGCGACCACTCCCGACACCACCACAATGAGCGAGTCGCCGCCAAGCACATACCAGTAGGGCAACGAGTCGCGCGAGAGATACCAATCGATTATTCTGCTGTGCAACATAGTTTTATCTCCTTTACAATATAATCCACATCTTCATCGCTCACCATCGGTCCGCTGGGCAGGCACAATCCCTTGATGAAGAGACCCTCGCTCACGCCGTTGACATATTTCGGGCAATCGGCAAACACGGGTTGCAGGTGAAGCGGTTTCCACAACAGGCGGCTCTCTATGCCCTTCTCGTCGAGCCGCTGGCGCAGGGTGTCGGCATCGATACCGCACTTGGCAGGGTCAACGGTTATGGTGTTGAGCCAGTAGTTGCTCTGCTGCTTGTCGGAAGGATTGGTGTGGAGCGTGATGCCATCGAGGTCGGCAAAGGCGGCTTGATAGAGGTCGGCCACATGGCGGTGGTGGGCAATGTGGTCGCACAGCACCGTCATCTGTCCGCGGCCGATGCCGGCGCAGATGTTCGACATTCTATAATTGTAGCCGATATGCTCATGCTGATAGTAAGGGAATGGTTCGCGTGCCTGCGTGGCGAAGAACGTGGCACGCTTCTTGGCGTCGTCTGTGGGACAGACGATGGCACCTCCGCCCGATGTAGTGATCATCTTGTTGCCGTTGAAACTCAGCGCACCATATTGGCCGAATGTGCCGCACTGCCGTCCACGGTATTCCGAACCGAGGGCTTCGGCGGCATCCTCCAATACGGGGATGTCATAGCGTCCAGCCACCGCCAGAATCTCGTCGATCATGGCGGGCATGCCGTAGAGGTGTACGGCGACAATGGCCTTGGGCTTGCGTCCAGTCTTGGCCATGCGGTCTCGGATGGCGATCTCCAACAGCTCCGGCGACATATTCCACGAACCAGACTCGCTATCCACGAACACGGGGGTAGCCCCCTGATAGACAATGGGGTTGGCCGAGGCCGAGAAGGTGAAACTCTGACAAATCACCTCGTCGCCCTTCCCTACCCCGAGCAATACGAGTCCGAGGTGGATGGCAGCCGTTCCTGCGGAGAGGGCAGTCACATGTTTGTCTTCGCCGAGGAATTGCTCCAGATCTTCCTCAAAGGCGTTGACATTGGGTCCGAGAGGCACCACCCAGTTGGTGTCGAATGCCTCTTTGATGTATTTCTGCTCATTGCCGCTCATATGGGCAAGGCAGAGGAGTATGCGTTTGGATTGGGTCATAATCTATATTGAATTTTTGAACCACGAGATTGTGCACATCGCGGTTCGTCCACTTACTACCTGTTTGGGGATGTTTTTAACCACAAATCTTACTAACTCAAGTTTCGGATTTGTCATTTAGTAGGTGTCCCCGAAGGGGGCAAACTTTGCATAACCGCTGGTGGAGCGAGCGTAGCGAGTGAAACCTGCGGACTTGAAACGGCAACTCCGTGGGCGTCCTCGAAGAGGGCGAACGCTCTCACAGAGAATCTTTGTATGGAAGGTTCGCCCTCTTCGAGGACGATTTTACGCCCTGCTACAGAATCCGCAGGTTCCCTTCGGTCACCAGCGGTTATGCAGAGTTTGCCCCCTTCGGGGACGTATATTCAAGCACAAATACCTAAATCCGAAACTTCAGTTACTAATCTTACGAATGATGTTTGCGTTAGCCATTCGTAAGATTTGTTATATTCGTGGTTCAATAAATCCCATGATTCATTTTGAGTTTTACCACCAATTTCACTAATCTCACGAATGTTGAATGTGTGGTGTAATCTGCGTTCCTTACGGGATTATCAATTTCTGCGCTTCCTGCCACGTCCACACCTTGTATTGTGGTTGCGCCTGTGGCGGTGCATCGTCAAACCGTTGCAAATGGATGTTCTCACCATTGTTGAGGAGGCATACGGTGGTCCAACCAAGGCGATTGGGAGCAATGAAATCCTTGGTGGGATTGTCGCCGATGTAGACGAAACGGTCTGCCTCGGGATGCCGTTCCATAATGCAGCGAAAGTTGGCCTCATCGGGCTTTTCGCTGCCAATCTCCTCGCTGATGACGATATCCTCGTCGGCTATCCATCGGTTCAGTCCCAATGCGGCTATCTTGTTGCGCTGCTGCACGGAGCGGCCGTCGGTAATCAAGGCCAACGTGCAATCTGCAGCTTTCAGTGCATCGAGTGTTGCCACGACATCTTCTTCTAAATGAATGTCAGGGCGGTGGGTGCGATACATGGCCAAGTACTCCTCCACGGGGGTCTTCAGTCCGATCAACTGGTTGAGCCGCTTGAAGGCATTGCCTCGGTTGCGGAAGGTGTTCACCATCTGCGCAAGCAGGTCGGAAGCCAGCATTCTATCGCCCTGCGCCACTTTGAGGGCTATCTCACGGTAGGCCGACTTCAAATAATATATCTCTTTATAGAGCGTGTCGTCAAGGTCGAAACAGATTACCTTCATCGTTTCCTTAACTTCTTATATACCTCCACCGT
>CAVKHW010000091.1:0-6816 GCA_963656105.1 Eggerthellaceae bacterium
TCAAACAGCGAAATGTTGTTCATCGGTTGCTGATTTTACCAAGCGTAGTTGTAACAAAAGACCTGACCATACTTTTTTCCTTCTCTCTGAACATCAATAGCCAGAAAAGAACGACCAAACAGAGCCAGCCCACAAGACTGTCAACCACCAAACCGTAAAAACTCGTCGCTTCATGCATCAGCCTACCTACCCCTAAAACGATGGCAGAGGCGATAACAAGAGATTTCATATAGTCAAAGAATATGACCGAACACTTGACTTGCGGTATGTTTTGGTGCAACAGGTAGATATCGACAAGACCAACTGTCATTTGACTGACAACGACAATAGAATAGCCGACAACGGGACTGGCATGATAACATTTCAGAACACCATATATCACTACAGGAGTAAGCATATAGATAATGTTCCGCACAATGGAACTCCGCCGTATCTTGCCCGAAGCATGTAGGCCAATCGTAATAATATGCGATACGCCGGTGAGATACATGGCCACCAAGAGCAGTCGGCAGAAACTGACGCAATATTCAGGGACGTTGCCCAGCCAAAGTTTCAACACGTATGGAGCGTTGATAAACATCGGTATCGTCACGATGCCTACCAAGAACAGATTCATTCTGATGGTGGAAAGCATCAGTTGGTTCATCCGTGGGAAATTGCCTGCGGCATAATTGGTGATAATCTGTGGGCGCACTGCCGTCGTGATGTTCCCGGCCAAACCCATCAGAATGCCTTGAACGGTGGACGCTATGCCACCGGCAGCATTGACCACCGTGCCAAAAAACATGTTCAAGACCACATTGCTGCCATATACCCGAAGGGAGTAGCCACATTCCGCCAGCATGTTCCATACGGAGAAGCCCACCATCGGCTTGACAATCTGCTTGTTGAAGACAAGGCGCAGGCGACTCTCTTTGTAATTCTTGATGCAATAGAAGCGGTAGATGAAAATCATCAAGACGGAGACCGCCAACGAAAGCAGGGAATAGACAATCAGTTTGTCCCAAGCGGCAATGGTAATCAGATAGACAATCACCAACTTGAGCCCTACGTTCAGCAATTCGATGTAGGCGTATATGTCCATCTTTTCGTGGGCCATAATCACCGCAGAATAGGGAACTTGTGTGATGCCCAAAAACGCCCCCACCACACTGCACTGATAGACCACATGGGCTGCCGTCATTCTCCCCTCAGGGATGACCATCTTGCTGCACAAGAGCCACAGTCCCACCGTTTCTGCTATCAGCACCACCACGATGGCAATGCCTATATGAATAAGGAGTGCGCCATTGAAAGTATCATTCAGTCGTTTCTCGTCTCCTTTGCCCATCTCAAACGTCAAGAAACGCGAGGTGGCTGCAGACATGGCCGAATTCAAGAATGCGAACATGCCGACGATGCCGCTCACGACACCATAGACACCATAATCGCTCACCCCCAATACCTGCAGCACTACCCTGCTCGTATATAAACTGACGAGGACAGACAGTAGTGTACGCAAGTATAGCGCGATTGTATTCTTGGCTATTCGCTTGTTGCTGTCAGAAGACATGATTTTTTACTTCTTCTCCTCCGTATAATACCCACTATAGTATCCCCGTCCGTAATACCCATACCGTCCATAGTAGCCATAGCGGTGGCCGCCGTATGACGAATAAGAGGTGGATCCGTTGAGGAGGAGGGCAAGGTTCTTGTACTTGCCAGTCTCATACCACTGCTCAATGGTGGGCAGGAGCGAGCGGTCGAAGAGACCCACACGAATGACGAACAGCGTCACGTCGGTGTGGGGGGTGATGATGCTCACGTCGGCGACCATGTCGCTCGGCGGACAGTCGATGAAGATATAGTCGTACTCTGTGCGCAGTTTCTCTATCAATGCACCGAAACGGGAGGAGTAGAGCAGTTCGGTGGGATTGGGGGGTATCGTGCCGCAAGGAAGGATGTCGATGCTGCCGTCATGGATAAGCAGGCTGTGGTAGTCGTCGGTCTGCGCCCCGAGGTAGTTGCTCACACCGAGTTTAGGACTCTTGTAGTACTGCGAGAGCGAACCGTGGCGCATGTCGAGGTCGATGACTATCGTCTTCTTGCCGTTGACCGCCATGGTGAGGGCGAGGTTGTGGGAGATGAAAGTCTTGCCACTGCCCGGATACATGGAGGTGAGCATGATGACCTGACGGCGACCCTCGCTGCTGACGAGGAACTCAAGGTTGGACCGCACGATGCGGAACGCCTCGTTGATGAGGTTGCGGCTGCCCTCCTCCACCACGACCTTGTGATGGTGGTGATGACGCTTGCCACGACGTAGCAAGGAGAACTTCTTTGGTTTGCCATCGAGCGGTATTTCGCCGACGAACGGCGCCTGTAGTGTCTCGAGGTCTTTGCGCGAACGCACTGTGGTATTGGTCTTCTCGCGGAGAATGATGACGGCAGCAGGTACGAGCAGTCCGATGAGGAACGCCATCATATAAACTTTGCTGTCGACCGGTGTCACGGCACCGCCACCGATATGAGCCGGTTCCACCACCTTCGTGTTGTAGGCGGTGAAGGCCTGCGACATCTCGTTCTCCTCACGCTTCTGCAGGAGGAAGGTATAGAGCGACTCCTTCACCTTCTGCTGGCGCTCCTCAGAGATGAGGTATTGTGCCTGCTTGGGATTGGCAGCAATCTTGGCGTTTGCCTCTGCCTTGGTGTTCTGCGCACTGGCCTGCTGAGCTTCGAGCAATGCTATCTCATTGTCGAGGGTATGGATGATGGCGCGGCGCATCACGCTGAGGTTGGCATCAAGATCCATCACGATGGGGTTCTGCTCGGATGAGTTGGCCACATACTTGTTGCGCTTGAGCAACAGGTCGTTGTACTCGCTTATCTGCGAGGTGATGCTGGTGTTGCCGATGCCCGAGTTGGATGGCAGCAACTGGTTGCTATGACGCTCGTCGAGCAAGTTGGTACGGATATAACGTGCCATATAAATTTGGTTGGCAAGCTGGTGGCTCTCCTCCGTAGCAGCGGTGCTCTGGCTCATGGCTTGCGAACCGAGCGCACCAACGTCGGGCATGAGGTTGCGCGACTTGTAGTTGGATATGGTCTGGTCGAAATGTCCCAGTTCACTCTCTATGACGGCAAGGCGTTCCTTGATAAAATCGTTGGTGCAGAGCGTCATGCGGTTACGGTCGTTGATCCAAGCCTCGTTGTAGACCACGATAAGAGTGTTGAGGATATCATTGGCTCGCGCCACGCTTTGATCGCGGTACATGATGTCGAGAACCGATGAGTTCTTAACCTGCACTTCGACAGACAGGGCACCACGCACACGGTTGACAGCAGTGGCCTTGCTGACTCGCTCCACATCAAGCTCGTCGTCAACGCCCTTGGCATAGAAGGTCGAAGGAGCGATAAGTACATTGCCGATGGGCAATTTCGCCACGGTACCGAGCTTGGTGGTAAGCGTTTGAGCGTAGGTCTGGTCACCACGCTTCATGTTGCTCACCTCGCATTGGCCGTTGGCATGCAGCCGCAGATGGAACGAAGCCGACTCCGCATCGTCAAGACCCATGAAAGACACCTTTACGGGAAGGTCGAGACCATAAGCCACCTCGTTGCGGAGCACTCCGTTGTGATAGTAGTTTACTTCAAGATTCAAGCGTTTCACCACCTCTGACGACAAAGGTGAGCTGGTGAGCAGGAGCATCTCGTTAGTAAGACTGGGCGAGGCATCGTCTACACCCATTTCCTGCAGTTGTCGTTCAGCTGTAGAGCTGGACTTATCATTCTGTTTCAACAAGATGCTGGCCGTACACGTATAGACCTTGGGGGTACTTCTCAAATACCAAAAGGCATAGCCCATCGTTATCGCAAGGGATAGAACAAACCATTTCCACTGCGCGAGGCAGATGAAAAGGATGTCGCGCACCTGCACCATAATATTAGTCTGGCTGTGTTGCACAGTGCCAGCGGTTTTGGCAGTATTCTGCGTGCTATTGACCATTGATTCGGGCATATCCATTTTTCGTTGCATAACTGATTGCGTTATGAGATAATTGACTAAAGTTTAGAAGTTGTCATTTGCTCTATGTCCCCGTAGGGGGCAAACTTTGCATAACCGCTGGTGAAGCGAGCATAGCGAGCGAAACCTGCGGATTAATAAGGTTTCTGCATAACCGTCCTCGAAGAGGGCGAACAATAGTGTCACTTATTTAGACGGAAACTGTTCGCCCTCTTCGAGGTCGAAGGCCAAACTATCTGTGCAGTCCGCAGGCTCCCTTCGGTCGCCAGCGATTATGCAAAGTTTGCCCCCTTCGGGAACGGTTATTCAATTATAGATTCGAAACTTGAATAAACTTTGCTTTAAAACCTTATTTCACGAGGAAATTGACGATAGTAATGGCAAAAGAGGCGAGACCCATCCAAAAGCCCGGCGTGCTAAAGAGGTTGGCTGTCGGGGTGGACTCATTGGCCTTCTTCTGCGTGGGCTCGACATAGATGATGTCGTTCTGCTGGATGTAAAAGGCTGGTGATGAGTAGACACTACGCGCATCACAAAGGTTCACAGTGTAAGGGGTCTGCACACCATTCTCGGTGCGCAGGATAGTGACGTTCTCGCGCTTACCGTCGATGGTGAGGTCGCCAGCCTCGGCAATGGCTTCAAGGATGGTGAGCTTATCGCGCGTGATTTGTACGCGGCCCTTGGTGCCCAGCTCGCCGAGGGCATAGAAGCCCATGTCGGCATAGTCGACCGATACCACGGCATCGCGCACGAAATTGCCAGAGAGCAAGCGATACTTGATCTCGTTGGCAACGTCAAGGCGAGATTTTCCAGCCACTGAGATCAAACCGAGCGTAGGGAAGTCAATCTTTCCCTGCTCATCGACGGTATAGGTACCCGATGCCCCCTGCCCTCTTGAAGAGGTGGTATTCTGAGAATTGATGTTAAAGATACGCACTAGTTCTTCGTCACGACTGTTGACACTGATGTTCAGCCGGTCGCCAGTCTGGAGCTTAATGGCCTTCGCCTGCTGCAGCTCAACTGAGATGTTTGGGGCAAGATTCTGCATGTAGCTGATGTTGGTGGCGCTCTTGCATGAGGCAAGTATCAACACGGCAAGTATGAGCAACAGATGCCCATAAGAAATATGTCTGCGATTCATTGTTAATTGTATATTTTTACTTGACTATTCTATAATTGAAACTTTTGGACTGGGTTTATACCAGCTTTATAAACTCTGGTTGCACCTCAACGGCTGCAACTATAATATTGGGTATAGCAACCAAAAGCCGTCGTTTGCGAGTACCGCGGCATTTAAGAAGCTTTCCTTCGTAACCGTCGAGCTGTCCACCCACAATACGAACCTGACGACCGATCATTTCGGGTGTAATCTCATCTACATTGAAATATTGTGGCGTATCAACCGACTGCACGGCCTTGATGAACCGTCTCATTTCATTCTCAGCCACAACCATGGGCTTACGGTAGCCACCGCGCACGAAACGATATTGCAACGTAGGGATAAAAGAAAGGAAATTGTCAATCTTCGTAGCGGTTGAATGAACAAATATCAAGTCGTGTATGAATGGTACTTCCTCACGAATAGTGGCACCCTTACGTTTTACAATAGAACTGCGCATGGGAGTAAAAACATCTACCCCAATGGAAGCGAGCTGTTTATAAGCGGGTCTCAGTGAATTGGGGCGCGTCAAATCGCGCATGACAAACCACTTCAGGGATGTTTCCATTATAAATTTTCCTTAATTGATATGCGCCCGTAAAATTTTCATGGTCGTGAAGGGGCAAATCCACTAGTCCTGCTCAATTGCATAAAACAGGCAATATCAAGCAGTTATCGCTTAAGTCCTTATAAGTTAACGACTCAACTTTAGATTTGAAGTACATAAAATAATGACATGAAAAACTCTGCTAATATTTAAAAAGCGGACTTTACTCTTGTATTGTCAATATCAAACGTTCTGCAAAGTTAGCACTTTCCTGAAAAAAACAAGCCATTTAGGTTGATTATTTACAAGATAAACACAAATGTAACTACTTGGTGGCAAAAGGAAGGAGACAAAAGAAGTGGGGGCAGTTAGGCTTAATAGTAATGAGGGAGGCGTAGTGGGAATAATAGGCATAATAGGCATAGTATGCATAATGAGCATAATGAGCCTAATAAGCCTATTATGCATAATAGGTAAATAAAGCAAATGCCCTATACAAGAAAAAGCCCGAAGACTCTATTCGAATCTCCGGGCTTCGCTTGTTTGAAAGAAGGCGGCTTCCTACTCTCCCGCATTGCATTGCAGTACCATCGGCGCCACTGGGCTTAACTTCTCTGTTCGGAATGGGAAGAGGTGGGGCCCCAGCGCAATAACCACCTGATTGTTTCGCTACCTTTTATCCATCACGTACTGCAAACTCAGCGTCAAAACAACGGACTTGCTACCGTGAGACAAAGGCGTATGGGTGACTATCTCCACAAGCAAAACTTGAACACAACTGAAATACGGCCAACGAAATAAAGCTTTCGGGCAATTAGTAGCGCTCGGCTTTGGCGTCACCGCCTTTACACCTACGCCCTATCAACGTCCTCGTCTCGGACGACCCTAAAAGGAGTTCTCATCTTGCGGCGGGCTTCGCACTTAGATGCTTTCAGCGCTTATCCCGTCCAGACTCGGATACCCGGCGGTGCGCCTGGCGGCACAACCGGCAAACCGGAGGTCTGTCCATCACGGTCCTCTCGTACTAGTGACGGCACCGCGCAAAACTCCTACGCCCACGATAGATAGAGACCGAACTGTCTCACGACGTTCTGAACCCAGCTCGCG
>CAVKHW010000092.1:0-6443 GCA_963656105.1 Eggerthellaceae bacterium
CTTTTGCAAGAAAAAATGTGAGAATTATGCAATGTTTTCGGATTGTTTGACAAAATGAGAGAGAAAGAGGGAGGACACATTATATATAATGGGAGGAGGAAGGCTTAATAGGCATAATGGGCATAATGGGCATAGTAGGCATAATAAGCATTGTAGGCATAATAGGCTTGATGGGTATGATGGGCCTTATGCATTGGGGGCGCAGGATTATTGGTCGGAGGGGGCAATGGTTCGCAAGACGCGGCAGGGATTGCCGACGGCCACGACATTGTCGGGGATGTTGTGTGTGACGACCGATCCTGCCCCGATGACGGAGTTGGAGCCGATGGTTACGCCTGGTAGGACTGTCACGTTGCCTCCAAACCAGACGTTGTCGCCCACGCAGATGGGTTCGGCGCGCTCCACGCCTTGATTGCGGCGTTGCGGGAGAAGGGGGTGTATGGCAGTGTAGAAGCTGCAGTTGGGGCCGATAAAGACATAATCGCCGAATGTTACTTTTGCCTCATCAAGAACAACGAGGTTGAAGTTGGCAAAGAAATGGGAGCCTACTTCGACATTATAGCCATAGTCGCAATGGAAAGGTGCTATGACCTCAAGGCACTCTCCTGCCTTTCCCAGGAGGCTGGCGATGCGGTGGTTGCGCTCGTCGGCCTGTTCGGGTGGCATTCGGTTGATTTCGAAACAGATCTGTTGGCATCGTCGCCGCTCGCCGACCAGTTGTTGTGCATTGGCGTCGTACCACTGTCCGTCAAGCATGCGCTGCTTGTCTGAAAGATTGTTGTCGTTCATGTCTGAAATAATTTAAGGATTAGAAATTCGGGAAGTCAGCATTGTTGTTTCGTGTGGCCATACACTCCATTTCGATGAGCCATCCGGGACGGCACACGGCAGCGTCGACCAGCAGATACGGGGTGGCCTTATGGCCGTTGGCGCCGCCGAATTTCTCGTGAAACATCTGTCGCACCACCTCGTAGTCGGCCGGGTCGCGGAGATAGCACACGATGGAGCACACATCGCCGAAGTTGCATCCGGCTTCATCGAGCAGCGCCTCGACGTTGTCCCACATGCGTTGGCATTGTTGCCGTATGTCGCCGGGATAGAGGATATTACCCTTATTGTCGATGCTGGCCGTACCGGAGATATAGACCTGCCGTCGGTCGCCATAGTCGACATACGTGCCGCGTTCGAAGCTCACGCCATAGTCGCTGGTTCGGTTGAGGTGCTTGGCGGCATAGAGAAATCCCATCTGCTGTGGCTGCAGCGGAGTTACTGCATAGGCATCCATGGCCGAGAGCACGCGCGGGTCGGCCTGTCGTCCGCCGATGCCGGTGGATGAGATGAAGTGCGTTTGGTCGGTGAGGTTCTGTGTGGCAAAGACGTCGTTGCGCGCCTTGACCACCCCTGCATAGTGGTTGTCGATATCGTTGACGAAGAACCAAGTGCGCACGCAGTTGGCCTCGAGCGTGCACCCTTCGTTGAGTAGGCGCATCACATACTCGTTGAAGAGCAGTTTGGTCTGCCTTTCGGAGTCTTTGGCATGGTTGCTGCAGCTGGCGGTCCACAAGTGCCGGTAATGTCCATGGCTCACTTCGTAGAGGCCGCTGGGCAGTGCGCGTGTGGCCACGCCGGTCATGAGAATGGCCCATAGTGCGATTTTCGCGCCGTTGGCAGGAGCCTGTTGCACGATGCTCACGGCGTATTCGGGGCTTTCCAGTTCGTAGGCCATAAGGTCGTAGACCTGATTGGCTGCATCGCTAAGAAAGTATCGTTTCATGATGGGCTTGGCTCCCAGCTGATGCCGGGTGTTTTCGAGACTGTCAACCACGAGCCTCAGCTGTTCGGCATAAGTCAATGAGCGTCCCTCGTCGGCAATGGTCACCATGACGTGATGCTCGCGCACCTCAGTACCGTTGTCGTATGTGTGAATTTGGATGTTGGCTAATTGTGAAGAGATATGTTGTTGCATAATGTCGGTTGAAAATATTGCGTTTTATCTATTCCTGATGCGTTTGCGCAGGTTGGATTTTAGGCATAGGAGTGCATGCCGCTGAGCAGATAGTTCACTCCGAAGTAGGTCATGATGAGCGACAGGAAAGCCAGTGCCATGAACCAGTGGTATGGCTTGGGGCGTGCGAAGGTGGTCAGACTGCGTTGGTGCAGAGCAGCGGCATAGATCATGAAGGTTATGAGCGCCCAGGTCTCCTTCGAGTCCCAGCTCCAATAGCTACCCCAGCTCACATTGGCCCAGATGGCTCCGATGAAAATGCCGATGCCCAGAGCGCACAAGGCGGGATAGAGGAAGAGCTGGCTCAAGGCCTGCAGTTCGGCGCCGTGGCGTGGCATGGCCAGTCCCATGACGGCACATATAAAGGTGAGCGAGAGCAAGGCATAGCTCATCATGATGACGCTGACGTGGAGCGAGAGCAGTGGCGAGTTGAGCACCGGCATCATCTGTCCGATGGTCGGATCCATGGCATTGATGTGGCTTACCAGCAGGAAGAATCCCGACAGGAGGAAGCCGAACACCATGACGATGCGGAAACGCTGTTGCAGCAGGAGGGCGATGAGTTCGACAAACCATGCCATGAGCAGCATGGTCTCGTAGCCATTGCTCAAGGGCAGGTTGCCGCTGACCGTCCAGCGCAGTGCCATGGCCACGGTGAGCGTCGCAAACGACAGACCCAGCAGGGCACTAAAAGCGATGTCGGCCCGGCGGCATAGACGAGGCGTGACACGACGTGCGCCGGTCATGCGGCCGATGATGTAGACCAGTGCCAAGAATCCCAGCGTGAGGTTTATCATGAAGAGCACGGTGGCGAAGGGCACGGCATTGCCGATGCGCTCGGCGCGATAGCGCGCGGCCGACGGCAGACTGCTGCCACCGTACACTTGCTGGCAGCGCGCCATCTTGTCGAGAAACTCATCGACGCGCCCCCAGCGTCCGGCAGCCACATCCTCGGCCATCAGTGGGAACACCTGGTGGATGTAGAGAGCCTGTTGCGCACTGATGTAGGCAGGCAGGCTGTCGGTGGGTGCATACCATGTGGTGGCTCCGTGGGGTGTGGTGTAGGGCAGCAGCCTGAGCGACGATCCGCTGCGCAGCTCCATGATGAGCATCAGTTTGTTGTCGGTGTCGACTGCCTGCTTGTGCAGTTTGTCGGTGTTGCCCTGATAGTATTCCTGTACCAACTGTCCGAGGGTGTATTGACCCATGACGAAGAAACTGGCCAGCGCACAGTGGCTGTCGAGTCCCAACTGGTCGCGCAAGGCTCCGCCCTTCACGCGGACGAATGGTTCGGCCGACCACTGGTCGCCGTAGAATATCCATCCGGCCAGCACCTGTTCGGCCGTGAGTCCTTTGTAGGATCGTGAGCCGTAGATTTTCTTGCAGAAATCGAGGGCGTAGGTCTCTACCGGACAGATGCGGTCGTTGTAGAGCATGCAGAGCGATCCAAGTTTCTCGGCCGTGGCCTGCGGTACTGTGGGCTGGGCGTTGGCGGCAAGGGCTGTGCCGGCGAGCAGTGCCACCGTCAGCACCCCTTTCTTGAGATAGCGGCTGCGGACGACCTGGCGGTACTGTCCCTTGGGGTCGAAGAGCATGAAGATGAGCGAAAGGAAAAGCAAGGCATAGCCCGTGTAAGTGACGGGAATGCCCCACGGGTCATGGTTGACGGCCAGCACCGATCCTCGCCCGTCGGCGTCGTAGCTCGACTGATAGAATCGGTACGAGCGGTAGGAGTAGATGTTGTTCATCGACACACGCGCCTCGCAGCTACGCTGGCCGTCGGTCACGGTGAACAGCGACACGTAGTCGGCCACGGCAGCTGTGCCTTCGTGGTAGGTGGTTTCAAACTTCTTGAGCTCGAGGCTGAAGGGTAGCATGGCCGTCTGCATGCCGTGATGCCCGTCGGCCATGATGTAGGCGTTGGTGGGCTGTCCCTCGCGCAAGTGCATCATGCCGCGTGTGGCGGTGAGATGGGTGAGCAGCGCACCGGCCAGTATAACGACAAACGACCCGTGGAGCACCCACGTGGCCCAGTGGCGCACCCTGCATCGCAGCAGGCTGACCACGCCCACCGCCGCAAGCACGCCCCACAACAGGGCAAACCACCACGAACCATAGATGAGCGTATGAGCATAGTCGGTGCCGCGGCTGTTCTCTATCATGGTGGCCGCTGCCATCACCATAAGCACAACCACATAGACTGCGCAGATTATTGTCTTACCCTTGTTTTTCATTGTCTGTTCTTGTTCTTGATGCAAAGTTACGCAAAAAGGGCGATTATCAGTCAGCGGTTTGTAAGCTAATTCTGCAAATCATTATTTTTGGGTAGGCAAAACCAGCAATAACCGCATGGGGGGATAAGACAACAGATAAGTAACAGAACTTGCGGATTTATTAGAGTTTAAAATAGGGAAAGCTGCACACATTCATCCTTCTTGATAGTAGAGGACTTACGTCTGACTTTAGGACGCTTGTATTCCGCATATCCAGTTGCACTTACTCTTACGTCGTAAAAAGAAATAAGTGGATTAGTAACGCTCTTTATATGAACATTAGAACCTAATTTCATAACATTGATTATTTCTTGGAATCGCTTCATTTCTTCATCGTTTTCAATATAAACATCCATACTTACATTCTCTACATGAGAGAAATATGACGACAATATGTCTATATATTCAACAAACGTTGCCAAGCAATCAAGTCCTATTTTAATATCAGTGACATCATTGTTTAATTTCATAATGTCGGTGAAAGCGTTGCTTACATCAAAGAGATCATCCCTCAAATCGTTATTTCTTATATAGAAATTATTCTGAATATCAATATCATTCTCAATACCATTCATATAATCCTCGTAATCAAGCAATGCCTTGATTTTTTTTGCGATAGAATAACCAATGTGAGTTGGTACAGCTTCACCTATGCATCGTCTGATATTCCCTTCGTTTTCTTTAAGATAAGCGTCGGAATTTTCGACGGTCAGTTGATCATCGTGGTCAGTCCATCTGAAAGTATCGGGTATGGTCATCAGTGTCATCAGCTCACGGATGCTTAGAACCCTGTTGTCGCAAGGGTGTATGGTGTCCTGAGACGACATCACATCGCTTCGAGTGGCTATACAAGCACCCGGACGATTCCATATAAGGCGGCGATATTTATTGCCCATATATGCGCCTTTGTTTACAATTCTATTTCCCTTGGCATCAAATGTGCAAGGCTTTGTCTCGTCTGGATTATCAAAAGCGGTTTCACCTTCTTTTAGGTCTTTAATCCAATCAAGCATATATTCAGGAAATGGACGGGCAAAATGCAAAGGGTCATTCGCATCTTTCTCGCAATAATTCAAACGAGGAAAATTACCTATTGATTCAATCAAAGGTATTTCTTCACATCGTGTCGGGAAAAGATGCAATGGACATACATGCCCCAGTTCTCGACTCGTACCGATAACAATTGTTCGCGGACGGCTGGAGGGAACACCATAATCTTTGAAATTAATCACTTTCCAATAAATATTATAGTGTTCAGACAAATTCTCAAAAATACTGTCCTTTATAAGCATATCTTTTCCACTTACATCGGTACAGATTGATTTCATAAAGGCTCTTACATTTTCAAACACGAAAACCTTTGGACAAATCATTTTAATCATCTTTATGGCTTCTACCACCAAAGAATTTCTGACTTGCTCATGATCTGTCTTCTTGTAATTGGCCGTACTCATCCCTTGACAAGGAGGCGTAGCGAAAACGACATCTACTTGATGTAAATCCTGCTCGTTTTGCCACCGCTCAATCTCTGTCATAATTCTATTATGTGTTTCCACATCCGTTGCATCGCCGCAAATATATCCGCTCTCGTATTCACACTTATTGTTTGCGCGTTGAATGTCTAACCTTGCATTAAGCAGTTCATTAGTTGCAATGCATCTGAAATCATTCATTTTGAAACCATAGCATCCGACCCCTGCACTACTAAATAATGATATGTATGTTCTTGCCATTTTATTTTATCCGGTTATTTAATATTGACATTGCTTGAAAAACAACCTGTTCTGAAACATCTTCCAATAGGCTTTCAATCTTGTCCACAAGACCCAATGCTACTAACTCGTCCGCATCCACACTGAACCGTTTTGCAATTGCATCTATCTGCAATGTATTCATTCTTCTTGAGCCATTTTCAAGCCTGTTGTAGTATGTCTTGCTGACATTCAGAATGTCCGCCATTTGTTGCTGACTTAATGAATGCTCTTGACGAATAAGAAGAACCCTATTAGGAAGCAATTTGTCCAAATTTGTTTTCATCGTGTCTTATGTTTAAGTAGGGTTCACTAATTAATTTCCACCCAACAACCTTGTGGCGTGAGCGAGATCCTCACAAGATGGCCGAGAATGAGGATTATTCGCTTTTTGAAGGCACCCAAGCCCATTTT
>CAVKHW010000093.1:0-6207 GCA_963656105.1 Eggerthellaceae bacterium
CGCTGTAAAATGTCGTCCCTACGGGACTTGCAGTTGTAACGTCTTTACCGGACACCAATAAATAAAAATCCCATTCGCTTTGGAAACGAATGGGATGAAAAAAGTGGTGGAATGTCATTTAATAAGCGCGTGCCACAATAGCCCAGCACTTGGCAGGCTTGCCGCTTACCATGTCGACTGCGCCCTCTTTCTGCTCATAGCCGTAGGGTATGCAACGTATGGTGGCCTGTGTCTCTTCCTTGATTTGAGCCTCGGTTTCGGCTGTGCCGTCCCAAGGACAGAAGAAGAAACCGCCGGCTTTGATGCGCTCCTTGAACTCGTTGTAGTCGGTGCACTCGTGGATATGGCTGTCGCGCAGATTGCGTGCTTTCTCGAAGATGTTGCGTTGTATGTCGTCGAGCATGTCCTTCACGCGCTCCACGATGCCGTCGAACGACACATTCTCTTTCTCCAGCGTGTCGCGCCGCATGATCTCAATGGTGTTGTTCTCCAAGTCGCGTCCGCCCATTACGAGGCGCACGGGCACACCTTTCAGCTCGTAGTCGGCAAACTTGAAACCGGGACGCTTGTTGTCAGAATCGTCATACTTGACGCTGATGCCCAGCTCGCGCAGCTTGTCGATGGCGGGTTGCAGCTTGGCCGTGATGGCTTGCAGCTGCTCGTCGTTCTTGTTGATGGGTATGACGACCACCTGTATGGGGGCCAGCTTTGGTGGAAGCACCAGTCCGTTGTCGTCGGAGTGAACCATAATGAGAGCGCCCATGAGACGTGTGGATACGCCCCACGATGTGGCCCACACATATTCGGGCTTGTTGTCCTTGTTCAAGTAAGTCACGTCAAAGCTCTTGGCAAAGTTCTGCCCCAGGAAATGGCTGGTGCCGCTCTGCAGCGCCTTGCCATCTTGCATCATGGCCTCGATGGTATAGGTTTGCAAGGCACCGGCAAAACGCTCGGTCTCGCTCTTCTCGCCGCGTATGACGGGCACAGCCATCGCGTCTTCCACAAAGTCGGCGTAGCAGTGGAGCATGGTCTTGGCTTCCTCCTCGGCCTCGGCGGCTGTGGCATGGGCGGTGTGTCCCTCCTGCCAGAGGAACTCCGACGTGCGCAGGAACGGACGTGTGCGCATCTCCCAACGCATCACGTTGCACCACTGGTTGCACTTGATGGGCAGGTCGCGCCATGAGTGTATCCAGTTCTTATAGGTGTGCCAAATCATCGTTTCCGACGTGGGGCGGATAATGAGCTCCTCGTCGAGTTTGGCTTCGGGATCCACAATGATGTCCTTGCCGTCATCGCTGGTCTTGAGGCGATAGTGTGTCACTACGGCACTTTCCTTGGCAAATCCCTTTACGTGTTCGGCCTCGCGAGCGAAGAAGCTCTTTGGGATGAGCAGGGGGAAATAGGCGTTCTGCACGCCCAGCTTTTTGAATTCCTTGTCGAGGCCGGCCTGGATTTTCTCCCAAATGGCATAGCCATAGGGCTTGATGACCATGCAGCCGCGAACAGGCGACTGCTCGGCAAGGTCGGCCTTGGTCACCAAATCGTTGTACCACTGGCTGTAGTCGTCAGCGCGCTTGGTAAGATGTTTTAGTTCTTTTGCCATGTTATGTCTTAACCTTATTTTTAAAATTCACAATCGTTGAGAGACATTGGCGTGTCTCTTCTTTAGGGAATCCCCTATTGTGTGATAGGTTTTTCCCATTGCCATTGTGTTAAAGAATGGCTAACTTTGCCGCAAAGTTACGAAAAAATATATTCAATGAGAACTTATCTCGTGAAAAAAGCAGTAACTTTGCGATTGGAATAATCAAGAAAGTTAAAATATAAAAGAATTATGAAAACAGTAAAAGTTACAACAATGGGATTGTGCATGCTCACGATGGTGGGTGTGGGCTGTTCGACAAAGACGGGAACAGGTGCACTGATCGGTACAGGATCGGGTACGGCCGTGGGTGCTCTCATCGGTGCGTTGGCCGGCAATACGGCCGTGGGTGCTGCCATTGGCGCCGCTGTAGGAGCCGGAACGGGTGCACTGATTGGCAAGCACATGGACAAGGTGGCTGCTGAGACTGCCGCTCAAGTGAAAAACGCCAAAGTGGAAGAAGTGACCGATGCCAACGGACTGAAGGCCGTGAAGGTGACCTTCGACAATGGTATCTTGTTCAGTGTCGGTAAGTATGCTTTGCAGGCAACGGCCAAAAACGAGTTGTCCAAGTTTGCCACCGTGCTGAAAAACAATACCGATTGTCAGGTCGATATTCAGGGTTATGCCTCGTCGGACGGTTCGGCTGAGGTGAACCAGGTGCTTTCGGGCAACCGTGCCAATGCCGTTAAAACCTACTTGGTGAACACTTGCGGTGTGCCCAGCACGCAGATCAAGAGCACGGAAGGTTTTGGCGCAACCAATCTGGTGACCAACGCTGACGGTTCGGAGAATGTCACTGCAAGCCGCCGAGTGGAGGTTTATCTCTATGCTTCGCAGGCCATGATTGAAAAGGCCAATGCTGGAAAGCTCGACTAATCGGTAGGATTTAGTATTTTTAAATAGGGGATGTGGGCGTGCAACGTGCGTCGGCATCCCTCTTTTGTCATGATAAAGAAAGTAGTAAAGTGGGCGATAAGCCTTTTTTTTGCCTCCACCATTCTCGCCGTGGTGGCATATCGTTTTTTGCCAGTCTATCTCACTCCGTTGATGCTGATCAGGTGTGTCCAGACGGGCAGCTTCACCATACACCACCACTGGGTGCCCATCGAGAATATGTCGCGCCACATGCCTGTGGCTGTTATGGCATCCGAAGATTCTCACTTCCTGCTTCATCATGGTTTCGATTTTGAAGCTATTGGCAATGCTGCGAAACGAAACATTGCCAATGGTAAGGGCGGAAAGCGATATGGTGCCAGCACCATTTCGCAGCAGACGGCCAAGAATGTGTTCTTGTGGCCTGGACGGTCGTGGGTGCGAAAGGGTTTCGAGATGTATTTTACGGTTCTTATCGAACTTTTCTGGAGCAAGCAGCGTATCATGGAAGTTTATTTGAATTCCATTGAAATGGGCGACCGTATCTATGGAGTCGATGCGTGCGCCGAATACAATTTTGGAAAGACAGCCGACAATCTCAGCCGTGGCGATTGTGCCCTCATTGCAGCCACGTTGCCCAATCCCAGAAAATTCTCGTCGAAAACACCGAGCGCATACATGCGCAAACGACAGCGGCAAATCATGAGCAACATGCGGTTCATACCTGCTTTCCCTAAAGAAGGCGAAGACTACGATCCCAAAACGGCTGTGGGAAGCACTTACAAATAACCATCACTAACAACCTGACAATACCACCATTCAGATGCAAACGGAACAAGAACTTCTCGGACAGCTTAACGATAACCAACGTGAGGCAGTGGTTTTCTGCGACGGACCGCAACTCGTCATAGCCGGTGCCGGTTCGGGAAAGACACGTGTACTCACCTATAAGATTGCTTATCTGCTTGTGCATTACGACTACAAGCCGTGGAACATCTTGGCGTTGACCTTTACTAACAAGGCCGCCAACGAGATGAAGGAGCGTATAGCCGAACTGGTGGGCAATGAGCGCGCACGACATTTACAGATGGGAACGTTCCACTCCATTTTCTCGCGCATACTACGAACGGAAGCTGGCACGTTGGGATTTACCTCCGATTTCAGCATCTACGATGAAGCCGACTCGCGCTCGCTTATCAAAAACATCTGCAAGCAGATGGGACTCGACGACAAAACCTATAAGCCGTCGGCTGTTCATGCGGCTATCTCGATGGCCAAGAACCGATTGCAAATGCCCGAGGCTTACGCCAACGACGGCGACGCAGTCGCGCGCGACAGGCGGCGGAATATGCCCGAAATATATAATGTGTATCATGCTTATCAAGCTCGTCTCAGACAAGCCAATGCCATGGATTTCGACGACCTGTTGGTCTATACTTTCCAGTTGTTGAAGCAGTATGAGGATATACGACGTAAATATGCCCTGCGGTTCCAGTATATCTTGGTCGACGAGTATCAAGACACCAACTATGCGCAACAACAGATACTCTGGCTACTTACCAACGAGGCACGCCGCATCTGTGTAGTGGGCGACGATTATCAGAGCATCTATGCTTTCCGTGGTGCCAACATCGACAATATTCTTAATTTCCGCAAAGTCTATTCCGATGCGCAACTGATGAAGCTGGAACGCAACTATCGTTCTACCAAGCTCATTGTGGCGGCTGCCAATTCGCTGATGAAGCACAACGAACGGCAGATACCCAAAGATGTGTATAGCGAAAATGACGAGGGCGAGAAGGTGCGTGTGCTGGAAACCATATCGGACAAACGCGAGGCGTCAATGGTTTGTAGAGAGATTAAACGCATCCGCCAGCAGGAATATTGCAACTGGAGCGATTTCGCCATACTCTACCGCACCAACGCACAAAGCCGTCTTTTCGAGGAGGAAATGCGCAAGCCAGAGGTGAATCTGGGCGATCATTACCGTGTTTACGGTGGATTGAGCTTCTATCAACGCAAGGAGATTAAAGATGTCATAGCTTATTTCCGCTTAGTTGTCAACCCCGATGATGAGGAGGCTTTCCGGCGCGTAGTTAATTACCCCACACGTGGAATAGGTGATACCACGTTGGCGAAAGTCGTGTCTTGTGCGCAGCAACACCAAGTGAGTCTGTGGGATGTTATCTCAAACTCAGTGGGGTATCAGTTGTCTGTCAACAAGGGCACGGCGACAAAACTGCTGAATTTCAGAGGGCTGGTCGAAACATTTGCAGCGCGGCGCGATGCCGACGACGCTTTGTCGTTGGCGCAGGATATAATCTTGAAAACAGGTATTAAGGCCGATTTGGCGGTTGACAAATCGCCAGAGGGTGAAAGCAGACGCGAGAACCTCGATAGCTTGGTGTCGGGTATTGCCGATTTTGTGCAGGCACAACGTGAGGATGGTCAAGAACAGCATGTATTGCTGGCCGACTATCTTGCCAGTGTTTCGCTGATGACAGATCAGGATTCGGATGATTCTTCGGACGACAAAGTGACGCTGATGACCATCCATGCTGCTAAAGGACTGGAGTTTGGAACAGTATTTATCGTGGGTCTTGAAGAAAACATCTTCCCAAGTCAGATGTCGGTTGGAACGGTCAAGGACTTGGAAGAAGAACGCCGCCTGTTATATGTAGCCATTACACGTGCTGAACGCCATTGCTTTCTCACCTGGGCTCATACACGATGGAGATTTGGAAAAATGGACGGATTTGTTAACCCAAGTCGCTTCCTAAACGATATCGATTCGCAATACCTTGATATACAGGTGGAAGGCGGACGCTCTTCGGGCAGATACTCCTCTTTAGGCGACTCGTGGAACGATAGTGGTCGCAGCTCGCGGCGGCCTTGGGATGATGATTATGAAATAAATAAACCTTATACAGGTAGCCGCGTTTGGGGTAGCGAATATGTTCAACGAAGTAGCAGAATGCAAAATTCACGTCCTGTAGCCGGTCAGTTTTTGGCCGACCCCCAGCCCAAAGTTACGGCTCCGCGGCAAAAGGAGAACGCACCTGTTCCTTTCTCTGCTTCATTTGAAAAATTATTGCGGCAGAATGGTAATTGGGACAAGGTGGAAAAGGCAATCACTAATGGAGGTCGCTCAACAGCTAATTCTGACCGTAAATCAGCTAACAGCGGTTATAGTACAGCACATCCCGCGTCGTCATCGGTGTCATCTTCTCATGCCGCATATAGTCAATCGATTTCCTATTCAGCATTGCGCGAAGGTTCAATCGTTGAACACCAGCGGTTTGGGAGAGGCGTAGTATGTTGTGTTGAAGGAACTGGAGAAAACACGAAAGCGACGGTACAATTCGATGTGGTGGGGCGAAAGCAACTGCTGCTTAAATTTGCGAAACTTCGCATTGTGCAATGACGTTTCATGATGCCTCACGCATATTCTTTTTAGTGTTGTAAGAGAAATTATCAGCAATCAACAAGCGTGTCTGCAACATAATAGATATTCAGCTCGTAGTAGTGTTTCTTTTTTTATTGCTGTCCGCTAAAACTCAAAATGGCATAAAAATCCTGCCCGAAGCCCCTTTAAAATGGGACTTCGGGCTTGCTTTTTCAAAAAGTAAGCCCCGTTAATCAAATAGACTTGGTTCGGGAGGCGTTTCCTTGGCCTCTTGAACCATTTT
>CAVKHW010000094.1:0-6067 GCA_963656105.1 Eggerthellaceae bacterium
CGCGCATAATTTCTGCCATTTCCGAGGTGTAGAGCCAAACAGAATCACGCCACGGTTTCGGCTTCTTGGAGAATGGTCGAAATTAGGGCCGATACATGGAACAAAGCCTTCCTTCGGCTGAAAGCGCCCAACGACATCCTTGACATACCCGTTATAGGTCATATACTTGGGCAGGTTTGTGAATTTTCTCACTACGTGCCAGAAGAAGTCTTTTATCGGATTACTGATGATGTTCTGCATCTGCATATAGTCAACGCAAGCAGCATCATAGCCTTTGGCCAAGACCTTCTCGCCGTTGTCCATGCCATAGCACAAGCCAAAGAACCAAAAGCCTTCAAGACCGTTCTCTTTTGCCAACCTGTTCCAAGTGTCTTTGAACAGCTGCACGTCAGGAACGTCCAACGGAGAAAAGAGTCCGAAGATGAGCCTGCCGTTGCGTTTCATATACCGCTTGTCCTTGAACGCGGAAAGCATGGCGTTGAAATGGTCTATGTAGTCTTGCTCGCCGGGATAGGTCTGCTCCATGAGCATGGTGTTAGGCTTTGTCGGATCCCACACTTTCTTCAGCCACGAGTGGTTAGCCCAACAAAGACAAAAAGGGAAATCGGGCTTGTCTGACTCGACCACCTCACGAAACACTCTGTCGAGCAAACGCTTTCCGGCAAACCAATAATGCCAATAGCAGAACCCCTCAATGCCCGCCTCACGGGCCAGCTGCACTTGTTTTTCGCGCGTTTCGGGCACTCTCAAGTCATAATATCCCAAATCAGCGGGAACCTTTGGCTGATGATGCCCTGGGAACAGGGGCTTCGCCCTTCCCACATTGGTCCATTCTGTAAACCCCGGTTGCCACCATTCGTCGTTCTCCTTCGTGGGATAGAACTGTGGCAGATAAAAAGCAATCAATCTTGGCTTGCTCATTATGTTTTTCTTTAATCTTTTGTTTTGTTTATAATTCTAGCAGGATTTCCCACCGCCACCGAGTAGGGAGGTATATCCTTTGTCACTACGGCACTAGCTCCTATGATTGCACCGTCACCTATTGTAACGCCTGGCAATATCGTCGCTTTGTCGCCAATCCACACATTCTCGCCTATTACAACTGCCCCTTTAGAATAGAGATTCCGCTGTAGGGGGGGGGTAAAAAGACACTCTTTGTTAGAGTTACCGTGGGCATTGTCGGTTATTGTCACCCATTTTCCAATCAACGTGTTGCGTCCTATACTGATGTGACGGCAAGCCGTTATGTGCGCAAAAGGTGCGATGACGACCTTCTCGCCTATTTGGATTTCTGGCGTGAACGATTGTCCCTGATAGTTGTCCCATGCACATAGGTATGTGCCTCTTCCGATGGAAACACCGTCGGAAACATGAATGTACTTTGCCCCCACCAGCTGAGACAGCCAGCCAATATATACCCCATTTCCTATGCCTGCAAAGCTTTGCTTTACGGCATGGTAATACAATGCGTCGGCTTTGTTGGTAAGCCAACTGAGAATAGAGAATAAATTCATTTTCTTTGTTAATTGGTGAACAGTAAGCGTTTGCAGTAATTGCTGACACGCGACTTGTAGTAAGCAAACCACGAGAATCGGCTGAATATTTGTTTCGCCCCACTATCTGCATCCGAAAGCATGCGCTGCCGTATTTCAGGATATATCCTTTTGGCAGCCTTAAACATCTTTCCTTGATAAGCATACTGCACAGCATACTTTTTGCGCGTATAGAAATCGTCGTAGTCGGATGGGCTTACTATTTCGCCCAATTCATCTATCACAGCCATGATAGAGCGGAGCTTTTTCTCCGACCTTTTGTTTGTCAGACTTTGACCGTTGCTAACCCAATAATTATAAAAAGCTTTTGGGAGATGCACCGCCTTCGCTCCTGCCGCAAGCAAACGACAAATAAAGAGGAAGTCCTCGCTCATACATAACCACAATGGTTTGAACGAGATCTGGTTTTCGATAATAAATTCACGACGAACAAAAGTGTTCCAGCAAACGCAGATTGTCTCTACATTTATTTGTTTCTTCAGCAAATCAGCACTGTCTGCATAATATTGCCTCTTCACTTGTTCATTCATAAAGAAATCGCAGGTCACTATATCCGCCTTCGTTTCTATAGCCTTTGCCAAGAGCGACGCTATCATGTCAGCCTCAACATAGTCATCCGGGTCGGCATGAATTACATAATCACCGGTGCTTGCGTCCAGTCCTGCCTGCCGAGCGGAGCTTACACCCCCGTTGGACTTATGTACTACCTTCACCCGAGGGTCTTTAGCCGCATAGTCGTCGCAGATGGCCGCACTTCCGTCGGTAGATCCATCATCTACCAATATAATCTCCGTATTGCGGTAAGTCTGGTTCAACAGACTGTCCACGCATCGTTGGATATAGCGTTCTACGTTGTAAACGGCAACTATAATACTTACTTTGTATTGTTTTTCCATTTAGAGGAACTATTTGTTTTTCGATGCAAACAATGTTTTATCAATGAAGGATATTATCCTATCCGACAAAAAACGCTCAATGATTTTCTCCGACAGATGCGAGAATAGGATTACGGCAACAGTAGTGATAAGAAACACCACACTAAACCGTTCGGCAAACGGCAGATGCTGGGTCTTTACAAACAAAAAGCTCGTTAAAGAACCGAGAATTGGCCAATGGATAATAAATATGCTAAAACTGATTTTCCCGAGATATTGCATTGGGCGACTTTCAAAGATTCTCTGCATAAACGGAGATAAATAAATGGCAAGCAAAAAGAGCGTTGCAGTAAAGAAGTTCTTTGCTTCAACACTTAGGTTAAGAGGAATATTATACCTGGCAATTAAGAACACGATAAGCGCTATTACCCCCCCCATTTGGTCAGCCCATTGGCGTTTAGCGGCTTATATAAAAACGCAAGCAATATGCCTATTATAATTCCGATGAAGAAGATGTCGGCTATGGAAAACAAGACCAAGGCTACAAAAATAGTGACGACCTTCCAATCACGTCGCATCGGACTAATGCCAAGGCGGAGCAGAACCGCTATGTATGTTCCCAAGAAGACATACTTCATCATCCATAAAGGAGCATCCCAAAAGTCCGGATTTACAGGACTGAGCAACACAGACTTTGTAAAACCCACTATATTGACCTCCCAAAAAGCCGTTTTCAATATTTCAGACCCAGACAATAGGCCAGCTTGAGTGTGCCAAGAAAAAGCGCCGCCATACCATGCCGCATACATCAAGGTAAAGACGATACCGAAAGGAACAGCAAATCGGAAATACCTTTTTACCAACATCTTACCTACGAGCTTCATATCCGCTATTTTGCGCTCCACAGACAGCCACGCCGTAAAGCCGCTGATTATTATAAAGAAAGCCACGGCAAAGCCACCGCTCATAAAAAGCGTTGAGAAATAACTGCTACGAAAACACTCGGGTGCAGGAAACATCATCCCGTTATAATGGCTGAAAAAAACCATGAGCGCACCAAGTCCTTTCAACCCGTCTAAATACTTAATTTTCCCCATATATTGAAACGTCCACAAATTCTAAATAAAGAAATCTTTATCTTTTGCTTTACCGAATATCTTTTCCAACAATGAATACGCAACGCGCTTACTCCCGCTGATTTCTCCCATTTAATTTTTGTTCTAAGGGAGTTGTCGCCTACCTTCGTGAAATAATAATATTCCAGCAAGAAAAGAAGGCGCTTGCAGTCTGCGTCCACTTGTTTATATTTTTGCATGAACACGTCCATGTAAGCGACGGAATATGACAACGGCAAATTGTATTTTGACTGCGAAGGGCGCAGATAAACATACCCAACATCGTTCTTGGTCTTTATCGTCTTGCAGTGCGACAGATAATCCAGCATGAAGAGCGTATCTTCGCCTAACCGGAACCGCTCGTCAAACCGAATATGATGGTCTGAAATTATGCTTCTGCGAAACAATTTCGCCCAAGGGGTGCGGAAGACAAAGTCAACAAGGTGACAGTTGAGAAAGTTTCTTTTTGCTTCACCCTGGAAGCAGGCATCCTGCAACTGTTCGTTCTCCGTTTCACCAGTTTTATATTGCCAGTTAAAACAGACCAAATCGCTTTCTTTACTGGGGACACATGTCAGCAGGCTCGTGGTGGGAAAATCGTCAGCGTCAACAAATGCGACCCATTCTCCGCGAGCTTGCCTTAGACCATAATTGCGTGCAGAACTGACACCGCCATTCTCTTTGTGGAACACATGTAAGCGGTTGTCTTTCCCGGCATATTCCTCACACATATCTCCTGATGAATCGGTGCTTCCGTCATTAACAAGCAGCACTTCCATATCAGCTGAAGGCACGGCAATGATAGACTCGATACAATTCGGCAGATACTGTTCGGCATTGTAGATGGGCACTATGACTGAAAGCCTAATGTGAGAGCATGTATCCATACCAAGTGTATTGTCCGTTGTGTTTGCCGGCAATCAATTTGCCGAAATAATCACGATAGGTCATCTTAAAGAATGTCCATTCGTTCAGGATTTCCTGATAACGCTCTACATCTATAGGTTTGTCAATGTTAGACTGCGGAACGTAGAGCTTGTCGGTCTTCCACACGCCTTCATCTATCGAGTTGTGTATTTGAGGCAGATGGTCGTATGCCATCACTATGGCAACATCTATAAGGAAATAATCCAAGAGTTCGTCATGGTCTTTCCAATAATCGAAAAACAATTGCCGCACGAAACCAAACAAGGGGTGCCCCTTGACTCCGCCGATGAAGAAACCCGTCCATAGACATCGTGACACCCAGTCGCCCTCCTTAGGCGTACGGACAGAGAAAAAACTTTTGCTGAATATCTTGTCAGGAATGGCTGCAGCCGAATATAATGTGGCATCCATCCAAAGTCCGCCATGCTCATAAAGCAAAGCCATCCGCAGAATGTCGGAAAAATGGGTCAACGTGATGGTTCCCGATTCCACTTTCTTCAATACATAGTCCGGGATGTGCACATAGTCTGTGAAATTCTCTTTTGTGAGTAGCACTACGGGGTGTGCCTGTGGCGCATGCGCAACCGCCAAATCATAGCATTTTCTTACAATAGGTGGCATTGATTCAACGCCTTGCCACCAAAACATCCATACAGGTCCATCGTTTTTGCCTGTTGGAAGAACCGAAGTTTTATATTCGTTCAGCAGATAGCCATAATGCTTACGAAAATACCATGAGCGCATAGGTTGATTGCTGCCACGCCGCCATTTACCGCGCAGTATCTTCTTCAGCAGCCAATCACTGCACTTCACAAGGTTGGCATCAATCGTTCTTGACATGATCATTTATTTTTCTGATGCAATAATTCTCTATCGGCTTAGTAACTTTTATCCTTACTTTATCTATGAGACAACACAGTATAAAGGTTATGACTACAAAGAATAATATGGCGCAAAACTCCCCCCCGGACCAAAGTTTTCTGAAACCGACAGACAATCATGGAGGCGAGCCGCTATCATGGGATATAAGCCGGAATAATCAGTTATGAGATAAACGGACAAAGCGGATGACGACAAAAAAGCTATGAGCTTGTTGCATACACTCGGTATCCGCAAGTTTAGGAACACACAAAATATGATTGACGCCATAACAACGTTTAAAGGAGACGAATAGTCCCACCAGTTGAATGATGTAAGAGGCTGAATCTTGTATCGTATGAGGCAACACACAATAAAAAGAGCTGAAGGGAGAGCTATGTTCTGTTTTAACTTGCTGACCCATTTTCCGTCTGTATGCAAAAAGTGGCCAATGACATAGAGATTCACGAAATTGAAGATATCGTATCCATGATGGTCATACAATGGATAATGTCTGAACCAGCCCAAATAGACATTGATGAATGTGGTTATAAATAACAGGTAATAAACATTCTTTTTGCCCGCATTCAAGAACGCCTCTAAAACAGGAGACAAGAAGAGAAGTATAAGATATACATGCATAAACCACCAAGGGGAACGACTAAGAAGCAACAACCGGGAACAATCGAATGTCTCTGTGCCTGCTAAGTTGGCTACTGCCCCCAATACAACGATATAA
>CAVKHW010000095.1:0-5778 GCA_963656105.1 Eggerthellaceae bacterium
ATATACGCCCCTTTCAGGGGCAAAGGATAACAAACCACGCTATGTAAAGTAAGCCCCGGGTCATCCAAAACCTAATAAAGAGCATCCATCCAGCGTTTTACAATGTTAGGACAATATTTTACCGGACACCAATGGTTTAATTATGTTTTGTAATGTTATTGGATGTTAAATATCGAAAGTTTTTAGGTACATTGCATTACAAGGTATTAATATTTTACCTACATTTGCGGCATCATCATCATAAGCTTAACAGAACATGAACATCGACAATGCCAAATCGCAGATGCGGAAAGGAATGCTCGAATACTGCATCTTGCTACTGCTGCAGCATCAGCCAGCCTATTCGTCCGACATTATCAGGCAGCTGAAAGAGGCCGAGCTGCTGGTGGTGGAGGGCACGCTCTACCCGCTGCTCAACCGGCTGAAGAAAGAAGGCCTGCTGCAGTACCAATGGGAAGAGAGCCGGCAGGGGCCACCGCGCAAATACTACGCTCTGACCGACGACGGCCGACACATGCTGACCGACCTCGACCAAGCCTGGAACGAGATAGCCCGAACCGTGAATTACCTTAAAAACCAACAATCATAACCACACCACGATCATGAAAAAGAATATCACCATCAACATGCAGGGACGGCTCTACGCCATCGACGAGGATGCTTACGAGCTGCTGAAACAATACGAAGACTCGCTCCGCGGCTATTTCTCGAGCAAGGAGGGCGGCCACGAAATAGTGGACGACATCGAGGCGCGCATCGCCGAACTGTTCGACGACGTGGTGGCCTCGGGCAAGGCGGCCATCGACATCGCCGACGTGCAGCGCATCATCAGTCGCATGGGCAACCCTCAGCAGATGGACGACAGCGCTGACGAGAACACCGACGGCACCACCTGCGGACAAGCAACCGACGACGGCAACCTCACTCTATGGGACCGCATCAAGCAACTGCTATTCAGACCCGGCCGCAGCCTCTACCGCGATACGGCCAACAAGCGGATAGCGGGCGTGATAGCCGGACTGGCCCACTACTACGGAGGCGATGTCACCTGGTGGCGCATCGCTACGGCCGTTGTGGTGCCGCTGCTGCTGGTGAGCCTGAATTTGGGGCAATGCCTGCTCTACTGGATTGTGGCCTACATCATACTGGGCATCTTGCTGCCACCTGCCTACAGCGCCGAAGACCGGTTGCGCATGAACGGACGCGACGTGACGCCGCAAAATCTGGCCGAAGAGGTGACGGCCGACAACGCCAGCCAGACTGCCGACCATCGGGCGGAGAAGCCAGGATGCCTTGCCGCCATGGGCGAGATGGTGATGTTCGGCATCAAACTGACAATGTGGCTGGTGGCAGCAATCGTCATCCTCGTATGCGTATGGATTCTCGTCATGCTGTTGCTGCTGCTGTTTGTTCCGTCGCTCGCCATGTTCCGCGAGACCGGTCTGACCTTCACCTGGGCCAGTCACCCATGGGTGGGGTCGATCGGCGTGGCAAGCATGGTGTTGTTTATCGTGCTCATGGTCTTCAGCCTCGTCATCAGCCGCAAAACGGCCAACGGCCAACAGACCGGCCTGTCCACATCAGGGCGCATAGCCATCGCGCTGCTGGTCATCGCAGCCCTCACTGGGGTTATGACGTGCGGCACCATCATCGTGTCGGAACTGCAGAAACAATCGAAACAAGTGGTGGTGAGCCGAAACAACGAATGGGTGAACGACAATATGCACAACGGCATGTTTGTCAACGAAACCGACTGGGCTTACCTGAACGACAACGGATGGACACTGAAACAGGCCGACCACTGCAACGACCGCTACACTTATAGCGGACAATACTACACGGGCAACGGGGAACGGCGCTACCTCGACTGCTACGACGAGGGCGGCCAGCAGCTCTTCCGCGTAGAGCGTACCGACAGCACCCTGCAGAAAGGTGTCTACACGCTCACCGCCATCGTGCGGTCGGACGGTCCCGGAGCCTACGTCTATGCCGTGGCCGACGGCAAGACCTATCTGGCCGAGATACCTGCCGAGGGCAGCACCGGCGGCTCTCTGTGGCAAGACGCCAAGATGGCCACGCAGCACCTTACCGCCGACTCGGTGATGACAAGCACCACCAAACGGCTGCTGATGATAGCCCAGGCCAACGACGGCAACGGGTTCGGATGGAGCAAAGTGGCCATCAAGGGTATCAAGACCACCGACGGAAAGGTGAGCTACGGTGTGACCACCCTACCCGACATCACCAAGAACCACTTTGACGGCACATGGTTTTCGGCCACCGATTTTCGCCTGACCAACAAGTGAACGTCACAATGGTTAAAAAACAAAAAAATGACATCATCGTGCAGCAATACGGATTATAAGTTATAACTTTGTCTGTGAACTTTAATCCAATCATAATCTGTTACATGAAACTGAGAAACATCGCGCTCGGACTGGCATCCATGCTGGCATCGACTCTCTGCGCGCAAAACACCACCCTCAACGTGAACCTGGCCGGCAGCACCGACGGCACCAAAATCAGCACACAACTCATCAACGGCGATGACGACGGCACCGTGACCGAGGCCACGGTCAGCGGCGGCAAAGCCACCATCAACCTCACCATACCCGACGGCGAATGCCGCGGCTTCTACATCAAGGTGGGTGGCAAGCACGCCGCCCAGCTCGTGACGCTCAAGGCCGGCGAGAACGCCACGCTCACCGCTACGCTCGCCACCGACGCCGCCGGCTACGTGGCACTCAACGGATTCACGGTGACGGGCAGCGCCACCGATGCCGCCTACCGCAAGGCATGCGTGGACCGCGACGCGCTCAACAGGCAGTACAGCGAATACCACAGCAACCCGGCCTATGTGGACTACATGAAAGCATCGGAAGCCAACGACACGGCAAAGATGGCCGCCATCACCCAGACCGACGGATGGAAGAAATTCACCGCCGACGAAACGGCCTTCTTCGAAAACGTGGAGAAGGTCTACTTGGCCGCACACAAAGCCAACACCAACAACTGGATGGGTGCCTTCATGCTCCTGACCGACTACAGCTACCTCAACCAGCAGCAGCAACCCGAATATGAGGCACTGGCCGACGAGGTGAAGAACTCGTACTACGGACGCATCGTGCGCGACAAGATCATACCGCCATCGATGGTGGGACAGGCACTGCCCGACTTCAATTTCACCGACCACAACACCGGCAAGGCCACCTCGCTCTATGAGGTGCTCAAGGCCAACAAGTATGTGCTGCTCGACTTCTGGGCCAGCTGGTGCCGCCCCTGCCGCATGGAGATACCCAACGTGCGGGCCAGCTACGAAAAGTACCACGCCAAAGGATTCGACGTGGTGAGCATCAGCGCCGACAAGAAAGAGGCCGACTGGCTCAAGGCGCTCGACCAGGAGCAGATGCCCTGGCCGCAGGATCGCGATGCCGACGGCAGCGTGGGCAAGCGCTTCCACGTGCAATACTACCCCACCACCTACCTCATCGACAGCAACGGCAACGTGGTGGTGAAAGACCTGCGCGGAGAGGCGCTCGCCGAAAAACTCGCCGAGCTGCTCGACTGACACACCTGCCACACTCCCTGCGCACACTCCCTGCGGGCCAACGATAACCGAAAGACGCGGAGCTAACACTCACACACCAAAACAGACCAAAACAAAAGCCCATGAAGACTAAACACACCATCAGCATGGCCGTGGCAGCAATGGCCATAGCCGGCACAGCGCTGACCACCGCCTCGTGCACCGACAACGCCAAGGCCGATGAGCCGGCCAAGGCCGAAAGCGTGGAACTGCTCAAGACCTCGCAAAGCTGGGACGAAGCCGAACTGCCCAACTACCCCGAAGGCAAACCCGAGCTGCGGGTGCTCAAGGTGACACTGCCACCCCACAGCAAACTGCCCAAGCACCATCACGACATCATGTCGTACGGAGTGGTCAACAAGGGACAGCTCACCCTCGTGCGCGAGTCAGACGGCAAGGAGAAAACCGTGGGCGCAGGCGAGGCCGTGGTCGAAACCGTCGGCACAGTGCATCACGGCGAAAACCGGGGCGACGTGCCTACGGAGGTGGTGGTGTTCTACATCTCGAAAGAAGGCACTCCCCTCTCCGTTGCCGACGAGTAACCCACACATGCCACCCCCACAGGGACACGATATAGCAACCTGTGGGGACGCAGAAATTAAAATTTATGGAACGTTGTAACATGCGTATGCCCGTGTAGGGGGCGTATATTACGACGTTTGCCCTTGTAGGGGGCGCATCATTCAAAAGCATGCGGCATTGAAATATGCGCCCCCTACAGGGGCGGTAAGTCAATAACGCATGTCAATACGTAGGGGTGAACCCCTACGCTTTAATATGTGCCCCCTTCAGGGGCGCACGTCGTAATGGGTGGCATCTGCAGGGGCGCACGTCGTAATGGGTGGCATCTTCAGGGGCGCACGTCGTAATGGGTGGCATCTGCAGGGGCGCACGTCATAATGGGCGGCATCTGCAGGGGCGGACGCACACCAAGTCCCGTAGGGACGGCATAATACAGCGTAGGGGTTCACCCCTACGTATGTTCGAGTGCAATAGGATTATTGCCCCTGTAGGGGGCGCATAGTTAAAAGTAATGCAGTGTGTAAAAGGCCTCGGCTACGCCAAGCTCAGAAGGGGCATCCACAAACCCAGCCCAGGGTTACGCATTGCGGCTGGTGCCGCCCTGCTCACCCTGGGCTGAGTTGTGTCGTCCCTTCTGAGCTTGGCCTTTGTGAAAACACGGGAGACGGAGCGCGCCAACGGTCAGACCATCGATTTCAGCTTGTCGGGCAGCAGGGGCATGGCACCGGCCTGCGTGCAGACATAGGCACTCACCTGCACGGCGGCTTTGTGGGCGTCGGCCACGGAATGGCCGGCAAGGATGGCAGCACAGAACGTGCCCGTGAACGAGTCGCCGGCACCCACGGTGTCGGCCACCTTCACACGCGGCGTGGGCTGGAACGACACGCTGCTACGCGTAAAAACGTAACTGCCGTTCACACCGCAGGTCAGCACCAGCTTGTCGAGGTCGTATTTCACGAGGATCAGGCGGCACTTGTCCTCGATATCGAGACCGGGGAAACCGAACAGGCGGGCCACGGTGACGAGCTCCTCATCATTGATCTTCAGCACGTTGCATCGCCGCAGACTCTCCTCGAGCACCTCGCGGGTGTAGAAGTTCTGGCGCAGGTTGATGTCGAATATCTTCATGCACTGAGCCGGCGTGTCGTCGAGGAAGCGATAGATGGTGTTGCGGCTCACCACATTGCGCTGGGCCAGCGACCCCCAGCACACGGCACGCGTATGCAGGGCCACGTGCCTCACCTCTTCGGTGTAGGGGATGTTGTCCCAAGCCACGTTCTCGCGGATGTCGTACGTGGGCACACCGTTCTCGTCGAGCAGCACCTGCACCGTGCCCGTAGGGTAAGGCACGCGCGGCATACAGTAGCTGAGGTGCTTGGCCTCGAGCTGCTCTATGGTTTCGTCGGCCAGACGGTCCTCGCCCAGTGCGCTCACGGCAATGGCGTCGAGGCCGAACTGTCCGGCGTGGAACGCGAAGTTGGCCGGCGCGCCGCCGAGTTTCTTGCCTTCGGGCAGCACGTCCCAGAGTGCCTCGCCCAGTCCTACAACATATTTCTTTTCCATAGTTTTGTCGTTATTATTGTATTATTGTTTAATGGTGTCCGGTAAAATATTGGTCTAACATAGTAAAACGCTGAATGAATGCTCTTTATAAGGTTTTGGATAACCTG
>CAVKHW010000096.1:0-5758 GCA_963656105.1 Eggerthellaceae bacterium
GGTATAGCAAAGTCACTGAATTTGGCAACAAGGCTTTCAATGACATTGCTGCGGCCATGTATGACAGAGAGGATGAAATATTGAATTTCTTTGTCAACCGTTCCACGAATGCTGCAGCAGAATCCCTCAATGCTAAAATCAAACACTTCAGAGCGCAATTACGAGGCATTATTGACAAGAAATTTTTCCTCTTTAGACTAACAAGGATTTTTGCTTAATCCACACACTTTTGCAGGTGACCCAGGTTTCCCCAGCATAAGTAGATAATGGAGGAAGCGAGCACGACGTCTTGTATTTTTTTCCCCAATTACTTGCTTGTTTTTTGCATTTGCGCTAACTTTGCATATAAGCTTTTTTAAAGCGTATTATCTAATGGGTAAAAGTGTCATCTAAAGGGCTACCATCGTTCTATATTAATTATATACAACAAAATATGACTAGGAAAAAGAAACCATTGCCAATATTGGAAAACATAACAATAGAAGCTGTTGCCGCAGAGGGAAAGGCATTGGCTCATGTCGATGATATGGTTGTGTTTGTCCCTTTTGTCGTCCCTGGTGACGTTGTTGACCTACAGGTAAAGCGCAAAAAACACCATTATTGTGAAGCGGAAGTAATAAGACTTATAAAAAAGAGTGACATACGCCAAGAACCCATTTGCGAGCATTTTGGAATTTGTGGTGGGTGCAAGTGGCAGAATTTGCCCTATGAAGAACAATTGAAGGCAAAACAAAAACAAGTGTTTGACCAATTGTCGCGTATCGGGAAGGTGAAATTGCCTAAGTTTCGCCCTATTATGGGTTCTGTAAAAACGCAAGAATATCGAAATAAATTAGAATTTGGATGTTCGAACAAGCGATGGCTCACACGCGAGCAAGTAGAAAGTGGAATAGCCTATGATAACATGAATGCTGTCGGTTTTCACATCACTGGTGCATTTGATAAAATTTTTCCAATAGATCGCTGTTGGCTTATGGATAATTTGCACAACACTATACGAAATTGTATTCGTGATTATGCCGTTGAGAACAAACTATCCTTTTATGATTTGAGAGAGCAACACGGCTTATTACGTGATATAGTTCTTCGAAATTCAAACTTAGGTGAGTGGATGGTTTTGGTACAGTTTCATTATGAAGAAGAAAATGATGAGGAAAAGGCTAAAGGTCTACTTCAATATCTTGCGAATAAATTCCCGGAAATCAGCTCTTTATTATATGTAAATAACCAAAAATGCAATGATACATTTGGAGATTTGCCCATCTATGTATTCAAAGGCAAAGATTACATATATGAAACGATGGAAGGATTGAAATTCAAAGTTGGTCCCAAGAGTTTTTATCAGACAAATACAGAGCAAGCTTACCTTTTATATTCTGTTGCACGCGAATTTGCAGAATTGACAGGCAAGGAACTCGTTTACGATCTTTATACGGGAACCGGGACTATTGCTAATTTCGTCGCTAGGCATGCAAAGGCGGTCATCGGCATAGAATATGTTCCGGAGGCCATTGAGGATGCAATGGTAAACTCGGAAATAAACCATATTTCTAATACAAAATTCTTTGCTGGGGATATGAAGAACATTCTCAATGACGATTTTGTGACCCAATATGGCCGTCCAGATATTATAATCACAGATCCACCACGTGCAGGTATGCATCCTGATGTAATCGAAACAATACTCCATGCCCAACCTAGTCGTATCGTTTATGTAAGTTGCAATCCCGCAACTCAAGCACGAGATTTATCACTGCTAGATAACGAATATAAAGTAACGGCCGTACAGCCTGTAGATATGTTTCCACATACCCCACACGTGGAGAATGTTGTGAGGTTGGATAGAAGACTAGAAATATAAACCTATAACACTAGTGTCCCGTTAAAACGAGACGATATTTAATTAAAATGTTTATATTTAATAAGTTACGGACTTAAAATCGTGTATTCGATTTGAATTTGTACATTTGCACATATCTTTTAAAGAAGCGTGCAATGAACAAAGGCAGAACAATATTCTCTCAGATAATGGCATTCATACTAGAACGTGAATTCAAGGCTTGCGTTGACCGTTACCAAGGCAACTATCGTGCAAGGAACTTTACATGTAAGGATCAGTTCCTAGTGATGAGTTATGCCCAATTGACTAATCGCGGTAGCCTTAGGGATATTGAAAACTGCTTAACGGCGCTATCCAGCAGGCTCTATCATTGTGGCATCAGTTATGCTGTCCCTCGCAATACTCTGGCTAAAGCCAACGAGAACAGAGACTGGAGAATCTATGTTGACTTTGCACAAATCTTGGTCAAGAAGGTTCGTCCACTCTATGCAAGGGATGCCTTCCGTCTAGATCTCGACAATATGGTTTATGCGTTAGACAGTACAACTATTAGCCTTTGTCTTAAGCTCTGTCCTTGGGCTAAGTTCCGCAAGAATAAAGGTGGCATCAAGATGCGCACACTTTTGGACCTTAGAGGTAACTTGCCTGTTTCGGTTTATCTGACGGAGGCAGCAGTCCATGATGCCAAAGTTCTTGACGAACTATACATAGAACCGTCTGCTATCTATCTGATGGACAAGGGATACGTGGATTTCTATCGTCTATTCCAGCTCATTCATGAAAAGAATGCATTCATCGTTACCAGAGCAAAGGACAATATGCTGTTTGAAGTCAAATCTAGCATTGAAGTAGACCAAACTACAGGAGTAATAGCAGATGAGCGAATCAAGTTGACAGGACTGAAGACTTCGAAATGGTATCCTGAAGAATTGAGGATGGTCACTTATGAAGATTATTCAACCAACAATGTCTATCGCTTTCTTACCAACAATCTGGAATATGAAGCACTGACTATCTCTGAACTTTACCGCGAAAGATGGAATGTTGAATTGTTTTTCAAATGGATCAAGCAACACCTTCACATCAAGTCTTTCTACGGCACATCAGAGAATGCCATCTTTCTGCAGATATGGATTGCCGTATGTACATATCTCTTATTGGCATTAACCAAAAAGGAAATGAACATGAATCAATCTTTACACACTATTTCAAAGAACGTTGGTCTATTCCTTACGGATAAGACCCCAATTAACGAATTGTTTAACAAGACTGCTCCCGAGAAAGCTGAACCGGATTACTATATGCAGAGTCTATTCGGACTAGAAGATTTCTAAACGGGACAGCAGTGAACCTATAACTATATAATCTATGAGAATAAAGAAAATCTTGTTCACGGGATTCCTATTGGGGTTATCTCTGATTTGCGTAGCCCAAGAAAAAGGGACAAAACTGACCGTTTTTAGCGATATTAAGTTCAGTGGATACATAATGACACAATATCAGTATTCTGGACAACATAATACCGAAAGTAACTCCTTCAATATCCGAATGGGACGTTTAGCTTTAGAGGGGCGTACTTTAAAGGATTTTTATTGGAAAGCACAGTTGCAAGTCAATGGTAATACTTCTACACTGGGAACTTCTCCACGCGTGGTTGATCTCTTCATAGAATGGCAAAAATATACCTCTTTCAAGGTTAAGGTTGGACAGTTTAAGCGTCCCTTTTCTTTCGAAAACCCTATGCATCCTATCGACCAGGGATTTATGAGCTATGCCCAATCTATAACGAAATTGGCAGGATTCTCAGACCGATCTGGTGAACATTCCAGTAATGGACGAGATATAGGTATACAGATACAAGGCGATATTTTAAAAAATGCTGCGGGGCGAAATCTGTTACATTATCAAGTAGGTGTGTTTAACGGGCAAGGTATCAATGAGAAGGATGTAGATCAGAGAAAGGATGTTATCGGTGGTGTCTGGGTTATGCCTATTGCAGGAATGCGTATAGGTGCCTTCGGGTGGACTGGTAGTTATGCTAGAAAAGGAACATGGAATGAGAGTACATTAAATGGACAAGTCGTTGAGCGTAGTGGTAAACGTTCTTTGGCTAAAAATCGCTACGCAGTAAGTGCTGAATACAAAGCCAACGATTGGACTTTCCGTTCGGAGTACATCCATAGTCAAGGATACGCCTTCAAAACCACATATCAAAAGTCGACAGATATGAAGGATTGTACGCTGAACGATGGGATTGGAGACAAAGCTGATGGTGTGTATGCACTTATTATAGCTCCAATTATAAAGCATCGTATTCATGCTAAAGTACGTTATGATCTTTATCGCCCAAGTTCAGAGTGGACTAATGCTAAGACACTCTATGAGATTGGAGCAGACTATGAGTTTTCAAAAAATCTGAAATTGAGCGCTGAATACGCATTTGTTAACGATCGTTCATTGTCAAAGCACAATTACAACATGGTTGATGTAGAATTTGATGTACGATTCTAAATAAACAAAAACACAAAAACAGTAAGAAAATGAATAATGAATGTGAGTATCGTCACCATCATCGCCACCATCACCATTTGGATGAATCGGAGGTTTTCAAAAATAAGAATCTGAAAGCGAAACAGAGAAGACGACTATTGAAGAAACTTACGTTTACAACGCTTACGATATTAGCGGTTGTAATTGTATTTGCTGTCTTTTATGCCTATTTCATTGATAGACTCCCCTAATTAGGGTCTGCTAATTAGGGTCTGCTAATTAATTACAAGTATTTGATTATTAACATGTTATCACATAAAATATTTGCTTGATTCTCAAGAAATGACTACCTTTGAGTGTTAAAACTGCAGAAAGTCGAATGAAATACTACTCTCAATATCACAGTCATGACCTGTTTGAACTCCAAGAATCTCTCTTTGGATTGAGCAAATCCAACCGATGGGTCAAACTTGCCGACAACCTCCCTTGGGACAAGATAGAGAAGGAATACAACAAGCGTCTGAAAAACCGTCATAATGGCGCTGGCAACAAACCTGCCCGCATGATTGTCGGAGCCTTGATAGTGAAGCATGTTGAAAATCTAAGCGATGAGAAAACCATTCAGGCAATACAAGAGAATCCATACATGCAGTATCTGCTTGGGCTTCCGAGGTTCACCGAAAAACCGGTATTCGTGCCCGAGTTGTTCGTATTGGTTCGCAAGCGGCTTGACCATGACTTCTTCAATATGTTGACCTTGATGCTAGCGGAAGCGGACGGCAGCAAGCCAAAGAAAGAGTACACCGATGAGGACGGCAATGATCATGGTGGCATGATGAAGATTGATGCAACATGCTGCGATGCCGAGGTTCGCTATCCGACGGATAGCAACCTTCTGGAGGACGGCAGCGATTTGATAGACCGGTTGCTCAACAAGTTCTGCACACGCTACCATATCATAAAGCCACGGACTCACCGCGTGGAAGCCCGCCATGCCTTTATCCAACTGACCAAGAAAAAGCGTAAGGGAAAGAAACTCATTGACAAGACCAAAAATGTCCAAATACGTTGCCTGCAGGCAGACATCCAGGTTTTCTTTGATTTTCTCGGCAAACATGCCAGCAATTTTCTTGCATGCTTTCGTCGAAATGACTGCATGTGTCTTACAGCTGCAATTAAGATGTATGAGCAGCAAAAGATGATGTTCGAGCAGAATGTCCGCAGTTGTGCAGACCGCATTATCAGCATCTATCAGCCACATCTCCGTCCCATTGTCAGAGGCAAGGCCAAAGCCAAGGTTGAGTTCGGAGCTAAAATTGGCGCCAGTATCGTGAACGGTTACACTTATGTGGATCATCTCAGTTGGAATGCCTATAACGAATCGTCCGATCTTGTCACACAATTGGAACTCTATAAAAAGCGTTTCGG
>CAVKHW010000097.1:0-5657 GCA_963656105.1 Eggerthellaceae bacterium
CGATGCGTTCCGGCTGCACCGTCTGGCGTGCGATCGACTCCAGTTCGCGCCGGAAGTTGTCACCGCCCAGCCCGAGTGTGCGGATGGCTATGGAATAGGTAAGCATATTGATTAATTATTATAAACTGGCGAATAACCGCTCCCACATGGGAATGACGCTCTCGGCGGTGTATCGCTGCGAGGTCTCTTGGGCAACACGCCCCATGACAGGCAATTGGTCTTCCCTGTCCATCATGCGGCAGAGGGCTTGGGCGAGCCCATCGACACGTTCCTCCCGTGACAATCCTCTGTAGGGCACGAGCAGACCATCACTTCCGTCGGTGATAATCTCTGACGGACCGCTCGGGCAGTCGAACGACACGCAGGGCAAGCCGCAACGCATCGCCTCGATGAGCACAAGCCCGAAGCCTTCGTAACGCGAACTCATCACGTAAAAGGCGGCACGGGCATAGGCCGAAGCCACGTCAGCGGTAGCGGGATGCAGCGTCACTTGGCACGACAATCCGCTATTGTCTATCTGCTGTTGCAGCGCAGCGCACTGGTCGCCCTCGCCATAGATGTCGAGATGCCAGTCGGGATAGCGTTCTGCCACTGTTTTCCAAGCATCGACAAGCATGTCGAAGCCCTTCTGTTCGTAGAGGCGTCCGAGCGCCACCACATGGCGATTACCGTAGTCGCAAGGGGCAATGACCTTCATGTTGGTGAAGTTTGGGATGACCTCTACACGACGTGCGGACGGCCATAGGGCGGCATCGTCATGGGTGAGTGTCACCACGGCAGAGACACTACGGGCAACACGGGCAATGGCCATGCGACTGTACCACGGTATGAGTCTGCCACGGAGTGTTTCCAAAAGGTTACTGTGGCTCTCAATGATACTTTTCACCTTGAGTTTGCGGAAACCGTTAGGGATGTGGTTTACCGTAGTAACAACAATATCGGGGCTCAACGCATGGAGTGTAGCCTTGAGTAACTTCTCCGACTGCCGCCGCCACTTCATCCACCCGATGAAGAAACGCACGGGATTGGAGCGGAACGGCCACTTCGGGTCAAAAACCTGACCGAGGCACACCTGCCTCACATCACTGGAGAGCGGAAACGCATTGGGTGTATCCTCCTTCTGGCACACGCACACCACGCTTACGTGGTAGCGTCCGGTAGCTGCCAGTGCATTCATCTTCTCCGTCTGTATGCGCTCCAGTCCGCCCACAACATGGAGCGTCTGCACGATATAGACGATGTTTAGTTTCTTCTGATCCACGGTTTCACTATGGGATAAATATATCGCAGCGGCAGGCTGATAAGCCATGTGGCAAAGGGATGCTGCGTATAGCGGTTTATGGCACGCTCAAACCGTCCAGATGCCTCTGGCAGAGGGAAAAGGCCAGCTTCACGCGCCTTGCTGAGCAACGTGCGCATGTCGGAGAGGCGCAGCCGCGACGTTACCATACGGATGAACGAGGCGCGGCGAAACTGAAACAGGTCGCCCTCGAACCGCTCCTTAGGATAGACAGAGCGGTCGCGCATGCGGCTCACGATGCCGAAGAGCTCGATATAGCCGTTGATGGCGCGGAGGTTATGGTCGCGCCCCGTGTTGGTGAGGGCGCTGCCCTCGCGCACCATATAGCGGTAGAAACTGAGGTTGGTGGCAAGGATTGTTGCATTGGGCAATGCTTCGAAGAGGCTCATGATGAAGAGCACGTCTTCGGAGATGGCATAACCCTTGAAGCGCACACCACTGTCTAGGAGCGTCTGCCGCTTGATAATGCGCGACACGCTGCTCCAACCGAACGAGAACTGCCGACCGAAGTCGAGGAACGTGCCCTCGAAGAGCGTACGGTAGTTGTTGATATGCTCAAAGCGGGCAGGTTCGTAGTAGCGGTCGACGGTGTACATGCCCATCGACACCATGTCGGGGCGGCGGCCATCGGCGAGATAGGCATCGCGCAGCGTGGCGATGCCGCCGGGCAACAGACGGTCGTCGGCATCCACGAACTCGATATATTCGCCCCGTGCCTCGCTGATGCCCCTGTTGCGGGCTGCCGCCGCGCCACCATTGGCTTGCCTGACGAGGCGTATCTGAGGATGACGCTGGCAATAGTCGCGCTCCACGAGGTCGCCACCGCCGTCGGTGCTGCCGTCGTCGATGACCACCACCTCGTATTCGTCAGCGGCAAGTCCCTGCTGCAAGATGCTGTCGAGACACATGCCGATGTACGGCGCGCAGTTGTATAATGGGATGATTATGGATAACCACATATATGCTAAGAAGCAATTGAATTATGCGCCCCCTACAGGGCAATCAAAAAAAATATCGCAACCATTAATAGCGGCAAGCCCACTATCCTATATTATGCCGCCCCTACGGGGCTTTGCGAACTGGTCTAATAGACTCAAGCCGCTGATATTAAAGCAACAGTATGCTTTGTTTATTCAATACCCCTCGGGTACAAGAGCGTGGTTCCACGCACGATTCCACTTGTTGTAGATGAGGCGACCGGGTGTCTTGTGGGAGATGACACGGGCGGGATTGCCGGCAATGGTGACACCTGCCTCGGCATCCTTGTTGACAATGGAACCGGCACCGATGGTCACACCGTCGCCAATCTTCACGTTCTCCACCAAGCAGGTATGCGGACCGACATATACCTCGTTGCCCAACTCGGCTGCTTTATTGTATGCTGACCCTATATTGACGATGTGGCAGAGGTTGCAGTTGTCGCCCATGCGTGTAGTGCCGTTGATGACCATCGGCCCGCCGTGGGCTATGAGCAATCCGTAACCCACATGCACGCTACGCGGCATTGCTATTCCTGCTTTACCAGCTTTTCTTACATATTTCCATCTCGCCCCCCCCGAAACTATCAGATTGTTACATCTGGTAAGGCGAAACCAAAAGAGAAAAGCAAAAGATGGATTAATCCAAGTGCAGAGCCACATGCGGAAGAGCGACACATCGTGCCGCCGCCAATAGCGGTAATAATCGCTGCGGATAAAATCAACGCATTGGGAGAAAGTCATAGTAGGTGTTTATCTTTTGTTTTGGACGAAATCAAGTCGAGATAAAGCCTCATCTCAAAACAGCCTTCATGTCGTTGATTTCAAGAAACAAAGTCCTGTTTTTGGAAAAGAACCATTCACCAGTCTTGTTCAGTTTCTTTGGCAACTTTGCCCTCAACTCTTCAAGATTTATTTTCTCGTCCATGCTTATTGCCTTTTATTATTGCAAAGATAATGTTTTTTTATTTGTACTCCGCCCTTGCAAATATTTTTTTGCGCTCTACCCTCTCGTCTTCCACCGTATCAGCGCATAGAGAGCGACGCCGAAGGGTACGGCACAAAGGGTCATGAGTTTGCGGGGCGACTGGCGGAGCCATTTTCCGTCACGGGCTATTAAGCACTCGGCAACGTAGTGGATGGCGGAACGCCAGCGGTTCATCATGGTGCTGCGGCGGAGTGTCATCTCCTGCAGACGGCACTTGGCGAAACTGCGCGGACTGCGCATATACTGCTTGTAGATGTTCGCCGACATACTGTCCGTCTGCTGGTACTCCACGAAACAGAAGTTCTCGTTGACGAGCATCACTGGGTAGCGGTCGCACACGTTGAGCAGCATATAGATAGGATTGAAATCCCTCTCGCCAGGGAAGCCCACCTGCGGTGCCACGCTGCGCATCAGGTCGGTGCGCATCACCTGCTTGGAGTCGCCACGGTGTATGTTCTTGATGTAGAGGTCGAGGAAATAAGCCTCCGTCATGCCCTCGGGAAAGAAACCAGCAATGGGCTTGTCGGTGCCGGCGTAGAAGTCAAGGCCCGTGATGCCGGCATACTCATGGTCACGGGGGCGGGCGTTCCATAGCGTCACGATGCGCTCCACCGCCGTGGGCGGCATGAAGTCGTCGGAGTCGATGCAGACGTTGAGCTCAGTCTCGATGTTGAGGTAGGCGGTGTTGTAGCCCGTGTAGAGACCGCCGTTCTCCTTATATATATAATGAATGGTGAACGGCGCCTCCTTCTGCCACGCCTCCACCATGGAGCGCGTGCCGTCGGTGCTGCCGTCATCCACCACAAGCCACTCGAAGTCGTCACTCGTCTGCCCACACAGACTGTCATACACCCTGCCCAGCGTGTGGGCACGGTTGTAGGTGGGGGTAAATATCGTAAGGGTTTTCATAAGTTGTCAAATTATGCATCCGTTGCAAGGGCAAAGGTTAAGAAGCACACGCCGAAGGGGGATAGGGATATGGAGAAACCCCGAATATCGTATTCCTACTCCAAGTATCTCAACATCCTAACACATTCTGCCATCGGGTGCAAAGGGCCTCCTATTCTGTGGAAACCACATTTCTCATAAAAAGGCTCAGCCGTATATTTGGAGTCAATATCTATATAAGCGGAAACACTTAACAGGAACTTGTCGCCCATCAGCTTATCCACTATCAGTTTAATAATACTACTCCCAATTCCTTCATGCTGCCTATCCTCCCTTACTGCAAGATATTCTATTTCTCTTGTATTATAATCAATGCACTCGCCCGAAGAGAGTTTGGATTTCAATACGTTGTCACAAATTGAGAACACAGCAAGTATTTCATTGCCTTGCTTTACCAAATATGTCTCTATGTCATTTGTTGATATGGCTGTCTGCAAATGATTGTGTATGAATGCATCCATATCATCGATACCACAACGAAAATCGGAAAGGACAGACATGTCATCCGTCCTTTCGTATATCAGTCCATCAAATTCTATGATGTCATTATCCCTATCCACAAAAGGTATCGCCATTAATTATCCATACCTTTTACAGAAGGCTCTCCATAACGCTTTTTGTACTCTTCATATAGAGCGTCAGCGTATTTCCCAGTAATGATTTCCTCATTGTTTTTTATACCTAACATAACTTAAAGCATTTTAGTTAGTTGCGAATATACAACATTTTCTTGCATACCTGTTTCAACCATTCCAACTTTTATATTTATTTAATCTTTTTAGCATGTGGGCACGGTTGTAGGTGGGGGTAAATATCGTAAGGGTTTTCATTGATATTGTCAAATTATGCGCTCACTATAGGACAACGGGATAGGAAAATTCCATAGTCGATGTTCAGCAGATAGGCAACGATAAAAAGATAGTGAAACACACGTTGAAGGAGTTGAAGGAGATATTGCATTCCCCAGCCCTGGAAGGGCGTAACGATCGCAGCCCAGGGTAAGCAGAGCGGCGACAGCCGCGACGCGCAACCCTGGGTCTCACGGTCGGGGATGTCGGCTGGCCTGTAAGGTCAGCACAAAACCCAGGAATGGGCGAATTGATAATGTATTTGCTGTGCTGACCTTACAGGCCAGCCTTGTATTTGCCGTATGAAAACCCAGGGTTACACCGTTTGCTGACACAAACGCTTCACCCTGGGCTACGATCGTTACGCCCTTCCAGGGCTAAAAGAATGTTTCATATCTTTATTTGTAGAACCGCATCATAATCCGTTTCAGCAGTTCACGTTTCCATCTCTTGCGCATCTCCGCCTTGTTGACGGCAATCATGCCGTCGAGGTCGTGCGCCTTGAGATAGGGGAAGAATGCGCCGCGGCAGGTGATGCCATCGGTAATGCTGTCAACGAATCCCGACTGCACCTCGCCGTCAAAGAACGCCTTCAT
>CAVKHW010000098.1:0-5513 GCA_963656105.1 Eggerthellaceae bacterium
GCACGTGTAGCTGCACGGCGTCGTCGGTGGCGGTGCCGTTGCTGACCTTCTTCAGGTCGTCGGGCATCGTCATATCGAGGTCCACGTTGAGCGCCTCAAACTTGTTGTTGCTCCACGACATGAAGCAACCGTCGTTGTCGGGCTCCATCACGTTTTGCGGAGCCTTGAACTTGATCATGAAGCCCGTCTTCGGGTCTTGTACCTCAAAGTCCTTCAGCAGCGACACCGCTCCAGCCTCGGGAATGAGGCTGCTGGGGCTGATGCACAGGCGCGGCGCGCCAAACACCAATATCTGGTTGTGCGTGGCCTCGGTCTCGGGCACCACGAACGTTCCGATGAGATCCATCGTGGCGTAGGTGGGCGCGAACTTCATGGTGGAGATCTGGAGGTTGACCGGCGTGGAGTTGAGCTCCTTAGGTATCTCCAGCGGGAAGGTGACGTTCTCCACGTTGCCCTTGAGCAGACCAAGCACCTTGGCCTTGCCGTCCATCACCTCCTTATAATATTTGGCAAGATCGTACTTCTCTGCCAAGCCCTTGATCTTGTCCTTCGCCGCGCTCTGCAACTGGCTGGCATAAGGTATGCCCGTGTCGCCGATGAGGTTGTCGATGCCCCAGTCGGAGAACAAGCTGTCCACGACCTGCGAACTGGTCATCGGGTCATCGCCGCCATAGGTGACCACCAGACCCTTGTAGACTTGGTTCTCGGTGTTGATGCTGATAGAGTCGAACTTCACCGCAAGCTTCCATGTCAACGCCAGCGGTTCCCATATCACGTGTCCCGTGCCGGAGAACTTGCCGTCGCCGATATCCTTCAGCTTACCGTCGAGCACGAGGTCGTACTCGCCAATGGTCACCGTCTTGCCCTTCAGCTCGTCGGCCTTCTTAGTGGTAGGTGTCTCGTTGTCGATGACCACCTGGTTGGCGCACTGGAAATAACGCTTAGTGTATTTCTCGGTCAGCGCAAAGTCGACGGTGTTGATGCTGTCGTTGAGATAGTGGACAGAGGTCTCGTTGAGCGCGCGCGGCTTGACGCGCAACAGGACATAGTCGCCCTTGGCCACCTTGTCCTTGAACTTGGCCCAACGCAGGGTGTCAGTGGTCTGTTCCACGCCTTCCACCGTATAGACCGGCTTCTGCAGGAGCATGGAGTCGCGCGGCGTGTAGGTGTCAGCCCGGTACATCTCGATGTCGTAGACAAACTTGACGCTGTCGGGCGTTTCGCCACTTCCGCCAGAGAATTGCGGCTTATGCCACTCCATGGCTATGTCGCAGTCAACAAACTCCTTGCGGGCAGCGTCGGCATCGAGGTAGCGAGGCAGCACAATCTCGGGATTGACAAAGTTGTAAAGCGAGTCGGTGAGCTGCTCTTCGCCGGGTTCCTTGTAAGTCACGAAGCGCGTCAGGGCCGGCACCGACCTTCCGTAGTTGCGGAAGAAATACTTTACGGCGCTCTTTTTCGATGCGGTATCCGGAACGGCATATACGCGCATCACGTAGAAGTTGTCCGTACTTATCTCGTCGATAAAGCTCTGGGGCAGCGTGTGCGACGTTTCCGTAAGGTCGTTGGCCTCGTAGACAGGATCCTCTTTCTCCACTGCCGACTGCAAGTCGGCGAGCTTCAGATCGTAGTCGTGGGTGAGCTTTATCACCTTCAGGTTATAGGTGAAATCGACCGGGGCTTTCTTGTTGCCGCTGGCTTCGGGTTTCTTCCAAGACACCACCGGATTGTTCAATCCGATTTCGTCGATGTATTCGTTGGATAGCTCCGTATAAGGTTTCGGCGCGATGAACTGTGGCGCGGAATAGACCGTGTTTCTAACCGAATCGGCCACGATGACAGCCAAGGCCAGAGTGCTTTTCCCGTTGAATGCCAGATGGTAGTCGCCTGCATTTTCAGCACCGTCGGCAAACCGCGCCGTGACTTGCAGCAGATGGACTAAGTCTTTGGTGTCGGTTTTATCGAAATTCTCAAAGAACTCAGCGTCCAGCTGCAGGGAGGTGTCCTTTATCCCCTTGCGCTCGAAGACGGGTGTTGCCTCGTTGAGGACATAGTCTACAGTGGCATCAAAATCGGGTGCCACGATTTTCAGGTCGTACACAATCTCCGGCAGCGCGCCGCTGTTTGCTATACCTTCGGCTGCTTTCCACCGGATAGTGGCGTTGTTCTGGTCGATGACATCGCACACCTCATAGGGAGCCCAATCGGCATCCCGTTCATATGTCCTCAACGGCGTGGGAAAGAGGAACTCCGGACACGAGATGACATTGTCGGCGGTCGAGAACATGTCCACACTGTACCCGTCGTTCTTGAAGCTCATCGACCGGTAGGCACCAGCCACCGTGTCGGGATGTGCCACCACTGCCAACAAGTAGACATTAGAATTGTCGAGCCCTTCGAAAGCGCTCGCCGGCAACGTGAAGCTTGTTCCGGTGATGCCTGTCTGCTGCCAGAGGGGAGTGACCGTCTTGGCCGCCATGAGGCGATTCTCCGCGTAGTAGGGGTCGTACTTGTCGGGAGAAAGGATCCTTATGTCGTAGGTGAAGTTGACGTTCTGTCCGCCTGCCACGTCGGGAGTGGGCACTTTCCATTCCACCAGCGGATTGGCCGCGGTGAAACTGATAAACTTCTGGTATTTCTGTTCCGCGCTCGGTGTGGTTATGGTGGGTGCGCTATACGTCACCTTCACGTCTGACAACTGCGTATAATCCTTTACGCGGAACATCTTCAGGTCGCTCTTGCCGTCGTTTTGCAGATGGATATAGTCGAGCGCGCCCTGCTGGGTAGCGTTCGACCGGGTGGTGATCTGCGCCACATAGGTCTCTACAGACGAGAACTTGCTGATGATATTCGTGGGAATCATGCACTGGGGCATGGTGAGTCCCGTGGCCTGATAGACCACAGGATTATTCTCTATTGCCTGGTCGATGGCCTGCAGCGGCAACCGCTGCACAATCTTCAAGTCGTATGTGTAAGTGCGGGGCTTGGGGTCACAGTTTACCACGGGTGCCATCCATTGCAGCAAGGGTGCCTGCTGCGACAGTGTGGCTATGCTTGGGTCTTCGTATTCGCCTGTGGATATGGGCATGACCCATTGCGGTGCCGAGGCCTCATAGCAGACATTGAACAAGCACTTGCTGACGACGGGATTGTTGACCACTACCGGCGTGGTGAGGCGCGGATCCCAGCGATAAGCCGTCAGGCAGATTTCGTATGTGCCTTCGGGCAGATTGCCGAACGTACCCGACGTGACGTCGCTGAAGAGGTTGGATGGCATCACAATGTCTTCACTGCGCACATGGTTGAACAAATTGCGCATCTCGGCGGCTGTCAGCACACGGGTCTGCTGCGGCTGCAGCTCGATGGCCTGGCGAGGCATCGTCTTGCCCGGGACTATGATCTCGAGCGATGAAGCCGGCGTGACCTGCCTTACCTCAATGCCGAAATAAATCAGCTGCGTTTCGTTGGTCGTGTTCTGCACCGACACGTTGAAATACTGCCCAGTGTTCGACAGGTAATACATTACCTGGGGCGGCAGTACGGTCCGTGTGGGAGTAATGGTGAGATTGACTTCCTGTGCCAATACTGCCAGTGCATAGCCGAGGGCTAAAAGCAGTGTGCATATGTATCGTCTTGTTCTCATACGTCGTCAGTTATATGGTTTTTATGTTTAAGCGTGTTGTCACGCATTGTTTTCTATGAAGTTGAAGGCAGCTTGTTTTGTGGGTTGCCTGCCTTGATTTGTGTATGTCGGGCTATTTGTCTTTTGCCTTCCTCTTGAGTTCGAGCAGTGTGAAGGTGTAAAGATAGTTGAGCGACACCCTTATGTCGGTTGCATTGTACGATGTTTCCGAGTCCTGCATATTCACGTCGCCGTACTTGCTCACCGAAGCCGACAGACTGATGGCATGCACCTTCTTTATGGTGTAGCTTGCAGTGAGGTCGAGGGCGAGCGAGAGGTTCTTCGTTTGGTTCTTCACCTCATTATAGCAGAGCGACACGGTGCCCGACGTTGACAGGTTTTTCTCTTTCAGGAAGGAGTGGCCGGTGGAGAGCGACATCACATCCGAAGTGTACTCCATGTTGTAGCCCTTGGTGTTCTGATGGCTCAACGAGAGGGTGAAATTGGTTTCCCAGGGCTTCACGCCCAGGTCGTAGGAGGCACCGAGGGCAAGCGTCGTCACGTCGTTCTGTCCGTCGGCAAACTTGTTCAAGTCTTTGTTCACCGTGTAGTTGGCCGAGAGCGACATGGAGTGGTCGTAGCAGTTGCCCATTATATTATAGGTGGGCACGAGGCTCACGCTGTGGAGCACGCGATGCACGCGGGTGGTGTCGTTCACCTTCTGCGTGCCCTCGCTTTGGTTTTGCAGATAGCCGTTGTACATGGCGGAGAGGCTGAAATTGTCGCCCAGCCTGAGTGCGGCCACCGTGTTGTAGACATAGCCTTTTGTTGTATAAAGTTGCTGTTTGGCCAAGTTGTCGGCCTGCCCTGAGAACGATGCCGACAGCGACAAGCGGCGGAAGAGCGTTGTGCCGAGATTGATGCCAAGGCTATGATAGTTGTTGGAGGTGTAGTAGGTGCCCAGCGACTGGTAGTCGGGTTGTAATATCTTGTAACTTACCGATGCGTGCATCCAGGGGAACGTCAATCCCAAGGTGGCGTCGCCCGCAAAGCGCATCGTCGTGGTGTAGCGCGGCTCGAAGATCTTGTCGAAGCGCGTCGCCTCACCCGAAGTTATCTTTTGCGATTCCTTGTCGGCTGTGAATGCCGATGTAGCTACGTTTGCCGAGAACGACAAGCAGCTTTTGATGTTGACCATTGTTTTGAGTCCCACGAGCAGATTTTCCTGCGGGTGGTAATACTGGTGCCAGTATTCGTCGATGGATCCCGGCGAGTCGTACACGCGCAGCAGATACAGGTCAACGCTGTTGCCGCGCCACGTGTAGCCGGTGGAGAATCCCCATCCGAGCCGTCGGTACTGCGGCTTGCGCGGGTTGGGGTCTTCGGGGTTGTCGTTGATAGCCTTGCGCAATATGCCATAGAATGCCGACGCTCTGAATTTGGAGCCGTTGTACTCTACGCCGACACCATTGAACGACATGTTGAGAAGATAGTTGGAGAAAGGCATGGTCGATTGGCCTATATGCGCCGTAAAGTTTTTGTAGCTCGGACTGATATTGAACGAGAACTGCGGATAGGAGAAATCGAGGTTGCTGTTCGAATAATAGAAGGTGAACGGCATGGATATGCCGTAGAGGCTGATGTTGAGATTGGCAAACACCGAGTTGCTGAGCGGCGACATATAGCCCGCCCCGCTTGTGGAATGGTAGTAGGTGTTGTTGGTGCCTATCGACCCGGTTATGATGAGCGGATCGCTTTTCCCTATTTGGGATATGTCTTGTGCCGAAACATTCACCGTGCCAGTCAGGCAAGCCACAACGAGAATTGCCGTAGTCAGCCTCCGGGACAGCAGCTTCTTTATGCGTACTGGTGATGTGTCTGTCATTTGCGT
>CAVKHW010000099.1:0-5439 GCA_963656105.1 Eggerthellaceae bacterium
CGCAAATATATTGAATGATAATTTATTGAATTTCAGTTAATTACATTTAATTAGTAGACCCTAATTGGTTAACCCTAATTATTTAGTCTTTGCTTGTAATAAGGAGCTTTTCGCCTGCATCAATGGCGTTTTTTATATCTACACCCCCACGTTGTACTTTGCATAGGCTGATATCGTCGCCCATGGTTTCAATAATTTTCAGTTGTCCGATCTGTTTCTTGGCTTCCTTGCCAGCCACGGTTTTCACAGTGTACACATCGAAGTGCATACCATTGTAGCAACCATTGCTTTCGCCGATATCGATATATACTTCTTTCGATTTCTTTTCTGTAGCGCGTGAGCCTTCCACGATACTTGCGTAGAGAGGGAAGGCATCGTTGAGTGTTGAGCACAAATAGCTTTTCATGCTATTGATGGCATAGCCCATTGCTTTGTCGGGAGTGTCGCACCATGAGCTTGTCCACGAGCTGCTATTGACGGTACGTGTAAGCACTATTTGGTCATTGCTTACATCCTTTAAGTTGATTGTTCCGACGATGTTGCCACGATATTCAGTGGATTCATGTTTCTTTTTGTCTTTGTCTACCCATACGTTTATCCGTGTGGTACACGATATGGCTGAAATGGATGCATCGCAATACATGGCCGATTCTCCTTCGGCCAAATCTGTTGGCAGGATGGTTCCGTCTACAACTCTGATGCGGCGTGCACTACCTATGCCACCCATGATGGCATCCTTCACAGCGTCAGCATATTCTGGATGGTCTGTGGAACTTGTTGATGTTCCTGCTGCTGCCTGCAAAACACTTCCTAAAATTTTTCCAACGGTTTTCGATGTGTTCTCCTGCTTCTTGACGGGTTCCGTGTAGGTCATGTTGCCACGTGCACAACGGTAGATTACATTGCGTTCAACCTGAGCCCGCACAGTCATTACCAAGACTAATACTAGCGATGTAATAACAACTCTTTTTGTCATAATTTTGATTTAATTATGGTTTACTCGGTGTTTATTATACAAAATTATATATTTTTCACGGGTTGTGCAAGATATAAGACATTAAATTGGTGTAAAAGCTAAAGGTAAAGAAGAAGGTTGTCCGAATGGATAAGTTCTTCGTGGATGAGAAAGTAGAGCGCATCGTTGATGGCTTTGCGTGGCAGAACGAGTGCGTCTATTTCCTTTATGTTGTGCTTCTTGTGGTCAGACAGTAGATTGAGAATGGCTTGTTTGGCCTCTTCAAATTCACGTTTGGCATTGGGGTTGGGGCGATGTGCTACACATACATCGCAGATTCCACAATCGGTGGTGTCGGTTTCATTGAAGTAGCGCAGTAGCTGGCGACTACGGCACACGTGGTCGTTGGTGGCATAGGCCAGCATGGCATTGATGCGTTGTGTGTATTGTTCCTTACGTTGGTCGTACACTGCGGGTGTGATAACCACATCTTCACCGTCCACGCGGTCTTTGCTATATGTGATGTAAGGAGTTTTACGTTGTGGTATGAAGTGCAGTATATGCCTGTGGCTAAGGTTCTTGAGTATGACGTAAACCTGTTGTTGCCCGATTCCTGCCAGTTGGGCGATGAGGGCTTCTTCTACATATCGGTAGTCGGAGAACAGTCCTCCGTAGCTTCTCAGCATGGCTGCGATAACTGCTTCTTCGTCGGGTGTGGTCTCAAAGAGTTTATACAGTTCGTCGCGTCCTATAAGAAACCTTATCCTTGCCCGTGCTTCGGGGTCGGTGTCGTACACGATGTAGCCGGCATTTTGCAGTATGTGCAAGGCCGAAGCCACGTGTAAAGGGTAATATTTGTAGGTGAAGCTGAATTTATCGATGTCGAACGTGAAGGTGTGTCCAGCCCCGCTTCCCACGCCGAGTTCAAAGTAGTAGGCCAGATGGTCGTAGACGTCTCGCACAAACTCTTTTGGCGGGAAGGTGGTTTTTATTCTTTTTTGTAGTTTAGCTTGGTCGCTTCCGTTCCATAGCAGGATGGCGTATGCCTTTTTCCCGTCACGTCCGGCTCGTCCGGCTTCTTGGAAATATTCCTCCACTGAGTCGGGGCAGTCTATGTGTATGACTAGTCTTACGTTTGGCTTGTCTATACCCATTCCGAAGGCGTTGGTGGCGCACATAATGCGTTTCTTGTCGGTTTGCCACAGGTCTTGTCGTTCGTCTTTGGTGGTAGGTTCCAGTCCGGCGTGGTAGTAGGTGGCCGACGTTCCCTGTGCCTCGAGCCATTCGGCTATGGCTTTGCTGCGTGCGCGACTTCTTACGTAGACTATAGCGCATCCTTCTACCGACTGCAAGATATGTAGCAGTTCGGCGAACTTGTCCATGGTCTGACGGACAACGTAGGCCAGGTTGTCGCGTTTGAAGCTCATGCGGAAGATCTGCCCGTGGCGAAACATCAGTTGTTCCATGATGTCGTTCATGACGCGCTGGGTAGCAGTGGCGGTCAAGGCCAACACTGGCACATCGGGCTTGATGGTTCGCAGATTGGCAATCTTTAGGTATGATGGTCGGAAATCGTACCCCCACTGACTGATGCAGTGTGCCTCGTCGATGGTGATGAAGCTTACCTTCATGTGGCGAAGCTTCGTTAGGAACAGTTCGGAAGCGAGACGCTCGGGAGAGACATAGAGCAACTTAACGGCACCGAATATGGCGTTCTCGAGTATCTTGATAATCTCAGTGCGCGATAGGCTGGAGTAGATGGCTGCTGCGGGTATACCTTTTTGTTTCAGGTGGTTCACCTGATCTTTCATGAGTGCTATGAGGGGTGTGATAACGATGCACACTCCGTCTTGGGCGATAGCGGGAACTTGAAACGTAATCGATTTTCCGCCGCCTGTTGGCATGAGCCCGAGCGTGTCGTTGCCCGCACCGATGCTCTCGATGATGTCGCGCTGGATACCTCTGAAGTCGCTGTACCCCCAGTACTCCTTGAGTATTCTTAAATATTTGCTGTCTGCTTGCAATCCTGTTGTTTGCTTATAGAGCGCAAAGAGGCTGCTGTCCCCTGCGCGTGTGGTGGTTACAGTTCGTCTTCGCCTTCGGTGGCGCGTATGTCTTCAATCTGTAGTTGCACCTGATTGCGTTTGAAAATGTTTCCCTCGATGGTGTAGGCTATGTCGAACGAGCGCCTTGACTTGATGTAGCGTGCCGAAGCGCTTTGCCCGAAGGCGATGCCGTTGACCACGGTACCCGATTTCGAGTCGACCAGTTCGAGTTTGATATGCTCTTGCTGTCGTCCCACCACTTTGCTGGTACCATAATCGTAGACACCTGTGGTGCAGAACACGGGCTTGGTGTTGCCTGGCCCAAAGGGCGAGAAACGTTTCAAGTCGTTGTGCAGCCGTTTGGAGATATCCTTGAAGTCGATCACGGCATCGATGTTGAGTATAGGTTCTGTTTGTTCGGGTTGTATGTGTTCTTCGACAAAGTGCTGGAAGCGTTGTCTGAACTCGCGTATGTCATCCCATTTGAGAGTGAGGCCTGCCGCATACGAGTGGCCGCCAAAGTTGAGCAGCAGGTCGCGACAACTCTTTATGGCCGCATACACATCGAACCCCATAACCGAGCGAGCCGACCCTGTGGCCAAGTCGCCATCGCGTGTCAGCACCACGGTGGGGCGGAAATATATTTCGGTCAGTCGTGATGCTACGATGCCGATGACTCCTTTTTTCCAGTTCTCATCGTAGAGCACAATGCTGGGCTGATGCCTTTGGCTTTCCAGTTTCGACACAATTTGGTTGGCCTCTTCGGTCATCTGCTTGTCGATATCCTTGCGCTGTTCGTTGTACTCGTTGATGTGGCGTGCTTCTCTAAGAGCCAATGAAAAATCTTTCTCGACCAGCAGGTCTACGCTTTCCTTGCCGTTCTCCATGCGTCCCGATGCGTTGATGCGCGGCCCTATCTTGAAGATGATGTCGCTCATCGATATTTCGCGCCCGCTGAGTCCGCAGATGTCGATGATGGCCTTCAGGCCTAGGCTGGGGTTTTGGTTGAGTTGTTTTAGTCCGTGGAATGCCAGTATGCGGTTTTCGTCGGTAACGGGAACGATGTCGGCCGCAATGCTCACGGCGCAGAAGTCGAGTAGGGGAATGAGGCGCGAGAAGGGTATGCCGTTGTTTTTGGCAAAAGCCTGCATGAATTTGAATCCTACGCCGCAACCACACAACTGCTTAAAGGGGTAGCTGTCGTCGGCGCGCTTGGGATTGAGTATGGCCACAGCCGGTGGCATGACCTCGTCGGGCACATGGTGGTCGCAGATAATGAAATCTATGCCAAGGCTTTTGGCATAGGCTATTTCCTCCACGGCCTTTATGCCGCAGTCGAGGATGATAATGAGTTTCACACCTGTACGTTTCGCATAGTCTATTCCTTTTTTGCTCACTCCATATCCTTCGTCGTAACGGTCGGGAATGTAGTAGTCGATGTTGGAGTAGAACTGTTGGAGAAACTTGTATACCAACGCCACTGCCGTGCAACCGTCCACGTCATAGTCGCCGTAAACCAAGATGCGTTCCTTGCGCCCCATGGCATCGTTCAGCCGATCCACCGCCACATCCATATCTTTCATGAGGAAGGGGTTGATGAGGTCGGCCAGCTGAGGCCTGAAGAATCGTTTGGCTGCACTCTCTGTGGTGATACCGCGCTTTATGAGGAGATGAGCCAGAATGGGACTCATGTTGAGCTTGTCGCCCAATTCCTTGGCTTGCTGCGATTGTTGTGGTGTAGGTGCGTCATATTTCCATTTGAAATGCATCTTTAGTTGTATTTGTTTCTTTGCGCAAAGATGTTGCCATGGGCGCAATGTCAGCATGCTGTGCTTTGCCGCAGCGCAGCATGTCTTGCTTTCCGATAGTTCTGTGAGGCATAATGTCATGCTGCTTTGATTGTGCCGAGTGCAACCTATAGTATGCAAAGATACGAAAAGATGGAGACATATTGGCAATGCGTATGGATAATTTTGCGAACTGGCCATCGGTTTTTTGCACGCTTTTGGCAAAAACACCACGAGAGGTCATTCGGAATACGGTGTGGACTTCTTTCGTTTTATGCGGATGCCACAAATCCGAAACCATTTTTTACCAGACACCATTAATTTTTAACCACTAATCTTACTAATCTTACGAATGCGTGTTGATAGTTATTCGTCAGATTACTTCCCGTTGGTCAGTGGGTCTTCGATAAATCTCGTTAGATTAGTGGTTCAAAGCCCCAGCGCGTGTTGTTATTATTTTCACCACAAATTTTACTAATCTTACGAATGCGTGTTGATAGTCATTCGTCAGATTTGTTAGATTTGTGGTTAATATACTTTTGTTTTCACCACTAATTTTACTAATCTTACGAATGTGCGTTGATAGTCATTTGTTAGCCTGAATAATTCATAGAGAACCATTGGTCTCCGTCTTTAGCCTCGGTTCTTCTCA
>CAVKHW010000100.1:0-5308 GCA_963656105.1 Eggerthellaceae bacterium
AACTATTTTGTAAGAATAATTAACCGCATTGCACTAATTTTCGCTATGGCGTAAAAGCCAAGTTTCTAACTAGAATAACTCATAACTTGATTTCGGGATAAGCACGACAGATATTTCTGCCATTGTCTGGTGCTTTGTAGGTACATGATTTCTTTATCATCCAAAACTCGGATAGTTCTAAAAAAAACAGCCCTACTCAAGTTTCGGATTTGCCGTTTAGCAGGTGCCCACTTTCTCTAACTGTGGAGTTATCAGTTACTGATTCTTGCTTAGGAATACGTGTTCTTTTCGCTGTCGAATGCTTCCTTTGTAAATAATAAGGTCTGTATGTATCTTGGTTTTATTGATATTGCTCCGAGCGTTTCACTCCTTTCTTCCGAAATTCATTTTTTCTCCCTCTTTGTCATACTGCTTACGCTTTCCAACTGGAGGTTGAGTTAGTGTAATTCTGACTACGGCCGTTCGTCCTAGTGACTGTTGGATGCTGCTTTCAAAGGCATCCATGTGGCCGGGAAGGAAACGCTGACTAATCAGGCGAAGGCCATGGATTTTTTCTTCGTCGTCCTCGATAATTTCTGCTTGTCCAAATGCTATGGCCGACTTGAATTGCAGGGTAAAGCTACCGTCTTTCGGGCCAACGGTAGGGACGCAGCGAGTTACGGCCGAGAGACATATCTTAGGATGGACTTTGATAGCCTCAAGTTTCTTGCCCTCCAAGGCGCAGTGAAAGTACCAATGCACATCGTCATCCGATGCCAAAGAGAGCGGCAATCCGTATGCCTTGCCTTCGATATCTATGAAACTCACGGTTATATACGGAGCCTTGTGCATCACTTCCAATGCCCACAGACTGTCCATTTCTCTTGATTTCTTTCTCATTGTTTTATATTTTAATCTAATCTTTATAATTGGGATTTGATTATATTGCACATTCTTTGGGCTATTCCGGATCTGTTGTATTGTAATTTCATTTTATCTTTCCATTATGTTGACCAAACCCTTGGTGATTTCGTTCCATTCTTGATGGTCTTCCAAATGATTAGTCTTCACTAGAACACTTTTGAAACCTAATTGTCTGCCAGCTTCTGCATTCTCCACTCTGTCGTCGAAATAAAGCGTAGTGGCAGGATTCAATCCTGTTCTCCGAGTCATCTCTTCATAGATTTTGAAGAAAGGTTTCTCTTCCCTCATGACGTATGAGAGAAAAACTTCGTCAAACAGGTCATCGGCGCAATATCCCAGTTGCTTCATCTTAATGACGGATTTCTGCCAAAGCGTATCATTTATATTACTCAGCAGATAGACTTTGAATCGTTTCCGAAGTTTGGCCAATGCCTCCAGTCTTTCTACTGGTAGATTACCGCACAGATTTTCGAGGACTTTTTCAATATCCTCGACGGTGGTTCCTTTACGGCATAACCCCCGAATTTCTTTCATAGTCACAGCTTCATCCACCACCCCATTTATATATTGGTGCATCAGTCTTTTGATTTTATGTGCATGTAACATTCTCTTGAACGTCGTAACGCCCAAACTCTTCATGGCCTTCACAACTGACGCATCATCTATGTTCACGATGACTCCTCCATAGTCAAATACGAGTGTATCTATCAGTTCCATTTTCTTTTACCCATTGTTACAATTCTCTGATTATATGTTTAATGGCTGCAACTGGGTGATACCAAATCATTCTTGGATCTGCCCAGCGCATCACTTCGCACATTCGTTCTTTCATATGAGGGCAATAGCAGTGGATGGGGCACATTTTACAAGTTGTCTTGTTTTCGCCGAACTTGCATCGTTCTAGTCTTGCAGTGGCGTACTGTAGCAGTTCTGCGCATGAAGGACATAATTCCTTGTAGGCTTCACATTTCCTCTTCGCACTTCGGTCATTTAGAACAAGTTTTGATGACAATCGGGTTGTCATCGAATGTCCCTCTTTTTTTCGACAATACAATCGTATCATCTGCTCCACGACTCGTTGTTCTTCCTTAATTCTGCTCATGCACTATATTGTCCCAAGTTTGCCCCTTTAATCTCGTTTTTGTTGCAGTATCAGTAGTTTAGCAATAATTGGTTGCATTACTGTGTACTACATTTTGTCTATCTTGATTTTTCTGAATGGCATTTTCTTGTATTATAGTCGTTCGTAAATATCGGATGCTGCTTTGGTCGGTTCACTGCACTGCCGTAGATGAACTTTCTCGCCCAATGCATTTGTAGTATCCGTGGTTATAGCCTTTTGTGTGGACATCATGCGGACACCACTAGTGTGTCATTCAGGACTGCTTCAGACGGTAACGTATTGTGTTCATAACCCAGTATGCCTGCAGTCCAAAGAACAGATGGACTAAGGCTTATCGGTTGTTTCTTGTAGTCATGCACCGTGATGGTTTTCGCATTGGGAGCGATTTCATAATCAGTGATCCTCCGACGGCTGACACACAGGTAGTTGTATCCTTTTTCCTTTATCTTATGCAGGTTGTCTTCCGTTGCAATTCCAGCATCCCATACAGAGACGGGGCCACATTGTATATACTCTTGTAGCCGGGGCTCCAGTCCTGCCTGCCGCTGACCAATTCGCAGACTGCAGAATTCTCATCCATGATGTGCATCGATTTCAATTCCGACGGGGAATAGACCGTGCATGTGATAAGGTGCACCAGTGCCGTGTTTATCTTCATTTCGCTCCATCCCTGCTTTTCAAGAAAATTGTCTATCTCCAGCTCGCGTATGGCCTGAAGGCATATCCAGTCCGCACCGATTTCCCGGGCATCAGAATGCCTAACGGTATCTGCATCCACCAACCGTTTCGCCTTTTCATGCAACTGCTTGATATCCTCTTTTACAGCATCGATGCTACCGTTGTTGACCATCTCTGTCCAATACTCTTCGGTCTTTCTTCGGACGAAATCGTTGTAGCGGGCAAACGGACCTTCAAAAAGGTCTTTCTGGTTTTGGTGGCAGTGCTTGTAGGTCAGACACTTGCCGATATCGCGTATGTCCTCCGGACGGTGCGGCTCCGCGATGAAGCCTACATTCAACATGACACGATTACGGGGGCGGCCTGTCTGGTCGCGGTAAGACTCTTTGATGCGGTAGTGCCATTCTTCTTTCAGAGTCTTCGGGTTGTTGCGTAATTGGGGAATGAGGTTCATTGCGGGGGCAAAGATAATACTTTTCGCCGAAACTTCTGTGTACTACAAACGCGCTTTTAGAACATCATCATTGAAAATCAAATATTAACATCAAGACAACCATTGAAAATTTACTCAAGTTTCGGATTTGCGACTTGTGCTTGAATGCACGCCCCCCGAAGGGAGCAGTTTCAAACCTATATTCCCAATCCGAAATCTGACCAACAAACTATAACACAGACATGAAAATGAAGGTGGATTAATGTCCATGAATTAAGTAGCTTAAAATATTTACAAATTCTTTTTGTGTAAAGAAACTCATTCCATTATTTTTCTTTCAGACGCTAAAATTTGATAAATACAGCAGCGTTTGTTAATTGTCCGATAATCAGTTTATTGTATTCTATCGGAGTAAATATGTTGCGCTGTCTCCGTCGCGACGCTTGCCATAGATGCTCCGTCATAGGGCGAAAGCACGCCTATCGCTGAATGATTCTTGCTGAACGGTGCTTGCTCTGGTGCTGAACTGCATCAGGAAATAGCGTCTATCGCAAGGCTAACGGTAGTCCGATAGCCCGTTTTTCATGCTCCGTCTTGTTTGGCACCATCTCAAACCAACGTGTTGGCGTTCTAAAACGAGGTGCGTGGAGGAACGTTTTTTTTAGAATATACACTACAATATTCCGTTGCTTCGGATATCAGCTCCTCAAGTTTCGGATTTGGTACTTATGCTTGTATATGCGACTCTGAAAGGGCGCTTGGCAAATGACAAATCCGAAACTTGAAAAATTTATTGGTAGGGTCAAACTTGGGTCAAGAGTTCTCTTTGTTATCTGTTGTTTTTGTTGTGACTTTGCATATGAGAAAATCTTGTAGTAATTTGCTTTTCAGCACATTAAAGTTGTTACCTTTTGCCCATGTGGCAAAATCAAAAAAACTTTTTTGAATCTATTAATTATTTATGTTAGAATTAATCATTAATCCTTGCATGTTTGCAACTTTTCGTATATCTTTGCATTTAGAGATTGCATCCGACCATACCGATGGCATATCCTATTCGTACGCGTTTCGTGCTCTCTGTCAAAAAAAACGAAAACCTGTATCTTATGAAACAATTCGTTAGCTTGTTTGTTCTCGCAGTCATCTGTGCATTGTTCTCGTCTTGCCAAAAAGCCGTACTCGATGAAGATGATGGTGGAGAAAACAAAAAGGATGGTGTAGCCTTGCGTTTTCAAGTAACCCAATTTGAACAGATGCCTTTCGATGTCAACGAAGCCACGCGTGCAACCGATGTTGGAAAGGCCTGCACTCGGCTTAACTTTGCTGTCTACCAAAACGGTGCGCGAGTTGAACAAATCAATCAGCTTGCTGCCGATGCAGATTTCGGTTCAGTAAATCTTAGTCTTGCAACGGGCAAGTATCTTCTCGTAGTAATGGCACATAGTTGTAGCGGCAACGCTACGATGACCGATCCTAGCAAAGTGACATTCCCGAACAATAAACTGACAGACACGTTTTGGTATGGCGACTCCATTGAAGTCAGGGAAGATAGCACATATAGCTTGAAGTTGCAACGTGTCGTAGCCATGTTTCGGCTGCAGACTACCGATACTGTAACCACCAATGTCAAGATGGTGCGTTTCTACTATACAGGAGGCAGTTCCACCTTCGATGCTGTAAACGGAGTGGGATGTGTCAACTCAAAACAAACGGAAAATTTCACCATAACCAACGATATGGTAGGCACGGTCAGAAACTTTGAAGCCTATACTTTTCCTAAAGTCGACAGTAACGTGTTGAACATAAAATTGTCCACCCATGACCAGGCGAGTAGTATTATTTGGGAAGAAACCTTATCCAGTGTACCCATTCAGCGCAATGTGATTACGGTATACAAGGGACGTGTATTTAGCCGGAGCGACAAAAACGTAGGCGGAATCAATGTCGACCTTAACTCCGATGATGAGTGGACAACTAATGAGTATGTTTTTTAACGCCCTCAGGCACTTGATGCGCTCACCGCAATTCTCCAATTGTCCGACAATTATTCGAGGCTTATATTATAAGGTGAAATCAGCAGAAAATGAATCATTTGTAAAATAATAAGAAATAAATACATAATTCTCACATTTTTTCTTGCAAAAGTTTTGCAGTATTGCAGAAAAGCTATA
>CAVKHW010000101.1:0-5133 GCA_963656105.1 Eggerthellaceae bacterium
TAGCAAGCGAGAGCGTGCAGAAGAGCTTGAAAGGTGTGTTTGCCGACAAGCAGACGGAGTCTAAAGCTTATAAGGAGAATATGAACAATTATAAGTCGAAGCAGAATGAAGACAGCTCTTCTTCTTCCGCTACGATTGGTAAGGTGACCGTTTCGCTTGACCTCCGCATCCAGACCAAGAAGGACGGCAAGAATCTCTCGACATGCTTGTGGCACGTCTATCTGGGTAAGCCTACCGAGTCGGAGCGTTGCGAGTTTATCCTTGTCGACTTCAACACGAAGATTGTCAAGGTTGGCGTAGGTGCCAATGCTTATCTGTGCATAGGATCAGAGCTGCCCGACGATGGCGAGCTGCCTCCTATCCCCACCAAGGTGCGACAGTTCCTTGACGGCGGCGAACATGGTAACGTTTCCAGCGATGATGTTTCTAAGGCTGAGACGGGGCGAAATTCGGCCAAGGCCAAATTCTTCGCCAACGCGAAGGTAGATGGCGGTGTCATGGTTGGCGCATCGGTTTGGGGCTACGTTAACGTCGATTTGGGATTGTTCTATGGCGATATGGGCGTCACGGCGGGCTTTGATATCTCGGTAAGAAAGCTGTCGGGCAGCTCTAAGTGTATTAACACCGGTGGCACTCCTGGAAAGAAAGGGTGGTATGCCGAAGGTCAGCTTTATGCTTACCTCTATGCCAAGTTCGGTCTCAATATCAATCTTGGTTTCTTCAAGAAGAAATTCGACATATTAAACGCCGGACTGGGTGGAGTGTTCCAATGTGCATTGCCTAACCCCAACTACTTTACGGGCAAGGCTCGCGTCAAACTGAAGATGCTCGGCGGATTGGTCAATATCAACAAGTCGTTCGAGTTTGAGTGTGGTCAGGTTTGCCAAATGTATCTTGGCGGAGCCCTCGACAACTATAAGCTGTTCGAGAGCTGTAACATCGGTAGCGAGACGTTGGAAGACGCAAAGAAGAATCCGATAGACTGGGAGGTGCAGAGACGCCCCGTGGTCTATACGCAGGGCGACCTCAACTCCATCATAAGAGTGGTTGACCCGACCGACCGTGACCGAATTGCCAATTCGTCGGCGGGCGAAGGCAAGAGCGATTACGCGCTCGACGACCTGGCAAGCCGCCAGTTCAAGTTCCAAATGTACGGATCCTATCCTGTGCAGATTAAGGAATACGACAGTGAGCTCAAAGCAAAACAAAACAAAGTGGCAAATACGTACAATGCAGAATATACGGTTGACAAGAACACCGTTACCATCGATTTCTCTAAGTTCAAGCAAAACAAGATTTATTGCTTGACAGTGAAAGGCAAGGCTTGGGAATTCTACAATAGCGCTTGGCGCAACACCCAGCAGTGGGATTCGTTGAAGAACAAGTATGAGTCGGTGGAATGGACTCAGGAGAAAAACTTCTGGATCGTTACGAACAACGAAGCCGAGAGAACGATTGACGACAAGGACGACCTGCAGAACTACGTCGCCGTGGCTTATCCAAATATGCCGACCAATGGAACGTTAGGCAAGCAGATTATATATGGTAAGGATTATATGGCTGTTGACATGCAAAGCTCTGGCTCTGTATCAAACAGTGACTATCCCAACCCGGCGGCAATCGAAGACATCCAGCGCCCGACAATCTCGCTTACCCGCAAGCTTAAGAACAAGCTCTATTGCAATGATACCGATGGCAAGCTCAAATGGATCCTGACCGATAAGACTACAGGAGCGCAGCAGACGCGCGAAAACCTGTGGATTGAGGAAGACGGAGTGTCGATACTTACACCGGAGACCAATTTCTATGGTATTTATAAAGGCAGAAGTTATGTCATACGCCTCGTGTACGAATGGACCGAAAACGTTACAGGTGCCTGGACGTGGACCCCAATCAAGACACTTGAGGTTTATGGCACCTCGCGAGATGCTGTATATAAGACGTATGCAAAGATATATAACGCGACTATCAAGCCAACTGGCGGGCGTAAAGCGCAATTCACATCTGATAACAAACCGCTATACCGCGTAGACGTTCAGCAAGTGGACTTGATGAATATCACTGGCGAGGAGAGCAATGTGTTTAAAGATTATGGAACATACAATGATTCGTATAAGGAAAGGACATCGTTAAGAAACAGACTGAATACCACCACGTCAAGCAATGCCGGCCAGTTGAAGTTTAAGGTGACTGTCTATAAATACGGGCAGGAGACCTTACAGAGAAAACATTTCAAGAACCTCGCATTTATGAACGCGGACGCTTACAGAAGCTACTCGACCACTACCGATTACTTCGACGACGCGCCTCTGTATTCGCGCTACTTCCAAGCCGAAGTGCTGCAATTCTTCCCAAGGAAAAACGACGAATTCAAAGAATCATACGATCCACAAGAAGATACGTATTTTGTGGGTCAGCTGAAAAAAGATGCTAATTTCCCGACGCTCTCTTATGGAACACATTATCAAATGCCAAGAGTGATGATGGATCCGCGGATGTATCTGTCGTATCTCAGCGGTATGTTCTTCATTGGCGGATACAAGTTTGAGTCGGGTAAGGACGACTTGAACTATAGCAAGGTGAGCCTCCAGTCGCTTAACATCTCCTCAAGCTATGGAAGCTGGGAATGGACGCTTGGTGAAATGCGAGGCGCATACAATATACTTACCCATTATACATTTATGAACTTAGAGCGGTTAAGAAGAATAACAGGCTCCACCTATCCATTGTATACCAATGGCAGTCAAGTATTCGAGTCTGCTCTCGGAACAAAGAGTGATGCCCGCCTCACTGATTATCACCGCTTGAATAGAGAGACCTATACGAGGATCCTGGTTGACTTGTACAACATCGCTACGTCAGCGTCTAAAGAGATAAACGGCATGTTTAGCTCGAACTACAACTATACAAAAGAGGAATGGAGAAAATACCTTGCAACGAATGCCGGCAGTTCGATGAATCTGGCACCGAATGCAACTTGGTTCTCGATATATGTGCCAAAAGATCAGTTTGCTGTCGTGTGGAACGGAGCCAACCTTGATGGCATGAAAATTTCAAATACCATCAAGCTGACGGGATCTGGAAGCAATCGTCATCCGCGCATCAACGATGACGGCCTGTTCGGTAGGCGACTGTATGCGTCGGCTCTTAACAATAAGTCGTATGCTCCAAGCGATTGCCAAGATTATTACCAGTATTTGTCGTTCAATGGCAAAGCGGTGAGCAAGATAAACGACTATACGTTGCAGTTCTATTGCTATCGCGTGAATGCTTGGGACATAGACAACCAGCAATGGACGATGTACACTAAGAACAAAGTGCCGTATTTCAGTGGACACAAGACGGCAAAATTCCTGGATCTTGTCTCTAAGTATGGTTTTAAGATTAACTCAAATACAGCAACGACATCAACAACGACATCAACCTCAAAGTATTCTGCGACTCAGAATGCCAACAACAAATTAGGCGTGAGACAGCAAAATAGTAAACGATAAAGATGAACATAAAAGCAAGAGATATGAAAAAAGGCAATGGCATGAAAACACTGCTGTGGGCGACACTCGTTGCCTTGTGCGCTCCGCTGGCTTTCGCCATGGGTGTGGCAACCCCGTCGCGGCAGGCAGGTGTCAACGACACGATTGAGACAGATGAGGCCGACTCGATCCTCATGGACAGTCTGCGCCAGCAACAGCGCGACCTGGACGAGATGAACGTCTACATCAAAGGACTGGCTCGCGCCTATGGCGACAGCGTGGTGGTGCGTTGGGGCATCGAGTCTTATCCGGAGTGGTATTACTTGGCCCGAACAGGCGTGAGCATCTTCCGCCACGATGAAAGCAACGAGACTTTTGACCTTGACACCCTCGTCATGGGATTGAAGCCGCTCTCGCTGGAGCAGTTCCGTCTGCGTTACCCCGACACCAACGACTCCGTTGCTTACATGGCGATGGGTGCCGTCTACGGAACAGGCGACCTCCGGCCGGAACAGACCAAGTATGAACCGGGTACGATTGGCGCTTTCTCCGCGCTGGAGGAAGACCAAAAGATGAAACTCCTGGCTGCCCTTATGCCAGCCGAATGGCGTCCCGACGTGGCCGACGCGCTCGGCATGAGGTGGGTGGACCGCACGGCAAAGAAAGGCAAGACCTATTCTTACTTCATCCTGCCGACCGTGCCCGACACTACCGGGCGCAACCGCATCATGCCCGCACAGGTGGAGAACATCAAGAACGAGCGATACAAAGTGCAGCCTTACGACATCACCATTACCGACAGCATCATGGGTCATGGCTCGGTGATGCTGCAGTGGAAAGACGCTGTCAACAGCACCTTTGAGATCTATCGCCGCGAGGTGGGCAAGAAGACATGGGAGAAGGTGAACGATGCCCCATACGCTCCGCCATTGTTTGGCAACAACGAGGATATACAATTCAACCACGAGTCGCGGCAGATAGGCACTTACGAGTATGCCGTGAGAGCCCACGATGCCTTTGGCGACCTGACGGAGATGAGCGCGCCGCATAGGGTTCATTTCCCCGATATGCTTGCCCCTGAAGCTCCCGTCATCACGCGCATCGTCATCGAACGCCCCAACCAGGACAAACCGTGGGAGAAGATCTATGCCAATATCTTCTTCCATAAGGACACGATGGAGGCCGACTTCGTGCGCTACATCCCGATGTATTACAGCGACCGCGATACCAGCAAGACCTGGAAACTGCTCACCGACCAGTATATCGCGCCCACCGACACGGTGTTCCGTCTTGATGTGACCAACGTGTCGAGCGGCATGGTCACCATCGCTGCAGTGGATACGGCGGAGAATATGGGCTACTCGTTCCCGCAAAGGATGCGTGTAAAGAAGATGCGCCCGCCCAAGGCGCCGACCAACCTGAAAGCCCTGCCCGAGCTCGACGGAACGGTGGTGCTGCTATGGGACATGGAGGACACGCTCGACTTGCACTATTACGACGTGTTGTTCAGCAACGGTCGGGACCACGAGTTTGTAAGAGCCAACAAGGAGCATGTCCTGCAGCGGCAGTATACCGACACCATCTCGGTGGATGCCAACGAACGCTACATCTATTACACGGTGCGCGGCGTGAACTATGACAACACCGTCGGTTACAACTC
>CAVKHW010000102.1:0-5111 GCA_963656105.1 Eggerthellaceae bacterium
CATGGAAATGAAGTGACAGGGCATTTGAATGCACAGTCAATAGACCGAAGCCAATTCCCCAAAGATACTGTGAACTTTAGTGTCAGTATCGACAAGATTAAAGAACCTGGTGACGAGTGGCTGACAATAATAAATGTGAATAAGGCTATTTTGGAACTGCGCCGTAATGGAGGCGGACCTGTTCTGATTAATCTTCATGAGGCTACGGGAGCTGGATTTGATACAATAGAATTGCCAAGTGTCAGAAAAATAGACCGGATCTTGCCCAAAGACAATTTTCCGGAATTATCAAAAGACATTAAAACCGCGGCAATATTCATAGGCTCACACAAAGTCTTCTCGAAAGAGGAAACGACAGCAATAGAATCATTCTGTGAAAAATACAATGGTGTAGTATTCATAGACCATACAAGTAATTATTATGGTCGGTATAAAGTACAAAATGCCTTGCTTGCTTGCCAAAATGACCAGAGGTTGATGAAGCAGCCCGATTTGTTGATTCACATAGGAGAAGTGTCTGGAGAAATATACAATACATACCACTTGTTCCCAAAACAGACGTGGCGAGTAAGTGAGGATGGAGAACTTCGCGATTTGTTCAGAAACCTCTACGCAGTATTCCAAATGGACGAATTGTCGTTCTTCTCTCATTATTGCGATGTTGCGCCTGCAAACAATGAAGATGATTCGTTCTTTGAGTATTTTGATGACAAATATAAAACGGCATTAGCCAATATCCCGTCAGACCTGCCCTTTGGCAATATCTGGGCAGCGCAGCAATTACATGCAGATCTTCCCAAAGATTCAAATGTTCATTTTAGTATATTCAATAGTCTTCGTTCATGGAATTTCTTTCAGTTGGACAGTTCCATACGAACCAACTGCAATGTAGGAGGCTTTGGCATAGATGGAAGCATTTCGACGCTTTTGGGAGCATCGTTGGCTGCTCCAGAGAAATTGCATTTCTGTGTAATAGGCGATTTGGCGTTCTTCTATGATATGAATGTCCTGGGCAATCGTCATTTCGGAGGCAACATTCGTATTTTGTTGATTAACAATGGCGTGGGAACAGAGTTCAAAAACTATGACCACCCTGCGGCACAATGGCATGACGGAGCCGATGCGTTCATGGCTGCCAGAGGACATTTTGGCTGCAAGTCGAAACATTTGGTAAGGGCCTATGTCGAGGCATTGGGTTTCAGATACATGTCGGCAAGCAATAAGGATGAGTTCCTTGCCGTGAAAAAGGATTTTGTAACTGAAGAGTTGACAGACAAGCCAATTGTATTTGAGCTGTTCACAGATTCTACGGATGAAAGCGAAGCCATCCGTATGATCAGGAATATTGTAAAGGACGAACGGAGCTTGGCAGAGAAGGCAAAGGACAAAGCGCGCTCAATAGTCAAGAACATCATCAAAAGATAAATGGAAGCACGTTCTGACAGCAAACGTCTTGCTAAAAACACATTGTTGTTGTATGGCCGAACATTGATAATGATGCTGATCGGCTTTTACACTTCGCGCGTTGTCCTCAATGCGTTGGGTATCGCCAATTACGGAATCAACAATGTCGTGGCAGGATTTATTGCCATGTTCTCTATTGTTAGCGGCACATTGACTGCTACAACCCAAAGATATTTAACTTGCGAGATAGGTAAGGAAGATGGCAATCCAAAGAAAATGTTTGGTGTTGCCATGAACATACACATAGTGCTTGCCATTATATTGTTTGTTCTTTTCGAAACCATTGGTGTGTATTTTCTTAATAATGGGTTGAATATTCCCAAGGACCGAATGTATGCAGCTAACTGGGTGTTTCAGTTCTCCATATTTTCCACTCTCATAGGCATCATCAATTCTCCATACATCGGAGCTATTATAGCGCATGAAAAGATGGGTGCTTTTGCCTATTTTTCTCTTTATGACTGTATCGCAAAGCTGCTCATTGTTTATTTGCTCTATGTTACGCCTTTTGACAGACTGATAACATATTCTTTGTTCTATTTCATCGTGGGGTTATTTGGCACGCTGATGTATAACGTCTATTGCAGGCGGTCGTTTCAGGAGGCGCGGTTCTCAATCGTTAAAGATAAGCCTCTTTACAAAGAAATGTTCTCTTTCGCCGGGATGAATTTTATTGGTGCTTTTGCCAGTTTGCTTAGCATGCAGGGCACAGGTATCCTTCTTAACATCTTCTATGGCGTTACAGTTAATGCCGCTCAGGGAATAGCCACCCAAATACAGGGAATAGCCACCAAGTTTGTTGGCGACTTTGCCACGGCATTAAAGCCGCAGATAACAAAAGAATACGCATGCGGAAACCACCATAGATCCATGGAGCTGGCTTTTAAAGGCTCAAAGTTCAGCTATTTCCTTACTCTGATTTTGGCATGCCCGATTATTGTTCGGACACCTTATATCTTGGAGTTTTGGCTTAAGATATATCCTCCTGAGGCTGTTGCATTTTCAAGACTGATGATCATTTACACCATGCTGGTTCTATTGTCCGACTCATTGGTGACGGTTATTCTGGCGACAGGCAATCTTGTTTCAACAACGTGGTGGATTGGAGGAACAAGGCTGATGATTTTGCCTGTGTCGTACATCGCTTTAAAAGTAACTGACCAAGCATACATGGTGATAGTTGTTCAAATCGTATTTGAAGTGCTGTCGTTGTTTATAAGGTTGAAAATATTAAATGTATTGACAAAGTTAAATTTTGTTTTGTCTTTTCTTAAAATGGTTGCAAGTCCAATAATCATAACCTCTGCAATTTGTCTTTTAGCGACCTATATGATTCATCTGTTTTCTCCAAACACTTTCATTGGATTGGCAATCCTTGCTTGTTTGTCTATGTTTATAACCTGTTTGGTTATTTATTTAATAGGCTTGACAAGAAGCGAAAAAGAGTTTGTTTCACAAGCTGTAATTAAAAAGATAAAGAAATTCACAAGATGATAGATAAAGTTAAACGGGCAGTAAAATATATTCTGCATGGCGTTCCCTCACAAAACGTGCTAAAATGTAGCGTAGTCGTCAGCAAATCCGCAGGCAGATTGAGTGGCAAACATGTGCTGGTTACTGGCGGCGGACGAGGCTTAGGCTATTTCATTGCGAGAAAATGTGTGGAAGAAGGAGCGGAAATTCTCATTGCTGGACGCAACGAAGAGACGTTGAAGCAGGCAAGCAAAGAGCTGAACTGCAAATACAAGCGATTCGACGTTACGGACGTAGCGCATGTAGGCGAATTTATGGATTCAGCAAAAGAACTTTTGGGAGGACAAATTGACTGCTTGGTAAACAATGCTGGTATATCACTGCACGAAAAGGGCATGATGGAAGTCACGCCCGATACTTTCAACAGGCAGATAGATACAAATCTGAAAGGCCCCTATTTCCTTTCGCAAAGTTTCATCCGCCATTGTATTGAAACGGATAATCATAATGCAGCAATAGTATTTGTCTCCTCAGAAAGAGGGCTATATTGTGATGAAATACCCTACGGATTGACAAAGGCAGCAATCAACAGTCTGACCCGAGGCATGGCACGCCGCCACATAAGGCATGGCATTCGTGTAAATGCAGTAGCTCCAGGTATTACGGAAAGCGACATGACCATAGCCGACCGAAACTCGGATATGACCTGCGAATACAATTGTGGAGGGCGTTTTTTCTTGCCTGAAGAAGTGGCTGAAGCAGTGGCTTATCTGCTTTCCGACGCTGCAGGATGTGTAAGTGGAGAGGTAATTGCCTGCGACCAAGGCAATTATTTAAGAAGCGATTGGTGAAATGAAGATAGGAATACTCACGTTTCATTTGGCGCACAATTATGGCGCTGTGCTGCAATGCTATGCTTTGCAGGAATTGCTGCGTAATATGGGGCACGACGTGTCGGTAATCAACTACCAGCAAAGTTATATTCTTGAGCAGTTCAAGCCTCAAAGACTTATTGGCGTTCGCAGTTTCATACGAGCGTTGTTTGAAAACAAACTGAGCGGCTATTTATACAAGGGGCTGCTTCCTTACGTAAAAACCAAGAATTTCAAAGACTTCCGCCGTTGTTATCTTAACCAAACGGAGAAATGTTATGGAACATCGGATATTCCTAAGTTCGATTTATATATCGTGGGTAGCGACCAGCCGTGGAATCCCGATCTGACAGGTGGGGCTGACCTCGTATACTGGGGACAGTTCCAACGTCCGACAGGCAGCCGTTTGGCTACGTATGCAATGAGCGGCGCTGTATCGGCGATAGGTAAAGTGGGGTGGGAAAATGTGGCAGAACGCTGCGAATCATTTGATTACCTTTCGTTTAGAGAAGAAACTTTGACAAGCAAAATTTCCGGTCTGACAGAAAAAGAATGTTCCACGGTCTTGGATCCCACACTGCTTGCTGACGCCAATCTGTGGCAGCCTATGATAAATGATAAGTGGAAAAAGCGGAAGTATGTTTTCCTTTATCATGTGGGTGCCCCGCAGCCTGTCTTGGATGCAATGTATGATTCTGTCAGACAATTGGCAAACACCCATAATCTGGAGATTATAGACGGCAGCCGTTATATGTACACACCATCCGATTTTGTTTCCTTAATCAAATATGCGCAGTTCGTTGTTACGGCGTCGTTCCATGCCATGGTATTTTCTGTGATATTCGAAAAGGCATTTGTTGTTGCCAAAACAGGACAGGCGTCAGATGCAAGATTCGAAAATTTGTTGGGAACATTGGGTATAGACAGTCTCTGTCTAAAAAACATTGATAATAAGACTGTTCCCCAAAAGCCAATTTATACTGAAGTGAGAAAACGACTGACTGCAATGAGAGAAAAGTCAATCCACTATTTAAACGCTATAACACAACTATGAGAGGTCAGCGGCAAATGAACATTGAGCTGATGCGTATATTCTCGATGTTCTTAATCTGTCTGTGGCATGTGAATGGGCATTATCTGCCTTTGTTGCCAGCGGATGTGAATCACACAGGCGATATCTTTGCTGCGTTTACGCCCTATATTACCTTTCATGTCGATGTGTTTGTTCTTATCACAGGCTATTTTGGCATTCGGCATTTGGCGGGTAGTATAGTGAAAACAATCATCCCCATTCTTTTTTAT
>CAVKHW010000103.1:0-4976 GCA_963656105.1 Eggerthellaceae bacterium
CCAGCCTCAGTCACTTTTCGGTAGACGTAAGCGGAGGCCTTGTCGAGGATATGGTTTCTTTTCTTTATAGTTTCGCTCACGCCAAACCACTTCATCAGCAACGGCAACGGCGGAGCCACACCTTTGGGAAGTCGTTGCACGCCGTCGAACACGATACCGGCGAGTGTCTGCTCATTGGCAAACCGATAGAAAGCCGCCCAATCGAAAGCGTGCAGAGCGGTGCCGTCGAGAAACTCACGACCCTCGTAGAGACCCAACGAGAACTGCAGGAAACGGAAATAGAGTTTGTTCATCTTCTACTACTTCTGACTGTCATTATCTCTCATGCACAAAGATGTTCCACAGGAACAGGGCATTGCCGATGATGTATCGCCGCCACATGCGTCGCGGCTCCTTGAGCAACCGATAGAGCCACTCCAGACCATGACGCTGCCACCACAGCGGGGCGCGCTCCACGGTGCCGGCAAAGAAGTCGAACACAGCGCCGATGGTACCCACATGACAATCAATGTTCAGTTCCGTCCAGTGGGCGTAGGTCCATTTCTCCTGTTTGGGCGCCGTCATGCCTATCCAGAGCAGATCGGGGCGCGCGGCGTTGATGGCATCGATGATAGCGCGGTTGTCGACATCAGAGAACTCTTGCTTATAGGGCGGCGAGTAGGTCACCACGCGCAGGTGGGGATATACCTCAGTTGCCCGATCCACAATGCGCTGGAGCACCCGCTCGCTGCTGCCCATAAACATCACCGTGCCGCCCTTCCGTTCGAGACGCTGCATCTCGAATTCGAAGAGATCCCAGCCGGCAATGCGCTCCGCCGGTTGACTTTTAGCTCCTATCCACCGGCATGCCTTCACGATGCTCACCCCATCGGGAATGAGCACATCACCCTGCGTCAACGCCTCAGCAAAGAGGGCATCGCGCCGAGCCGTGTTGTAGGAATGGGCATTGATAGTATTGATAAGCAATTTACCCTCGGGCAATGAGGCGAGAGCCGCCTTGCTACCCAGTATATCTAAGTTTTTCAGTTGAAACATACGTTTTGACTATCTTGTCTATTGCAATGCGCTCTGCTCGCGCACGACCCGCCAATAATACCCATTCTTATTTCTTCCGGCCTCTGCCGCCTTGCGGTAGTTGAGTTTGTGTAGGCTCACATGCGCCAAGAGTTCGTTCCAGTCAGCCGCATTGAAATTCTTTGTCAACGCACGACCAAGCAATAGACTATGGAAACTGTTCTCGCGCGGCATACGCTCCGCCACTTCGGGAAACCGACGGAGCGATAGCCCCATGAACAGATGTATGATGTAATAATCTACCAAACAATCAAAATCGCGCCAATAAGCCAAAAGCATATCGAACACTACAGACACGTTGCGCTGCTGGGGCACAGCAGCCACAAACCACGTGGACAGGCCGACAGGCTGCGCCTCGCCCCGACGGAAATAGCGGAACAGAGTAAGTTCGCTCTGCATGATACGTTGCCAGCGTGCCTTTAATGCGTCATTACCGAATCCCGAACAGTAGACCGTGGCATCCATCCACACACCGCCATACTTACACAACGCAGCCAAGCGCAACAAATCGCTAAACGAGGCTGGTGGTATCAGTCCCTTACGGTATTTTTCTTCTATCTCTTCGGGCAGGTTCACCCACTGCCGATAATTGTCGCCATCGATCACACGCACCTCGTAGTCGGTAAAGTGTTGTCGCTGCGATGCCAAGCATGCCTTCACCATCTCGGGAGCCTTGTCAAGTCCTTGGAGCCATGCCGTCCAAATGATTTTGGGCACATCATGCGCCTTGGTTCCATTGTCCGTATCGCACGATAGGCTGGTAGCATAATGTTCCAAGATGGGCCGATAACGCTTTGTCAGCACCTCATCCACCTTTCGCGTGACAACCGGATAAGCCTCCTTCGGTGACTTCCCTTTCAGAGCGCACCGCACCAACGCCACCACAGCCGTCCACAACACACCCATACGGGCATACTGACAGACAAGCCTCCAACCACCGAACTGACGAAAACGGGTAATTAAGCGGTTGAGGTCTTTCATTCGTTGTGCAAATAAATGAGGTTGAGTTCGTCAACATACCGCTGCGGGTTGTACTGACTGAAAATGGTTTGCTGCGCTGCCCTCCCCAACGTTCGCAACAACGCCCGGTCATCATTCAACCGTCCGACGGCCTCAACAATCGTGTTGCTGTCATGAGAGCGAACGAAAAGGCCGTTCTCGCCGTCAGTCACCACCTGCGGTATGCTGCCCACAGGCGTGACGACGGGCACTGCGCCATAACTCATGCACTCGAGCAACGACATGGGCAATCCTTCGAAATAGGTGGGCATGACGAGCACATCAAGGCTTCTGAGAAACTCGCATTTGGTCTTTCCCGACACAAGACCCGCATAGTGGAAACTGTCCTTCAGTTCCGCTTCGAACTGCGGCAGATATTCGCCCTCGGTCTGTTCCTTGCCAGCCATCGTGAGCAGGAAGGGACAACCCACACGTTTCAGTTGCCGGCAGGCCACAAGCAGTTCGCTCATGCCTTTGTTGGGTTCGATGCGCCCGAGGTAGCCCAGCCGCAATGGTTGCGCAGCGTCGCGCATCGGCTGTGCATCGGCGAAGGCCTGCGCATCGTGCAAATCGACACAGTTGGGCAGCGACACGACATTCTGCGCTCCCCAACGGTCGGCAAGAAGGGCTTTCTCCATGTCGCTCAACACGATGAAAGGCACACGCTGTCTGAACACCCATCTGAGTATGGGGCGCAGATAGAACGGAATATGTGGGGCTGTAAGGAACAGGCCGCCATGCACATGCACCACCATCTTGCGCCCACGGCGCAGTGCATAGCGCATGAACCACGGATCGCGCAGCAGCGAGGCCCGCGACAGCGGCAGGTTGTAGTGTATCAGCGCATCGGCGTTGTCGGCCAGCGTGCGCTTCCACGCCCGGTAACTGCGCCATAGCGCCAACACCCGTCTGAGGCCGCCTTTCTCGCGGTCTTTCTTGCCCAAGGTAAAATGCAGATAGCGCACGGCTCGGTTGTTGTCGATGATAAACCGCGTGACCGACGAGATGCCGCTCACGTTATCGCGCGGGTCGAGCGACGGCGAAGTAATTATCACTTTCAATGCCGCCATAACCTAACCATTGTGTTGAAGCCGCCGCTCATGTTCCGCGATTTCGTCCTCTGTGAAGCGCATGCGCAGCAATCGGGCCGGCACGCCGCCTATGATGCTGTAAGGGGGAAACGACTTAGTCACCACGGCCCCGGCCGCCACCACCGAGCCGCGGCCTATGGTGACGCCCTTCAGAATGGTGACATTGGCACCACACCACACATCGTCCTCTATGACGACAGGCTGGTCGAAAGGGTTCACGCCGTCGACAGTCTTGTCGGCCACGGTCACGTCGGTGATGTATTTACCCACGAGGTCAATGCGATGATCGCCTGTGATGATGGTGGGACGGGGACCGAACAACACCTTGCGGCCTATAGTGAGGGGTGCATCGGTGCAATAGATGGTGCTGCCCTTGGGAATGGATGTTCCGTCGCCCACGCTCAGATTATGGAGTCCTTTGATGTCTGACGACATGGGACGCAGATACACACCGCGTCCGCAATGCTTCATACAACGTTTCCAAACGGGTGCCCAGAGCGCGTCCCAAGCATACGATGGTAGGAGCGACAAGCGTCTAAGTATCTCGAATAGTTTCATTTTCTTACGGGGGTAGAGGGTGACCAACTGGCAGTTCGTTTGTTTCTGCCTGTCAGCGTCGTCCGCCCTACATTTAGACAGACGGCGAGAATCATGAAGTAGCCCATACCCTTTCCCGACAGGTACGACGAGTCAGCGGTACTCTCCAGAGCCAACGCAAGCACGGCCATCAAAGCCATGCGGTAATGCACGAGGTCGGTGATGCGGTTGGCCTCCCACAACCTACGTTTCCAAAACCACAGAAAGAAGAACAGACCCACAATGCCAAACTCGGCCAAGGTAGGATAGAATGCGTCGGCCAAGAACATGGGATTATCGGGGGTCAGGCCCCAAACGGTGTCGAGTTCGTACTTATAGTACAACGGCGAATATTCCTTGGCGGCGGCCGCCGTTCCGAAAGACCCCAAGCCGCTGCCGAAAGGTATGTAGTCGTGAAACATGATCTGCATACCCGTCTCGTAGGTGGCCGGACGAGCCATGGCCTCGGCCTCCTCTTGGAATCCTTCCACGTAATAGGCACTGAACTTGGCCCAGGTGAAATAGAGCACCACCGCGGCCAAGACACCGACGCGCAGCAAGGTCTTTGGCGAAAGGAAATTGATCTTGCTCTTCACAAAAACCACCAAAGCGATGAACACCACGCACTCACCGAAGTATTTCGACTTGCCCGAAACGAGTCCCACGAGCATGAGAAGGATGGCGATGTTGCGGTTCATCTTGGTCTGCTTCGAGAATATGTAGTAGATCATGGCGCAACAGAGGGCTATCTGTCCCAGCGCAGCCGACTCGGTGCCGCCGAAGGGCGTGACCAGCGAGGGTTTGAAGAAGAAAGCCGCCAAGTAGCCGAAAAACGACAATAGCATCACCCACTTGATGCGCTTTTTCTGGTAGCGTGTGAACTGGGGCGCCATCATCCACGTGAGGTAGAACACGGCGTAGGGGCGCAACTGCTGCAGAAAGTCGAGCATCACGCCGCGCGACGTGGTGACGCGCATCAGCAGCGAATAGGCCAGATAGAACACCATCAAGCCTACATAGACCGCAATCTCCTTGCGCCGCCCCTTGTCTTTCACTAGATACCGATGCTTCACCAAGCCGTAGGCCAGCAGCAGCAGCGTGAGTATCTCGTCGCTCCAGTCGAAGTCGATTGCCGCGGCAAAGGCGATGCACACCGGGAAGTAGATAATCCAGAACCAAGTATAAAATTTCGCTATACCTCTCATTGCTTTTCTAACACATAAAGTTTTATTCGTT
>CAVKHW010000104.1:0-4477 GCA_963656105.1 Eggerthellaceae bacterium
CGACATATTATAGCGTAGGGGTTCACCCCTACGTATGTTCGCGTGCAACAGGATTATTGCCCCTGTAGAGGGCGCATAATTCATTGTGACGTTAAAATATACGCCCCTTTCAGGGGCAAAGGATAACAAACCATGCTATGTAAAGTAAGCCCCGGGTCATCCAAAACCTTATAAAGAGCATCCATCCAGCGTTTTACAAGGTTAGACCAACATTTTACCGGACAGCAATATTTTTTAACCCTACTCAGGCGAAGGTTGCAACCATTAAGCTATAGCAATAAATTTTGATAAAAACTTTTCGTGTACAGTATCACTTGCCATTTTTTTTCTTTCTGCCGCAAAAATAAGCAAATAAAGAGTGTCTTTTCTAATTGCTTGACAGACAAATAGATACAGGCATGCAGAATGATGCTTGCTCGCTTGCTCGACAGACGGGCTTGCCAAAGATGCTCCATCGGATGGCGAAAGACCGTTTATCGCCGAACGGTTATTGCCGAACGCAATGTTCTCCGACGCTGAACAGCATTGCGAAACGGTATCTCTCGCAAGCCAAACGGCCGTCGGAGCGTGTGTTTTTTATGTCGAACCTTGTTTTCCCGGGTACAGGAACCGCATGTCGGTGTGCTGGAACGTGATGCGCAGAGCAACGTTTTTTTCAGAATATTCACAACACTTTGCCTGCCCGCCGCCAATCGCTCTCAGCTCTGTGTTGTATCCGTCGAGACGCAAAAGGGCACTGGCCGTAATGTGGTCAGTGCCCTTGTTTCACAATCGTTGAGGCGTTGTTGCCTCCGGGTCGTAGTCTGTTAGTTGGCGGGCATGGCTGCGCGCAGGCCGGTGAGGCCGCGGCGGATGAGATCCTTGGTGCCGCTTCCGTCGTTGACATAAGCTTTTACCATCTCCGCATAGTCCATTGCGTCCTTAAGTCGCTGCGAGGGTGCGGCCACGGCTTGTGCTGCCTGCAGGGCTTCGATAAGCTCCTTGAGGTCGGCTGGCTCGGCAAGGTTGCCTGGACGCATCATGCTGAGAGCAGCGTTGAGCTCGCTGGCCAGAGTGGCTCCGTTGCCTTGATGGCTTGTGAGATAGGTTTGCATAGCTTCGTAGCGGGCGCGCATGGCATCAATGCCGTTCTTGGCCCATGGTGCATATTCGGGCACCTTTGTGGCCATGTCGTCCCATGCTTGTTGCTCCTGCAGTCGCTTGGCGGCCACACGCATCAGTTCGGTTACGGTGGCATTGTCTACATAGGTGGTGTCCTCAATGGGCGCATCAATGCGGAAATAATGGGTGATGTGGCGGTCGGCATCGTAGTCGGGCACGAGTTGCAGCTTGTCGGTGTCGGCTTGACTATGAAGGGTGGCCTCGTCCCATGAGCGTATGTCTTTTGCGGCCATGACGAGCGGGCCGTGCATCAGTGCGGCTGCCCACATGGGTTTGTAGGTCTGGCTGCGTGTGATGTCCATCTTGTCGGGCGTATAGTCGTAGTGTGTGCCGTAGGGCATGGTAACCACCACGCTGTCGCCCCGTTGCCACTGTCGTTTGTTGATGGTAACGTAGGTGCCTGGCTTGTAGCTGGCGGCTACCTCGCGGCCGTTGACGGTGAGCGAGAAACCACTGGTGGCCCAATAGGGTACGCGCAGTTTCATGGTGAACGTCTTGTGACCCTTTTCCATGCGTATTACCGACCGTTCGGCGGGGAAAGCGCAGTCTTGGCTGAAGGTTATGCCTTGCCATGTGGCTCGCGTGGGCAAGTACAGTCCCACCCAAAGCGTGTCGGCGGCAGTGTAGTAGGCTGCTTCTTGGTATTTCACATGATTCTCAGCACCCGTTCCGCCGCAACAGGTTGATTGCGGTGTTTCGTTGCCCCACGGCTTGCTGGCATTGAGTCCCACGGCATACTGGTAGAGCACGGCATACTGGTTGGGATTGATCGAACCCACGAGTTGGTTGTATAGCACGCGCTCGTAGTAGTCCATGTAGCGTGCGTCGTTGGGGTGGTAAGCGTTGAGATCTTTTGTTAGTTTGGCCAGATTGTAGGCACAACAGGTTTCGTTGATGTCGGGGCCGGCAGGGTTGGTGGCTAAGCTAACCATCTGCTTGTAGGGTTGGCGGAACATCTCGCCGTTGCCCACACCGCCCATGGCGTAGCGGTAGCGTCCCTGCACCAAGTCCCAAAAGTTGGAAGCAATGTTCCAGTAGTAAGGGTTGTGGTTGGAACGGTAGGAGCGCAGCGCACCCACAATCATGGGTATGTGTTGGTTGGCATGGCGGTCGCGTATGGCGTCGATGCCTTTGGACAACGGGCCGTAGAATGCTGGGGCGTCGAAGAAGCTGGCGGCCTCGATGAGGTGTGCCTTTTCGGTCTTGTCGGTGGCCATTTCCGAAAGCCGTGCCAGCGACTCTTGTATGCCGCCCAGCTCGCCGGCGATATACATGTTCCACATTTCGTAGCGGTTGCCGGGTTTGGCGCGACGCTCGGCCAGTGTGCCGTCGGTTTTCACATAAGTGCGGTAGTGCAGCCGGTTCCATATCCATAGGCCCATGTCTTTGGCTATGGTGAGGGCTTTGGCAGATATTTTCTTGTCGTCTACGAGGTTGGCCACGTCGATCAGGCCGGCCAGCTGCTTGTGCACGGTGTAGTAGGGTGCCCACACTCCTTCCTCATTGTTGTAAGGTGCATAACGTTCAATGAGTGCGCAGTGCTGGGCAGGTATGGCGTTGATGTATCCGTATCCGTAGTGGCTGTAGTCGGCTTTGTAGCGGTCGAAATCCTGCCACGTTCCCCCCATGGTCTCAAGTTCTTTTTCGGGTGCAAGGTCGCGTGCCTCGCGGTAGCGTCCGAGCTGCTGGTCGTAGACAAAGGTTCGCTCCTGACACTCGCGCATCTGGTCGACCACGAGTTTAATGTTCTTTTTTATTTGCTGTCGCTTGGCCTTGTCGGGACAGGCTACGTAGGCCATGGCCATGGCCGAGAGGTAATGGCCGGTGCCGTGCCCTTTGAGCTTCGTAGTGGGTGAGTCCCATCCGTCGGCCTCGGGGTAACCGTCGGTAGACAGTCCGTAGGTGTCGCGGTAGTTGTAAACTTGCTGTTTGGGATCGAGCGAGAGTAGGTTGTCGATATCAAGGTCGCGGTTGTGGGTGAGGCGGTTGTTGCCTATTAGTTGCACGTTGGTTAGTGGCAATGGTTCGGCCACAGGTTGTGGCTGGGGTGCAGATGCCTCGGCGGCCACCACGCTGACGTGAGCCGTAATAGGGAATCCGGCCGATGTTTTGTTGTCGCCGGTGATGTAGCCTTGCACATCGTAGGTCGACCCGGCAGGATGTAAAGTAACGTCGGCCGCCTCCTGCTCAGTCTCGAGCGAGGCGTTCATCCATTTCACCTGACGGTATTCGCCGCTTCCGTCGGTGTAGGTCACCCAGAGGCGGTAGGGCAGCATCGGCACTTGTCCGGCAGTCGTCGTAACGGCTACGTTTTTGACGGTTTTTATTTTTGCCCCTTGGGCAGAGGCCGTGAGCGATGTTGCGAGGCAGAGAGCCAATAGGTAAGTTTTCTTCATAAACGAAAAAGAAAAAAGTATTGTATGGTGTGTGTTGTCATCTTGGTCATGTGGAAACGTTTGCCCCACATACCAGCATGTCGCGTGTTCTGTCTTGCAAAGATACGGCTATTTGCAGGCATTTGTGTCGGAGGGTGTAAACATTTGGACTTGTTTGCGACCGTTTTGGACGCAATTGTCAGTTGCGTGCCTATAGCATGTCTTTATGCTTGCCGTAGATGGGTTCTGTAGCATTGTTTCTGTTGCTTGTGAGCCTTGGCATTACTGCAGATGGCGGTTGGCAAGTAGCTTGTGGCGTAGGCCAACGCATACAAAAAAACACGTTGGCTCGTATAGAGTCAACGTGTTGGAATGTTCAGTGTAGGAGAAAAGAATAATGTTGTTGTAGGCGTTGGGTCAGCCTATGTTCCACCAATGCTTTTTACACGGCTTGTCTTCTTGGGATGTGTGCCCCATGCTTTCACGAAGCATCTGCGTGTATGTTTTCCCCTCATGTATAATCCGGTATATCTGTCCCCAGTCAGGAAGACCGGCTATGCCACGGTCGTCGATGAAACAGTCGGCTTTGATCTTGCGGCTGAAATGGTTGTTCTTGTCGATTTCCTCTTCGGGGTAGTCGCGGTTGACGGCCCAAAAGTCCACTCCGCGTTCGTGGCACCAGTCGATGGCCGCTTGCAGATATTCTCCCTCTCGTACAGTCCATAGTATGAGTCTGTGCTGTTCCTTGATGAGCATGCGCAGTGTTTCTGTGGCGAAAGGTCGCTCTGCCCCTATGTCAGGGTAGCGGTCTTCCACAATCGTTCCGTCGAAGTCGATAGCTATGGTCATGTGTTTGGGCTGTTTTAAGGTGGGTTCTATAAATTATCTTTGCTGGATTTTGAGACTATTTTCGAGGGCATATCGTCAGCGAGTAAGGGAGT
>CAVKHW010000105.1:0-4383 GCA_963656105.1 Eggerthellaceae bacterium
TGAGAAGAACCGAGGCTAAAGACGGAGACCAATGGTTCTCTATGAATTATTCAGGTTAGAATAGAAATGCCCAGCAAAACAGCCGTAGAAGTTCATTTCCAAAGCGAAACGATACCTATCGAAGGTTTATCTTGCAATTGGGATGTCTTGACTGTTATGTTATCGCATCACGATAGACGACGAACCGCGATTCGAGAAGGCATCTATCGCGATGCCAAGACACTCCATTCGTTTATCTTAGCGCACTTAATCTCGCGTATCTCTCTGTCTTACAGCCTACTGCGAAAACTCTTTCATTTTTCGCGTATTTGAAGTTGACATTAATGTTGCTGAAGAATAACGCAGATTTCAGAATGTTATCGTACTGATTTTTCAGTTTTTTAAAACGATAATTCTTTTGATTATTCTTTTCCTATCTTGTTTTTATGTATCTTTGCAAAACATAAAGACACGAACATGAACGAAGTAATTGTCAAAGATTTGGTTTTACAGCAAGCTGCCAGTGAAGGTATGGATGCATTTATCCAAGTATTTACCGACGCTATACATCACGCCATTGGAGGCGAATTGAATGCAGACAACATGCAGATGTTGAATGCCGACCAAATCACTTTGTTGGCTTATGTCACCTTGCGCGATGAAGTGATGAACGGCGGCTTTATTCAACTTATCCATAATGGCTATGGCCCGTTTTTCTTCAAGAATCCCTTCGACAAAGCCATGCGCAACTGGGGTTTGCAAGAACTCTATAAACTAATCAACAAGTGTCATCGATATTTTAATGTGTACCATGAAGAAATAGAGGCCGACTGTACGCAAGAGGAATTTGATGCACTTTATGAACAATACCCGTGCTTTGACGATTTTGACGATTCGTTTGTAGAGCATGAAGAGGAATTCACTTCGGCTGTTGCACACTATGTAGACGAACATATTGACCATTTTGCACTTATTGAAAAATGAACAAGGAACAACAGGAAATCAGAAAAAAAAGTCCCGTACAGATAAGAAACAAAAAAGCCTCGTTCGAATACTATTTTGTTGACACCTATACGGCAGGAATTGTGCTTACTGGTACAGAAATAAAGTCTATCCGCAATGGAAAAGCCTCATTGGTAGACAGCTTTTGCTTCATCAATAATGGCGAGATTTGGGTAAAAGGAATGAATGTCAGTCCGTATTTCTACGGGTCGTTTGCCAACCACGAAGCCAAACGAGACCGCAAGTTGCTGCTCAATAAACGTGAGATAAGACGCCTGAGCGAAGACACCAAAGCTGTTGGCTTCACCATTGTCCCCACGCTTTTGTTTATCGACGAAAACGGACGGGCGAAGCTCGACATTGCGCTGGCAAGAGGAAAGAAGGAATACGACAAACGGCAAACACTTAAAGAGAAGGAAGACCGGCGTGAGATGGACAGAGCCATCAAACGTTTCTAAGCAACGGTTATAATTTTGCACATTTCACATTCTATGTGAACTAACCTTTTATTTGTCAAATTCCTAGATAACAACTCAAACGTTCCATGCGCAGCAAGCACTGATGACCATTGACAGAATTAGACATTTGTTGGATGCGCATGTCGCGACAACCGCATTGTTAATCACTTTTCGTTTGTGCAATTTCGCTATTAAGACTAAATATAGTAACTTTGTACCCGCATTTAAATAAGGCAGAAGATGTTGAATAAAAAGAAAAGATGGCATGCCATAAGTGGCCAGCCATTGACCGAGCTTGACAAGAAAGTAATGTATTGGGAAAGCAAAGGCAAGCTGGTACCAACACGCGATATGATCAGAACCCCCGAACAGATAGAGGGCATTCGTCTGGCGGGAAAGATGAACACTGGTTGTTTGGATGCAGTAGAAGCTGCCATTCACCCAGGCATGACAACGCAAGAGATTGATGACATCTGCATGAAATATTGCAAAGACAACAACTGTCACCCCTCGTGTCTCAATTATGAAGGCTTTCCTAAAAGCGTCTGCACGAGCATCAACGAGGTGGTATGCCACGGCATTCCTAAGAAAATGGATGTTTTGCAGGTTGGTGACATTGTTAATGTCGATATGACCCTCGATTACAATGGATATTATGGTGATGCCTCGCGCATGTTTATCATTGGCGGTAAGACAACGCCGGAAAAAGAACAATTGGTTCGCGTTACAAAGGAATGCCTCGAAATAGGAGCCGAAGCCGCAAAACCTTATTGTTTTGTCGGCGACATCGGTCATGCCATTCAAAAGCATGCAGAGAAATACGGATATGGTGTAGTGCGCGATCTTTGTGGCCACGGTGTAGGCTTAGCCATGCATGAAGAACCAGAAATCCTGCATTATGGGCACAAGGGAACTGGCATGCTCCTTGTTCCGGGAATGGTGTTTACCATCGAGCCAATGATTAATATGGGCACTTGGAAAGTCTATATTGATGCTGATGACCCTTATGGATGGGAAGTAATTAGCGGTGACGAGAAACCTAGCGCTCAATGGGAGCACACCTTCCTGATGACAGAGACGGGCGTGGAAGTTCTTTCCGAATAAAGCTGATAATGGAATTATGAATGATATCTACATATTGGGCATTGAAAGCAGTTGCGATGACACCTCTGCAGCTATTCTGCGTAATGGCGTATTGTTAAGCAACGTAACCGCTTCCCAAGAAGTTCATCACGCCTATGGAGGTGTCGTGCCGGAGTTGGCAAGTCGTGCCCATCAGCAAAATGTGGTTCCTGTTGTCGACCAAGCAATCAAAAGAGCAGGCATCAGTAAGGAACAATTATCGGCCATTGCCTTTACCCGGGGGCCTGGCTTGATGGGGTCGCTACTCGTTGGTGTCAGTTTTGCAAAAGGTTTTGCAAGAAGTCTTGACATCCCCATGATTGACGTGAACCATTTGCAGGGACATGTCATGGCGCATTTCATCAAAGAAAATGATGACGACAATCACATGCCGCCTTTCCCCTTTATCTGCCTGTTGGTTTCTGGCGGCAATTCACAGATTGTCAAAGTCAATGCGTATAACGACATGGAGGTGCTCGGGCAAACTATTGACGATGCTGCAGGTGAAGCCATCGACAAATGTTCAAAAGTTATGGGACTGGGATATCCGGGTGGACCTATCATCGATCGACTCGGCAAAAACGGAAATCCTAAGGCTTATAAGTTTTCAGAACCAAACATCCCAGGCCTAAACTACAGTTTCTCAGGTCTAAAAACTTCATTCCTTTACAATCTCCGCAAATGGGTGGCAGAAGACGCCGACTTTGTAGATAAGCACAAAGAAGACTTAGCTGCAAGCCTTGAATATACCATTGTGGACATTCTGATGAAAAAACTGCGACAAGCTGTCAAGCTAACAGGCATTAAGCATGTGGCCGTTGCTGGAGGCGTGTCGGCCAACTCCGTATTAAGACAGGCTTTTAAAGAACATGCCGAACGGTTTGGATGGACTATCTATATTCCCAAGTTTAGCTACACTACAGACAATGCAGCCATGATCGCTATCGTCGGTTATCACAAGTATCAGGACAAAGATTTCTGCGCTATCGATGCGCCTGCTTTTTCAAAAGTTACATTCAAATAATAATTATTTTACAGGGCTAACCAGTGGGTTTAACGCTTGTGCCCAACAAATGTCATAGACAATGGAATTAGAAACAAAAATTTTGAGCCGTGAAATTCAGACGGCTCTTTACGATAATGGAAACACTCTGGGAACAGCCGAAAGCTGCACGGGTGGACGTATAGCCGAAGCTATTATCTCCGTGCCGGGAGCTTCCAACTATTTCAAAGGAGGAATAGTATCCTATACCAATGAGATAAAGCAAAGCCTGCTTCATGTGTCGTCAGAGGTACTGGAGACGCAAACCGCAGTTTGCGAAGAAGTGGCTCGGCAAATGGTAATCGGTGCTTGCGACACGCTGCATGTCGATTACGCCATCTCTGTAACGGGTGTTGCTGGCCCTGGTGGCGGTACGCCGCAAATCCCCACAGGAACAATTTGGATTGGATATGGGGAAAAGAATGACGTGCATACCTACAAGTTAGATGAGGATTTTGGCCGCGATATCAATCTCGCCATCGCAACAAACAAAGCATTACGGCTTTTTTTGACCTATTATAAAGAGAAGCACCCCAACGAAAATGTGACATCAGAAAAATAGAAAGACGTTTATAAAAGAATGTCTAAAGAACAGTTGTAAATCAGTAGTAAAATAATTAGAGTGTCCAGTTAGATGTTCCGAAAAACAGATGCTGAAATCGCCCATTAGGTTATTAATATAACGCTCTGATATTTAACATTTTAAGTAACGAAACAGTTATTTGGAAATTTGCATAACTCGTTGATTTTTAGTAACTTTGAATGTAATTTTAAGATACA
>CAVKHW010000106.1:0-4062 GCA_963656105.1 Eggerthellaceae bacterium
GCTGACGATATGCCCTCGAAAATAGTCTCAAAATCCAGCAAAGCTAATTTATAGAACCCACCTTTAAACAACAATGACGCAACGAATCATGGCGGTTGTGGTGACCTATAACCGCTTGAACCTACTGAAACGTGCCGTGGAATATATCTGTTGGCAGACACTGTCCGTGGCGGACATCATCGTTGTGAACAACGGCTCAACCGACGGCACCGCCGAATGGCTTGATGCACAGACCGGCCTCACCGTGGTGCATCAGGAAAATGTGGGCGGATCGGGCGGCTTTTACACAGGCATCAAGACCGCCTATGAGAATGGTGCCGACTGGATTTGGTGCATGGACGATGATGTATGGCCCACCGACAACTGCCTGGAGACACTCTATGGGTATGCACGCCGGAATGAGAAAATCGGCATAGTGTGCCCCAGAAGATTGTTAGGGGGGGGGTAAAATCGTTTCAGGAGAGACAAAGTCTTTTAACCTGAGCAATCCGTTACGTCCAACCCATAAGTTTCTTTCTCCGGATGAAGTTGGTGACAAGGAATTTGTGAAGATAGAAGGAATGGCATTCGAAGGGCCGCTCATCAAACGTGCAGTAGTGGAGAGGATAGGTCTGCCCAATAAAGAACTCTTCATCTTCTATGATGATAGCGACTACTCTTACCGTGCCGTACTTGCTGGTTTTGATGTTTGTTTATTGCCAAAGGCTATACTCAACAAAGAACAGTTTCCACCCAAGAAAAAAGAAAAAAGCACTTCTGCGAGCGAATGGAAAACCTATTATTTTATTCGCAATATGTCATATTTCAATCGCGCATACGGACAGACGTTTGCCAGTCGTTGGTTGGGTGGCATAAGGTTCTTCCTGCATGAAATGTGGAACGTGTTTTATAAAAACAAGCAAGAAAAGTTGCTTACGTTGAATAGAATCATCCGTGCCTTCATCGATGGCAAGCGGAAACGCTTGGGGAAAATGTGATAAAAAACTACGCTTATGGACATGAATGAAGAAATACGCGACGGATATGTGGTATCCGCCGAAATGAAAAAGGTGTGGGACATACAGATGCGTCTCATGCGTAAGGTGCTCGATGTTTGCCGGGAGAACGGTCTGAATATATGGGTAGATGGCGGCACGCTGCTTGGCGCAGTGCGCCATCACGGTTATATTCCTTGGGACGATGACATAGACCTTATAATGATGCGTGATGACTATGAGCGTCTGCAACGCATTGCTGATCAGAGTTTTACCCCCCCCATATTCTTTCAGACGGCCTACACCGACAGGCTCTATCCGCGCGGTCATGCACAGGTGCGCTACGACGGAACGGCAGCCATCCTTCCCGGTGAGGAGCGGTGCAAGTTCCATCAGGGAATTTTTATAGATATATTCGTTTATGATGCCCTGCCAAAGAATGGTGATACGTTGCTGCGAGCCTTGTTTAAGGCCGAACCGTTGCGCAAACTGCTGCAGTGGCGGTCGTCGGTCGGATTCTCGCTTTCCAGTCCGGCACTGACACTGCGTTGGCTGGTGAGTCGGTTGTATTTTGCTTTCCACGATTACCGAAAGACTTTTGCCAAGTTTGAGAACTGCTATGCCCGGTATGAGGGCGAGCGGTCGGACATTCTTTCTGCGCCTTGTTTCTATGCCGCATCGGTATTTAAAAACAGGCATCGCCGCGAATGGTTCCGTTCCACCGTCATGTTGCCATTCGAGGACATGATGGTGCCCGCGCCCATTGACTACGACAAGGTGTTGCGCACTTATTATGGCGACTACATGACGCCAGTGAAAGCTCCCTCGATGCATGGCAGTGTCGTGTTCGACACCGCACGGTCGTACAAAGAGGTGCTAAAAGAACGGCGTCGCCGATAATGACATATTCTTTGGAATATTCAAATTAAGCAGAAATCGTGGACAGACGGCAGGGGCAAGAATTAAAAACAGTATGAACATACTCTTCATAAACTGCAAATACCGTCTGTTTGACGGTCTCGACTGCGGTGCTGCCAACCGTTCCACCTTGTTTCTGAAAGCCTTGAGCAAGGTGGGGCATGTAGATGTTGTCTCCTTCGGTAGTGAGCCGCCCATGTCGAATATTGCCAACTGCGATGTCGTTTACAGTAGGCTCATTCCGCAGCGAGCGGACAGCTTCAGGAAACGGATGATGCGCCTCTTGCGGTTGCTGGTGTCACCTTGGGACGTTCGCGGATATTATACGCTTGACCGTCAATGCGAAGAGGTGGTGGACACTTTGCTGCGGGCGAAACGCTATGACCTGATAGCTTGCCGCTATATTGATGAGGCGGCAAGGTGCGGACTGCAGCGATATGCTGACCGCTTTGGTGCTGGATGTGGATGATAATCTTGTCAGCGCATCATTGCGAGACCTCAGTAATGCGCGCCCAAGCACCCCTCTCATCAGATGGATGTTTCTTTATAGGGCGCACGCCATCGGGTGGATGCAGAAGAACTTTCTGCGGAAAGTGAGAATTTCGTTTTATTCCAATATCCTCGAACCGCCGTCATGCAGGTCGGTGTTCCTGCACAACGCCACGGCACTGGAACGTCCTATAGCCGATATTTCCGAACATACGCCTCTGCGGTTGCTTATCGTGGGATGGCTCGACTTTGCCCCCAACAGAATCGGAGCACTGCATTTTGTGGAATGTGTTTTTCCAAAGATTAAGAAAGCCGTGCCGGAGGCAGAACTGCATATCGTAGGTAAGACCCGCAACGCCCGACTGAAGGATAGGTTGAACGCACACGATGGAGTAAAGGCTTTGGGCTTCATAGAGGATATTTCAAGCGAGTACGAACAGTGCCGTGTAATAATCGTCCCCGTGTATCAAGGTGCAGGCACGAGTGTGAAGTTTGCCGAGGGCTTGATGATGAACCGTCCCATGGTGGCAACGCCGATGGGTGCGCGCGGCTTTGAGCATCTGTGCCACGCTGGTAGCGAGTATCTGTTGGCTGATGACGATGACCAATTTGCACAGCACGTGAAGCAGCTACTTACCTCCACCGACAGTGCCCGACGGATAGCCCGCAATGCCAACAGGGTGGGGCGGCAGCATTTCTCAAAAGAGTGTTTTGAGAAAACGGTGGTTGACAGTGTGAACAAAGCGTTGATGTAATGTTATGTTATGAAGAAATGTACCTTTCCGCTGGCAATCGTTATCCCTGCCTACAAAGGCAATTATTTTGCCAAAACGTATGTCGGTCTGTGGATGCTTGCCCTAAAGCAATTTGGAATCCACATGGTGTCGATTTTGTGCGACTTGCACCGTTATCTGTCGTACAGGAAAACGCTCTGAATATGTATGGACGATAGGACAATGAGTTATGTGCCCTTACAGAGACAAAAAATGTTATGCTAAAATTGTATGATGACAATCTTCGCTTATGAAAAAAGAACGTCTTTCCAATTTTGAACTTCTGCGTGTGTTGGCCATGTTTATGGTGTTGGCCCTCCATGCTGATTTCTTATCCCTTGGGACTCCGACACCTGCCGATATTGTGGCATCACCCCTCAACGTCTGGATGCGTATCGGGAGCGAGGTGGCATGTGCTGTTGCCGTAGATGTCTTTGTCCTTATCTCGGGATGGTTTGGCATAAGAGCAAGCTTGAAGGGCTTTTGCAGGTTCCTGTTCACTTGTCTGTTCTTCTGCATCGGAGTAAATGTGGTGATGTGGGCATTCGGACTCCAGTCGTGGCAAGACGAGAACTTGCACACGGTAATCGACAAACTTGAACTCGGTTGGTTTGTCAAGGCCTATATGTTGTTGTATGTTCTTTCGCCCATTTTCAATGCTTTTGTCGCTACGGCATCGAGACGCACACAAGAGTATGTGTTGTTAGGTTTCTTCGGTGTACAGACTCTTTTTGGATGGATAACGGCATCTGCTGAGTATTTCACGCAAGGCTACTCACCTCTTTCTTTCATCGGGCTTTATCTGTTGGCTCGTTATGTAGCGGTCTTCCGTCCTACGTGGAGCAATGGCAGGGCGAAGAGCTTTCTCACCGCGTATGTGGTTGTCACGGCATTGCAGACCATTGTAG
>CAVKHW010000107.1:0-3430 GCA_963656105.1 Eggerthellaceae bacterium
AAGCGTGGCGAAATCGCATTGACTTATATCTATGGTATAGGTCGAAGTAGTTCAGCAAAGATATTGGATAAAGCTGGTGTAAGCCGTGACCTGAAGGTCAACGAGTGGACTGATGACCAGGCTGCTAAAATCCGTGAAATTATCGGCGCTGAGTTCAAGGTGGAGGGTGACCTTCGTTCCGAAATCCAGTTGAACATCAAGCGTTTGATGGATATTGGCTGCTATCGTGGTGTACGTCATCGTAATGGTCTTCCTGTTCGCGGTCAGAGCACCAAGAATAATGCGCGTACTCGTAAGGGTAAGAAGAAGACTGTTGCTAATAAGAAGAAGGCTACAAAGTAACAATTAGTTGAAAGTGAATGTCTAGCAATTTTAATATTTTTTATTAAGGCAAGGCATTAACTTCTAACTTAAAGTCAAAAGAAAATGGCAAAGACAAAAGCAACATCTAAAAAGAGAAATGTTAGGGTAGAAGCTGTTGGTCAGCTTCATGTCCATAGCTCATTTAATAATATTATTGTATCGCTTGCCAACAATGAAGGTCAAGTTATCTCTTGGTCGTCAGCTGGTAAGATGGGATTCCGTGGTTCAAAGAAGAACACTCCTTACGCTGCCCAGATGGCTGCAGAGGATTGTGCAAAGATCGCTTATGATCTTGGCCTTCGCAAAGTAAAGGCTTACGTCAAGGGTCCTGGAAACGGTCGCGAAAGTGCTATTCGTGCCATCCATGGTGCAGGTATCGAGGTAACTGAAATTGTTGATGTAACCCCGTTGCCACACAACGGTTGCCGTCCTCCTAAGCGTCGTCGTGTATAATTTGGTTAATTCAGATACAATAGATTAAAAGAAGTTTTTATTATGGCAAGATACATAGGTCCTAAATCTCGAATTTCACGCCGTTTCGGAGAGGCCATCTTTGGTCCAGACAAGGTATTGGCAAAGCGTAATTTCCCTCCTGGACAGCATGGCAATGACCGTCGTCGCAAACAGTCGGAGTATGGCTCTCAGCTCGCTGAGAAGCAGAAAGCTAAATACACATATGGTGTGCTTGAGCGTCAATTCCGTAACTTATTCGATAAGGCTGCAAAGAGCGATGGTATTACTGGTGAAGTTCTTCTTCAGCTTCTCGAGAGTCGTTTGGACAATGTGGTTTATCGTTTGGGCATTGCTCCTACCCGTGCAGCTGCTCGTCAGCTTGTAGGTCACAAGCACATCACTGTTGACGGAAAGGTGCTCAACATTGCTTCTTATTCTGTAAAACCCGGTCAAATCATCGCTGTTCGCGAAAAATCCAAGTCATTGGAAGTTGTTGAAGCAGCTTTGGCTGGTTTCAACCACAGCAAATATCCTTGGCTTGAGTGGGATGCAAACACCAAGAGTGGTAAGTTCCTCCACCGTCCTGAGCGTGCCGACATTCCCGAGACTATTAAGGAGCAGTTAATCGTTGAGTTGTACTCTAAACAATAATCATTAAGTTAATGGCGATATTAGCATTTCAAAAACCTGATAAAGTTGTGATGCTGGAGGCTGATGAGCGTTACGGAAAGTTTGAGTTCCGTCCGCTTGAGCCTGGTTTTGGTGTTACCATTGGTAATGCCTTGCGACGCATCCTCCTTTCATCGCTCGAGGGTTATGCTATCAATACCGTTCGCATGAGTGGTGTTGAGCATGAGTTCTCGTCAGTACCTGGTGTTAAGGAAGATGTTACCAACATCATTTTGAATCTCAAGCAAGTTCGATTCAAGCAAGTAGTAGAAGAATTCGAGAACGAGAAAGTGAGTATCACCGTAGAGAATTCCACAGAGTTCAAAGCTGGTGACATCACTAAGTATCTGACTGGATTTGAAGTGTTAAACCCTGATTTGGTGATTTGTCATTTAGATTCCAAGGCATCTTTGCAGATTGATTTGACCATCAATAAGGGACGCGGCTACGTTCCTGCAGATGAAAACCGTCAGTTCTGCACAGATCTTAATGTACTCCCAATCGATTCCATCTACACCCCGATTCGTAATGTAAAGTATTCAGTTGAGCCTACTCGTGTAGAGCAGAAAACCGACTACGATAAACTTACTCTTGAGGTTACCACCGATGGTTCCATTCATCCGAAGGATGCCCTTAAGGAGGCCGCAAAAATTCTCATCTATCATTTCATGTTGTTCTCTGACGAGAAGATTACTCTTGAGAATCCTAACAATGAGACCAATCAGGAGTTTGATGAGGAAGTATTGCATATGCGTCAATTGCTAAAGACCAAGCTCACAGATATGAATTTGTCTGTTCGCGCTCTTAATTGTCTTAAGGCCGCTGATGTTGAGACGCTTGGCGATCTCGTGCAGTACAACAAGACGGATCTCTTGAAATTCCGCAACTTCGGAAAGAAATCGCTTTCAGAGCTTGATGATTTGCTCGAGAGTCTGAATCTTTCGTTTGGAACTGATATTTCCAAGTTTAAATTAGACAAAGAGTAGTTCTAAAGTATTAGATAACGCTCTTTAAAAAAGACAAAAAGTAAAATGAGACACAATAAGAAATTCAACCATCTGGGTCGTACTGCATCCCATCGCGCCAGCATGTTATCAAATATGGCATGCAGCTTGATCATGCACAAAAGAATCACTACGACCCTCGCTAAAGCCAAGGCTCTTAAGACATTTGTTGAGCCTCTGATTACTCGTTCAAAGAAGGATGACACCAACAGCCGTCGTGTGGTTTTCCGTTACCTTCAGAACAAGTATGCTGTGAAAGAACTTTTCGGAGAGATTGCTGAGAAGGTAGCTGATCGTCCTGGAGGTTACACTCGCATCATCAAGTTGGGTTCACGTTTGGGCGATGCCGCTTCAATGGCTTTCATTGAGCTTGTCGATTTCGATGAGAATATGGCCAAGACTGCTAAGGCAGAGAAGAAGACTCGTCGTAGCCGCCGTTCAAAGAAGGCTGATGACGCTGTTGAAACTGTTGCTGAGACTTCTGAAGAAGCTACTGCTGCAGAGGCAGAGGTTGCAGAGACCGAGGCTCCTAAGGCTGAATAACCAAGAATAATCATTTGGTAATTATAAATGTCTCCAATCCCATAAATGGGATTGGAGATTTTTTTTATGTCCGGTAAAATCTTAGCAATAGGAAAGTCCTATATGGACAAAAGATTATATCGCAGGGACTTGCCCGTTGGTTTATGTATTTTACTAAATTTGCCCCTGTAGGGGGCGTATATTTTAATATTGGTGTCCGGTAAAGACGTTACAACTGCAAGTCCCGTAGGGACGACATTTTACAGCGCAGGGGTTAACCCCTACGTATGTTCGAGTACAACAGGATTATTGCCCCTGTAGGGAGCGCATAATTCATTGTGACGTTAACATATACGCCCCCTACTCTAACTTTGCAGAGGATTCAACGTAGTTGCATAAATATCAAAAAGGAACATGAA
>CAVKHW010000108.1:0-3420 GCA_963656105.1 Eggerthellaceae bacterium
GTCGGGGCGACAGGATTCGAACCTGCGACCACCTGGTCCCAAACCAGGAGCGCTACCGGGCTGCGCTACACCCCGTTTCCATCATGCCTTTTGATTGGCTTTTGGAATTGCGAGTGCAAAGGTATAGCTTTTTTTCTACCCAGCCAAATATTTAACTTATTATTTTCTCAACTTTGCTATTCAATGGTTGTTTTAACCGTTTTCTTTCTTTCCTGCAGCTCCTATTCATAATTGTTGGTCAGGAAATCACTTAGGAGCCACCACTGTGTCGTTTACCGTTGCGTCACATATTTGTGCAGTGTGCGCCTAATCGCCCCATTGCCGGCAAAGAGTTCCCTTGCCATTACCTCAATGCGCTTGCCCAGAGGTGTGTCGTAAAGGTTGAGACCAAACACATCTTCGCGGCTATATAGATTTTTTAAACAACTGTAATCTTGTTCGGCCTCTCCCACTATCAGCGGTCTTACAATCTGTTGGAGTTCGTGTAGCAATGGGTCGGGCGACGGCTCGAACGCTGTGCCATTGTCGTCGATGCCTTTCAGATATCTGGCATATCCTGCCAGCACAAGCGGTATGAGCACGAGATTGTCCATGTCGAGATGGCGCGCTATGTATTTCTTTATAGTTTCACCAAATCGTATGGACAGTTTCTGACTCGTATCCATCGCAATGCGTTGTGGCGTGTCGGGCATAAATGGATTGGGCAAGCGCCTGTTGATAAACGCCCCGATAAACTCATACGGATTGATGATCCCTGGATCGGTAACCACGGGCATGGCTTCAATGTATCCTATTTTCTGTATGAAGGGTCTGATGTCTTTGTCGTCCATTTCGGCTGATATGAGTGAATAGCCGAGCATACAACCATAGAGAGCCATGGCTGTGTGCAACGGATTGAGACACGTTGTCACCTTCATCGTTTCCACATCATTGACCGTCTGGCGGGTGGTGTAGACCACACCATCCAAGTGGAGAGGGGGTCTTCCGTTGGTGTATTGGTCTTCAACGATAAGGTATTGTGTCTCTTCTGCATTGACGAAGGGGGCGGTGAAAGTGTGTTTCTCGGTTTCGATGTATTGGTTGTCTTCAAAACCATCGACTGCCAGAAGTTCTTTTACCTTGGCATGAGGACGAGGCGTAATCTTGTCAATCATCGACCAGGGAAAGCTAACTAATTGGTCGTTGGTCAGATAATCGACGAAAGCCTGTGGCACCAGTCCTTTGTCGCTCCAGTATTTGGCATAGGTCATGATTCCGGCTTTCACCTTGTCGCCGTTGTGCGAGCAATTGTCTAGGCTTTGTATGGTAACGGGCAACTTGCCGGCCTGAAAACGTTCATAGAGCAGAGCTGCTGTTTTTCCCATGGCCAGCAAGGGGCAAAGGCCGCGTTCTAAGTCGGCTGGCTGCACCCCGTACCCTTTCTCGGTAATGGTGAACGTGATCATTTGCAGTGAGGGCGCACGGAATATTTCCGTCAATCTTTTCCAATCATCAAACGCATAATCGGCTTTCAGCGCTTCGGTTACAGAGGCAATGACTTTCTTTTCCACGTTACCCGATGATTGTAGGCTGACTAACAGCGACAGATTGTCGTAGGGTTTGTAAGCTTTGTCAATGACTTCGTAGTCGAAAGTCTCGGCCACGATGACACCGCGGTCGTATAGCCCCTTGTTCAGTATGTCGTTGAGCAGGGTTGCTGGAAAAGCTCTGAAGATGTTTCCGCCTCCGAAGTGTATCCATGTTGGTGCCTCATGGGTGTGTTTGCGTAGGTCATTGATATTGTATGTAGGTAGTTCGTATCCTTTGGCTTCCCACACGGTTCTGTCAAGATGGTTGTTGGTGATGTCTGTGAGTTTCATGTTGATGGCGATTAATGGTTAGGCTAATCGAAGAATCCTGGCTGGTGGAATGGTTTCTTCAGCTCGCTGTCGACGGTTGCAATGATGCCCTGCACTTGCCCCATGGCAAACATGCGCCCGAGGAAACTGTATCCTGCATTGTAATGCTTTGTCTCGTCGCCAAGCATGGTCATGCCATGATCCACGCGCATGGGCAGGCGTTCGATATTGGGTGCTCCGATGCGGCGAGCCTCTTCGCTTTCGAAGATGCGGGCGAGTTGTATAAGGTCTGCACGCCCGCCTAAATGACTGGCTTCGGTGAAATCACCATTGTCGAAAACATGACAACTGCGCAGGTGTACAAACCATGTGCGGTTGGCATACTTGCGTGCCAAGTCAGCTACGTCGTTTTGCGAACCTGCCGATAGCGAACCTGCGCAGAACGTCAGTCCGTTGTGCTTGTCGGGAACAGCATTGAGAAACCAATTGATGTCGTCATCGCAGGTCACAATGCGCGGAAGACCAAGCACTTGGAAGGGAGGGTCGTCGGGATGCACACACATATACATGTCGCATTCGTTACAGACGGGCATGATGGCTTTCAGAAAATACTTCATGTTTTCGCGTAGCTTGTCGCGGTCAATGTTTTTGTATAGGGCAAGCAGTTGTCGGAACAGTTCTATCGGGTGTTCGTCGCCTTCGCTGAAGTTTCCGCTAACGAAACCTTGGGTCTTGATAACAATATTCTCTACCAGGGCGTGATCCTTCTCGGGTGTCATGGTAGCACGCAATTGCTCCACTTCTTCTAATATGTTGCGCCCATTGGGCTTCCCGTCAGGACCAAGAACTTGAAAACGTCGCCAGTCGTCTTCAGCTCCTTGGCGTTTGAGAATATAAATGTCGAAATATGCAAATTGAGGGAAACTGAAATAAAGATTGCTGCTGCCGTTGGGGTTGGCATGGAGCAGGTCGGTGCGTGCCCAGTCGAGTACGGGCATGAAATTGTAGCAGATGGTATGAATACCCTCTGCAGAGAGGTTGCGAAGGCTTTGCTTGTAGATATCTATTTGCTCGTCGCGATCTGGACCGCCATACTTGATGGTCTCGGTAACGGGAAGCGATTCGACAACACTCCAGCGCATACCATAACTTTCGATGTATGCCTTGAGGTCGTGAATCTTTTCGCGTGTCCATACCTCACCTAGCGGAACATCGTGCAATGCGGTCACGATGCCTTCCACGCCTATCTCCTTGAGCATAGCAAGAGTTATCTTGTCGTTCTTGCCAAACCATCTCCATGTTCTTTCCATAAGTTTCGATTGGTTTAAAGTTTATGAAGGCAAATTTATATAAAAATTCCGAATAACATATCAATTTAGTATGAATTTCATAACTTGTTACGGATGTTTTACCTTTCACTGCCGTTACTATCTGCCCAAGGGCGAATAGTTGTCAGATCGCAGTGTGCCAATGAACTCTCTAACCTGAATAATTCATAGGGATAAAAAAAGAAGCGTTGTTTTTTGTCACATTGACAAAAAATGAGTACCTTTATACTGTTGAAATACAAGGCATTAACAAC
>CAVKHW010000109.1:0-3382 GCA_963656105.1 Eggerthellaceae bacterium
TGATAAATAGGGGCAAGCCCCTATCCTATAATATGCGCCCCTTTCAGGGGCAAAGGACAACAAGCCACGCTATGTAAAGTAAGCCCCAGGTTATCCAAAACCTTATAAAGAGCATTCATTCAGTGTTTTACTATGTTAGACCAATATTTTACCGGACACCATTAATATTTTAACGTAACAATGAATTATGCGCTCCCTACAGGGGCAATAATCCTGTTGCACACGAATATATGTAGGGGTGAACCCCTACGCTATAATCTGTCGTCCCTACGGGAGTTACGGTTGTAACGTTTTTACCGGACACCAATAAAATCAGAAACTTCAGTCCTGTATTATTTCGTCGCTTTTGGGCAGATCTGCGATAGGTGGTGGTCATTGATTGGCAAAGATTAGACCATGGCATTATCATTGAAGGGACGTTGCCATTTCGATGCGACTAATAATGCGGCATCCGCTAATTACCAAAAACTGAAAGTAGAGCTCTTTAGTTATGCCACCTCATTCATTGATACCAATGGTCGACTCGTAACAAACCGACGAGCAATTCTTTCGGCCGAGCTGTCGGCCATTCTGCAGATCAACGCCTTTGCATTGTGTGTGCGCACACAATCACTTGATTTATATCAAAAATGAACCATTAATCGTATAAAAATCGTCCTAAACTATTGTAGTTTTTTTCAAATCATCATAATTTTGCAGCGTCAAAAGGATAATACAACCCACGTGAGTGGTGCAATTGATATAGATAGAATTTGAGAGAGGCATGAATGAAAGGAGAATGTCATACATAGGTTTTGGTTTCATAAGGTAAAAGAATTGTTCTAAAGGCATCGGTCAAAAGGAGGTAAAGATTGTATCTGCAGGCATTAGCTACAGGTAAAAGATTGAATGAAGAGGTATTAGGATTAGGTAAGAGATTGTTAGAAGAGGTATTAGTGACAGGTAAAAGATTGTAGTTCTCAGGGTGTTGGTCGTTAGGTAAAGGATTGTAATAGAGTACAGGACAATAACAGTTAGGATAACAGGAGGATAACATTCGACCAGTCGTGACGACTACGTCAGTACAGGATAACCATTCGGCCTTAGCGTAAGGTACAGGATAACCGAGCGTAACATGAATATAAGAAAAGGAGGAACGATATGAACATAACGATGGTATTGGCCTTCTATGCAGCTTTGTTCGTGTCGTGGAAATGGATACACGATAATGGTAACAATCATTGCTGACATCATCGAAGGCGTGTTATAAGATTGAGAGAAAAGTTTGTTAAAAGAGAAAAGCATAGATTTAAAGATTGGTTATATAACACTGGGCGGTTTCCCCGACACGAGGGGTGGCCGCCTTTGTAGTTTTCTGAGCCGCCGAATATTTGCCGACTGTCAAAAAACGGCGCATTAACTTTTGTCGATTGCCTTTTTTGTCATTACCTTTGCACACATGTTCAATAGCACCACCACCGACCACCTTCTTGAAAAGATTCGCAATGGCTCCCATTTGGCATACCGCGACAAACTGCGGCTCATCATAGAGTTGAGCATACCCTCCATGCTTGCCCAGATCACCACAGTGATGATGTTCTTCATCGATGCGGCCATGGTGGGTCATCTTGGTGCTGCGGCCTCGGCGTCGATTGGTCTTGTGGAAAGCACTATGTGGCTCGTGGGCAGTCTTCTCAGTGCCGTCTCGCTGGGGTTCTCTGTACAGGTGGCTCATTTCATCGGTGCCAACGACTTTGTCCGTGCCCGTCAGGTGTTCCGTCATGCCCTTGTCTGTGCTGGCGTGTTCAGTGTGTTAATGACCCTTGCTGGCGTAGCTGTCCATGTGCGTCTGCCCCATTGGTTAGGCGGTCATGACGACATCGTTTCTCTGTCATCGGCCTATTTTCTCATCTACAGTCTCACCTTGCCTGCCGTGCAGCTTTACCATCTCATGAGTGCCATGCTCAAGAGTGCAGGCGAGATGCGCACTCCCAGCATGCTGAGCATCCTTATGTGTTGTCTCGATGTGGCATTCAACTATTTTTTTATCTATGTGCTCCATCTGGGTGTGGTCGGTGCAGCTCTGGGCACCACATCGGCCTATGTCGTGACAGTGTTGCCCATGGCATGGCAAGCCCTTATGAGAAACAAGATTCTTGCCCTGCGTCTCGATACCTCGCCGTTTGCGTGGAACCGTTCCTATGTGCGTCATGCCCTAAAGATTAGTTTGCCAGTAGCTGTTCAGAACGTGCTCATGGGGTCGGCCCAGGTGGTCAGCACCCTCATTGTGGCTCCGTTGGGCAATGTGGCCATTGCCGCCAATTCGTTTGCCATCACCGCTGAGAGCCTCTGCTATATGCCCGGTTATGGCGTGGGCGATGCCGCCTCCACGCTGATAGGCCAGACCTACGGTGCTGGCCGTCGCGACCTCTGCCGTAGTTTTGCCTATCTCACCATTGGTGTGGGCATGGTGGTCATGGCTTTCATGGGTGTGGTGATGTTTGTGTTGGCTCCCGAGATGATCGGTTTTCTTTCGCCCGTTGCCGACATCCGTTTGTTGGGTTCCGAGGTGCTGCGCATCGAGGCGTTTGCCGAGCCGTTCTTTGCCGCCGCCATTGTCAGTTATGCGGTTTGCGTAGCCGCCGGCGACACATTGCTTCCTGCGGCCATGAGTCTCTTCTCCATGTGGGGCGTGCGCCTCACGCTGGCCTACGCCCTCTCGCAGAGCTATGGTTTACGTGGCGTGTGGATTGCCATGGCCACCGAACTGACCTTCCGTGGCTGCATCTTCCTTTGGCGCATCCGCAGTGGCGGTTGGCTGAAGGGCATAGGCCGACCGGTGACAGCAGGGTAGCCGATTGTGCCGTTGTCGGAAATATCAGGACAAATAACCTTTCAAAAACGCCTTTTTCTGCCACTGCAAGGCCTTTTCTCTGAAAAACGGAAAAAATCAGCCGTTCGCCTAATCTTTTGATAGTCAGTATTTTCGTTGCGTTCGGCTGCAAGGCCGCTTCGTTATGTATTCTTGCATTACGCCATAGATAACCTTCCGCCTTGCCGTCAATGCCAAACGATGTTGCCGCCGGGCATGTATTGCGGTATGGTCTGTATGCTCAAGCGGTGCCGTTTGATAACTATGACACCGTTGTGAACAGCAATCGCACTTGTGAAAGTTGCAGTTTGTTGTGCCCATGGCCCTTTTCCTCTGCATGGCGCACGCTAAAAGCGCGGTCTCGCACGATGCGTTTTATTCAGAATTAGCTTTACAAACCGTTGGTGTCCGGTAAAATATTGGTCTAACATAGTAAAACGCTGAATGGATGCTCTTTATAAGTTTATGGATGCCCTGGGGCTTACTTTGCATAGCGTGGTTTGTTATCCTTTGCCCCTGAAAGGGGCGCAT
>CAVKHW010000110.1:0-3278 GCA_963656105.1 Eggerthellaceae bacterium
AAAATGGTTCAAGAGGCCAAGGAAACGCCTCCCGAACCAAGTCTATTTGATTAACGGGGCTTACTTTTTGAAAAAGCAAGCCCGAAGTCCCATTTTAAAGGGGCTTCGGGCAGGATTTTTATGCCATTTTGAGTTTTAGCGGACAGCAATAGTTGATAAACACAAAAGCTGGAGATAGATACCTTTGATTAGTGTTTACCTCCAGCTTGATTTTATCTGCACATTGCGCAAAATCAATCATTTAGCCACTTAGCGGTCTTTTAACGGCACATATTCGTTAGGCTCAAGAATATTCTTGTAGGCTGGGCGTATAATACGGCGTCCATCAAAGTTAAGTTCCTCAATACGGTGTGCAGTCCAACCCACTATGCGAGCCATAGCGAAGATCGGGGTATAGATTTCTTCGGGCAGCCCGATCATTTCATATATAAAACCGCTATAGAAATCAAGGTTGGCACAAATGGGCTTAGTGCTTTTGCGAAACTCTGTTACACATTTCACACCCTCTTGCTCTATGAGTTTAAGAAACTCATATTCCTCTTCCCGGCCTTTCTCTTTAGCCAACTCACCTGCCAACTTCTTCAATTGCACGGCACGTGGATCGCTGAGCGTATACACAGCGTGACCAATGCCATAGATGAGCCCCGTTTTGTCGTAAGCCTCTTTATTGAGGAGACGATAGAGGTAGGTGTCCACTTCGTCAACGTTCTTCCAGTCGCTAATGTGCTCCTTCAAATGGTGGAACATGTTTATTACCTTTATATTGGCACCTCCGTGCAAAGGCCCCTTGAGCGACCCAATGCCTGCTGCAATACTCGAATAAGTGTCAGTGCGTGTGGAGGAAGTGACCCTTACGGTAAAGGTCGAATTATTACCTCCACCATGTTCTGCCTGAATGATGAGCAACAGGTCGAGCATACGCGCATCAAGTTCCGAGTAGTCGTTGTGCTTTATCATGTAGAGGAAATTCTCTGCAATGCTCTTCCCTTCAAGCGGATGCCGTATATGCAGACTGCGGCCTTGTACCGAGTGACGGTAAATGTTGTAAGCATAGGCTATGATGGTGGGGAACTTGGCTATCAGCTCTATGGATTGCCGCATGAGGTTGTCGCGCGATATGTCATCAGGGTTGGGGTCATAAGTGTACATTTCCAACACACTGCGTGCCAGAATATTCATGATGTTAGAGCCCTCCAAATCGATTATGTTGACGATGGTGCGATGGTCTAGAAGCATGTTGTCGTTGAGCAACTCACGAAAGGCCGACAATTCCTCTTCGTCTGGCAATTGTCCTGACAATAACAGAAAAGCAATCTCCTCGAAACCAAAACGCTTTTCACGGAGCAAGGGCTCCACAAGGTCATTCAGTTCGTAGCCCCTATAATATAATTTTCCAGCACTGGGCCTAGGTGTACCTTGCTCGTCACGATCATATCCGATAACATTACCGATATTGGTCAATCCAACAAGCACACCCGAACCATCTTCATTGCGCAAGCCACGCTTCACACCATACTTGCCAAATGCCTCACGTGGTATTTTGCAAGAGTTCTTCACTTCGTCACTTAGCTTGTAAATCAGATATTCTTTCTTCATCTTTATTCGCTTTTATTCTGTGTGCCTATGCATCGCCTCGCATGCGATTCAAGTATTTATGTATGCAAAATTATAAAAAAGATTTCAAACGGAAAGATATTTGAGCGAAATAAATGTCGTTTTGAAACAATATTTGCTAAATATTATTAGAAAAGTTATTAAAACCTCATACTTTTTCAATTATCTTGCGTTTCCATATTGCATATTGTACCATTCCTCGAGTCGTAAGAAAGAATAAGTATGCAGCCCAAAGGGCATGATTGCCGATTAGGACTTCGAGCATAGCGTAAACCAAGAAAAACAAGCATGCCGCCAATAGCGAAGCTGTCAACATGCCTCGTGTGTTCATCATACCGATGAAGATTCCATCATACACGAAAGCTGACATGCCTGCCACAGGTATCAGCCACGCCCAAAACAAGTAGTCGTGAGCTGCGGCAATAACCACAAGATCATTGGTTATGATTGCCAGTAAGCCATCGGCACAACATACATAGACAAGTGTGAACATCATAGCCAACGCCCATCCCCATCGAAAAAGATGTCTGGCTACAAAGTGCAATGTTTGGCTATCGGCTGCACCATAGGCTTTTCCTGCAAGTGCTTCGCCAGCAAATGCAAACCCATCCATGATGTACGAGAAAAGAGAAAAAAAAGTCATAAGCAACGTATTGACAGCCAATAACAAATCGCCTTGACGTGCTCCGAAAGCGGTAAAAGCCAAGTTGACAACCACAAGACAAATAGTGCGAATAAAAATATCAACCTCACCTTTGGTGAGTTTCCAATGCACTTGGTGTGTTGAGAGGTTTTGGGGGCGAGGAATGCCATGCCATTTATCTACAACTAGACATAAGGCAAACAGAAATCCAACCCATTGTGCAACGAGTGTTCCTGCAGCCACACCAGCTATGTCCCAATGAAATATCATAACGAAGAAAAGCGAAGTCACGATATTGATCACGTTTTGGAAGATGGCTACATACATAGGTATCCGCGTGTTTTGCATACCAATCGACCATCCTGTTAGTCCGTAAATTCCCAACATGGCAGGGGCTCCCCATACCAATATATTAAAATAACAGGTCACAAAAGGGCGGATAGTTTCCGACGGACAGATAATCCAAAAAGCTAATTGTAGCAAAGACTCCTGAAACAACAAAAAGACGACACCTATGGTCAACGACATGAGTAACACCCGTCTCAACAGACGACGCAAGCCTGCATAATCTTTTAGGCCATAAGCCTGCGATGTCATTCCGCTCGTCCCCATGCGAAGAAATCCCATCAACCAATACATCACATTGAAAATCATGGTTCCGACAGAGATAGCGGCAATATAAGCTGCAGACTCCAAATGGCCTACAATCGATAGATCGACAAGTCCCAGTAGTGGAACGGTGACATTGCTTACAATGCAAGGCTGTGCAAGGCGTAGGATTTCGCGGTCGGTTGTTGTCCATTTCATGATAAAACAAAATTAGCAAAAAGATACCAGACGAAATGTAGGATACTCGTTTTTTTTGTAATTTTGTATATCGATAATGGGATTATTCACGTTTATAAAAACTCTTTCGGTGTATCTACCCCCCCCATAAACAACCAATATCAACTACAACTTCCCCAAGCTCTAACTTTGCAGAGGATTCAACGTAGTTGCATAAATATCAAAAAGGAACATG
>CAVKHW010000111.1:0-3232 GCA_963656105.1 Eggerthellaceae bacterium
CTGCATAACCGCTGGTGACCGAAGGGAACCTGCGGATTCAGTAGCAGGGCGTAAAACCGTCCTCGAAGAGGGCGAACTTGTCATGCAAAGATGCTCTGTGAAAGTGTTTGACAAATCCGAAAGTTAAGTAAAATATTTATTCCTGTTTTTAACACTTCGGGAACTCGCTAAATAGCACAACTGATAGGATATACCACCATCCAATACACAAAGCAGCGTGATGAGAAATCGCCTTGCAGTAACAAGGTTTTTACAATAGGTCATCTTTCGCAACGTGAACTGTGTGCAATTGTGGTGTGGCCAGATGTCTTTTGGGCTGCAAAAGCAGGCAAACCGCAAGCCGATAAGATACTTTCCGCAATCCGAAAAGAAACAAATTGATGGCTGGGAAGCCTCATTCTTAGCTAAGAGGTTGATACAGAGGCAATAACATTAAATGGATAAAAATGGCGTATTTTCGTCCTTTAGGTTGTCCGAATGAAAATAAGCGAGTTTTGCCGCTTGTTTTGTAATCCCTTTTCAGAATATTTGTGCTGGCCTACAACCAATCAGACTAATTGAGGCCTGGCAGATTGCGTTCGATTGTGCGTTGGATGAGTTTAGCCAAGCGAACGCCCCGTTGAGTCTGGGTGAAGAAATCCTTACGGATGGCACTCAGGTCATTGAACAATTCGCATGTGGTGGTTTGCAGCCGGTTGGGGCGCCGCTGCCGCTTGTCTCCATTGGGATTAACAATGATTTTAATACCCTTTGGCTCAATGCGAACATCGATGTCGCGTCCAGTCATGACGGGGTCGCCGTCGTAGTGGATGACACCAGGCTGTGATCGGCGGATGTGGAGATGACGCGTGCGCAGACTCTTGATTTTCGAACTTTTGTCGAGTGTCTTGCTAAACATGTCGATGGCAATCTGCGGAGCGTCAAGTATATCAAATGGCTCCATGATGACTACGTCCATGAATCCATCGCTCATCGATGCCTGTGGGGCTATGTAGGCGTTGTTGCCGTATTGCGAGGCGTTGGCGCACGATATGAGAAATGCTTTGTAGCTGGTGCTGGTGCCGTCGGCTTCGACCTCGTAGGTTTCGGGCTTGTATTTGGTTCCCTCTTCCAATATCTTTTGGGCGTAGGTGATGGGGCCTCGTTTCCCGGCTTTGGCAAATTTCTGGCTGACAAAGGCATCGAACCCCATGCCGCATGTGCAGAAAAATGGATATTCGTTGATGATGCCGTAGTCGAGGTCGTGCACCTCATAATGGTTGATGATTTCAATGCTTTTCCGCACGTTCAGCGGCAGCAGCAGGTGTCTGGCCAGTCCGTTTCCCGAACCACACGGAATGATGCCAAGTGCCGTGTTGGAGTGAACAATGCCGCGCGCTACCTCGTTGACCGTTCCGTCGCCTCCTATAGCCACCACTACGTCAATGCCTTCAACGCTGGCATCGCGCGCTATTGAGGCTGCGTGACCCGCATATTTCGTCTCCACGATGCGGTACTCGTAGAGGTCGTGATCGAGATAGCTCTCGATAGCCTCTGGTATGCTAGCCTTGCTGACAGTACCCGATATGGGATTGATAATAAACAGGATGCGTTTTTTCATAATGCAAAATTAATGCAAAAAATTTTGATTTGGCCTTTTTTGTGCTTAATTTTCTTGTTGCAAAGCGATTTCTCCGCTTTTTGTTCCTCATATAGAAAAAAAACATTAACTTTGTGGCCTAAATGTATAACTCGTAGATTTACTACACCTATTTTTAATGATGGGACAATTACAAGAAAGATACAAAAGTTACCGTCTGCCTCAAAAGTACATGGAGGCTGGCGTTTATCCTTATTTCCGCGAAATCACAAGTAAACAAGGACCTGTTGTGACCATGGGCGGCCATAAGGTGTTGATGTTCGGAAGCAACGCATACACAGGTCTTACTGGAGATGACCGCATCATCGAAGCTGCCAAGAAAGCTCTCGACAAGTATGGTTCGGGATGTGCCGGTAGCCGCTTCCTTAATGGAACGCTTGATATCCATGTGCAATTGGAAAAAGAGCTTGCTGCCTTCGAGCACAAGGACGACGCACTTTGTTTCTCTACGGGATTTTTCGTTAATTCGGGAGTCATCCCCGCAGTGGTTGGACGCGGCGATTATCTTATTTGCGATGATCGCGACCATGCGTCAATCGTTGACGGCCGTCGGTTGAGTTTTGCCACCCAGCTCCACTATAAGCATAATGATATGGCCGACTTGGAGCGTGTGCTCGCCAAATTGCCTCAGGAGGCGGTCAAGCTGATTGTTGTTGATGGCGTGTTCTCAATGGAGGGCGATTTGGCTAACCTGCCTGCCATCGTAGAGCTGAAGCACAAATACAACTGCTCCATCATGGTGGATGAGGCTCATGGATTGGGCGTGTTCGGTGAACAGGGGCGTGGCGTATGCGACCATTTTGGACTTTCCGACGAAGTGGATCTCATCATGGGTACCTTCTCAAAGAGTCTGGCATCGATTGGCGGATTCATTGCAGCCGACAAGGACACCATCAATTACCTTCGTCATACAGCACGCACCTATATCTTCTCGGCCAGCGACACACCCGCCGCTACGGCAGCCGCTCTCGAAGCCTTGCACATCCTGCAGAATGAGCCTGAGCGTTTGAAGCACCTGTGGGATGTTACGCATTATGCTTTGGAACGGTTCCGTGAAGAAGGATTTGAAATTGGCGAGACAGAGAGTCCTATCATTCCCCTCTATGTGCGCGACATTGAGAAGACGTTTATGGTTACCAAGCTAGCTTTCGATGCCGGTGTGTTCATTAACCCCGTAATTCCGCCAGCTTGCGCACCACAAGACACCTTGGTACGCTTTGCCTTGATGGCTTCGCACTCCACCGAACAAGTGGAAGAAGGCGTGCAGAAACTCAAGAAGATATTTGTAGAACAAGGCATCATTAAATAAGCCAACTCTTTTCCGCCGCAATTTTAACAAGCAGCGGTTGTCATGTTTCTTAATGACAAGAATCACAGAAAGCCGCATCGCATTATATGTGATGCGGCTTTCTGTTGGTCTGTTTTATGCGTGTAATTGTGTCACTGATTTATGCCCCTTCATACGTTTCTTGGCGTGACGGATTGAAAAAAAGGAGAAAAACCAAATGGCTTTTCTCCTATTTCATAAATCTAAATAAGTCGGGGCGACAGGATTCGAACCTGCGACCACCTGGTCCCAAACCAGGAGCGCTA
>CAVKHW010000112.1:0-3089 GCA_963656105.1 Eggerthellaceae bacterium
GGCGTATCACCTCTCCTGCGTTGGTGTCCTGCGTACGGCTTATTTCCTGTGCCGAGACATTGCTCACGATGACGGGACTGGTCTTGGCGACCTGTATCATGGCCGCGTCCGTATTACGCCTTTCCACAGCGGTCACGGTCACTTCCTTCAGTTGCTGTTCATCGGGTAGCAACGCTATGTCCATGTTTGCATCTTTGGCCTGAACCCGGTCAATTATCATTGGCTTGTAGCCCACATAATTTATATATAAGGTATAAGTCTTGTTTTTCTTCAGTCCGTCAAGCCTATAATGACCGTCTACATCGGTAACGGCCTTGATGCCTCCTTGCAGGTTGGCAGCAGTGCCGTTACCCTTTGTCTTAGCACTGCCGTCGTTCTCAACAGCGGTGACAACGGCTCCGATGAGTGTCTCTTTTGAATTCTTGTCGGTGACGGCTCCCTCTATCTGTTGCGCCAACGACGGCATACTTGCTGCCGTAAGCATTCCGAGCACCACGATTGCCCTTTTGATCTTCATGCTTTTTTATACCTTTATGTTTCCGACTGCAAAGTTACGGCCACATTGTTACAGAGGTATTTCGATGCGATTGATAGACGTTTACATAGCTGCTACAATAACGTTTTCAGAAGGCTCGGCAGTAAGGATGGCAAAGCAACCCCCTTTGGAGATGTCTGTGAGTCAACATCACCTCATTGGAAGTTACGGGAATGGTAAATTCTTCTTAAACAGCTTGTTTTTGTTGCCGTAGCATATTAGTTTGGAATAGAACCATATGCTGAGCGGATAAATACATTCATGATTGGACGATGGGTGAGGCTGTAGGCTTGCATCTGATGCTGAAGAAAGGCAGCAAGGCAAGCATCGCCTGGGAGACGGTAAGGTGCTGGTCTTGAGAGGCAAGCTGAAGCTGGGGTCTGACAATCATGATGTGACGAAAAAAAGCGTAGGGGGTCACCCCCTACGCTATAAATTGTTGTCTCTACGGCACTCGCCGGTTGTGATGTTTTTACCGGACACTAATGAAAAAATGGGCAACCGCGCCTTTGTCAGAGGGCTTTCACGTAATCGAAAGGCTCGGGTGTCTGCCGGTTGATAACGATGTCGTAAACGGCACCCTCCGTCCAGTCGGTATCGTAGGGGTCGGCAATGATGCGGTTGGTGAGATGCAGATTCTCCACGACCCATGGCACGTAGTAGGCACACATGAAGTTGTGGTAGCGATCCGACCGGGGCAGCGTTTGCGCATAAGCCTCAGGCGACCCTGCCTGCTCGATGCCGTTCAAGGTCTTTACCACACCGGTGCTGCATCCGAAAAATGACGTATTGCCGCTGTAGGCACTGATATCCTCGATGGGCAGGGTAAACTGAAAAGGCAAGGTGTCGGGGGTCTGCTTGTAGATGGCATCAGTGCCACCATTCAGATAGCTCTTGCAGTAGAGTGTGCCCCAGTCGTGGCGCGTAATTTTATAGTCGGTCGGCACGGCTGTGGAGGTTGTGGCGAAAGCCACTTGCATCGACATGCCGCCTATCTCGAGCGTTCCCACGGGCGTTTTGGTAAGCGTATGGTTTTCGTAGTTGGCAGCTATCCAGGCGTACAGACCCTCGTAGCGTCCGGAGATGGTCATGGCTTGCTGCACCTTGAAGCCGTTCATGGTTTCGGATATGCTTGTCATCTTGGCATACACGCCGTTGGCCTTGTCCTTGTCCTGATGGCGCATGCCGGCAGTGGCCAATACGTAAAGCGGTATGACCTCGCCTGTGGAGCGGGTGTACTTGGCGGTCATCTGCTCTAAGTATTTTCGCACGCTGTCAGTCTGGTTGGCCACCTCGGAGAGCGCACCGCCCTTCGACTTTGATTTCTCTTCGGCCGTAGCGGGGAACAAGCGTTCGATGGTGCTGTCGGTCTTGACTTCGTAGACTTTGAGGCGCGACCCGGTGCTTCCGGCGTCAATGACGGCTATTCTTTGCGGTAGAGTGAACGATGGCAGGCCGTTATCTCCCTCATGGTTGTTGTCGTTGCATGCGCTCACGACCATTACAAATGACATGCAGAAGGCAAGTGCCATCATCAATTTACGTGTTGTTGTGTACATTGTTTTATGAAATAAAGAAAGGTGATATTACGCTACAGAAAGCTGAATGTGTAGGGTGCTTGCGCCACCATCCCAGCACCCACCACATGTGCAGATGGTGTACGTGTTGGCTTGTGCAAAATTACGAACTTTATTTTGAATTTTTGCCATATAACAAGGTTTTGTAACGAAAGAAACACAAAGTTTGATCAAAAAGAAAATCCGCATAACTCATTGAGCTATGCGGATTTGTCTATCTATACCTTTCAGTAGTTGCCCACACTTACTCCACCTCCTCAAATATATCTACCTCTGATTAACAGCGACTTATGATTATTCGTTTACTTTTAGAACGTAATCTGAAGCCCGTTAATCGAGGAAAGGATAAACAAAGATAGGTGTTGGTATGGACTGATGCTTGAGGGCCGTTAGTCTTTCAGCACTTCCCAATGGCCACCTCTATCACCGCCCTGACGAACTATGATATTGTCTGCTTTCAGCCGGTTGATGTGCTTTTGGATAGCACTGGGAGAGATGCCAATAACCTCTGCAAGGGCGTTTCTCGTGATTGTAGGATTGTCCTTTATTAGTTGCAGTATGGTGTTAATGGTCTTCTCTTCGCCTTTCTGACCACCTTTCTGACCACCTTTCTGACCACCTTGGTTATTGTTAGGCTCAGTATCATCTTCATCGTTAAAAACGACTCCCTCGACACCGACAACATTGAACTTTGGTAACGTCAAGACAAAGCTGTCCCAAGGAGTTGTGAATGTCGGATCCATGCCTTCCTTGTAACCGTCATGCCCCTTGTAAGCCAAGACTATCTTTCTGAAACCAGAACCGCGACGTTCCATGTATTTCAATCGGCTGAAGATGTCGGCAAGTACAGGGTTGCGACGATGTGAAGCCATATTCATCACGTCCATATCCTTGATGGAGCCACCATCCATGAGTCCGCCCGGAGAATAGATTTCAAGTCGGTCGTCATACATGTCGATGTGTACTTCGCTTCCAAG
>CAVKHW010000113.1:0-2716 GCA_963656105.1 Eggerthellaceae bacterium
ACGTTGCAACCGCAAGTCCCGTAGGGACGACAGATTATAGCGTAGGGGTTCACCCCTACGGATTGGGGTTGTAGATAATGGATTGTCCCTGTAAGGGGCGCATAATTCATTGTGACGTTAAAATATGTGCCCCCTTCGGGGACAATTTTTCAACCATAATTTCCAAATCAGAAAATTGAGAACGAAGCCCTAAACTTGGGTTACCGTCTTAAGGCTTTCACTATCTTGCCCATATACATGGAATGTATGCCTGCAGGGAAATCAGCGTATTGCTTCTTCGGCATGTCACCGAATCCTTTGGGGTCGAAGGGCGCATGATATATCATTTCGCACTCGAAGACAGTCTTTGCCTCCTCAAAGTACGGCGTTCCGTGCTCGGTATAGCGTGTGTGCAAGCCCATGGCCTTCGCCTTGTCGCCGTCGCGTCCGCTATGGGTGCCCATGTATTCGAGCACATCGCTGTGGGCATCGTCAAACTCCATGACGGTGAAGTATTTCGCTTTCTCCATATATTTGAACGTGTAGCGGGCCGGTGCCACATAGACAGTCATCAGCGACATGCCTTTTTCCCAAATGTTTCCCATTGCCCCCCATCCGATGGTCATCTCGTTGTGGTCGGCCTTGTTTCCTACTGCCAGCAGCAGCCCTTTACCTTTAAAGTAGGTGAACGGATTGCCGTGGAAATCGGTGGTCACGTCAAACGCTTCAAAGTCTTTCTTGCTCTCTTTTTTTATCTCGGAAGACGCATCAGACTTTCCGTTCTGCTGCTGGCCATACACCTCGTACGACACATTTTCGGGTTTCCATTTGTCTTTTGGTGTTGTCTCGCCTTTGGGGTAACCTATCACGATCGTGGCGAAAGGAATAACGTTCTCTGGAAGGTGCAGCAACGCAGCTACCGCATCGCAACGCTTGTTGTCAGGATAGGTGCCGGTCCACACCGCTCCCAGTCCCATGCTGTGGGCTTGTAGCAGAATGTTCTCTGTAGCGGCTGATGCGTCCTGACTCCAGAATTCGCGCACCATGCCCTCCTTCTCGTTGGTCATGTCGCCACAGACCACGATGGCCAACGGCGCATCTTTAGCCATGCTGGCATTCGGCGTCACCTCGGCTATTTTGGCAAGCGTAGCCTTGTCTTTCACTACAATGAAGTGCCACGGCTGGATGTTCACTGCCGAAGGAGCAGCCATACCGGCTCGCAGCAGTTTCTCTATCTTCTCGTCCTCTACCTGTTTATCCGTATATGCGCGTACTGAAGCACGCGACATGATGTTCTGATAAACCACATCGGTGGAATCTTCTTTGTCCACGAACGATTTGCAGGCGCCGCCCATCACCAGTTTTGCTGACACGATGATGAGTGCTATGGCTAATACGACATTCAATAGTGTTGCTGGTTTCATGATATCTGTTGTTTACCTGTTTGTGAAAATAGTGTTATTTGGAATTCTGGCTCAGATGAAGCAGTGTGCCCATCGGACATACGAACCGGCAATAGGGACGTGTGATAATGAACGATAATACGACGAATGTTGCAGCAATGACAACGACGACCCATGTTGTCGACTGGAAGATGAAAGCCGTGAATGGCTCGTAGTCGGTCCAATCGCTCCACACACCGCTCCAGATGCAGAGCATCAGTAAGACCCACAATACTTGGCGGAATATATCAAGACGTTTTGTTGCCTGTCGCGACATCTTTAACTTATGTTTAGTGCATTTGCCTGCTACCTGCTGTAATGAGCCGAACGGACAGACATGGGTGCAATAATAAGTCTTCTTGCCGAAGAGGGGATAGACGAATGCGGTTATAATCATGACCGCCGGAATGGCGAAGGCTGCCACGTTGATGCCGTGAGCCATATATCCTATCAATGCTGTGTAGGAAAGGAACGCACCACACCAGAATCCCAAAACCACCACATTGAGCACCAACTGAAACAGATGGTATTTCCTGTTCTTTATGAAGAGGGGGAGAATGGCGGCCATCAGCACCACGATGACTCCGATGATGTTTTTGGCAGAATAATCGAAAGCTCCCGATGTTGGGGCGGTTGCCTGTGTATGTTGTTGCTGTGCATACTGTAGGCCGCGCCTCATATTGCCGATGATGGCTTTGGATGAAAATGTGGCTCCGGTCACGGCATCCACATCCATCTGCATAGCCTCGTCTACTGTCTTGCCATCCCACTTTGTCAGCAGAGACGATGCCTCGTCAAAGAAACTCTTTGTTTCTGCATTGTCGAGAGCTGTCACATGCTGTACCTTTCCGTCCTTGAGAGTGATTTCGAGAGGCACCTTGCCCGCATACCCCGTGATGTCGGATGCCAATGGTGTGGTATTGATTATTGTCGACCCGTCAGCAAGCGTGCGCAAAGTGTCGTTAGTTACACTTGTGGTTGTTGCTAATTCGGGTTTCAACTCCCTGCCCATCCATTCGCCGTGCTTTACTATGGCGAGCGACGACAGTATCAGTATGCACACTATAAGACTGCATACCTGTTGTATCTTGTCTATACTTTTCATCTTGTTACCTTAATTATGATTAAGAAAAGTCTGGATATTAACGTTAACAGCTCTGCGTAACGCAGCTGTCATGAGGTAAACGGATGTCGCTTGAATTTAGGTGGGTTCTTTAAATTAGCTTTGCTGGATTTTGAAACTATTTTCGAGGGCATATCGTCAGCGAGTAAGGGAGTAATGCGGGCATTACGAC
>CAVKHW010000114.1:0-2577 GCA_963656105.1 Eggerthellaceae bacterium
GCACTCGGCAAATTGAAAACAAGTTTTCTTTGCACTCGTTTGCATTATCTTTGCATAAGATAAGCTGCACTCGGTAAATTGAAACAAGTTTTCTTTGCGCCCGTTTGCATAATCTTTGCAATATGAAGTTGAATTTCAACATTAGATACCAAACGCCATTCGGTCAATCCATGCACGTGTCTATCCGTTATATCGACATGGATGGGCACACCCGCGAGAACGACCTGCTCATGCACACCGAAAACGGCACGACATGGCATGCCGAGACCACGGGTATAGTCGTGGCCCATGTTCCTATACGCTACATGGTTTACGCATACCAGGTGGAAGACGACAAGGGCAAGGTGATGAGAAAAGAGTGGAGTGCTGTGCCGCGCTTGATCAGTCTCGACACATCGCGCAAATACATTTTTCAGGACATTTGGCGCGACATCTCGCTGCAACACTACATTTATCCCGTTAAGCAAGAACGGAAAGCATTGCACATCAGCTCTATGCCCTATTTCAACAGGAGTGTGATTTTCCGGGTGTCAGCCCCTCAGGTGCGCGAGAACTGTTCGGTGGCCGTGCTTGGCAGCGAACCATCGTTGGGAGTATGGAACGAGCGGCGCTATCTGCCCATGCGCTATATAGGCGACGGCGACTGGATGTTGACCATCAACGCCTATGCCATGCTTTTCCCGTTTGAATTCAAGTATGTGGTGGTCGACAATGTTACCCACGATGTGGTAATGTGGGAAACGGGTGCCAACAGAAAAACCGAAGTTATCCGATTGGAAGATGACGAGCAACTGGTGGTATACGGAGGCAACCTCCGCACACCATGCGAGTTGGCCTACCACGACGAGTTGCTCGATAATTACGATATAATAAGGAATGAATTACGAGAGTTATATATTTGATCTCGACGGCACACTGCTCAACACGCTCGATGACCTTGCCGCAAGTTGCAATTACGCCTTACGTACGTTTGGCATGGAAGAGCGTAGCGTCGATGAGGTTCGGATGTTTGTGGGCAACGGTGTGAAGAAACTGATGGAACGTGCCATCCCGCAAGGTCTTTCCAATCCCCACTTCGACGATTGTTACGACACGTTCCGCAAGCATTATCTTATACACAGCCTTGATACCACGCAGCCTTATCCGGGGATACTCGCAATGCTCGGTCGGCTGAAAGACCAAGGTGTCAAATTAGCAGTGGTCAGCAACAAATTCTATGCTGCCACACAAGACTTGGTAAATCATTTTTTCGGTCAATGGGTGGACGTAGCTATAGGCGAACGGCCTACTATAAGAAAGAAGCCAGCTCCCGACACCGTATTAGAAGCCATGCGACAATTGAATGCTTCGCGCGAGACAACCGTCTATATAGGAGACAGCGATGTGGACATAGCCACGGCGCACAACTGCAACATCCCCTGCATAAGTGTGCTATGGGGATTCAGAAGCAAAGATTTTTTGCTTGAGCATGGAGCAACGCAACTGATCGATTCGCCTGAAGACATCGTCTGATTCGTAAGGCAAATATAAGTTGCCCGGGTTTCGGATTTAGAATTTATGCTTGAACCGCTTTTCCAAAGAGGGTCTGGACTAAAAGGTAAATCCCAGAACTTGAACAGTAAGCGAATCGCGCCAAACGGCTTTTTCTCCGTCAGTTAACCGCCAAAGAATTCATTACGACCCATTCTTTTGATTCGACACGCTTTGTTGGATAAAAGCAACATTAAACGATGCGGCCAAAACCCGAAGATCCATTGAGGGCTATCTATGGATCGCGCGTGTAATTGTTATGAACTATTATAACAACAGCACCTTTCAAAACGAAGGTTTCCGCCGTTAAGCAGTCCTATAAGTGCATCAGCTTGAGCTTTTTTACAATTTTATGCAACCATCTTATTTCCAACAAGTTGAAGAAGAAAAGCACAAACAACAACTTTTGGAAGCAAGAAAAGTATGGCCGATAGGTATCTGAGGATGGCGCGAAAGATGATTTATCGGACAACGATTAACGCCTTATCGGAAAGCCAAAAGTGATGTTGTGCAACATGGGAAAGCACCTATCGCAACATGCCGGACGGCAAAAAGCGGTGGGTTTCGCGAAAAAAGAAACAAAGCATTGGGTTATTAGTGGTTTCAATGCGCTAAAAGAAGGATTGTCGCAAGCCTGTTTTGTTCAGAAGATATCTTACACGAGCCGCGTCCACTGCTCTCGTTTTAAATAAAATTTTTGGTGCTCGGTAAAATATTGGTCTAACATAGTTAAACGCTGAATGGATGCTCTTAATAAGGTTTGAGATAACACACTGAAGTTTCGGATTTAGGTATTTATGCTTGAATATACATAACCGCTGGTGACCGAAGGGAACCTGCGGATTCTGTAGCAGGGCGTAAATCGTCCTCAAAGAGGGCGAACTTGTCATGCAAAGATGCATTGTGCGAGCGTTCGCCATCTTCGAGGACGTTTTATCATCTGGTGCTCTATCCGCAGGTTCCGTTCGCTATGCTCTCTCCACCAGCGGTTATGCAGAGTTTGCCCCCTTCGGGGACACCTGCTAAACGGTAAATCCGAAACTTGAG
>CAVKHW010000115.1:0-2359 GCA_963656105.1 Eggerthellaceae bacterium
TCGACCGCACCGCCGAAGGCTATGTGCGCGAGTATGATCGGATAGAAAATGAAAAATAGAGAACTGAATAAACGAATAAAACACACAAAACACCATACCATTATGAAAACCTTCACCAAGCATGCACTGTGCCTTGCGGCACTCTGCCTCAGTCTTTTCATGGCAACGCCCTGTCTTGCTGCCAGCAAACCGTTGTGGGCCAGCGCAAAAGCAATAGAGAAGCTCAACGCCCAGCGCACCAACGACACCTACCGCTTTGTCTACACCGAACCCTTCTTCACCGACAAGGGACTGCTCTACGACACCCGTGTGAATTCGCTCGTGGATCAACTGGCCGATCGCTACGGTCTGTCGGCCGACGTCGCCAAGGTGGACACCACGGCCCACATCATCACCTTCGGTGCAGACACATGGTTCAAGTATAAGATTGTAGACCAGCAGGAGGTGTTCAGCGAGGATGTAACGTCCAACTGGGACTGGACGCTCTACCAGCTCTTCGCAGTGTCGGAGAAGAACACCGAACCGCAGTACGACGATGTGGAGATCACGGAGCCATGCGGCATGAAGTCGCTGGCGCAGAGCCTTATCCCCGGTCTGGGACAATGGAACAAGAAGCAAACCACCAAGTGCATTGCGATATGGGCCACCGAAGCTGTCTCCATCCCGCTTGCCGTGCGCTTTTTCGACCGCAACAGCTACTACAAGAGTCAGGGCTGGGACTCCAAGGCCAAGTCGATGCGGCAGATGGCGTGGCTCTCCGTGGGCGTGGCCGCCACCATGTATGTCTACAATCTCATCGACGCCTACCGCAGCAAGGGCGGCAAGGCCGCCACGGTGAAGAAACACGACACCACTACGGCTCTCGTGCCCTTTGCCACGCCCATGGGCACAGGCATGACGTTTGCCTTGCGCTTCTGACATAGCGCATAGGGCTGTAGGGCGGAATCGTATAACAGGCATGTACTGCAAAGGTTTGAAATGTGTAGTATGATACACATTAAAGCCCTGGAAGGTAGAGTGTTCAAAATCGGATTAAAAAATGTGCAGAATTTTACATTGATATAAATTTATAATCATTTGATTATCAAGAAGAATTTTGTAATTAAAGCCCTGAAAGGGCGTAACGACCGCAGCCCAGGGTGAGGACGGAGCGAAGCTACGGACGTAACCCTGGGTTTTCATGGCCATAGCAACGGTTGGCCTGTAAGGTCAACACACACCCAATTGATTGTGCTGACCTTACAGGCCAGCCTTGAAAACCAACCGTTTACCCAGGGTTACACCGCTTCACTACGTTCCGCGGTTCACCCTGGGCTGAGATTGTTACGCCCTTGCAGGGCTTAGTATGTCCCCCCACAAAATTGCGACTACTTTTTTCTGAATTTTGAACACCCTACCTTGCAGGGCTTGGTATTCTAAATTTGAGTAATGAAGAAACTGATACGCTGCGCCACGGTGCCGAGCTCGCTGGACGTGTTCTGCCGCGGTGTGCTGTGCGAACTTTCTGCCGACTATGCGGTGGTGGCTCTTTCTTCGTCAGGCACCGAACTGACGGAGATAGCCCGGCGTGAACAGGTGCGCACCATTGCGGTGGAGATGCAGCGGCACATATCGCCCGCAAAAGACTTGGTGTCGCTCTGCCGACTGGTTAGGGTGCTGCGCCGCGAACGCCCCGACATCATCCATAGCATGACACCCAAGGCTGGGTTGCTCTGCATGATGGCGGCGTGGATGGCGCGCGTGCCAGTACGTGTGCATACATTTACAGGATTGGTGTTTCCCACCTCCAAGGGATTGAAGCGGCGCATCCTCATGCTGACCGATGCCTTGACCTGCGCTTGTGCCACGCACGTGATTGCGGAAGGGCATGGCGTGAGGAACGACCTGCTGAACTTCGGTATTACACGGAAGCCTGTCCGGGTGTTGGGCTATGGAAATGTGCGAGGCATCGACCTTGTGCATTACGACCGCACCGACGAGGTGGCACGGAGAGGGCAGGAGATACGAGAGGAAATTGGGGCTACAGCCGACAGCTTCGTGTTTGTCACCGTGGGACGCTTGGTGAACGACAAGGGCATCCGTGAACTGGTGGAGGCGTTCCGCCGTCTGCTCGGCACGCATCCCGAAGCGCACCTGTTGCTCGTGGGCGACGAGGAGCCGCAGCTCGACCCCTTGCCCTCTGACACGAAGGCCGCCATCGAGGCTTGTCCCCAGATTCATGCCGTAGGCAACCAAAGTGACGTGCGACCTTACTATGCCGCCGCCAATGCCTTGGTGCATCCCAGTTACCGCGAGGGTTTTCCCAACGTGGTGATTGAGGCAGGTGCCATGCAGTTGCCGTGCATCGTGACCGACATCA
>CAVKHW010000116.1:0-2219 GCA_963656105.1 Eggerthellaceae bacterium
GTGCTTGATAAATAGGGGCAAGCCCCTATCCTGTAATATGCGCCCCTTTCAGGGGCAAAGGATAACAAACCACGCTATGTAAAGTAAGCCCAGGGTCATCCAAAACCATATAAAGAGCATCCGTCCAACGTTTTACATTATTAGGACAATATTTTACCGGACAGCAATAATTATATATAAGGTACTCAAGTTTCGGATTTACCGTTTAGCAGGTGTTCCCGAAGGGGGCAAACTCTGCATAACCGCTGGTGGAGAGAGCGTAGCGAACGGAACCTGCGGATAGAGCACCAGAAAATAAAGTCGTCCTCGAAGAGGGCGAACGCTCGCACAGAGCATCTTTGCATGACAAGTTCGCCCTCTTCGAGGACGATTTTTCGCCTTGCTACTGAATCCGCAGGTTCCCTACGGTCACCAGCGGTTATGCAGAGTTTGCCCCCTTTGGGGACGTATATTCAATCATAAATACCTAATCCGAAACTTCTGTAAGTTGGAGGTTCACTCCTTGAAAGGTTTTTATTATTGGTGTCCATTCAGCGTTTTATGGTGTTAGACCAATATTTACGGACACCATTAGATTTTCGTCGTGCAGCAAATGACGAAAAAAGCTGATTACCTATCCGACGGACACGGTAATCAGCTTTTCTTTTTGCGGCCCTTGGCACATGTCAGTGCCTGAGCCTTGTGGCCATGTTATGCCTTCTTGGCCTTCTTTTCTGCCAAGGCAGCGCGGCGGCTGCCCAACATCATCGAAATTTTGCTGCTCGTCTGGCGGTTGGCCATTTCGTTAACAGTAGTCAATTTGTCATTCATGGTAACAATCTTTTTTATCCTTAAAAACGTCGGCAAAGTTATAGATGGTTTGCGAAAATCATCATTCTGCCGACGTAAAAAACGGCTTGCACCACATTTCCTTGATTTAAGTCAAAAACAACTCTTGACTTATGTCAATCGAAACGATGCCCTACAGCCTCTTTCCGCAGGCTGCGGCAAGGTCGGGCAGCTCCCACCTGTACGCACCTACATGGCGGCGGGCAAGGCAAACTTGACCAGACAGTAGCCTCCGCCCACCAGCCAGCAATAGAGCATGGCGGCCAGCAGAAACGGCTTGAAGCCGGCCTTCTTGAACTTGTCGATGCTGGTCTCGGCACCCAGGGCGGTCATTGCCATGGTCAGCAGGAAGGTGTCGAAGCCGTTGATGGCCTCCACCCAGTCGGCGGGCAGCCATTGCAGCGAGTTGAAACCGATCACGACGAGGAACAGAATGGCAAACCAGGGCACGGTGATGGTGGGTCGGCCACTGGCGGCCTCAGCACCGTCGGTGCGCCGTGCGGCACATCGTGCCGTGGCCCAGGCTATCACCAGCAGTACGGGCACGAGCATCATCACGCGGATCATCTTCACGATGATGGCCACGTTGCTCACTGCCGGCCCCATGGCGTTGGCTGCTCCCACCACATGCGCCACCTCGTGAACCGTGGCACCAGTGAACAGTCCCATGCTGTCGGGCGAGAGCGTGAAGATCCCGGCACGGTAGAGCGCAGGGTAGAGAAACATCGAGGCCGTTCCGAATATTACCACCGTGGCCACCGCCACCGCCGTCTTGTACGGTTTGGGGCGGATGGCACCGTCCACGCCCAGCACCGCTGCCGCCCCGCAGATGGCACTGCCACAGGCCGTGAGCAGCGCGATGCTGCGGTCCATCCTGAGCAGCCGGCCGGCCAGTAGGCCGAGGCCGATGGTGCCGCCCACCATCACCGCGTCGATGATGATGGCTGCCGTGCCCACCTGCATCACGTCCTGCAGGGTGAGCCTGAAGCCGTAAAGGATGATGCCAGTGCGCAGGATGCGTTTCGAACAGAACTGGATGCCTGGCACCCATGTGTCGGGCAGATGGTTGCGCAGGCTGTTGGCATAGAGCATGCCCACCACTATGCCCACTACCATCGGGCTGAGCGACAGCGCCTTCACCCAGCTCATGTTGCCGATGTAGAAGGCGGCGCATGCAAACAACGCAATGAGCAGTACGCCATGTAGCATACTGCCCCTTTGTTCAGACAATTTCATGTTGTTGTGTAGGTCTTTTCTGATTTAATGGTGTCCGGTAAAATATTGGTCTAACATAGTAAAACGCTGAATGAATGCTCTTTATAAGGTTTTGGATAACCTGGGGCTTACTTTACATAGCGTGGCTTGTTGTCCTTTGCCCCTGAAAGGGGCGC
>CAVKHW010000117.1:0-2130 GCA_963656105.1 Eggerthellaceae bacterium
AGGGGAAAAGCAACATCTACAGAATATTGCACCAATATAACGTCCAGATGGAATATCCCTCCATGTCAAGAGCTACCAATAAGGTTTGCGAAAAGTCTATCTGATGGAAACCATTCCCTTACTTCATAGTTTGTTTGATAAAAAACACCGACGTTTCCCAACAACGAGGGTGGGTGTAAAACAGTCGCCAGCTACAGTGTGACACGGGAATTGTGTTGGCAATCAAAAAGCGGTAAACTAGAGGTCGGTTCATGTCGGCCACGTTTGACGCTCTGACGATTGACAAATCAAATCAATTCGTCACACGTTCTGCGGAACAACGCACCTCTATTGGCTGTGTGCAGACAGGAATGGTGCTTTGTTCATTAAGCAGAATAGCTGCCGTCTGTTTTACAGGGTGGGTATGACTTTAAGTCCCCTTTTCAATGGGTGGGGAATAGTGAAGTGTTGCGAGTGGCAAGACCAAATGTTCAGACAAAGTGAGCGGCAACACCCAGTACAAGTCATCTAAGCATCAGCCTTGATAGCTTGTACTGGGTGTTGCCGCTTTCTTTGTATTTGGTCCTTGGCAAATAGTCATTGCAGCCTAATAGCAACGTGTTGCCATAGGGCTGGGATGTATGTTTGCCAACCATCTCGGTAACACTTCGCGATGGCGTGGGAAATTTTTAAGGTGATAATGTAGCATAATTCCATAGGATTTACAAGTTGTATCACCGCGAAACTCATTAAAAGTCAGCGACTCTGCAATAAAAGCGTGGCAAAAGATACACCGCTACAAAAGAAAGAGCCTGTTTAATATGCGAATGGCAACCATCTACTACCTGTAAGGTGATAAATGATTGCCATTTACATTATAAACGAGGACGTGTTACTCCTCCTCGTTATCGTAGGTGAGGTTGCCTTCAAAATTGAGAGTCACCTGCTGAACTCCATGTTTCTGTATATATTTATTAGTAGTCGATATGTCACTATGCCGAGCTTGGTCTCTTGCAACGACTACGCCTTGGGCATTTGCCAAGTCTCTTATTCCAGAGTCTTTCAAACTGTAAAACTGGTAACAATCATCCCAATTCAGAGCTTTACGCATGGCTTTCCATCTTACATTGAATTGGTATGCTCCATATTTATCCTTGCTGGGCATAAATTTTGAACCGAAGAGATAGTAATCATTGGGATAGTTGAAGATACCTAAATCCAACATTAGTTTAATGACAATTTTGTTGAGTCCGACCTCGGCATCTTTGTGGTTCTTGCTGAAATCTTTCGAAACAAAGATTGATTGCTTTTTAATGGAAATGTCGCCAATTTTAAGGTTACTCATTTCTCCGGGTCGGATGAGCGTGTAATATTGCATCAAGCAAGCAAGGTAAAACGGCTTGTCCACCTTGTTAAGGTGTGTCGCCATTTGCTTTAGCATTTGGGGCGATAAGTCTTTGCGGAATTTCTCATGTTCAGGCATGACTCTTATATGCTCAACAGGGTTTGTCTTGATATGCTTTCGTGCAATCAAGAACTCTGCCAAACTATAAAGCCAACCGCGATAGTTGTTCCTTGTTCGTGGGGAACTCTCACGGTCAAGGAAAATCCAATCAATGAAATCTGTACAAAACGTCACATCAAACTGATATGCATACTTGATAGGATTGTTCTGGGTGGCAATGAAATCCTTTAAGATATTAACTTTTGAAGAATAACTTTGGCGTGTCCTCTTTCTGTCCATCCTGTCAACATACTCAGAGTAACGCTCTAAGCAATTTTCAAAGTGGACAAAGCCACGGCTTTCGTCATTCGTCAGCCAAGGGTTCCAACCTTGGCTAAGTTGTTTTGTTAAAACCTCCATGATTTCGGCAGCTCTATGTTTCTTAGCAGAGATACTAAGGTCGTCCTTGATATAGTATCTTTTGCGTCTCATAACATCACGTGCTGGATCGAAAGCCGTGAAATCGACAAACCAACGCACACCTTTATGTAGAGTGGGAGGTGTGTAGCCCACAATGTCTGAACTTCTACCCGTACAAAATTTTGAGCACATTTTTTTAACATCTTTTAGAGCCATCATTCTGGTGGATTAAAGATGCTTGTCTTGCTACTTGAAAATTTTTGGCGCATATTTGGCGCAGCCTTAAA
>CAVKHW010000118.1:0-114655 GCA_963656105.1 Eggerthellaceae bacterium
CAGGGGCAAAAGACGGTGTGCTTTGATAGATAGGGGCAAGCCCCTATCCTATAATATGCGCCCCTTTCAGGGGCAATGAATAGAAAACTATGCAATAGACAAAAGTAAGCCCCGAATTTCCCAAAAACTTATAAAGAACATCCATTCAACGTTTTACTATGTTAGATTAAAAGTTTACCGGACACCAATAAATAAAAATCAGAATATACTTAATTATTCCCTCGTGGGATTATAGTTAACACATTATAAAATCCCCATGCAACAGGCAATAACATGCAGTTGCATGGGGATTTTTTCGTTTCAGCCTTCGTATGATAAATGGAGGTGAATGTGCTTTATTGGGGTCAGGTAAAAACGTTACAACTGCATGTCCCGTAGGGATGACAGATTATAGCGTAGGGGTTCACCCCTGCGTATGTTCGTGCGCAATAGGATTATTGCCCTGTAGGAGGCGTATATTTAAACACCAATAACTAAGTTTTTAATATTTAACCACTAATTTTCACTTATCTTACGAATGCGTGTTGATAGTCATTCGTTAGATTTGTTCTATTCGTGGTTCATCTACCACAGAGTGTGTTGTTATTATTTTAACCACTAATTTTCACTAATCTTACGAATGTGTGTTGATAGTCATTCATTGGATTTGTCAGATTCGTGGTTCATCTACCGAGCGTGTTGTTTTTATTTTAACCACTAATTTTACTAATCTTACGAATGCGTGCTGATTGTTATTCGTGTTTCGGATTTGCCGTTTTGCAGGTGTCTCCTACGAATGCCTCTGAGGAGGTAGCTCATTATGACGTATGCCCCTGAAGGGGGCGCAAATTATAGCGTAGGGATTCACCCCTACGTATGTTCGTTAGCAAAATGATTATTGCCCCTGAAAGGGGCGCATAATTAAAAGTAGTGTAAATAAAAGCCTAAGTATAAACAAGCCCTGAAAGGGCGACAGAAACCAGCCCAGAGTGAGGACGAGCGAAGCGGAGGACGTAACTCTGGGTATAGTGGGGCGTGAGGGATTCTGGCCTGTAAGGTCAGCACAAGGATTTTAGGGGGTGGGGACGTTTGGCGTTGTGCTGACCTTACAGGCCAGATGTTTCCGTTGCGATGACAACCCAGGGTTACGCATCGCGGCTGGCGCCACGCTGTTCACACTGGGCTGGCTTGTTAAGCCCCTTCAGGACTTGAGGTGCGCAAACCCCGATAATGGGGTACTACGTATGCCCCTGCGGGCAAGGGCGTGCACAATTCATTATGGAGGTTTAATTATGCGCCCCTTTCAGGGGCAATGGATCATTGCGAGATGGGGTGGAGATAGGGGTGAACCCCTATCCTATATTATGTCACCCCTTCGGGGTTTGGCATGATGCAATGTGACACACAATGTTCTTCGGGGTTTGGCATGATGCAATGTGACACACCAAGATCTTCGGGGTTTGTAGGCGTGTTGAGTTTGTTTTTGATTGATATAAGCGGATTATTGTTGACAAAAACTTTTGGAAAATCGTAATGGATAGTATATGGTTTGCTTTTTTGCAAAAAATGAGTATTATTGATTCGGTGCGTTAAGGTGCTGTGTGTTAGCGTGTTGTGGTTAATATGGTAGTCATTTGTCTGATTCTTGGTCTGTATGGCGGCAGACGGTAAGGGCGTAAGGTGACGTTTCGCAACGCGAAAGTTGCTGTCTCGTATGCCGACAGGGCGTGACACGCCCGCTGATAGGTGCCTATGCGTGATGTCATGGCACACTTATGGCGCAGGGCGTCGTAGGGGCGCTCCGTGCAAAGTGGTCTGTGTTGCCTGTGTGTGGCAGTGAAACCGCGTGTCGGTGGCACTGGAACAGAGTGTACGGAGTGGTGTAATTTTCAGAAAAACCGTAACACTTTTCTACCGTGTTTTGTATTTATTTTAACCACTAATCTCGTAAGATTCGTGGTTCATCAACCACGGAGCATGTTGTGTTTATTTTAACCACGAATTTCCACTAATCTTACGAATGCGTGCTGATAGTCATTCGTAAGATTCGTAAGATTTGTGGTTCATCTACCGAGTGCGTTGTTATTATTTTAACCACGAATCTTACAAATCTTACGAATATGCGTTGATAGACATTCGTAAGATTCGTAAGATTTGTGGTTCATCTACCACGGCGCGTGTTGTGTTTATTTCAACCACGAATTTCCACTAATCTTACGAATGTGGTCTGATAGTCCTTCGTCGGATTTATTCAAGCATAACGACTAAAACCGTGGCTTGGGTAAAATAAATATCGGATTCGGACGTTATCATAGTATATGAAGACCAAGTATATGAAGGCCAAAGCCCTGTTTATAGCTTTCTTGATGTCGTTGCTCGCCCTGTCGGCGTGTAAAGACGACGACAGTTTCTCGCTATCGCCCACGCACATGCTGGCGTTCTCGCTCGACACGGTCAATATCGATACCGTGTTCTCGAACGTGCCCACCCCCACACGTTCGTTCTGGGTATACAACCAGTCGGGCGACGGCCTGCGTTGCCGCAGTGTGCGGCTGGCCAACGGACCGGCGACCGGCTACCGCGTTAATGTGGACGGCCAATACCTCAGTGCCTCGTCGGACTACGCAGTCAGCGACATTGAGATACGCAACAAAGACAGCATTCGAGTGTTTGTGGAGCTGACCTCGCCCGAGAATGGTCAGACGGATCCGCAGCTCTGCGAGGACGACCTCGTGTTCACCCTCGAGAGCGGGGTGGAGCAGAAGGTGAACCTGCGGGCCTACACCTGGGACGCGCTGAAATACACCGATGTGCATATCACCCGCGACTCGACGATGCGCGGAGCGCAGAAACCCGTCATCGTGTATGGCGGTGTGCTGGTGGACAGCGGTGCCACGCTGCGCATAGCCGCTGGCACAACACTCTATTTCCACAACCATGCCGGAATCGACGTCTATGGCACCCTCGTGACCGAGGGTGAGGCCGGACACGAGGTGGTGCTGCGCGGCGACCGCATAGACCATATGTTCGACTACCTGCCCTACGACCGTGTGCCCGGCCAGTGGCAGGGTGTGCACTTCTACGGGTCGAGCTACGGCAACCAGTTGACCTATACTGACCTGCACAGTGCCTACGACGGTGTGGTGGTCGACTCGTCGGATGTGAAGAAACAGAAGCTCACGCTCAACAACACCACGATACACAACTGCCAGGGCTACGGTCTGCACGCCGTGGGCGCACGGCTGACCCTTGCCAACACCGCGATTACCAACGCGCTGAACGACTGCATGCGCATTGACGGCGGTCATGTGACGGTGAACCACTGCACGCTGGCCCAATACTATCCTTTCGATGCCGCCCGTCAGGCTGCATTGCGTTTCACGTCGACGCGTGTGGCCCTCGACACCCTCGTGGTGCGCAACTCGCTTGTGACAGGCTATGCCGACGATGTGGTGTATGGCGAGCAAGGCGACTCGACGCGCACGTTCCGTTATGCCTTCGACCACTGTATCCTCCGCACGCCGCAGGTGACGACAGCCGACAGTGTGAACTTTGTGGATGTGGTGTACGAGGATGTGGCCGACACCACCTGCTACGGCGTGAAGCATTTCGTGAAGATCGACACCGACAACCTGGTCTATGATTTCGATCTCGACTCGGTGTCGGCAGCCATCGGACGCGCCAATCCGCAGACAGCGCTGCCCGTGGACCGCAAGGGGCGCAAGCGCGATGATGCGCCCGACGCGGGAGCCTACGAGTACACCGTTGCCCGAAGCGAAGAACCCTAATAGAACAGCTATGGAAAAAATCAAACTGGAAATCTGCATGGACTACTGTCAGCCGGAAGACCTCACTGCCGACGAAGCCGAACTGGTGCGGGCCGCTGCGCGCGCCACGGACAATTCGTATGCCAAGTACAGTCATTTCAGGGTGGGTGCAGCTGTGCGGCTCAACGACGGCCGCATCGTGATCGGTGCCAATCAGGAGAACGCCGCGTTCCCGTCGGGGCTGTGCGCTGAGCGTACGGCCATCTTTGCCGCACAAGCCCAGAACCCCGACCAGCCCGTGCGGTGTCTGGCCATCGCTGCAGCTGACGATGACGGATTGCGGGCAAAGCCGGTGTCGCCCTGTGGGGCTTGCCGTCAGGTGATACTCGAGATAGAAGACCGCTACCAGCAGCCAGTGGAGATATTGCTCTGCGGCACTGTGGGTGTCTATCGCATCAAGAGTGTGAAAGACTTGTTGCCCCTGTCGTTTGTCGATGCCGACATGCGGTAATGGTACGGCAACCCGAGGCGTTTTTGTTAACGGCGAATGGCTTTTGTATAACCATGGATTTTAACCACTAATTTTACTAATCTTACGAATGTGTGTTGATAGTCATTCGTCGGATTTGTCAGATTAGTGGTTAATCAACATCGGTGCGTGTTGTTATTATTTTAACCACTAATTTTCACTAATCTTACGAATGTGTGTTGATAGTCATTCATTGGATTTGTCAGATTCGTGGTTCATCTACCGAGCGTGTTGTTTTTATTTTAACCACTAATTTTACTAATCTTACGAATGCGTGCTGATTGTTATTCGTGTTTCGGATTTGCCGTTTTGCAGGTGTCTCCTACGAATGCCTCTGAGGAGGTAGCTCATTATGACGTATGCCCCTGAAGGGGGCGCAAATTATAGCGTAGGGGTTCACCCCTACGTATGTTTGTTTGCAACATGATTATTGCCCCTGAAAGGGGCGCATAATTAAAAGTAGTGTGATTAAAAGCGGCGGCGAACCTGAAAGAACCCCAACCGATGGCTGATGCCTTTGCGGTTGACGGAACGGAGAATGTAGGAGCCCTCGGCGAGACGCGATACGTTGAGCCGGTCAGCGTAAGCACCCGTATAGACAACAACGCCCTGCAGAGACTCGCATGCCACCATGTCGGCATCGAGTACCGAGGGTTTGGCGGGCAGTTGAAGCCATGTGCCGTCGCACGACAGTAAAGGGACTTTGGCGGTGGGCAGCGGCGGAGCGTCGTAGCTCTGCAGCGGCTCGCTCTCGTTGCCGTAACGATCCATGGCCGTGACAGCAAAGAACCGGTTGTGCGTGTTCACGGCAATATGGTGCGCCGTGCGCCGGATGGCAATCAGGTTGTCGGCAGAACGGGTGTCGACGGGCCACGAGCGACTGGAGTAGATATTATAATAAGGTGCGGAGCCCTGCCAGCTCAGCTCGTTGTCGGACACGTGCAGGGCAGTCGGTGCCGATGGCAACGCTTGGCTCTGCCACGTCATGGCTGGCACCAAGGCAGGCCGGGCATCGAACTGACGGGTGAAATCGTAGATGCCCTGTGTGTTGTCGGTGAAAAAACGGCCACGGAAAAAAGCGTGTCCGAGCCCGTACTGCCGACAGACCTCCATCTCGCGCGTGACATCGGCAATGCTCCATTTGCCCTCCTTGGGATCGAGAAAATAGATGCCCAGCCCCGGTGCTACGATGCGCCCGTGGCTCTGCTCGGCCCAGTCGATGGCAAAGGGGAAGAACTGGTTGTCGCGGAAATACATCATCGGAAAGAGCGCATCCATCAGTCCGTCGCGCAGCCACCCCTGCGCGTCCTGGCACACCTTGCTGTAGGCGTTCCAGCCGTGGCTCCAGTAGCGGCTCAGGTCGTCGAACTTGCCCACAGGCGAGCAACTCATCTTGATCCACGGCTTCAGCGTTTTCACCTTGTCGTGTATGCGGCGCACGATGGCCGTGATGTACTCGCGCCCCTGACTGGCCGACACCTTCATCTTCCAAGTCTCCGGGTAGCGTATGTAGTCGAGATGGATACCGTCCACGTCGTAGTTGCGTGCAATCTCCTCGCACATGTCGGCCAGATAGGAGGCCGTGCGTGGGTCTTCGGGATTCATGTATCCATCGGGGCCGATCTTCTTGATGAGCCCCGGATAGCGCGCAGCCAACCGCTTGCAGCCCAGTTTGTTCCATTTGCCCACGGGCAGCGTCACCACCCAGGCGTGCAGCTCCATGCCTCGCTTGTGGCACTCGTCGATGGCGAACCGCAGTGCGTCGTAGCCCGGACTCGTGCCCGGGAAGCCGCTCAGACAACCGTCCCACGGCTCGTAGGCCGACGGGTAGATCACCGTGCCGCGGACGCGCGTCTGTATGAGTACCGTGTTGATGCCCGCCTTGGCATACTGGTCGAGCAACCGGCATAGCTCGCCTTGCTGCTTGGCGATGCTCGCCTTGCTCTGTGCATAGGAGTGGGGCCAGTCGAGTCCGCCGATGGTTGTCAGCCATACGGCACGCACCTCGCGCTTGGGGCTGGCGGCTGGTGTGGAGAGCGAATCGGGAAGTTGGAATTGTGCGGCAGCTTGTAACACTTCTACAAGCAATAAATATATAAGAAAAGAAAACCGGAACATTTTCGTTTGTTTTTCTGACAAAGGTACATATATTTTTTCGTCAATTCAAAAAATAACGTTACTTTTGCAGAGTTTAATAAACCGACCAACCATGGTTTCTTTTATCCTTTCATTATTGGCACTCGTTTTGGGCTATGCGCTCTATGGAAAGTTTGTGGAGCATATCTTCGGCCCCGACGACCGGCCTACGCCCGCTGTAGCGCAAGCCGACGGTGTGGACTATCTGGTATTACCCAGTTGGAGAATATTCATGATACAGTTTCTGAATATTGCCGGCACGGGTCCTATCTTCGGTGCCATTATGGGAGCGTGGTACGGCCCAGTGGCCTATCTGTGGATAGTGTTCGGTTGCATTTTTGCAGGAGCAGTGCACGACTATTTCTCGGGCATGCTCAGCATCCGCCACAAGGGTGCCAACCTGCCGCAGTTGGTGGGTCACTATCTCGGTCAGAACACCAAACGCGTGATGCTGGTGTTCTCCGTGTTTCTGCTGATGATTGTGGGCGTGGTGTTCGTTTACAGTCCGGCACTGATACTGAAGAATTTCGGCGGCGATGTCATGGTATGGATTGTGGTTATCTTCCTTTACTATGTGCTGGCCACCATCCTGCCCATCGACAAGATTATCGGCAAGCTCTATCCTATCTTCGGATTCTCGTTGTTGTTCATGGCTGTGGCTCTGATGATTGGTTTGTTTATCAAGATGCCCGACCTGCCCGAGTTGTGGAGCGGCGGAGCCGACCTGAACCGCAACACGCCGGCCGCGCTGCTGGGTGCCACCCCGTTCATGCAGAAGAACCCTGCGTTCCCGTGCATGTGCATTACCATCGCCTGTGGTGCCATATCGGGCTTCCATGCCACGCAAAGTCCGTTGATGGCGCGCTGCGTGGACTCAGAGCGCAAGGGGCGCCGCATCTTCTACGGTGCGATGATTACCGAAGGTGTCGTGACGCTGGTGTGGGTAGCCATCTCGATCTATTTCTTCTATTACGGCGGTTGGCGCGATCTCGTTGGTGCTGAGGTGCGCGATGCGTTTCTGGTGCAGGTGGACGGCGGCAAGTCGCTCATACAGTATTTCACAGCTCCCAATGTGGTGGAGCGCATCTGCACCGGGTGGCTGGGCATCTTCGGTGGATTTCTCGCTATGTTTGGCGTGGTGGCTGCACCCATCACCACGGGCGACACGGCCTTCCGGTCGGCTCGGTTGATTATCGCCGAGGCCTTCCATGTGGATCAGAAGTCGCTGGCCAAGCGTTTCGTTATAGCCATCCCCATGTTTGTGGCCGCCGTGGCCCTCTTGGCCTGGCAGATTGGCAACCCCGACGGGTTCAACATGATATGGCAGTGGCTCGGATGGTCGAACCAAGCCCTTTCCATCTTCACCCTGTGGGCCATCACTGTCTATCTGGTGCAACAGAAGAAGCCTTTTGTGGTGACGCTGGTGCCTGCGCTGTTCATGACCGTGGTCTGCGGCACGTTTCTGCTGGTGTCGCCCATGGCACTGGGCATCGACACGTCGCTGGGATATGTGGGCAGCGTGTTGATACTGGTAGTGGCCTGCGTGTGCTTCTTCGCCTGGTACCGCAAGGCGATGAAGGCTTGAAGCGAGGCGACGAGACAGAACGGATTTTTAACCCAAATACAAAGATTATGAAAAAAGCTATTGTGCTGTTGGCCGCGCTGCTTGTAACGATTACGGCAAGTGCGCAGTTTGAGAAAGACAAGTTGTATGCCGGGGCATCGCTCACGGGCTTAGACCTGAACTATAGCGGCATAAACGAACTGAGTCTGGGCGTGAACGCCATGGCCGGTTATATGTTTGCAGACAACCTGATGATTTTCGGTCAAGTGGCTTACGACCATCAGGAGGCAGGCGATTTGCTTTCGGTGGGCGCCGGCGGACGCTATTATATCACGCAGAACGGCATCTTTCTGGGTGCCAACTGCAAGTTTGTGCACAACGGCAGCTACAACGACGTGATGCCCGGACTGGAGGTGGGCTACGCGTTCTTCATCAGCCGCACGGTAACCATCGAGCCAAGCATCTATTATCAGCAGAGCTTCAAAGACCATTCGGACTACAGCACCATCGGTCTGAAGATTGGTTTCGGCATTTACATCTAAGGCGTGGAGACCTATCCGTCAGTTCTCTTGGAGAAAGCCGTTGGCGAATTCAGCAAACTGCCAGGCATAGGACGTAAGACCGCCCTGCGCTTGGTGTTGCATCTGTTGCGCCAGCCGGTAGACGACGCTGAGATGTTTGCCGATGCCGTGTTGCACGTGCGCAAAGACATCAGGTATTGCAGCGTGTGCCACAATATCAGCGATGATGAGGTGTGTCCGATATGTGCCGACACCCGCCGTGACCATACCACGCTGTGCGTAGTGGAGAACGTGCAGGATGTGATGGCTATTGAAAACACACAACAGTACAACGGCTTGTATCATGTGCTGGGTGGCGTGATTTCGCCCATGGACGGTGTGGGACCGGGCGATCTGGAGATTGGATCGTTGGTGCAGCGCGTCAAGGACGATAGTGGTGTAAAGGAAGTGATACTGGCCCTCAGCTCCACCATGGAGGGTGACACAACCAATTTCTATATCCATCGGCAACTGGAACCGCTGGAGGTGAAGGTCAGTGTGATAGCGCGCGGCATAGCAGTAGGCAACGACTTGGAGTATACCGATGAGGTGACGCTGGGACGGAGCATCGTCAACCGCACGCTGATGGATTAAGGTTAATGATTTGATAACATAGGACATGAGTGGACTGTTAAAGTTGAAAGCCGCATTTTGGTTGCCGGTGATTGTTAGCGGCATGGTGGTGGTTGGATACGAGAGTGGCCTCCTGATGGAAGGTATCGCCGTCGGCAACCGGCAGGGCGAATATTATTGTGCCCTGACCATGGAACTGGTGACGCTATGCACCATACCGTTGGCACTAAGACTTTTCCACATCGATTGGGTCAAGAAGCGTATCTTGACCAATCGGTCTATGCAGCTGCAGGTCTGGAGGTATCTGCGATTGGCATTGCTTTTCGTTCCTATGATGGTCAATGTGGTGATGTATTACCAGTTTGTTCATCCCAGTTTCGGATATATGGCTATCATTGGTTTGCTTAGTTCGTTCTTCGTCTACCCGTCGGCAGAGCGGTGCAAGGCCGAGGAACAAGCCCGTTGAGCTTGTCGTAAGCGTAGTCAATGTAGAAAGACGGTTGGAGAGGTATGAAGCTAACGGTTGTTATTGTCAGTTACAATGTGAAGTATTATCTGGCACAGTGTCTGTGCTCGTTGAAGAAAGCGTTGCGCGACATTGACGCCGAGGTCGTTGTGGTGGACAATGATTCGATGGATGGATCCGTGGCGTATCTACAGCAGCTGCATCCGTGGGTGAGGTATGTGCAGACGGGAAGCAACCTTGGCTTTTCGAAGGCCAACAATCTGGCAATAAGGCAGAGTAGGGCCGAGTATGTGCTGTTGCTCAACCCCGACACAGTGGTGGCCGAGAATACTGTCCGTGAGGCTGTGGCCTTTATGGATGCACACCCGCGGTCGGGTGGGGTGGGCGTGCGCATGCTGAACTGCGACGGCACCGATGCGCAGGAAAGCCGCCGTGGCGTGCCGACACCTGTTGTGGCTTTTTGGAAAATGACGGGATTGTGCCAGCGTTTTCCTGCCAGTAGGTGGTTTGGGCACTATTACATGGGATGGTTGCCATGGGACAAACCTGCTCAAATAGAAATAATGAGTGGGGCGTTTTGCATGATGCGGCGCCGTACGCTCGATGAGGTGGGACTGCTCGATGAGGATTTCTTCATGTATGGAGAGGATATCGACCTAAGCTACCGCATATTGAAAGGCGGTTGGGAAAACTGGTACCTGCCGCTTCGCATTTTGCATTACAAAGGTGAAAGCACGCAGAAGACCAGTTTCCGTTATGTATCGGTTTTCTATAAAGCCATGTTGATATTTGTGCGCAAGCATTTCCGACATTTTTCAAGTATGATGTCGCTTCCTCTTCAACTGGCCATCTACCTCAAGGCATCATGTTCGATGGTGGGAGTGCAACTTGCTAAATGGTTGTATGGCGCGCGCATTGTCCAGCCCGAGTGTAAAGACATACCTGTTTTTGTGTTTCATGTGTCGGACGAGCAGCGCGAACAGTGCGCGCTACTGGTAGCCAAGAACCGTTTGGCTGCACGATACATAAGCTGCGACCAGCATCAGGATGATTCGTTTACACCGGGTACGTCGCAAACTGTTTATCATGTATATGATTTGTCAGAATGTAAGCTCAGCGACTTGTTTGCTTCTTTTGCAAGCCATCGCGGGTGCAACGACTTTATGGCGTTTTGGCATCCTGAATTGCAACTGCTAGTAACCAACCATGATGTTTACCTTCTATAATCCGACTATTTGCAGAAGATGAAAGGCAAGACACAGGTTTCTTATGACGATGTTGCTTTGCGCGCTCTTGAGCCGGAAGATCTTGAGTTGCTTTACGAAGTGGAAAACGATGTTTCGTTATGGAGCGTGGGTATGACCAACACACCATATTCGCGCTTTATGCTGCGCGAATATATCGCAAACGCCACTGGAGACATCTATGAGGATCATCAGGTTAGACTGATGATAAACAACCGAGAGGGGCAAACGGTAGGGATTGTAGACTTGATGCATTTCGAACCTCAGCATCGGCGAGCCGAGGTGGGGATTGTCATATTCGGTCAATTTCGCAACTGCGGATATGGTCTTGCCGCCTTGTCGCATATTTTCCGTTACGCACATGCCACGCTACATCTGCACAAGTTGTATGCCTTGGTAGCTGTGGACAATACATATAGCGTGCGACTGTTCGAAGGATCCGGCTTTACATGCGAGGGACAGCTCCATGACTGGCTTTTCGATGGCGATGAATATCATGACGTTTGCATTTTCCAACGGATCTTGCCTGTGCGGTAACATCGGTTGGTGAGCGTGGCCTTTAGCCATTCAATGCCTTGCGCATTATAAAATACTTGATTGGAATCTATTGCGATGTTACGATAATCGTGTCTTTCCAACAATCTTTGAAGACTTTGGGGCACGAATTTAGAAGTCAGCACCTATTTGTCGTAAAAACCTTTAATCAAAGCTCACTCGCTCGATAGATAAATGCGTTGAGCACATTTCCAAATCTCTTTTGGCTGATAATCCTATAAAACAAAAGAAGAAGTCTTTTGGACTTCTTCTTAAGCGGTGCGTACGGGTAACGTACTAAAGCCGCTTATAACTATCTGGCTTTGAGCCACTTCGATATTCCAAACCTCGTTGTGTGTACATTATCCGCACAATTTGAGAAGAAGTATCTCTCAGTTATCTGTGTGCAAAGGTATAACGAAAAACCAAAACCGCCAAATATCAGTCAAAGTATTTTCATATAAGGGCTTAAAATTAACATTCATAAAGATTTCACTTTAATGAAAAATACAATGTACACTGGCGGTGTGCTGGCATTGTACATTGTATTGAGAATGTTGAGATTTAACAATTTATGATGCAGTGTACATAGTGGTGTGCATATAAAAATGACTGGAGGTATAACTTCACAGCCACTTCCAGTCATAGAAAACAAAACAAAAGCTATATTGCAACAATTAGATTTGCCACGGATTTTTGTTCGGGTCGTAATCACGAGCAAATGTTGCTATCGCATATTCCGTGACAGGCTTGTTATCCTCTTCATCCAGCTTGCGAGGGATATGAGGATTGATTTTAAGCCTGGAAGCATCACGAAGCCATGTGATAGAAGTCTCATAGTCTGTAATGCGAGCAGAGCTTATGTTGTTTGGCGATATGAGCTTATGCAACTCGTATACCGCCAGTCGCAGCATGTGCTTCTTTACATTGGCGTTACGAGGATCGCTTTCCTGGATGTTGTAGCCATCTTTAAGCTCGTCAGCATTGACAGCCATAGAAGGAATATACACCTTATTATCATAAGCAACATACTCATTGTCAGAGAACTCGTACTGGTAAGTTGCATCGTAATCTCCTATCATGCCCCAATACTCAGAGTCGTATGGGTTTGCGGTCAAGTCTATGTCCTCGTCGTTTTTGATAAGCGCATAGAAGTTGCCCTCGTATTCTACGACAGTCCAAAGCTCGTAAGGCACATTAGCCTCCCAGTTTTGTGTCTCAACAGCCTCCCAAGCGTCTACGCCTGGTACACGAATATCTCCGTATGACAGACCGTTGTATTCCTTGCAGATATAGTAAGTGTTGGCGAAGAATACAATGTTTCCTGGAATGTAGTCTTTCGTCTGCCAATACTCACTTACCTTTTCTGGATTGTCAATCGGCTCATCGTATACTTCCCAGTATATCGTATCGGTAGGAGTTTTCCTTCCATTGATAGTGCGCATGGCTTTTACGAGCTTCTTATCATGGTAAAAATGTGCGCCAACAGGATAAGTGATTTGGTCGTTGTACTCCAGGATATTTTTTCCTTCTTCCAATACTTTCTCTATCTCGTAGTTATCCGTAAGGTATTCCACGAGAGACTGTTCCGCAGCCTCTTCAGCTTGTGCAAGGCGGTCTTCCCTACCTCGTATAAGCTGACTAAGTGCTTCTTCTGTAACTATGCTTAGATAGTCATCGTTATTCAAAAATCTCTTATACATTCTTCTCAATATGAAAAACCGCCATAGATAGGCGTAGTTGTAGTTTCTATTGTTGAACCGTTTCCTTTCTTCTGGAACTTCGCCCAGGTATTATTGAGGAATAAGCATAATGCGTAGTCCAAACAGTCTGAAAGGTGTCCGTACTTCTCATATTTTACACCGCTCTTCGGATCTGTAACTTTTGCCTTGGATTTGGTTCCGTCCGCATTTTTCTTTTGGTAAACCAAATCCTCAGTAAGTCTACGACAACGCATATCAATTAGAATCTCCCAGCCATCATAGCCGTTCAAAAGGCTGTTCACATATTCCAGACGAGTAACCTGTGCTGGCTGTTTTGTAAGCAGTTTCTTCTGTACTCGCAATATAGGATTGTCCATGTTGCTCATAATGATGGTATAGTTGTTCACGCCTTCTTCTGTCTGAGTTGAGCGTGACAATCCTGCTGGGTCTCCAGTTATGAATAGACCGCCAAGGTGCTTTTCGGTTAAATACTTGTTGGCGATTTTTCTGGAGAGTTTCGGAGTGTTGTTCTCCTTTTCCTCTGGCTTGCCAAGTATCTCGTCAAGCACATAGACCTTCTTGTGTTCATAGTCAATCTGGAGGGATAATGTAGACATGTATGGCTGTACGTTGAAGTCCCATGATGATATGATTGGTTTCAGAGGATTGTAGACCTTTTCACGCAAGTTGGTGACGAGGTGCTTTGCTCCGTCAAAGTTCCAATAAGCAGCAGCCTCGTTGGTGTCTACAAAATCCCAGTTGCCGTATTTAAGTCGTTCACGAGTAGCTTTGTCTTGGATGTTATCTAAGGCAACGAGGTAAGCCCTACGGAACTTTTCGTCTGGATTGTCATATACAGAGAAAGGGATATACAAATCACCAGGTCTCAGCACCGCTGGATTGCCATCCTCATCTTGTACAAATCTTTCTCTCACCCACCCCAAACAAGGGTTTGTACTCATCAATAATTTGGGAACAACTGTTGTGTTTTCTACATTCCATCGCAAACGAGACCCCAAGACATCTATGGCTTTTTGGCTTATTTGCGACACCTCATCGACGAACCCCCCAGAATATTCGCTTGAACCCAAACGATTAAAGTCTGGATCCATGTTCGTTTCGGCAAGTTCTTTCATAATTATCTTGCTATCATTCCAGAACACCATTTCACCATAAAGGTTGTTGATTTTGTAGTTCTTTCCCTCAATAAGCCCCCAACTTCTAACAATACTGCATATTGTATTCCATGTACTTTCTCGCAAGGATTTCAATGTTGCACGAGCAACAACCATACGCATGTCTGGCCATCGAAGACAAGAGCTTACAAGCCAACAACTACCAAGGTAAGAATTGTGGGTCACAGTAAAATTATCCACACAATATAATCCACTTGGGTCGTCCACCGTTATGCAACGACCTTCACGTTTACCAATGTATTCAACATTAACTATGCGCTTTCCAAGTTCGCTTGCACCGCCATTGAACTCATATTTTGCACGCTCTTTTTTTCTACTCAATCCGCATAAGTCAGGATTGAGTTTTGTGCGAATTTGCACATCATAGGCATCACTACATTGAACATACTCGCCAGTCGTTCTCTTGTAGCCAGCTTTATTTTTTGTAATAGTAGCAACGCCTCCCAAAGAACGAACAACAAACGCAACATCTTCCGCTAATTGTTGACTGGTAGATGTGTATATGATATGTCCTCTGCTATCAACGTAGCCATCGGTATCTATAAGTCCTTGCATTAAATTTATTCTATCTTCAATAGAAGCGTACATGTACGGAGTAGGGATAAAATGATTTTGTGACTTATTACCTGCAATGCCTAATTTCTGTAATGCCTGGATTAGTTCTTTGTCATAAATATAGTACGCCTTAGCCTGTGTGTGTGATTTGCAAGACTTATGTGACATATCATATCCACAATCAATAAAACGCTTGACAATCTCTTCGTCTATGGTAGTAAAATTGACATACCCATTATTTATAACAATATCAGATATACAGCCATCGCCAATCAATGCTCCTAAGACATAAGGCGGTATGATAACACGAGTTTTATTGCCAGGAACCGTAAATTTTACTGGCTCTGTCAATGGGATGATTAAATTATCATGTTGATACATTCCAATCTTCTTTCGCTCATACCATTCATAAATACTCTTTGTCGGCCAGATACGCTCATCACTACAGCCATATTTTTTCGCCTTCTTAGATTTCTTACGACTTTGGTGAAGCTGCCACAAATGTCCTTCAGAGCAATCAAAATGAGTACCATCTATAAAATATAGACGATAGTAATCGTGCTTCTCTATCGGATGTAGCCATACAACTTTTGTAACCCCTCCAGTATTAGGATTGGTTATCATGTCCCCAATCTTAATGTCACGAAGGAGCTTAAAGCCAAAAGGCGTACAAATTAAAGAATCTAATGTCGCCGCCTTTCCTCCACCTGCTGAGCCTCCTGATAGAATTACTTGTGGAATATTCTTCTCTCCACATTTTGAACAAACAGCCTCATAAAGCGGCTGTCCATTTCTGTCAATGCCACAAACTTGCTGTATGATTTGTCCACCGCATTTCATACACTCTGGCTGCAACGCCTTCCAAACCTCATATTGACGAGCCGAAGGTTTGAAGTCTATATGTAGACTTTGAGGAGCTTTTAATCCAATTGCCATTCTGATAAAACCATATCTGCATTTTTCTTTAAGATGTGAAGAACTTGATGACGAGTTCCCTTATTTTCAATTTGAAGTACACCCATCTTTTCCAGATTGACCAGGTGATGTTTAACGGTCATAAAGCAGATGCGCCCTGTATCGGCTGCTATCTGTCTGTAGGTACGCTTACTTTCGTACCCATAAGTCGTTACGAACCATTTTAGGAACATCAACGACATGCTTGGTTGCTTTGTAAAATCCATATTTGATACATTTATGTGTTAAACTCAAATACGAATAGGAAACTGTTGTAAGAGAGGTTTTACAAACACCGTTAAAAATACTAAAAAGCCCAACTCTTTTTACATCAAGAGCTGGGCAAAACGATTTATATATGTATATGAAAGCAAGTGCCTTATTTTGAAGCAGCGGCATCGTAAATTTTCTCCACTACGAGCCAGAAGTCGTCTGGATAGGCTGTCTGACCAAGAGCCTCGCAAGCCTTCTTCATCAGCGCAATCTCGCTGTCGGTAAAGTCCACTACCAGCGGCTCGTCAACGTCCTTCTGAGCGTTCCAGATAATCTTATGTTCGTTAGCGTCCTCATTAATCTCATACTTCTCCTTGTCGGCTTCAGTAATCGCTACCTTTTTGAGAATTTCACGCTTGGTGTTGAAGTCGATGAAAGAAGCAGTCTGCTGGGGAAGCAACTGCGGAATGTAAATTCGTTCTTTGATATGAAGTTCCATAATGCTTTTGATTTTGTTATTTGTCTAAGAATAGCGACCGCCATTCTGGGTGGTTTGAATAAAAGGCAGAAAAATGGGCATAATCACACCAAAAGATACGATTACGCCCATTTAATATAAGGTTACAGGAAAATGCCAACCATCAAGAAAGCGATGACACCTCCAGCTATTCCCCAAAGAATGTCTTTCATGTCAAACCATTTCCCATAGAAGAAGTCGAACACCTCTTTCAATACAGCCACTATAATGCCGCCAACCAGACCGCAAGCAGCATATACCCATGAACTATAGTCTGGAGTTGTCTTGCAGAATATCATAGCAAAGATGACTGTTACGAAAGCAATTATAAACATGTGGGCGATTTTGTCAAGCCCGATTTTTGTTACAATCTTATCAAACCAATTCATAGTATTACCAATTTAGAATGTTATATTGTACTCCGATGCCTATATATGGCGAAATCTGGTGAAAGTCATAACCGCATCCAACTTGCACGCCAACGCCCCAGCGTTTTGTTTGGTATTTGGTGACGGTTACTGTCTGTGTTTTAGTGATTGTTGTATTCTTGCTATAAACATGAATACTGTCAAGTCGTGGCAAATAACCACTTACCCAAGCATGGTATGCGCTGTCTCTATATTCTTGTTGTATTATTGGCAGCACCACGTCTATGCTATCTGTCTTTCCAGCTATGGAATCTTTTTCTTGCACTGGAAGTTTGACTACTTGATACCTTAGCACAACACTGTCTCTTGGTACAGGCTTATAATAAGGTATGGTATCAACGTAAGTAATGGTGTCTGCTGCGATAGAAGGCTGGCTCACCTCCAGATGCACATTCTTCGCCAAGAAGTGAACCATGCCTATCGTCAACAACAAAATAACAAGTACATATATAATGTCTCTTTTCTTCATACTTACTTCATTTCGATGGTGATTTTCTCGCCCTTCTGTTTAGCTGGCCAGAAATACTTATCCATCAGGTTCGTCCAGGTTTTCTGGGAATTGATAACCTGTCCTTTTACTTTATTCTCCCCTACCAGAATACAACCGCTCGTATGGTCTGCCGTGTTGCCAGCGTGGATTAGCACGCCTTCAAATGAGGGTACATTCTGGAGGCGTGGCATAAAGGCGTTATATTTCTTGACATACGGATATTTGGCGTAGTTGGAATATTTGGGAGACTGCACATTCATGGTTACATTGTATGTACCATAAGGAATAGCTGTCTCGTTGGGGATTTTCACCTCACCATTGTCGAACTTGCCGTTCTTGTTCAAATCACGCACCTTATCTTCCAGTGTATCGCATACAAACTTGCCGTCAATATACATGTGACCGATTGTATACTTGTCCTTTAGGGCGATTCTCTTTACTTCGATTTTCATAGAATAAATGAGCTATATGGTATGAACCATTCTTTCTGTTCCATATATGGCTCGCCAATAAGCGATGCCCAGCATCCTCTGATTGTGCCGTCATGGCTTTTGAGGATTTCAACTACATTTGCCCTTCTGCCGACAAGATCATCAAGTTTCATTTCGTGCAATGCAAATGATGGAATGATTACAATTTCTTTCATTAATATCCTGTTGATGGTTTTCGATTGGGGCAAGATGGCACTTCACATTTCAACAAGCACATCTTTGCATTGTTCACTTCCAGTTGCGCCTTTTCTGAAGCTAAAGCGTTATACTTGTCTCGCCAGTCAGAAATCTGGTCGTAAAGTGTGTCAATTTTCTGGTCTCTTTCTCTTAATTCATCATGTACACATTCGTACAACTTTTTCCACTCTTCCGATTCTTTGGCTTCATTTTCATGCTCCTTTGAATCATTGTCAAGTGTCTTTGATCTTTGCTCCTGTCTGAAGAACAAGAACATAGAAGCATTTCCAGCAATTACACCGATAATTCCTGTAATGATTGCTTCAAGCATTAGTCTGTCTCATTTTCTTTTGGTTTTGACTCTGGTACGATTACATTGAATACTATGCCATTTTCTCCACCGCCTTCAATGTTCAACTTACTAACTTGCGCTTCCTTTACAGGGTACATATCCATCAAAGCCTTTGATGCCGTCACAGCCACACTCCTTAGTGCTGCTGGAGACAAATTATTGCCTCGCCTATCTTTGTAAACAGCGGTTGATGTTTCTTCAATGATGTGCTTTAGATTCTCTGTAAGGAACTTCTTCATGTGGGCGGTTTCCTGGGAATTGTAATCCTCCAGCTCTGCCATAAATTCTTTTATATCGTCCCTTGACAGCAATTTCTTTGCACTGATATTGTCTTTTACATCATCGCTCTCAAAAACAGATTGATAACATTTCAAGGCATTACCTGCGTAAGGAGCCGCACCGTTCACAAACAACTCACAAAATAGCTGCTCTTTTTCTGTCAGTTTGGTCTCTTTCATTATTTCTGTCAATTAAAAAGCCTTGCGGAATTGCAAGGCTTTTGTTTATAATGAATAGCGGTACATCATTACTTTTGTTTGTATTCAAGCAATTTCTCCATGATAATTTGACGGAACAAATCACCAATGCCATTTACAGCGGCTTCTACGTCCTGGATGCTATTCAAATATTCCATATTGAAGTTTACTTGAAGGTCATATCCAGAGATTTCTATTAGAATCTCGTCATTGTCTGCGTTCTTTACTGTAAACGCATCACGGTCTGAAATTGTTCTGAACTCTGCTTTGGGTTCATCTACTGTCTGTGCATTCGTTTCTTCCATATTGTTATATCTTAAAGTGTTTCCGACTTTTTTCTGCTTTGGATATAGCTAAGTTTCCGCCTGTCATCACTCCACCTTCACTTCTCATGCGCTGGGTAAGAACTGCCGCTACGTTGGTTGTTGCAGAAACGTCCGCATCGGCATCGTGGGCATCGTCAAGTTCTATACCAAGCCGTTCTGCCATTATCTCCAGCTTATATGAATCTACGTTGGGTAGATGACACAATGCAAGCTGACCAAGCATTATCGTATCGAGTACATCAGGTTGCCAGTGTCCGTAAAAATCCTCATGCCCTCTAAGGATTTTTTTGATTTCTGGCACCAAACCAGCGTACTCCATCATTTGCATGAAGAAACCCTTGTCGAACTCGATATTCTGCCCAAGTAGAAACGGCTTCATGTTCTTCGGTGTCTTTGACGTATGGTCTGCTATGAAATCTACCGCTCCTCTGGCAACATCGCAAATGTCTTCGCCCATCGTTTCCAGCATATTCATTGTGATTGCCGAATACGTAAGAGCCTTTTCTTCATATTCCATAGGTTCTGCGTCATCTACATCATACTTGCTCTTCAATACCTTACGTTTCTTACCTACGCCCTCTATCTGCTTTTTGTTGTATGGATAAACGTAACGCACATAAGAGCCTAATTTCTCGAATGTATCGAGTCTGGTGGCGTGGATTGCTATCTGCGTAATTGCGCCTGTCTGACATTTCAAACTGCCAGTCTCAAAGTCCAGCGTGAACATCACGATTACTGGCTTTTCATCTTTTGGTGCTGCCATTGTTATATTTTCTTTCTATACACTTGCCAATAAGATACAACGTGGCTCTCAAAGCCTCAATTGAATAGTCGTTGTTCACAACGTAGTCGTACATTTCATCTGGAATGTTTACACGCTCTTTGTCACGAGCTGTGCGTTGTTCATCTATTCCGTTCTTGTTCTGACGATTGATTTTGATTGTCACGAGATTGAAGCTGAACGGTGTCTGTTCTTTTGCTTGCAAATCAATCAATCCTTTCTCGTCAATCACATAGACATTCACCTTTTCGTTCGTAAACTGCTTCCACTCAGTCCAATACTGATAACCGCCAAATACGGTGTAAGCGCAGATGTTTTTCTTTTCTGGAACATCCATGTCTGTTACAAACCAATGTTCTCTGCCATTCGTCTCGCCTTCACGTTTCTTGCGAGTGGTATAAGAAACTATGGCGTTCCAATTCAGCACTTCCTGGAGGAACATGGAAGCAAACGTCTTGCCACTTCCAGAATCTCCTACCAAACAAACTATTGTTGGCTTCATAATACTTCCAATAAACTTCGTTTCATAAATTGTAAGTTGTTCTTTCCAGCATAGTCACTGTATTTGACCATTGCTGAGAAAATTATCAATTTGTTTTTTGAGTTGATGAGTTGTGGGCGCATGGATTTATATTCTTCTGGCCACACGATGCACTCACACAAGTCGTTATTCTGCTGGAGAAGGAGTTTACAGAATGTTTCCTCGCCCCCAGTTTTCTTGCTCTTGAACTTCTTTTCTTCTACTTCTACAACCGTAGCGCACACTCCCACTTTCTTACCATCCATTGTATCTGGCAAAATACTTTGAAGTGTTGCATACGACACTCTGCCTTTCAGTTGTGGTTTGATTGCAGAATTGTCATATATGCGCTTATAGTCCACAGAACCTATGCCAGACACCTTCACTTGTTGCTGACTCCAGAAGTAATGCTTGCCTCGCATATCTATAGGAATGTCTTTCTCCTTTATCTCAAAGCCAAGTTGTTCGGCGGCTTTCTCTATGATAGCATATCGTTCGACAACTGAATCTGCATGTTCCACCTTGTCAAAGCATCCTGCAAGTATAAGGTTCAGTACACAACGAGCATTTACAGGACAGCGTGTAGCTTCTTCCTCATTGTCTGGATCGTCCCAATACTCATACTTTTTCAGCTTGTACTTGAATATACGATCGATGAAGTTGGTGATGCTGGTGAACTTACCGTTCTTCTTTCGCTCGTCCATAATCCACTGTACAGCCTTTGTTCCAAGTTGTTTAATTCTGGAGATTGACCAGAATATCTCGTTGGTATCATAGTCTGTATGGAATATATCCTCACTCACATTGATGTCTGGCGGCACTACCTTTGCATTACTGATAGCTTCCATTTCGCCCATCAATGCCACAAGCTCGTTATCGTCTGCCCACTGGAGAGCGACTGTATAGAAAGCTGTTGGGTAATGTACTTTCAACCATGCTCCAGCATAGGCGGTTACTGCGTAGGCGGTAGCGTGGCTATTGCAAGTTACCACTCCATTTTCTGTTGTGAATGTGTGATATGGGTCTGCCATTTCAACATCGTATACTTCATCATCACCAATGTACTCAACAGAGATAACGGTACGAAGTGCTGTATATAAACCCTTTTCGCCTTGTTTTACTCTGCCAATCGCATAGTGGGCTTTCTTATGGCATGAAGAACATAGCGTTTGCAAATTGGAATAGTTTTCGCCTATTACAGAATGGTCTCCGTTGATATGGTGTATCTCTAATCTACAATCAGATTTACCACACACTTCACAATGGTCTTTCATTCGCTCTTTGCGATATTTCTCCAGCAATGTGTAATTTGTATCACGCTTTGTAAAACCACAATGTCCTTTTTCGGAATTGAGTTCATACTTGTTGACATTATCGTTGGAGTGATAATAGATGTCATTTTGATTGCCTTTATCTGTGAAACGATATGTCGTATCTTCATTCAAAGCACCGATATTGACATACATTTTATCTACACCAACTTGCAGCTCATCTGTACGTTTCATGCCATTATTGGTAGGATGCTTGTGATTATCTGTCACATCAATAGTTTTGCCATCTTCCAGTGTGATACGATATACTGGGCGTACTCCCATATAACGAATATCCACTATCTCATTTTTCAACAAATAATCGTCATATCCATCAGTATGAACAAGCGACCACCCTTTACCATAGCCAACTCGTTTATATCTTTCATGTAATGATTTGTGGCCATGAGCAACAGCCCAAGCACGGTCATTCATCACTTTATACATTTCTGCAATGGTCAATCCTCCAGAAACTTTATTGCTTCTACGGATTCTTTCTTTGCCAGATATACACTTGTTAAAGCAATAGGTGCCAGCAGCCTCAATCTGCGCCCATATTTTATCGGCATCCTCTTGTGGACAACCATTCTTCTTAGCTCCAGCCATGAACTTGTCTTTCATGGCTCGTATCTTATCGGTCTTTTTCTTTGATACGAACTTCACCAGTTTCACACCCTCTCCAAGACTGAACCCACCAACCTCACGAGCCATCATTACGATTTGTTCCTGGAATACGACCAATCCAAATGTGTCTTTCAGAGAGTTGTATGTTCCCCAAAGATACACTGGAGCAACAAGACCTTTCTTACAGTTCACATAGTCATCCAGATTACCCATTGTGGCTGGACGGTAAAGGGCGTTGGCTGCAATCAAGTCACCGATGTTGTTTGGCTTCATTTCAGTCAAGAACTTAGTAATGCCGTGTGATGAAAACTGGAATACGTTTTGTGTGTAGCCATTTGCCAACACTTCGTACACCTTTCCATCATCCAACGAACCTGTTGCCAACTTCTCCAGAGTAATGTCTTGATGATACACAGAGTTTACCAAGTCGAGTGTTTGGTGGATTTTAGAAAGCTCCTTGGTAGCAAGGCAGTCGTTTTTCAGCAAGCCAAGCTCATCTATTTCCACACCATCGAACTCGCTCACTAACAATCCGTCAACTTTCTTGATAGGAATATAGTCAAAACTATCCATCACCTCTCCATCACGCTCGTCTGGAGTTATCACCAATGCCGAAGCATGAATGGAACTTGAACGAGGCTGGAACATCAAAGTCCGAATATCCTCAAACAGTTGGGGGTGGTCTCCAATGAATTTAGCAACCTTCTTGTTTGTTGCCGCCAGTTTGAACAAGCCTGTATAGTCACATTTGTCATCATCAATGATGGCGGTAATATAATTCACGATAGATGTCGGAATACGCATTGTACGAGCCACATCCTTCAGACAGGCTTTTGCTTTCAATGTCGTATATGTTCCAGCAGAGAATACACGTTGTAGCCCATCATGGTTATATCGTTTCTCTGTGTAAGCCTTTACGTCTTGTCTCCTGTCACTCTGGTAGTCTATATCGACATCGGGAAGACTTCCCGAATTTCCTTGCAAGTAGCCATTATCAACAAATGCGTCAACGGTTTTTACTGGAGATTCTGACTTTTTTAATGTTGCACTTACAACTTTCATACTCGTCTCATAATCTTATACGTTTCATTATCAAAGATGTTACCGTTCAATTTATATGCTTTCGTGAATCTTACCAACTCCATGTCAGTCAGTATATGCCGCTTGTCAATGAACGTGTCGGACACGATTCCTTCCAGCGTTCTACAACGGCTTAAAGCCACATACAACTGTCCTGGAACGAAGCAGCCTTTCGTATGGATTACTACATGGTCAAAGGTCAATCCTTGGCTCTTATGGATTGTAATAGCCCAAGCCAACGCAATCGGGAACTGTTTGCAAGTACCTTTGTCTATTGCTTTCACTTCATCACCGACCATACGATACTCCTTTGCCGACCATGTATTCGGCATCACGCCCACCGTACAGCCATTATCAAGCCTTACTGTTACCACGCTGTCGTTCAGATTCACAACTTCTCCCAGCGAACCATTGCAATACACATGGGCTGGGTCATTCACCAACATCATTACTCTTGCTCCAACACGAAGTTTCAACTCTTGCTCGCATGGTGCTGAGTTAGGCTGGAAATCTCCAGTTACGCTTGCTTTATAAATGTGTGTCGGCTCACCAAGTAACTCTTCATTGATTTTCTGCACATCCTTTCTGTATGCGCAGATATGGATGCTGGAGTTAGAAAAATCCTTGCTCTCGTTTTTGTTTCTGAGTGCCGCCAAGTCATCAATATCCTCTTGCATGATATGATACTCTCGTATGTTGTTGAGAATTTTTATGAATCGTTGGTCATTCTGGCGAAAGATATGTGTCAGTTCTATCACCTTGAATCCGATGTTGCGCCATACGTGAGCATGAAAAAAATACACGCCACGATAAAACTGCGACAGGATGTGTTGTTCGTCAGCTCTAACAACTGGCGGTAGTTGGAATAAATCGCCAAACATGATAATTTGTATTCCACCAAAAGGCTCGCTACTGCCACGATACATTTGTAGCTTTCGGTCTATATAATCCATTACGTCTGGGCGCACCATACTCACCTCGTCAATGATAATGGCATCTACAGAGCGCAACAACATTGCTTTCTCTTGTTTGTAGCCGCTATGGATATTCTCCGATTCTGTCAGCACTCCAAATGGAATGTTAAGCAGACTGTGAAGCGTTACGCCTCCAGCATTAACGGCAGCAATGCCAGTAGATGCCGTAACGATAAATCTCTTCTTGATGTTGTTCACGATATACCGCAAGAATGTAGTTTTACCTGTGCCAGCCTTGCCAGTGATATAAAGTGACTGATTGCTATTCTGTATGATGTCTACAGCTTCCATCATTTCATTTGTCAATTGCATCATATCTAAATCTCGTTTATAGTAAAAATCAAATCTTTGTTGTCGAATAGGATGTCATCGTCTGCTTGTAACTCGTCTGCGTATACCATGAAAGGCTCTTCTTCGCCATCACGCTTTATCATAAGCTGGGCATCCTTGTCTACCTTTATCACCTTACCGCCATCCAACTCTACCTCAATATATTCCTTTGATTCTAAGTCTTCGCCTATAATGGTTGTCTTGGCAGGATATAGTCCAGCACGTTCTGGGAGCAGGAAGCGTTCAAAGATTAGGTCGTATCGCATAGGGTCAATAAGCGTAATGCCAAGCAAGTAAAGCAATAAGCATCCAGCAGCCGAACCACGACCACAACCAACAAGTATATTGTTTCGCCTCGCCCAATTGCAGGTATCATACTGCACAAGCAAGTAGTCTACATTGTTGGTTGACTCGATGATATACCGCTCATATTCCATTTGTTTGCGATACCTATCTTGTTGCTCTGGCGGTACGAGCCTTTGTAGACCTTCTTCCAAAAGTTGTATGAACATATTATGCGTCGTTCCATACTTTTCTTTTTCTTCTGGAGTCATGTCGTACTTAGGCATGAAGTTTCTGTCATTTTCAAACCTTGCGCTTGCGTGTTCCAGAATATCCATCGAGTTATCACAGCACTCTTGAAACACGTCATCAATATCCCATTTCTCTGTATCAAAGGTGTCGGCAAAGAGCTTGTATTGCTCGTCTACATCCTTGAAATATTGCTGGTTGCTCTGCTCATGTGCCGCACCTTCTGCCACCTTGTTAAGGATAATCTTGTTCTTGGCATCGTCTTCATCCAGATAGTAGGCATCGGTAAGAAGTACTGGATATACGTCCATCTTGCCGTATATATTGTCAAAGTAATGCTTGGCTGTTTCCAGTACCTTGATGTCTATTCGCTCTGCCTTATACTCCGACAAGTCCACTTGCCAAAAAACACAATCAAAGGAATTTTGCAAGTCTTTCACAATGTCTTGGTTCTCAGTTATCCAAAACGAAGAATACTTGTCAAGCACTATCACATTGCCTTCTCCACGGTTTAGCAGTTCTTCCAGGGAGATAACTTTGTCGGTGCTATCTACCATGATGGCTTTCTGTATTCGTAACAGGTTTCGTAAGCCTTTCTGCGACTGAACGTATACCTTTGCGCCAATGGTTTGCTCGCCATCAAAAAAGTCAAGCGAATAGCCGAACACATATTTCAATCCAGCCGCCTCACATTCTTTCTGGAGATTGTAACAAGCAGCCATCGTATTCTTGTCGCAAATGCCGATGCCTGGGTGTCCTAAGTATTTTGCCTTCTTTACCCAGTATGTCGGCATAAAACTGCCGTTAAGCAGCTCGAAAGGTGTATGAACTCCTAAGTTGACATACTCAAACTTGTGTTTTGCTGGTACTCTCTTGCCTACATATTTAAGGATATTCAGTTTGAACTCCTTACGTAAGTCGTAATAATACCAGTTGTCTCCAAACTTGAATACAATATAGTTGATACCCTCTTGCATCAATACTTCGGGGTCTTCCATACTGTTGAATATAAGCTCTTCGTCCTTGTTGGTGCGGAATATCGACTTCATCTTTTCCGTGTCCTCAAAGAACATTTTGCCGAAATCTGGAAGTTCTATAACCTCATTGTCAATTTGGTTATATTGTATTTTGTTGACTTCCAGCCATTTTATCAATTCGTTCATAGTTGTACTAAATTTAATTTGAACTCTCTCGGTGTCATCAATCTCTCGCTAAAGGTATCATAGATGTCCCAAAAGTCCATACTATCAAAGTCTGCTTCTGGGTCTGTGATGAAGGCGATATAACAATCAAAGTACTCGTTAAGCATGGCTGCTGCCGTATTGGTTGCGGATAAAGCGTCACCGTCATACCCGACTATTACTGTTCTTACGCCTTTGCTCTGTAGCTTATAGATTTGTGCCTCTGACACTTTCTTTCCGAATGTGGCTACCACTGCAATACGATGATTGTCGTATAAGTCCAACTTCCTCACCAGCGAAATACAATCGAATACTCCTTCAACCAATATAACCGTGTCTGTTTCGTCCTCGATTACGGCATCATAGTTATAGAGCAACTTGGTAAAGTCATTCTCCTGGCTGTTGTTGTATCGCCTAATTTCAAACTTACCGTTGCGCCTTGCTTTCTTGTTGTGCGCATCTATCTCGTCCTTACTCCATGTATGGCGAGACACATAGCCCACAATGTCACCATTATCAATAATTGGAAACACGACATAATCGTCAAATTTGAAATTAAGCCCTCTGGTTGTTCCCACTGGGAAGTAGTCGTAGTCATCGCAAGTGTAGCCACGTTTCTTCAGATAAGCATTTCTGTAACATCTTTTCCAACCTTCTGGCATATCGACTGAAACAAGCTCATCATCTATCTCATCACCTTCCAGATTGCAGAACTGTGGTATCTGGAGAGGAGCGAAACTGGCCGTGTCTTCCAGCATCAGGTCTTGTCTGCCAATATCCTCTAAGAGCTGGTTGACATCTTTTGTAGTATGCCCACACGAAAAACAATGGCTCATAAAGAGCTTCTTCTTCTCCGTCTCCTGTCCTACATAGATACCGAACTTTCCGCCTTTCTTGCCGCAATAAGGACATTCTTGGGCTATTAAATTTCTTCTCGGCCCATCCAATTTAGCATGTAGTTCTACTTCCAGCTCTTTTATGAGAAAATCTTTGTCTTGCTTACTAATATACATTTTTATATGACTGAAATTTGACTATCCTAAACATTGTGCTTCTGCCAACATTATACATTTGAGCCAATTTCTTGCAGCTAATTTTTGCCGAATAATAATATCGTCTTATTTCATCGACTTCATTTTGTGAAAATTTTGCATTGACATTTCGTTCTCCTCTGCAATCCCACAATTTGTTTTCAATCGCATGTTGAATATTGGCTTGGATAGAAACTATCTCTAAATTCCCAACAGAATTATCAGACTTGTCACCATTAATATGATTTATTGTTTGCTGACCATCCCTTTTGAAATTAAGAAAAGACATTGCCACTAATTGATGAACGCCAATATTAGTAGGCTTTCCATCAGTCCTCAGCCAGACTCGTTTATATCCGTCTTTATCCGTTGCAGGGTGTCTTATTCTTGATGGATAGAAACAATGATACCCTCTTTTGGTAATGGCATATCTATCTACACTACGAATACACCCTTTATTTGATGCTTGATAATACCCTTCAAATCCAGGTATATCTTTCCATTCTTCGCTCATTTTTATGACACTTTACTAATGTTTAGACTGCGTTCTCTGTCATAGAACTGCTCATTCTCATAGTCTGTCGCTATCTTGAATGGCTCGCCCTTTTCAAAGAATCGGGACTTCGCAACATTGATACGCATTGTATGTTCTTTTCGCTCCCTGTCTGACTGATTCAATGTGATTAGGTGTGTAAGTGGTCTGGCGAGTCCTTTGGCTTCTGCCGTATTAAACTCTGTCAGCACGTTCTTCTCATCATTCAACCAATCTCGGTTCTCAATTGTTGACTGATACGTACCCACCATCCAGACATTTTCGTCTGCTGCCAAGTCCTTCAAGTCATTGGCTACGGCTATTCGCTTATGACGCTCTCCATTCTCTGAATACTTGCGTCCAGAAGCGTCTATAAGCAAGTCTATGGAGTCTACGATTACTACATCTGGAGATATGGCGTACCGTTTCTTGAAGTCTTGTATACCATTGCGTATATCCACTGTCGAAACGTGTGAGTTGAACTTTGGGTATGATTTGACGTACAACTTTCCAGACACTTCTTTCAGCATTTCTTCCATCCGTTCTATCTCGACATCACGGATTGTACCTGTCTCATAACGGAATGTACTGCATTTCACCAAAGATGCAGAGTAAGCATTTACTACTTCATCACGACTACCTTCAAGCTGGAAATGCAACACATTCAAACCGTCTATCTGGCAAGCGTTCTTGCCTATCCATCTGGCTGCATGTGATTTTCCAACGCCGGTTGCTGCCAAGAATACGCTAAGTTGTGTGCGCAAGTCTCGTCCGTTGTTCATCACATCCAGCTCATCTATGTAGAACCTGGTAATAGGCAATTGCTTGTCTGTGGCATTGTGCTTCTGTCTATTGCCTTTGAATCTTATACCGAATGTCCCGATAACGTCAACGAACTCTGATTCTCGCAAGCTAAAGGTTGAAATCCACTCGGCATATTCCTGTAGTTTTAGACTTGCTTGTTCGTGTTCTGCCTTGTTGAATAGTTCTCCAGCCTCTTTATAGGCTTGCTGGAATCTTACTTGCTTGATATAGTTCTCCAGTTGTTCCAAAGCTTGTTCCGTTCCAAGTTCGTTACCGCTTTCATAGATGTCATCTAATAATGCCGCAACGCTCTTCTGACGAGATACTGCCTGTCCTAATATACTATACGTTGGAGGTTTCTTGTACTCCTTATAGTACGTTCTCAATTGGTTGAAGAGGGAAATGAAGTCTCTGTCTGGTAGATAAGATTTCTTTACCTGTTCCATGACCACTGCCAGAACATAATCATTGTTCATGCAGGTGAAAAAGAGATCCATCAAAAATTCCTCTGTCAATACATTATTATTCTGTCTTGTTGCCATGTTCTATACGAATACGATACAATTCTGGAAATCTTTTCTGAAGTTCTTGTTTACAATCATCTGTTGCCTTACATTTTGAGCAGCTTTCCGACAACGGACTCCATCCTAATGTAGAAGTCTGGCAGATAATGTACCCCACAGCCGTATTCAACATACGTCTCTTTGTTGGTTCCTCAGAGGCTATATAGATGAACTTAGCCTGTGGGTGTACGCTTTTATCTACTATCATTGCTACAAGGTCTGCACGACTTAATGATACGCTGGATAACCATTGGTCTTCGTAGTATTTGCCGCCCTTTGTGCGTTCTTTCAGACGCTTGATGGATGCCTTGCCAAAGATTTGGTTGACCGTCCATTGTGGTCTGTTTTTGAAGGCGTAGGCTGCACATACACAGAAGTCCACAAGTCTCTCGGATGTTACCGAACCGAACTCCTTTTCCATAAGGTCAAGGAAGCTCGTAAGCGTTCTGGCGGTAGCTCCACCTCCAGAAAACTTAAATGTCGGATTCAACAGTTTCACCGCTATTGCGCTGAATACTGTCTTCACATTGCGTATCTGTAATTCTTTCGCCATTCCTTGTTAGGTTGCTCTTCAGAATCTTTCTGGCAATGAGCAAACGACTTTTGATTGTCTCGATATTATGTGACGGCAATGTACCTTTCTTATATTCGATGTCAGCAATCTCTCGGAGCGGATAACCAGCTTCCTGGAGTAGTATGGCATCACGATGGATAGGCTTCATGCTATCAAGTACTTCCAGAATATCATCATTGTAGAATTGACGATAGTTTTCAAGCCCCATGCAGTTTGAACTGACATTCAAATCTGCACTAATTGCGCTGTATATCTGGGGATGTAAAACTTCCTCGTCACTACAATCTTCATAACTTTCTATACTCCTGTCATAATTCTTATTATCATGTCGCTTGCGCCTCCTTTCTAACTCTGCTACCATACGTTTTGTTACGATATGAAGCCATGTACGAATTGGTCTGGAGGTGTCGTATGTCTCGATTCTTCTGAAGAAGTTTATTAGAACTTCGTTATAATTTTCCTCTACATTCCATGAATCATAGGTGTAGTTCATCACCAACTTATAAATCATGTTCTGGAAAGGCATCACATATTGTTGGAATAGTTCGTTTCGTCTGCGAGCTACTTCAGGATCTACTTCTCTGTCATATCCTTCGGCTTCGCATACCTTTCTCTCCATATTCGTGCCACCTCTTGATTAAACAATAAAGATGCACGAGGTTCAAATTGGTGAGATATACAATACTGAATCCAACGTGAGTTGTATGCCTTGAACTTGGCTCTCACTTCCTCATCTGACGGCTTGTTTTTACTGTCTAAAAAGTCGCAAAACTCTTTTACAAGTGAGACAAGTTGTTTCAGATGTGGATTGATATTTGTTGGCACGGACGTTACTTTTAGTGCCTGTCCACGTCGCTTCTTGGCAATACTCATATTACAATTTGAATTTCTTTACATAGTACATAAAGATGTGCGTTGCGTCTGCTTCATTGTCATCTACTGGATCTGTTCTCCAGCGCAATTTGCAGAACCGCATCATTTTGGCTTTATCGGCATTGCCATCTCCTGTTGCCCATGCTTTAATAGTTCTGGGATTGAGGAATACTGGTTCTGGAAGGTCTAACGTGTCGCACACTTCCAACAAAATGCCTCTAAATTCAGATAGCTTGACAGATGATTTGAACTCCTTGCCGCTTCTTCCGCAGCTTACGTCCTCTGCTACTATCTGTTTTATGTTGTATTTCTGAATGAAGTCAATGAGCGTTTGTCGGAAAGCTCCGTGCTGCTTGTTGTTGTTACGTCTCATTGACTCCGTGAAATCCCATGTACCTCTTTCGTGAGTTGAGTAATATCCCGTATGAGTGGCGATGTCAACTCCTAAGATGTCGTCAATTGTTAACTTTTCATCGTTTGCATGAGTTGTCATTAAATGTATGAAATGTCGTTCTTCTTGTTGACTATAAGTTTGTATGGATAGTTTTCGGCTACATTGCCGTGACTAACCACCAGTGAAGTAATCTGCAAGTTGTTCAAGGCATTAAACATATTGGCAAGGCCAGCGGCATCACAAGCCTCCAGTATCTCATCCAATACTAACAAGTCAAGCCCTTTCCCTTCTTGGCAGTTTACATTCGTCAATTTATGTAATGCAAGGATATTGGCGAGATTTACTCTTGCTTTTTCTCCTTCTGAGAATTTGTCAAACGAACCGCAATCCACTCCATCACGGATAAGCGAGATAGAGATTTTGTCTCTGATCTTTCCAGACTTTAATACGGTAAAGCCACTGAACGAGATTCTTATGTCACTGTTGATGGCTTCCAAGAACTCGTTTGTTATCTTGCTCAATGCTTCTATCTTTGAATTGGCGAGGTGCGTCTTGAACTCCACGAATGTCGCTTCCTGTTTCTTATAGGCTGCGAGCGTCTGTTCAATCTGCTCCTTATCTTTGATAGCGGCTTCCAAATCTTTCCCATGCTTAGCCTTGCTTTCTTTCAGTGTTTCAATGATGTTGTTCTCGGCAGCATGTTCAATGTCTCTGATTGATTCCTCGTATGATTCAATCGCACCGTTTGCATTTGCGATATTGGTTTCGCATTGCTTCTTGCTATTCTCACACTTGTTGGTCTCATCATCAACAATGTCGTAGGCTTCATCAAACATATCATTACGAGCTGACTCTATTGACTTGTTAAGCTGGGCAATCTGGCTGTTAATGTCAGCTATATCACTTGAAAGCCTGGATGACTTACGAACCAAATCATCAACATTTGACTGTGATTCCGTGACCTTTGCCGACCATTCTGACTTTTTAGCTATCAAGTCATTCTGCTCTTCTCTAACTTTTTTACCCTTTACGGTATTGGTATCAATCTTTTCTTGATTACTGGAGATTTCTGCGTCTATGTCTCGCAATTCTGCATCTTTACCTTCCAGTTCCTTGCGAAGCAATGACAAATCAGCATCAGGGTCAAGCAAGAACTCATGCTTGCATTTCGGACAGACGATAACACCGCCCAAAATAGTCTTGATGGTTGCAATACGGCTGCTAACAGTGCGATGTTGCTTGTTCAAAGCATCATTGGCATTGTTCAATGACTTTACCGAAGCCAGCAAGCCATCAATTTTTGCCGTCACCTCTTTTAAGTCGTCATCGTATGAAGCAGCGAACTTTTCATACTCTTTTACGAGCTTGTCGTGCGCTTTTTTCTGCTTGTCGCATTCCTTGTCGTACTGCTTAATCTCTGCATCCTTATCTTTCAGTGATAACTGGAGTGTTGCGAGCTTCTTGTTGGCTTCTGCAATCTTTTCTCGATAGCCACTGATTGATTTGAGATTAGCAGGAAGGAACATGGCAACAATGTTGTCATAGCAGTCATCAAACGCCTTGTCGCTGCCTTCCAAATCAGAAATGCTGTTATATATCGCATCTAACTTCTGAAGACTTTGTGTTAACGTATCAATTTGCTCATTTTGCTCACGGATGTAAGCTCGCTTAGTAGCTATCGCTTGCGCCCATTCTTCTATACGCTGCGCCTTAGTAGACGTGTTTTCGATTGACTTCTGAATGGCGTTTTGTATTTGCTCTTCCAGCGTTTCTATACCACCTTTGATGCCAGCAACCTTTAATTCGGCTTGCGCCAATTCCTCTGCAATCGGTTCCATATCATTCTGGAGTGCTTCAATCGACTCGTCTACCATGATACCATTGCTGAAACGGTTTATCAAGTCTTTCTTGTCACGGTCAGAACTGGAGAGGAATGATGAGTATTTATGCTTTGATAGGATGAAGTTGGAGAATATGTCATCCCTGTTTAACCCTAATGTCTCCAGCACAAACTTGTTATAGTCTGCTACCGAAGCCTGTGCCACGCTTTCCACATTACCATCTACGTCAACAAATTCAACTGTTATAGCCTGTGGAGACTTTCTGGAAATGATACGAGAAACAATAAAACTCTTGCCCAGCTCGTCATTGTTTAGTTCAAGCTTAACTTGTGCTTCATTCTCCGCATCATTGATAATCTCGTCCATCTTTATCTTTCTGAGGGTTTCACCTGTCAGACCGATAGCGATGGCTTCAATCAATGCAGACTTTCCAGAACCGTTTGATACCTGGGAATCGTTGTCTTGGTTGTTGCCGAACACAAGCGTTGTATGTCCTTGCTCCAATGTGTAATCCAACTCCTTAAAGGCGCACAGATTCTTTGCGTATATGCTTTTCAACTTCCACATAATCAATGAATTTTATCAAGATACTGCAACCCCATTGAGGAGTCTATTACTTTCACGGAACAAAAACTTTCGTATTCTTTCTTGATGCCAGTCTTGTCAAACTTCCTGTCAAGGCTATGAGCTTCTATTGATTTCGCTACGGTCTTCTCTGTAACGATTTCAACCTTAGCCGCCCCAGCTTCCAACAACTTCTGCTTGTCAACATTCTGTACATCTGTCTCTGAGCAGTTTATACGAGCTTTGACTTTATATTTACCATCTGCTTTGATGTCGTTCAATTTGTCAATCAGATTACCGTCAACGTCTTGCAACGACAGGTCTATAACCTTATATCGGATATTGGCTTTGTTCTTGACAAACTCGTATGAGCCATCTGTATATAATATGGTATAGCCTTTTTCTTCATCTTCACCGAAGTTGTGCTGACGTGAAGCACCGATATACTCGATATTCGTGCCTTTTATCTTGCAACGGTTGTGATAATGCCCGACAAGTACTGCATCAAAGTCCTTGAATATCTTTGTCGGCAATTCATCATCACTCGGCATTGCCAAGCCGCCTCTGACCCCTTCGTGGATATAGAGAATATTGTATTTGTCGGCATCAAAATCATTGTCGAGAATGTCTTGCAGTCTATTTGTGAATGAGCCGTTTTCTGGAGCATAACTCATCGTATACAACATGACATCATCGCCAAATTCCATTGCCGTATAATCATCTACAACATAAACATTGGGATATTCTGAGAATACATGGCAATAGCCTAATATGGCTTCTTGGTCAACAAGGTCGTGATTACCTTCTGCAATGGTAAGCGTCAGTCCAGCATTGGTTGCTTTAATGATTGCTTGACGTACCGCTAACAACACATCGAGAGTCTGATATGAAGAGCGAGATTGCAGCAAGTCACCGCCTACAATAATTTCCTTTATGTCTTGCGACTTACATATTTCAAGCACTTCCCCCCAGTTCTTCTGAAACTCTGAAATGTTGTCTTTACTGACGTGAATATCGTTTACAAGCAGAGCGCACGGTATTTTTTCTTTAGACATAGTTCTGAAGTTAAAAGGGCGGCATTATGGCGAAACCACAACACCGCCCTTGGTGGTTGAATAAAGTTTATCTACGTCTGTGTGGGCGAGCTGCACGTCTCTCTGTGCGAGCTGGAGCCTCTACTGCTGGCTCGTTGGTATCATCGTTGCGCTCACGTCTGTGACTTGCTCGTGTTGGAGTCTGCTCTTCTTTATCTTCTGGCTCGTCAGAAGGGGCTGCTGCTGGAGCGTCATTCTCTTCTTCCTCGTCATCGGCTGGCTCGTCTACAGGCTCATCTTTCTTTGCCGACTTCTTGGGAGCTGGAGCGGTCTCTTCCTCATTGTCCTCATCAAGAATGTCCTGTATCTCGTTGAGCAACATTTCGTTGGTCTTTTTACGAGTGATACTTACATCGAGGTCGTTATCCTCAATGAACTCCTTGATAGAGGTGCGGAGATTCTGGCCTTCTTCGCTCTTATCATCCAGTCCTTCATCACAGAGCTTGTCGTACAAGTCCCAAAGGCTATCAAGCGTTGTGTCATCATTACCGTCTGCATCGCCACCATTTTTGCCGTTCATATTGAAGTGTGACTGGTCATCTGCTGGCAAACAGAGCTTAATCTGGTCGATGCAATCCTTGATGGCTTGCTCTTTCATTACTTCCATACCTGTGGTCTCGTCAAACTGGTTGAGATAAGCGATGGTTGCTTCCAGATGATAACGTGTGTAACGATAGAGGACTTCGGGGAGGCGAGGTGCATTGAGGAGGTTCTGCAATTCATCCTCGTTCAGCTCGTCCTTGGGCGAAAGTGTGTCAATGTTGAAAGAGTAGTTTACCTTCTTGTTCTCTGTCTTGCGAGTAATCTCTACGGGGAAGGCGTTAGCGATTGATGAGATAGGACAAGGTACATTGCCCGACTTGTTGAGCTTAGCCCATGTCTGGAGTTTGCGCTCCTCCAGTTCTTTGTACTGCGAATAAGAAAGCTGGAATACTTGGATGCCATCGTTGCGCTTGTCTAAGTCAAGAATATACATACAACGCTTGGAATCCCACTTCAGACCGCCGTTGAAGCTCGTTTCCTTCACTTTCTTGCAGAGTTTTTCATCGTCTGAATACAAAGAGAGTGCAAGTTCGGTATACTTGTCAATAAGGTCTGCTTCCAATTTCGGGAAGGCATACTTGGCATTGCAAACATTCACGAAAGTCTGTTTGTTGCCGTCGCCCTTGATTTTAAGAACAAGCTCCTTAACAGGGTATTCGTAACCCTTACGTTCCATAGGAAGTACATTTCCGTCAGCGTCAATAACAGGCGCAAGGGGCAAAATACGGACAGCTGCTGTTCCATCGCCCGAAATACGGAAATACTTTACACGGTTTCCACTCTCTGCTGCGCTCTTCTTTTTCGCATCCTCAAATGATTCTTGGGTGGACGCAAAGATGTCAAGAGCAGACATCTGATTCGTAATTTCACTCATGGTTGAGTTGGATATGAATTAGTTTTGAGATAGAAACTTCCACGTCTCAGCGTATGCTTCTGCATAAGGTTCACGAGCTTCTGCTTCTCGTATTTCCTCTCTGGTAGGAATCTTTATTCCCCACTGATTTGTGGCATGTTGGATAATCATTTCTATCACATTATCCAACTCAATTGACTTTTCGTTCTTTAAGTCGAAGTATTCAAACTCTTCGCCCTGAATATTAGATTTATGAATTGGTGCGTACACCTCTTCAAAATATCTATATAATGCCCCTGGTGATGGATGCGAATCCAACTTCTGCGATATGGTCTTCAACACAACACCGAAGAGGTATTTCAATTGAGGTAATGAGCGGTTCTTTGAGTTGTCATATATGAGAAAACCAAATTCCCCATCTGGCAAACTGTCTACAGCACCCTGAAGCTCATTGATGTCGGCACTACCTTCGTAGACATTGATAATGCCCTTCTTTTTAATCATCGCATGATGCTTTGTTTTGTTTTTTCTGTTTGCAAAGGTACAATGAAAAACTGAAATATGCAAATGATTTTCAAACTTTTTGCTTGCTAAAATTCTAACACCTTGCTATGTGCTTGATAGTCAGTCGTATCTGCATTTCAAATATATCGTATTAATAGAAAGTGAAACTGTGCTTTTATTTCTATGCTATGATATACATTCAGTTTTGCGGAGCAATTCTGTTATATCTTTCATATCACAATCACCTACATTATCCAACGAAATCTTATATAATCTTTGATTGGTTGTTGGCTTGTCAAGCCCTCCGTACTTTGCAATATATGCCCCAAGCTTTATATAGTCAAAAACTACTGTGCCTTTATAAAGTGGATAAAACCAGTCTGGCAATTTCGATCTTCCAGAATACCAACCAATCTTTATGCCTGGAATGTCATTCCTTACTTGGCAAGCCAAATCATATACGGATTTTGGTTCGCCGTCTCCACCCATAAAACATACAGCAGTTATGCCTTTATTAGCTTGTATCAGCTTTTTCAAAGCATCATAATTCAGTTCTTTACCTATATCACCAGCTAAATAAGGAGAGTGGCAACCCTCGCAATGACAAGGGCAACCACTCAAATTAATAGCTAACGTGATTTCGTCTGGTAGTTCACGAAAAACCACCTTCGTATCAACATATTTCAGCATCACTCTACACCTTTACTATATGTCCTTTTCGCAGCTTCCTCTTGACGGTCTGCGCCAAATGCCTTAACTGGACGCAAATATCCGATAACCCTCGTATAGTAGGTGATGTTCTTGCTGCCGCAACATGGACACTCAGCAATAGGCTGCTTCACGATCTTTCCACAATCATCGCACTTGGAGTTCGGGATATTGAAGGTGAAATAGCTTGTGCCATTCTTGATAGCGAAATCCAACAGCTTCAAATACTGTTCCTTGCTCAAATGCTCCTCCAGATTGATATGAGCAGCAGAGCCTCCGTCAGTATACTGGTAGGTTTGGCGACCGTGAAGGATGAACTTATCCAATACAGATGTGTCATCGTGGGCATCGTAGAAATAACTATTGTATAAGTTCTCACCCTCTGGAACCCAATAGCCATCCTCTTTATCCCAACGATAGTTCTTTCCGCCCAAGCCTTCAGCTGGCACAACCTCGCTATTGAACAGGAATGGACGCTTCTTGTCGGCGATTGAGTGTATCTTATTCTGCTCTTTCACCGTACTCAGAATCAACTGCAAGAACTGGATATATTCTGTATTGTTGCTGACAGTCATGCCCAGGAATCGAGCGGCTTCATTCAATCCATTCAATCCGATTGTCGAATAGAGTTTGGAAATATGAATGTAATTGCCATTAGAAGCAGCGAACATTCCACGTTCTTCCATATCATAGAGCATCGTCTTAAATGCTATGTGATACTTATATACACGCTCCAGGATGTTGATGAGATAACGCTTCAAATCCTCACCATCCTCAGACCAATCTATTCCAAGCGAACCTCCATTTTTACTGTCAGCTTCCGTGTGCCATCCACGATACCAATCCTGGATAATTCGATTAACATTGAGCGTGATTACATTACATGAACCTGTCATCACTCCTGTTAAGCCAGATGTAGGGCTGAAGGTGTTATCTGCCAGCTTATTGCGAAGACGACAGCACGAAGCCAAAGAGTCAGCACTTTCTGAAATATAGGTAAAGAACGAATGTCCTTCTGCATACATTTCAGCACACAAACTCTTGTAATCCTTATCTATGATGTCGTTATTGTCATGTACCATAGCAAAAGTCTCCACAGGGAAAGTAAGTACCTGCTTCAGGCGCACACGGTTAAACCACTTCATAAACATTCGCTGTAAAGTATCTATTGCCTTCCACTCAGGCTTTGTTCCATCTGGATAGTAGAACTCACCAAACAACGAATTGAAATATGTATGATCAAAATACGAAATATTCGTAAATGGACTCTGATAACTACGATTGCCAGCTGGCTGGTTAATGCCCCATACAAACTGCTTGAAGGCTTTGAGGATGTTGTCCTTTACTGTACGACGAATCTTGCAATGGTCGGTTGATACCACGCAATTCAGCTTCTCATACCAATTCTCGCCAAACTCAGCAACCACATAGTAGTTCAATGCGATGAAATACTCGGACACGGCCACTGCGCCTTTGCACTGTGAAGAAAGCAGGAATATCAAATTGGTAATCTGCCCACTGAAGGATTGCAAGTCGTTGGGCTGGGATGGAGTAACACCATCAATATTGCCAACTCCTTCGTTCATAAGCGGATAAAGGCTAACGGCCATGCAGTATTGCTTCAAAACTGGCGTACTGCTCTCATCATGGCAATATATAACATGACTATTCAAATCTTTCTCATACTGCTTGGCAACCTCTGGGTAAAGTTCATTCAACTTATCTTTCATTCTCTGACGCTGGATGACTCTGTTGGTAGTTTTGTACACTTCCCCTTCCAGGTTGGCAACATTCTTCATCGTAACATTGGCGTTTGCGTCAGTCTCTGAAGAGGTGGCTGCATTTTCATTGGAGAGACTATACTGATTCATATAGTCAATACGTCCTTTGATAAAGCGACTCTCCTTATGCTGCTCACGATAAATGATGTAAGCCTTTGCCACATTGTAATGACCAAGCTCCATAAGAGTTTTCTCCACTGCGTCCTGGATGGTTTCGATTGGAACGGTGGCTTCTTCACCCAAATTGTTCAAGCCATCCTTAATAACGGTTACTACTTTCTCATCGAAAACCTCGCCTTGACTGCCAAAAGCATTTCTAACGGCATCCACGATTTTGTTGATGTCAAAATCAACAATTCTGCCATCACGCTTCTTAACTTTATTAACCATTTTCTGTTCATAGTTGTTTAGTTGATTGATGAAAGATATAGTCCTCTTTGCTTATCAGAGAACAAGGATGCGTAATCACGCATTTCATTTGTAAATTCTGCTGTCTTGTTAAACCCACAACAACGAGCTTCGCCACATAAGCCACCTCGGTACACGCACTTGCGAACCATCATATCTGCCAAGTCTGGGTCAATCTTGCATATCTCGTCTTTGAGTGCCTGGAACACCTTTCTTGTTTCTGCTGCTGCTTGCAGACATAAGCGCAACTTTGCCATATCAATAAGCGACTGGGCATTGATGAGCAAACCAAGGTTTACAGGCGTGTAGCGATCTGCGTTTTCCTGTAGCCAAGTTAAGTCGTTCACAGCCTCGCATATTGCTGTGTCTCTTCCGTCCTCATCCAGCTCCGAAACTTCTTCAAGCCGCTGCTTGATATAGTCTATTTTCTGAATAAGTCCTGGATTACCGCCCTGTCGGTCTGTACGGCAAGTCAACTGGAAAGGAACTGAGCCAACATGGTGACGAAGAAGGTGGGTTGAAATGTAGAGAGGAATATTCTCGAACCTTACCCAGAAGAGTTGTGAACGCACTGGAGAGTGTTCGGTCTTGTAGATGCTAAGAAGCGATTGATGGCTCTTCCCAATAAAAGTCATCTGACACGCTTCTCGCATGAGGTCGGCATCGGTAAGTTTCCTAACCGATACAACGAAATCTTTCATACGATATTCGTTAAAGTGAAAATAAGAAATGGGAAGATATACGAAATCAATTTATGGGGCGCAAAGTTACATCTTTTTCTTTGTAAAGACGAAGAAAAGCCGTATAAAACGGCTTTTCTATGCGTATTTATATATTTTTTAACTTTCTACGCTTCTGTATATACAAAAATTCAGTTATAGCAGTAGCCTGTTTTGGGTGATGTGTATGACAGCCCCTTTTTCGGTATTCTATCAGCGCACGTCTAAATTTCGCTTTACGGAATAATGGGTTCAAAGACGCATACCCAAGAGCTTCTATCATATCAACATTTGGCTCATATCCTCCAGAGACATCCATGATGATGCCATATTCTAAAGGTGCTTCATGCTGGATGAAATAGCCAAGCCGTGTCTCGTAGAACTCCCTACGCTTCGACTTCTTTTTCTTTCGTCTTTTGCTTTTTTGCGCCCTTCTTTTCTGGTTCTGGCTGCTGCAATCCGTTACCGACTGCTTCGCCAACTGCTGATTCTGTAACTCTTTCATGTCGTTCTCGTGCTTCTTTCTCATTACGCTCCATGCCGTATGAGTCTTTGATAAAATTATGAATTTTCATTGTTAAACCATATATGAGAATGATAAAGATATTGTTTTGCCATGATGGTTGCAATATATCACGGTGCAATCCTTGCTACCACCAGCGATTTTACAACCCCAATCACAATTACAATCAAGTGACGCTCTAAACGCCACGTCATATTTTGGTGCGGAAATTTGATTTGGCAATGTAAACATCACGCTTCCAGTATGCACTGTTACCGCTTTTCCTTGCACACATACGTGGTCGCCTATCTGACGTGCATACAAATCGGTTCCAGAAATCTTAATCCAACCTGTATCTGCGATTTTTGCCTGGAAGTCCCCAGTACGTGCTGCCCCAATGTTCTCGCAGATTTTCTTCTTGTCAGCTTCCGTCTTAGCCATATCTGTCAGATAATTGGAAGTTCTCGGCACGTCATCCAAAGCACCGATGGCAATAGCTCCAATCTGACTGCGTAATGTTTCCTTGGTATTGCTTCCAGCGATGAATTGACTAAATCCGCTTGCCTTGTCAGCAAACTTTGACTCTGCATCTGACTTGGAATATACTGCACTCACATCAGCCTTGCCAGCCATTTGTGTTGCCAAGTCGGTCTTCTGTACGTATTTATTCGTCAACAAGACTCCATTTTCCATAATGGCTGGAAGCAGATTCACTGCACTTAGACCATTAATGCTGACATTGGCTATACGATTGTAGATATAAAATATGTTATCTGCGGTAGAACCAAATCCAACATACGCCATCTGGGAATCTGAAGCATCAAGCCAGTTTATCACTTTCGTCAGGCTTGTGTTACTTTGATTCAATGTAGTATGCTTCAATATAATTCCTGTCTGCAATGCTGATTCTGCTATGAGCGTTCCAGCTAAACTGGCAGTAGCGTCCTTGCCGTTAATCGAAAGGATTGCCACACCCTTGCCATTGCCTATAATTATATTGCGATAATAGGAACTACCACCATTGTAGCCCTTATAATTAAGGTATAGTGTTCCGCTGTCAGTACTTGTGCCAGAATTGTAGATGTGGTCTGCATCAAGAGTAATGCTACCTATAACACTTTTACCAACAGTCAATGGCTTTGCGAGTGAAATGCCGCTTTGCGAAATGGACATAACGTCTGTGCCTCCAATTGAAAAGACATAACCTCTGTCTTGGTCAAAGGTGAAGTCATAGATAGTTCCTGTGCCTATGCGTGACTGGATGTGAAAGACATTGCTTTCATAGAACATCTTACATACAGCTTCGCCCTTCACGATTAAAGCACTGTCATTCGTACTCAATGCGCCTTGCACTTTCACAGTGTTGGCGAATGTCACAGCATCACCTATGGTCTGCGAACCTACCGAAGAATTGAGCAGCAGCGCATACTTACCGAAGAAAGCATCATTCAGTGTTCTACCACCAACTTGTTGTACCTGGATGTATTGTGGCACATTCCCAGTCAAACTGTCTGCCGTTGAAGGCATGGACGAACTGATTGAGCAACCATATACATTACGTCCAACCTTGTCAGAACCGCTTGCATACGCCACGCTTTCCGCTTTGTTTGACTCATAGATGTACTGAGGCCACTTTGATATTCCTGTAGCTCCAGAAAAATATCTCAACTTACCATTAATATATACATAGCCAGCACTTATCGAAGTTCCATTTACCTCGCAACCGCTTACTATGAAATTGTCACATGCTGCAAAAATACTGGAGAAAGCCAAAGCCAACTCTTGCAAGTTCACTATATCGTCAATATAGGTGTAACGACCTCCAGTTTGTGCGCTAAATTCTTTCATCAGTCAAATACTATTTTATATGTTTTGCCAGCTAATCTGTAACGCTCTATCCAATATGCCAACATGGATAAGTATGACTGCTTGGAAATCAATGTAGTGTCGATTGCTGGTGAGTGGACTATGAAACTGTAGGTATTCGTGTCTGTTCGCTCATTCTGATAGTAGAAAGCATTGCCTTTACCTTCCTTTTCTGTATAGAGTGACAGATTTTCAGTCTGCGCAATATCTGCGCTTTCGTTGTATATTGGTACGCCAAGTGTCGCCATATTGGTAATCGTTATGCGCTCTGCCTGTGATTGAAAGTATTTCTTAAACTTCCTATTCAAAAACCAAGTGAATGGCAGTATCTGGGAGGTCATCGAGGCTTCGATTCTTTTCTCAGTCGCATACTCGGAAAAATCTTGATTCAAAGATTGCAATGGCGATACCAACGCTTGCATCAACAATATCAGCTTTCTACCGCCTATATAGTGCGGTGTAAGCTGATTGATTGTCTTGTCAAAGTTTATTGAATATCTCATTACTCTTCTCCTTCAATTTTGAGCGTAATGGACTCTTTCCATGTCTGCAACGTAGCTTCATCACCAGTCTTTGTACTTTCTTTGATATAACCGCTGTTAGGCACGAAGTAACGGTCTATGCGCTTTTCATAGCTGGTGATGTTACCATCAGAATCAGTTGCAGTTGCTATCAAATTATTGTCATCGTCATACTGAGCAACGAAAATACCTTGATAGTCTGTTGCGCTACTGTTTATATAGACATCAACAACGTGTTCAGCAGACTGGATGGCATCTATGATTTTCTGGACGTATACAACACCGTTGAAATCCATACTACTGATATAGCTGTTCAACGCCTCGGAGATATTGTTATACACTTCATCATTGGTCACTGCTCCATCATGGTACACTGTCACACGAGGTATTAGTATATCGCCCTTTCGACTGACGACCTTAGCTGACGTACCAGCAAAAATGATTTGATTAAGGTAAGCACGTATCTTAACCATTTCGTCTTCCTCTATCTGAGAATAACTGCCAGGATCTCCTGTTGCAATTTTCAATAAGAGTTGTTTGTCATAGAATCCATCTTGGGCAGTTTCCGAATAGGCGACTTTCGACACAATTCTTTTTGTCTCGTCAACAGCAGAATAAGAAAATGACGTACCATCGTCGCTCATTTCCAGCTCGTCGCCCGACTGGTATTTCAACAAGGCATTTGCATAATAAGCTGGAGTGCCATTGATGCGGTTTTGAATGTCTTTGGCTATATCCACCTTGAATACATCCATGATGTTCTCAAACGCCCAAATACAGGCAGAAGTTGTCCATGTTATAGCATCGAGAATTGACATCTTGGAAGAGTTCTGGAACTCGGTAAGCTCCAAATGCTCATTCCTGCAATCCTTTGTTACTGTATATATTTCTGATAATGTTCTTGCCATTATTCTCTTGTATATATTTTGTCATTTATATTAAACACCCAATTCCCTGCTTCGTTCCAAGCATCCTCACCAAGTATAGTTTCTATCGCAGTTATACCCTTCTCAGTAGGCTCTGAAGACAGATAGACAGTACAGTTTCGTCTGCTTCCGTAGTTCTCTACGATATACTGGAGATAATCGTCCAGCACCGAAATATCTGCAAAAGTCACATTGCGTAAATCGAGTATCTGCAAGCTCATATCGCCTATCGGCAACAGATTATCTATACTACAACCGCTCAAATCTACCGACACCGTTCCGTCAAACAAGAATAGTCCTTGCAGAGGGTAGCTGTTTGCGTGTGAAGTGTATTCGTCCACCGTCATTGGTCGCATTAACATCAATGCGCCGCCCAACTTACTCGTATCGAGCTTAATAATCTGGAAGTCACCATATACTTTGATTCTGCGCTTTTCTGTCACATTGTCAAAGTAATGCTCTACGGTCTGCTGTGCCACTGCGAGCTGCACTGTTTCCAAATCTGTATTGTCCCCCCAATCTATCAGCATCTTTCCAGAACCGCTCACAACAAACAATGCGCTATCTGCTTCAGCGTCAACATCACACAAGAATACTAAGTCTTCTGTTGGATGCTTCAGATATACATGTCGTTCTCTATTGGCTGGAATAAGATTTTTGTCGCTCATCGCACTCTTGATGCCGTCGTTCACCACAAAGTAATCGTGATATTCAAGCTCCATGCCTGGCATCAAGTCCGTCTCCATATTCAACCACTCGTTACTTATCAAGAGGTCAAACAACCCCTCAATAGAGCCATATAGCAATAATGCTACATCAAATAAATTTTGATTTGTCGTTACTTTATATGTTGCCATTATTCTTCTGCTGGTATTGCATCCAAATTTAACTGGTTGGTGTCGTAATCAAATGATGCTGAATTTACGACGACACCATCATCAGCAAACTCTGACTTGATGGTGTCTGCCAATGCAGTGTAGTCCATATTGCCGTTCATCCATCGTATCAACCCAACTCCTGATATTGGATAGCGATAGTTGTTTGTCGGCACACAAGCCAACAGCATATTGGAGTTCTGACGATTAGCTTTCACGATATTCAAATCTGATTCGGCTGCACTATATACATTCAGCACACCTTTATCAAACTGGAAATAATAGTCACTGTCAGCAATCATCATCAACTGCGAAGCGCAGATATTCTTCTGCCCTTTCACTCCATATAGATTGCTCTTGACAACAAACCATCCTGTGCCGTCAACTGGATTCTGGAGGTATTCGTACAATCCATTCTCATACAGCCGCTTCACTCTCACCATAAACTCCTTATAAATAGGCGTATATGGTATCGCTGCATATAGTCCTTTTTCGTAAATTGTATTTGCCGACAAGTTGCTCGGCACAACTATCTCACCATATATATAACGAGACAGTCCAGTGGGATTCTGTACCCACTGGAAATCTCTCAACTGATAATTGTTCTTGGACGGCAATGTTATATCGCCTGTTCCAATATGTATTTCTATGTCTTTACGCATTTTATAATTGCTTTAACTATGATAATATGAAGAAAGTGTAGCAACTTGCCAATATTTCGTTGCGCCAACCTTCACCATTATAAACTCAATAATATCACTATCATAAACGCTATACGATCCTACTTCTTGTAAACGATCATACAATTTTGTGTCATTGTTATCAGATATACCTACATATACTTTGAATATTTGATTGTCCCTACAGCTTACCACTCTTATTCTATACACATTGTTGTTTTTACCGTCTGTGTCTTGAAACATATAGCGCATAAGAGTATATTCTGGCAAATATACAGCTGCATTTTCTATATCATTTTTAATTATAAATACAGACCCATTTAGTACATCTAATTTAGTTAAACTCGTAAGACTACTGGTCGTTGTTAAGAGAGTCGCTTTTTCTGCAATAGGGCCATTATTTGCTATGATTGCCCCATCAGTTTGAATAGCAATACCATTTCCCCAATTTGTCATTGAGTAAACACGCATTGCTGGATTAAAAGCGTTCCAATATGTAGAACTCTTATCGTGCCTATGCACAAAAGCCACAGTGCCAAATTGGTTGGCAACAGACGGGTCTGCGCCATTTCCAAAAGCTACACGATGGAAAGACCCATTTAATTCTGAATCTTGGTTTTGAATACGTAAAGATTCTGGTGTAAACAATGCTTTATGAGTGCTATCTAATGCCCAAGAACTAATATCTCCGTATGATAAACCGTTCTCGTTAATTATAAACGCATTATCATCCTTTCCAATTTTCCCAGACAAAGCTTCTATAGTTCCCTTTATTTGCAAACTACCATCAATATCCCACTGAATGTTTTTACTTGCTAAATACCCAGAGCCGTCCTGTTTCAACGCCCACGCATTGCCGTTCGACAACAACTCGTCTGCATTTATTAGGCTGGTATCAATCGTTCCAGCAACAATCTGATCCGCCCTTAATGTTCCAGTATATATGCCATTTACATCAATAGTAGTCGTAAATTTATCAGAAGAGGATATGTCAAATACCGTTGCGTAAGCCACATACCACGTAACTGGTGGTAAAGTTTCTTCAGTACCAAATGTGGTAGTCAATGCAAAGTGATTAATGGTTGAGAAAGTTCCACTCGCACCACACGTCACAAGGCATAAGTATTCAGTATATTCTCCTGTCCCTTGCTGGGAAGTGAGCCATTGGGTTGAACCGCCATCGCCATAGTCATTATGGTAATTGAAAATGAATAAGCTCTTTGGTATTTTGGCAACTATCTTAACAACAAACTTAGCTCCTGCACGAGATTGGTTGGCGAAATAAAAGCCAACAACTCTGCGGTCGGTATCAGACACCCAGCCACTATTTGATGTTAAAGCCATCACTCTTTGTGTACCATTTGGAGCTGTGCTGTCTTCAACTATCGTTTGCGTTCCTGTTGTGGTGTTATATGGATATAGATTCGTTCCATTAAAATCAGTTCCAGTAAATTCTGGATCACGAAACAACATCTTGCCAAAAGCCATCTTCTGCGCAATATCCGCCGCCAGACCAACCTCATCTATACCTTTCTTCCAATATAGGCTTACACTATCTGAAAACTCAACTACACCATCCTCATCCCACTTGATATTGCCACCAGCAATAGCCCCAGAGCCGTCTGACTCCAATCGCCACTTGTAGCCACGAATACCAGTATCACCAAACGTCATGCTTCCACTTGCATCGGTAAACGTATCAGCCGTAAGTTTCTTTTCACCTACAAACAAAGCATCATTCTCGATATTCCAGTCTGCAATAGAACTTACTCCACTGCTCCTCAACTTGAATATCTTTTTACCATTGCTATCGTACGCAGCAAACGAAACGCCATCAGTCTTGATTTTCATATAGATACCGCCATTGCTGTCTATATAATCAGTTAAGCTGGATGAGGCTAAGTTATCGAAGTCTGTTCCTTCTGCTACCGACATATAAATTCCTGCATTTGCCGTATCTGAAACAAGTGCCATGTTAGGATTAGACAATCGTCTTTCATTTAAGTTCCACCCCACAATAGAACCAGAAGTCTCGGTAAACTGCACATTTCCACTGGCAAATGAAGCTGTACCATCGGAATTGATATACCATGAGTTACCACGCAAGCCATTTGTACCAATGGTTATATCGCCAGCAGCTTTTGTATATGCACTGCTGGTATTTATTCTTATTCCACGCCATAATGCTTGGTTATCAAAACTCCACCCCCCAATAATATTTGTAGAGCCAACAGAAAAACCTACCATACATCTATAGAGATCGCCAACACGAGTCGGGCTTCCATAACCGACAATTCCATAGGAGTTAGCATTATCATAATACATGTATACGCCGCCATTCTTTGACACTTTTGTTTTTAGGTCACTTGCATCTGATATTTCAGAACTGCAAACAGCAATACAGTTGTCAGCTGAGTTAAACGCAATATGCGAAGAAGTCAACGCATTTTCGCCAATAGTCCAGCCTCCTATTTGACCTTTTGCAGCTTGTATCTCACCATCAAAGTAGGCATCGCCATTTGAGGAGAAAACCACATTCCCTTTGGCAAACTCGGCCTCGCCATCTTGTCCAAGCATCCAGATACGTTCTCCTTCAACATCGTCAAAGCCTATTATTCCACTTGACAATATCTGGAGTGTTCCGTATTCATTTGAAGTTGAAATACCTCCTTGGTCAATACTCCAACCTCCAATCATTGCTCCATTGGCATTGATATGGAAAATATCTTCGCCTTCCTTGTAGCCATAGATTCCAGCGGTATTCGTATCGTCAGGCCCGATATACACGCCAGTAAGAGTATTCAAACCTTCTTCATTCTCTACTTTTTTACCGACGAATATCTTAGGTGTAATAAGATATGTATCACCTATAACAGTCTTGTTGCTTTCCCAATCAAGAATCCAGTCCAACATGGAGGTTTCCCGAATAACGGAATAGGTAAACGTCACATCTGCTACAAATTCATCATCTGTAGTTATTGTGAATGTCAATGCGCCACTCAACACATCGGAAGGTATGCTGGTGAGTAGTATGCGTTTTGTATAGCCGTCAATGGCTGTCTGTTGATATGTAATGCTTGAATTAGAAAATGAGGAAAGCGTCAACTTGAATGTCTGCTTTTCCTCGCCTCGTACAACAGTAATGTCTGTAAAAGCATTACTCAAATCTGGATTAGTTCCATCGTAGTCTGCTTTTATAGCGCATGAATCTGGCGTGAGCAATACGGAATACGCATCATTCACATTCACCAGAGTTATTGAGCCTTTTGCTATTGTTGCCATCTTGATTTCTATTTTATAAAAGAATAGGAAAGCCAATTCCTCTAAAGGGCATCGACTTTCCTATAAATTAACGTGTGCTGGAGGCTTAGATTGCGGCGATAAACTTATCCGCAATATCCTTGGCATGTCTTCTCCAGGCTTGCATTTCCTTAAACTCTGCCAACGACTCTTCGTCACCATCGTCAAGCAAGTAGTTATTGATAATGGCTGTCATTTCATCCGAAGAGTATCTTGACTCAATAATGGTGGAGATAACAGTGTCTCTACCGTAGTTTCCAGCTGGAAGTATTACGGTCAAATAGCTGAACTTTTTGCCTTCTGACCGTTCTTTCTCGTTTAGCTCTTCCACATCAAAATTGATGGTATATTCATTGCGCCCAAGATTCCTATTGCAAACAATAAATTCAGGCTCAATATCTGAATATTGATAGTTTATCCCCATTCTTCTGAAAGTAATTTATTCGTAAGTTTATACTTATTCTTGACGCATACTTTTGCAAATTTGCCTTCTATATAGCAACATTTCCAGAAGTATGTGTAATTCTTAAACAATTTGCGTCGTATTGCATAGCTTTGGCAATGTATTAGAAAACCAAAATAACTATTTAAGGCGCATACAACCTTGTCCAAGTTATAATAAGCATCACGCTCTTGTTCTGGTGAAGCTTTAACAGCCGACTCGCATACAAATTCCGCTTCTTTGACACGATTGACCAGATTTCCTACTGTCCTATTGCTTAGATAGATTCTGTCATATTTGATTACGCTGCCGACAAACTTAATACCTCGTTTGACTTCTTGCAGATAGAATTTATCATGGTGCAAAGTTAAATGCAACTTGTTTTTCAAATACAAGTCAGCCATTCTATACATCTTTAATATATTGGCTTTCTTGCGTCCTGTTATGCAGAAGTCATCTACAAACCTGACATATTTGCATTTGTATCTCTTGCATAATCTCAACATGTATTCATCGAAGAAAGACATATAGAAATTGGCGAACAACTGGCTTGTAAGATTTCCTATAGGCATCCCGACTAACGGAGGCGCATAAAATAAACTCTTCTTATGTTCAAGACGGTTAAAAAGCTGAACGTGGCCTCGCTTTATACAGTTCTTTTGTGGCTCATGTCGTACGATTACTTTTACGAGGTAAATCAATGTGTCAATATCATTCTCGTGATAATTTTCTTCTATAAAATTTATGAGCATATCCTCCAAAATCTTGCAGTCTATACTCATAAAGAAAGAACATATATCAAATCGCCCCACATAAGCCCTATATCTATAGCCTCCACTAATATTATACATCTGCATCGCCAATCGCTGTACAGCTTTCAAAGTGCCAAATTCTTTCCTGCAATTATACGACACATTATTTTGAGATTGAAAACGTTCCTCAAACAGCGGTTCCAGTCTCAAACATACCCAATGCTGCACTATACGGTCACGAAAATTTGCAGCAAATACTTCTCGCAACTTGGGTTTAGTAACGCAAAAACACGTGCTTGCCGTAGGTTGGTAAACACGTTCTTTCACCTCTGTAGCGAGTACAGGTAAATCTTCTTCAAAATTAAGCCGATATAGAGTGCATTGCGTACTGGTTTTCTTGCGTTTGCAACAATCGTAGAAAGCAACTAACCAACTTTGTATATCTTTATCAGAAGCGGAGACAGCCCGAACAACGTTACTGTTGTACTTGTTGTTGTTGTTGTTGAAGTTACCATTCCCGAAGTTCACGATCCATGCGTTGTTGCTGTTGTTCTCGGAACTACTCCAGCGATTAGAGGACTGTGCTGCGCACACTATCTTGTTCTTAACTAAGACTCTCGCCCCAGTGGTGCGCCCATTTAATAAAAACATACCGCTTGTTTTCATTCGTAAATGTCAACAGGGCCAATGCGTTCTTCCACTTTCTTCCTCCATTTACCCAATTCGGTCATTATCTTGTTCATGGATAATGAGAATACGGATAATTGGCGATCATTGAGGATATGGATTGTAGCACTTCTATCAGAAAACTCTTTGAGTATCTTCACCGCCGTTTTCACTTTGGTCATGTGTAGCAATACCATATCAATGCAATCTCTAACATCATTCCAGTTTTTCGATTGCAAGCCCAACGCCACAGAAGTAAGTGCATCACTGATATTAGTGGTACACTCTTCTGCTAAACAACGAAGTGCAATGACTTTCGGAACTCGTGCTGACACAGGAATAAACCAGATCATCACGTTTTCTATGGAACGGTAGATAGATGATTGCGCTGCTTTCATTTTTCCAATCTTTAATACACGTCTATATTCGACTTAATTATACATATTTACTCACGAATAAGGGTTTCATTGTAGAAAGGTTTATAAAAAGGCAAGAAAATAAGCCCCGAATGTAAGATTCGGGGCTTATTTTCTCTAAAATGCGGAGACAGCCCGAACAACGTAACTGTTGCACTTGCTGTAGCTGACGTAGAAGTAACCACCCCCGAAGTTCACGATCCATGCGTCGCCGCTGCCGTACTCGGAACTACTCCAGCGATGAGAGGACGTGAAATTGGTCATCTTGCCAGAAGTCAAAGCTGCCTTAAAGATATTCTTATCATCATCCTTGCCTCTTTGATAGTACCAATAGAGACGAGCAAGCTCACCAGATGAAGGCAGATACCAGTTATGAGCCTTGAACCTATCAGCCAGTTCTTCACCATCCAACAAACCTTTCGGCTCATAGGCATAGCAATATGAAGCTGCTGGGTAATAGTACTGCTGATACTTGGTTGCACTCATATTGGCAATTATTTTATCTATACACTCTCTGACATTTTCGATTTCTGTCTCGGTTATCTTGCCATTCACATACTGTGCGGACGGTATCGGATAAGATATGGCATCCAATATCTGATTACGATGCTGGATGATTGCCAAAGTGTGTTGCTGGCCACTTGGAATTTTCTTATCACCAGTATATCCAGCTCCTATCATACTTTTCTGCTCGTCAGTAGGCTTCACAAGCAATAAGTCTCCAGCTCCAGTATTAGCATCAAAACCAGTCTTGAAACCGTACTTATCGCCTGTGTCTTCATCACGATAATTATTGTCTCCAATATACCATACGGAGTTATTGTCAGAACGAGGCTCCAAGCCTGTACCTCCAAAATTCGTAATGCCAGCTACATCGTATGCGCTTGTCATTCCGTCAATAGTGATACCTGTTATGCCATTCGTATCATCGCCAGGATAAAGCCCCCACGGACATGATGTTGCACCATTCAGACATTCCATATCTTTCAATGCCACCATTCTACGGTCTGGAGTACCATCGCTATTGTCTTCTGAACCTATATAGAAACAAATACCGATAACTGTTTTCAAAGGATTCAGCATATCGCTATATGAACCATCTGAATATACATAGTCGCCAAGCTCCGCTGGGCGGTCATACAGATATAACGGAAACGACGCTTCCATTGTTCTGTCCGTAGTCTCAATGACACATTTCAACGTGACAGTCAATGCTGTTGTCGAAATCTTGTTACAGGTCACAACTCCTGTTTTCTCGTTCACAGAAGCGTATGCCGATGTAGTAAGCGACCATGTGATTGATTTGAAATTATTGGCATTTACGCTATTCGGAATCAACGTAAATTGCCGTGAACCAGCCTCTCTAAACGTATTGTCACCAGCAATCTGTATACTACTGATTGTACGCTGGACGTATGAGATAAACAAGGCGTTGCTCTGAGAGTCAATATCGCCGAATCGTTCCATAAGCTGCTTCTTCAACTCAAACGTCATATACTCGTTAGCAGCTAACGTGATGCTTCCAGTAATTTTCAAGTTGTCGATTGTCAAGAGCCATTTCAGCAAATCAACAGTAACATCCTTCCAATTGACATCCTTGACAGTTAATGCGGATAACATTCTGGAAGCATCTGTTTCATTATGTTTTGCGTCATACAACTCGGCTACCGTCTGATACAAATCCAACTGCCCGACATTTTCACCTATAACGAAAGAAGTAAGGTAATCGTAAGCATCCAGTGTTAACTGTGTAAGCTTTGGCAAATTGCTGATTTCCAACGATGTAATATAGCCGCCTAACTGTATAGAAGTAAGCAACTCTGAAGCTGGGAATTTCACGCCTGTTATCTTAGTGTCACGAAGATCTACAGTTGCTAATCTGGTACATATCGACAAATCAAGCTGACCACCCAACAAACTTTCACCTTTCAAAGAAATGTTTTTCACCAGTGCTGTACTGATACTCAATTTTGTGGGACGGAACTCTGGATCTCCAGAAGGATTAGCGATGATTTCTACAAGTCGTTCGCCCTTCATGGTAAAGCTAAGCGTTGGATTTACAGACAAATCACCGATGTTACCGAATGAACGATAATAATTGCCACCTTTCAATCCACATACTGTATCTCCCAAACTACCACTATCATCTATCACAAAATGATAAGTTTCAAATGGCTTTACTCTTACATGTGGGTTACGCATACTATTGCCTACCGCTGCTGTAGGATAAAGATACTGGTGAGGGGTTACATCAAGAATGACGGTCGGAGAACTGCCATCAACACGTGAATACGTATTAAAACCGAAAGCCTCGCTACCAGTTGCACCAAATTCACCATAGGCTGCATAAGACGAGGCATACACAAGCCTACGCTTCATATACTGCTTTTCCGCTTGCAACTGGTCTCCTAATGACTGCGAAATTGGCTTCACATTACGATCGCTTACATAGCCAACCATAGTCGGGTACTCATACCGAATACGAGCAGTCTCATTGAAGGCTACCGCTGGGAAATATTCTTGTATCGAAAAGAAATATTTTTGGAAACAACCCCAAGGCGATTTTTCAAGCCCTTTCTTCTGGTCATCTGCGTCAATGAGGTCTGCCATTTCACTCAAAATGTTATTCATCATACTTGCCAGCTCATTATCGCCGCCTTCCCACATTAACTCTATCAAATTGAAAAGAACATTACCGCCGCCCTCTGTGTAAAGCAATTTGCCTTCGTCTGAATAGGGATGCAAACGGTCAATATAATATGGCTTAATCTGATAGCCAGAGTTATCGGTTTTGAAAATGGTGTCCAAGTCGTCTTGGTGCAACTCTACCAAATGTGTAACTGGGTCAAGAACATAATATGTATTCTTGGAGCAATTGTCCGTTCCAGCCAACAGGAAATTCACAAAGCAGTAATGAAATTTTAGCGATTTCTCATTGAAGTATTCGCCAACTTCCGTTCTCGCTTCAGCCACAATAGCTGAGATAAAGGCTGTATTAAGTTCTGCCCATGCGCCTGTCGCAATACCACTTATTGCACTGCTGTACAGTGTTTTTAGGTTCTTTACGGCATAACCACTGGAATTGGATGAATCGGTAAGACCTGCTGGAACCCACTTCTTGTCTACAAAATCATAGCGCACGACATCATACAAAGACACGCCGCCACCAGCTTGCGTCATCCAATACTGATAGGAAGTATCTACCGTTGTGTCGTCCTGGAATGTTGTGAAATTACCTTCTGTATATGGCTTTATACGTGGATTGTGCATAAACAACCAATTCCAAGCTGTCTTAAAATAGTCAACGATGGCATCCAAAGGTTGTCCAGCCACATGCCCTTCATCATCTGATTCCTCGTAAGTAAGTCCTGCATCGAAATCAAGGCTCCCGTCACCAGCATACTCAAAGAACTCTTCATCAGGGTTATATGTAACCTTATCATCCCAAGGCACACGCATATCTGTCAACGGTTTGTTGTTATCTGAACCTTCCAACATAGCGAAATCTGGGAATTTGCTTGACGAATAGCCCCATGTCTTTTTATCCATCTTTCCAGGCCCAAATGTACCCAAGCCATGAAATACTGGCTCTGCATCATCTGGTGTCTGAATAAAATAAAGCACAGGGCGTTCCAGCACGCATACTCTTGCCTTAGAATTGGCTTTTTGCATTGAATTTTGACCAGCAATAGCTGTGTGAAGCAAATTGTAAAGCTCTGTTGCGCCTTGCTTGTGGCTCTGCATAGACGAGGCGTAATTTATTTTCAACACTAACTTAGTAGCTTCTGGAATGTCATCGGTAAGCTGATAGACATTACCTCTTTCCTCGCCATTACCATCAACCCAACCATCATCAGAGATTGAATTACCACTACTGTCTTTCATTTTGTTAACATCCCACTGCTGATTCCACCAGTAGTACGTCTTGGCTGTAGAACCTTGCCCTTTGTCTGGAAGTCTGCCATATTTCTTTCCGATAGTTCCACTATGAGAGTTGTCTGGAGTGCCATCGTCATTCAATAAGGAAATCTCCAACCATCCTGTTTGACTATTTGTTGACAGGCGGTAAGGCTCGTAGCCGTGCCACACAAGTACGTTGTATTTCTCCTTTGCAAGAGCATAGTTTATCTCGCCATTCTGCATGATGGCGTTAGCGTTACGGAAAGCTATCTTTTCTGTCGATGTCGGCAGTGTACTCAAATAGTCCTGCATACAGTCATCCGAAGACAGTGCTTTTTGATAGCATCTTATTGAATAGATGTCTATATCCGCATCGTCTTGTCCGATTCTTATACCGCCATGCCCAGCTGACGAAATAAACTCATTGGCTGTTGCGGTGTCAAAAGGAAATTCTCTGTTAAGCACTCCATTCACAAACACACGAACCAGAGACACTGTTGTCGTACTGGTTGCAGACGAACGCAAAGCATGAACCACATTAATGGCGATATGCGTGCGCACATTCTCCATCCAACCGAAATTCTGGTCTGCCTCTGTTGACTGTGTTAATGTGTTGATATAACCATCAAGCGGACGCATGAATAAACCAAGTGGACTGTCTGTTGCTTGAATTATAGAACAACACTGGATAATAGGGTCTGTCTCGTTGGTTATATTACGAACCTTAAAATCAAGTTCCAAGGTCATGCTGGATGCAGTATTGGCCTTAAAGTTTTCCCAAGGCTCGTATGGGATTGTAACCTTCTGCCCAGCTAACACTCGCAAAATACTCTGCTTGTCATCAGCCTTTACCCAACCGTCATTGACAAAACCGAAATTCTCAAACTTAGCTCCAGACAATTCCGCATTGCCTTTCGCTGCATTTAATATTCTTGCTGGATTGGACTCGTTGTTGTTTCTGACTTTCGGGTTCAAAAAGAAATCTGCACCGCTTGTCGGACTAAACTTCTCTGTATTGTCTACTGTTACAATTTCAGAATCTGTACCAGTAGATTCTTTCAAGAAGTTATATTCTGTTCCGTCCACAATCCTGTAAATATGTAGGTAAGAATACAACGTATCATCGCTATCATTCTCAACCTCTACAGTTGTCTCTACAGAATTTGACGTATTCGGCATAGTCTCATTTTCCAAACGCAGATATTCTAATGTATTGTCATAGTCGCTCATCACAATGGCAATGTTTATCGCCTCACCACTCGGATTATAGACAGCATAGTCAAACAACACAACTTGCTCATAGTTCACAACCTTTGTCTTCAGATTCTGAACGAGTAAGAATGGTGTTGTATCTGCTGTATCAACGACAAGCATAAACGAATTTACGATATGTTCTGACTCCAACTCATTACCAGAACCATCCACACAAGTAACCCATGCCTCTACGGTGTGTACGCCATGATTGATAACTTTCACAGTTTGAGAACTTGTGTCGTTGATAGCTGCTACTGTATATGAAGAGGTGGTATAGGTATTTGTACCGATAGAATAAGTGATTTCTCTGAAATCTTCTTTACCATCAGTAGTTTTCCCGCTTACCTTCAAGTGCAAAGTCTTACTTACTCCAGCTCCATAAATATAATAGGACGGCTGGAGATAATCGGTGGTTACAGGACGGTAATACTCGGATGCCAGCTCTATCTTCAATGAGGTCAGTACAATTGATTCAAAGATAATCGGGTTCGACTGTGTACCAAAGCCCTCATCATAGACATACACACGTACACGGTTACTGCCTGTTGACAAATAACTGGTAATGTCAATTTCATCATAGTCAGCTGCTGTGTTTTTAGAAGCCATCGCCATAGTGCCTTGCGTAGTCCACTGACCGTTGGCGTAAGTCTGGATGTAGAGCGTACCGCTGTTGCCTGTGTCATATCCAGCAGATGTACTGGTATATAACAGGTGCAAAATCGCCTTACCTGTGATGCTGACCATTGATTTTAAGTCATCGGTCGTTTTAAGACTGACTTCTGACCCTTCAGCAGTGTAGGGCAAGGTAACAACGCCATCAACAGGGCGGTACTCGTTGGTTCCCATTTTTACTACCTTAACACTCGCCTGATTCTCCTGCACAGCAGAGACAAGGGTATTCCATTCATCGGAAGTTACCTTCTCGTTGGCTGGAACGGTCTCTGTCGCCGCTTGCTGGCTGGAGTTTGGCTGCTTGTTAAGCAGATTTGAAATGTCTGTTGCCATAAATTATTATTGAGATTTATTAATTCATTGTATAGATGAATAGTGATTTTTACCTCTGGCAATGGGTAGAAAATCTCAAATATTTTATCTCCACCCAGTAAAAATCTGGATGGAGATATGAATATTGTTAAGCAAGAATGACAGGGAATGTATATGGGAATACTGAACTGCCGTTCTGTAATTCGCAAACAAACAGGTCACTACCTGTTATCTTATATCCTAATACGATTTCTTGCTGTGTTCGATCTATCGCTTCTTGTATCACGTTTCCGTTAGCGTCTTGTTGCTCTTCCCACCAACCGCTAACCTCATTTGCAACATCTGGCAGATGAAACTTCTTCCAGACGAATGTAAAATTGTCTTTTACATACGATGGGGCAACGAGCTTGCCTTGGTAATACACATCTGCACGCAAAGTTGTGGTACAGCTTCCATTCTTGAATGACTTGCCTTGATTTGACGTTACTTCCACCGTATATCCAACAATATGTTGCTTACGGATAGTAAACGTATCGCTATATGTATTTGCGCCTATTGTCACTACACATTTCAATGTCAGTACGCTTCCACTATTCCACATCGTAGCATCAGGATAAACTACATATTGCTTGGCGTTGGCAGACTTTATCTTTACCCACTCGTTATCATTCAGATAGAACCACTGGCGTTGACTGGAGGTTGACGTAATGTTCTCTTCTTCTATATTGAGCGTTATCGTCTTAGGATAAAACTCGGTAGCCGAAGAAGACTCATCGCCCATCATGGTAAAGGTGTCAGAGCCAATAATTTTAATGGACTTGCTGGAAATTTCCTTTCGTACCGTTGAATCCAAGTTCGACCAATTCAATGTCACATTTTCGCCAAATGTAACCCTGCCGTCACTTTGCCATTCAATATTCTTATTAGCAAGATAACCCGAACCGTCAACTCGCAACAGGAATGAGTTGGTTCTTGTTCCGATACTTCCAGCTCCATCAAAGTTCAACTGGAGTAATGGGTTCTGAATCGTGCCGCCTATACCGCCACGACTAAACCATGCGCCATAATCATCACTGATTGTTACTATTTCATCGGTCGGCTGGTATTGGGTAACGGTATTGCCTTCTTCAAGCTGTGGTGCTGACAGATAAATAAACTCTTCCGCATCTTCTTCATCGCCTTCAAATGTTGGGGCAAGCGAGATAAGCAATGGTGTACTTTCATCCGTACCGCCATACAACTCAAATGTAACGTTCTTTCTCGCCCAAGCTAAACACTGACTGGATGCAAATCTGAATGTTCCTACTACATGACCATTCTGCAAGACCGAAATCTGACAGGCTTTCTTGGCATATAACCAGAACGAAAGGCAATACACTTTACCAGTATGCTCACTCAACCAGTCTGCTTCTTGTGCCTGTATCTCAACTTTGTTAGAGAATGAATACACCTTGCCAACGCCACATGGTGCTGTTATCTCTTTCTCAATGTCTATTCCAGATGTGAAATTGACATCCAAAGAGTTTAGGAAAGCATTGCGATGTATCTTTCCTGCATAGAACGTAGCGGCAAAGCCATTCTCGTCTCCAGCTGTCAATGTACCAGATACATGGGCAGAACCAGATGCAAAGAGTTTCTGGAAGTAGCCGCCATAACTATCGAGCTGACCGAACACTGGGTCTACCAATCCAGACAACTTGCCGACACGAATTTGGCTTGCATCGTCAAAATTGGTTAGACTGGAGAGCAATATGATATTGAAGTCAGCAATCTCTACCTTGTCATCGGTATTGCAATCACGCAACAATTTGAATGTGCGCAAATGTCTTCCAGACCAATCTATCGTGATGGCATGGAGTTTATATTGCCACTCTGTCGCAACTTGTACGTCAAACTCCGCATCAGTATGCTCGCCGTTAGTATATCCAAGAGATGCTTTCCATGTCTGTTCGCTGCTTGCCTTTATCTTATATGAGATAATGACACGATTGGGATTTGCCACATATTCATAGAAATCCTGGGAGATACCGATTGTATTAGCTTCTGTCGCTGTTAACAATAGTATACGGTCATTATCTCCATCAGCTTCAACGTATTGGCTGGAAGCATTGCCAATAACAATGTATTGCGATTTGGAATCTTGGTATTCCCCTACGCAAACATCTTCAGGCCAGCATAAGCTCTTGTTCTTACCAATGCCGTCAATCACATCCATATAGGGCGACTCCTGGTCGGAGGCTGTAAGATATAACGCACCAGACCTGTCTGTATCAAACAGATTGGTAACTCTGGCAAAGTCTAACAACTGGTCGCTGGATGGAGCGTCACCTTCTAACAATGCTCCTATGAAATAGTTGCGTTCTACTATCTCTTGCGTTTCTTCGTTAACGACTTCTTCCGTTCCGTATGACAACACACACATCAGCGAGTATATCAGATTCTTGCCGTCAAAATATTGTCGCCTTACTATATCGCCTGTTTTTAATCCTTGCGTTTTCTTGGAATCGTGGCGTAGCGACACCTTGTATTTCTTATAGTTGAATAAAGCCATTTACAAAACTTCTTCCACAATATCTCCAGAACAAGCATCGCTTACCCATAGAGAACCGTTTGTAACCGATGTCTTTTGAACTTCAAGCTCATATATGCGCATTTTCTTACGCACTGTCAATTCATCAAATGTTGCCGCATAACCACCATACAACTTGCTGCTCATAACAGCCCACCCATATCCAGCAAAACCGCTTGCGAATTTCTGGGAACTGAGTGAACCTGTGAAATAGGCATTACCTTGGTGCTTAATACCATCAGTTACACCTTCCAAATATACAGCATCGGCAAAATATAGCACATTCTCAGCAAGTCGTGTCTTATATTTCTCGCTGGAAATGGAAAATGCTTCCGATTCTACAGGCTTGGCAAGCTTCAAAAACTCTGCTTCTGTATTGATCACCAAAGTAGCCGACCAATCAGAACTCTGATTCTTGAATAGTGAATCGGTCTGGATATATCGGTAGCTGAACGGAATGTGTTCTGTCTTTTGAACGTCATCCACTACTCTTATGTATGGCAATGAACCATACAGTATTGTATTGGTGTCGTCTGCATACATGTTAGGAGCTGTGTTAGACTTACCAAAACGCACCTTCTTATAGAAAGCTACGCCACACTCCACATCTGAATTATGATATGTGCGCAACACAGTATCACCAGACGCACTGCATCCAGCTTCCAGCGAGTTTCTGAAATGACCATCGCCATACTGACTGATAATTCTATAGGCACTGTTATAATCCCAAATCTCAGTCTGAAGTGATATGCGTGTAGTTGGTGCCTCTCCATCACTGTCGCCAAGGTTCATAACCTTTCCAGGAGCTGCTATTGATATGATATTACTGTCCTCGCCACCTCTAACCTTGATGATGTATGAATCGCCAAACTTGATACCGTGCGTAGGGTTTATCACGAGGTCTGCCTTTAATGCAATATGGGCAAGTTTATTATCGGCATCGTCTTGAACGGAATAGAGCATCCTATTGCCGAACTCGCCCAGTTCAAAGCCGTATAGTGATGACAGTTTTCCAGACAGGTTATAAGAGCCGTCCACAGTCAAGTCGCCATACACATGAGCGTCTTTCATCGCCCAATCAGTATCTTTGTTATTGCAGTTACCGCTATGATAGAACTCATACTCGCCAAGTGATACGCCATTTTCGTTTATCTCGAAATCACCAATAGACAAAGAGCCATCAATGCTTACCTCCCCAGTGATAGCAATATCTTGATAAGCTATATTCAGCTTGTTATCGGCAACCCACATAACTTGATTAGTGCCGAAATACAAACCGTTATCTGACAAGACGAGCTTCCCTGTTATCGTCTCGTCCTCATCAACAATAAGATTTCCATAAACATGGGCTGTTTTCTTTTCGTCCGAGCCAATGTTTACATCAAAAATCATCTTATTGCTATATCCAGCCTGGAAGCCATACAATGCTCCAAGCATACCTGTCATTGAGTCTCCAGAGCGAGAGATATAACCAAGACCGCCACCGCCCGAACCTCCAGATCCGCCACTGCTTACAGTAGAAATGATAGCATTTGCCATCATGTAAGCAGAGTTCTTCATCAATATCTGAGAGTATTCAGCAAGCCCTTCGGCTATTTTTTCATTATCAATAGAACCATTCTCATTCAATGGTGGGTCAGTCGTATAGTCTGGCGCATCAACTTTGTTAGCTTCTGTCATGCCTTGGAAGAAACGGCTATACAAGTCGTATAAACTGGACTTCTTATCCAGCGTTTCTTCATTGAAATTCAACTTTGCTTCTGCCATTACTTCTGTACTTGTACTTTCTTTGTCAAGAATCCGCTATGCGAAGACTTAAACGAGTTAATCTTTGCTTTCAAAGCGATAAACTGCGCCATATTCAAAGGCGGTTGTGGGCCAAGCTGGGTGGTGGTCTTTATCTGACTAATATATCCGACAATATCCATCAATATGTCAGCTAACTGACCACCAAGCACAGCATCATCAGTTCCGCTATCGCTTCCCAAATATACCGTACCATCCTCAACTTTCACCTTAGAGCTACCGAATTTCATAGTGCTTTCACTACCATTCAACTCCAACTCTGCCTTGTCATGCTTAGCCTGTATCTTATCATGGTTCTGGAGATATTCGCTCTCTGAGTCACCAACAACTGCATGTATTTGATTACCATCCATAGACAAAGATGACTTATTCTTATCATCCTCGTCTTGCACTTGGTTCACAATGGAGTTTTTCTTGTAAGTGGTCTGCGTGAATACACCTGTCTCTTCCAGCTCATTAACATCTGGAGATTCTTCATCGCTTTCGTCAAACGGCTCTCGCTCCTTTACCCCCACTGTTATAGTGTCGTGCGAATCCAACTGGATAATGTCCACATGCGAAAACATCGAGACATATTCCGTATGACTCTCTGGGTCTGTTACAATAGTTACTTCGGAATAGAGCTTTGGTATGATAACCATGCCATTCATATTGTTCTGCATGGCACTCAATAACACGCCTTCATGTAACCCGACTGGCATATCATCAGTTGATTCAAATGCCATCGTCTGATATTCCTGCACATCCACCGTGCCAAACAGTTCGTCGCTTTCATCAGAATGAATTTTACATACATATCCAGTAATCCTGCCAGTATCATGCACCGTATTCGTGCTTGGGTCTACCAAACCACGCAAGGCTATCTTTCGGATAGCCTCACGGATAGTTTGGTTTTGACTCAAATCGCTATGTAGTTTTCTTGTCATTGTTTTCTTCTGACTTTATTTTTGCGATACAATATGGCAACTTGATGGTCTGACGATAGCCGCCTGTGCCGAAAGTTGTGGAAATCTCATCTACTAAATAATAGCCGTTCTTAGCTGGGTGGCGTTTGTCTGTAATCTTAACTTTTTGAGCCGTTGTCAAATTTAAGTCGCCAAACAGTGTGAGCTGTCCCTCTATACCATTCATATTATAGCTCTCAAAATACTTGATAGCTTCTTGCAACAACGCTTCCTTGGTGATGCCTATTTTGCGTGACATATAGGGTATCACAGTATACTTACTCAAATCCACCTTGTCTTTGGATTTAGTGAGAGGCGTTGCGCCCAACTTCATGGCTTTCTTCGACAGCTTAGTCTCATTCATCACCTGCCATTTCTTTGAACCTTTCTTGCTTGAATCGTAGTCTGGATTCTTACGAATGGTGATGTGATAGAACTTATCATCTTTATCCAATCCTGTAGCCTCAACAGCCAAGAAATCCTTATCTGTATTCATCAAAGTCAAACCGTTATTGGCTACATGATAATCGAAAAGTATTTCTGGAATGTCCGACTGATTGTTTCCGTAATTCAGCACTGAATCCTTACCAGGGTTTGAAAAATATGAGCGACCAACGGCTATATAAGGCGTGTCTCCATTATATTTCACAAAGGCAAATACCTTATACTTACCCCATTCTGTCAGTACATCAGCAACCGTCAAGTCACTTGTCAAGTTCACCTTACCGATATTTATCTCGCATGACTTGGTTTCTGGATGCAACGACAAACCTGTATCTTTCAACAACTTGTACTTGCCGTTATCTGCCAAGAAATCATTGACTGTCATGTTCTTTTTAGCTGTTACCTTTGGGCAAGTCTTCTTCTTTAATCCACTGGCGAGATTTTCACATTGTATCTCAATAGGCGTATCAATGCTGCATTTTGTAATGTAGCCTTCAAACATCACCTTCAAATGCTTCTTATATTCTGCCAGTTTATCACTGTCATTAAATATCGACTTCTTGTTGGTATCAAGTTTCGGAAGTGCCGCAATCCGTGCGCCTTTGTCATCCCCCTCGACATACCCCAAGTAAATCCGTATTCTTTGACCAACCTTGAAATCTGCAACAGAGGCTACCTTTGAGTCTGTCCTGGTGGTTATCAGTACTCCAGCATCATCTATCGAAGCAGACACTTTATTGGCGTTTTCTTGCTCGTTCAATGTAGTGATAGTCTTTTTGATAACCGTACCACGAGGAAATTTGACAGATGCCGTACCGATGAGTTTTCGGTACGAGTCATCTATCTGTATACTTTCCACTTCCGCTATGCGCAATGGACTTTCTGGTTCCGCCATCGGCTTTTTCGGGTCTTTCATATCCCACACCTCAATAAGGCAAATGAGGATATGAAAACTGGGTTGTCCGTTTATTGCTGCCATTATATATTCGATACGAGGTCTTCAACTTTGTTCACGCCAGCATCAATGCCAGCATTTACCGTAGAACTTACTGCCGACGCTGTTGCATTTGCCACAATCTCAGCATATTTGTTCTGCAAAATCAACTTATACCACTTGCTCATCGGACTGACTTCTATCTCACGATTGATGACAGCAATTGTATCTGACTTCACTACGACATCCTTATCGGGTTCTACCGCCACACAGGAAAATGTATAAGGCTGGACGTTCTTGAACTCTTGATTTTGCATATTGAAGTCCTTGATGATGATTTTATTCACATTGAACTGCTTAAACTGAAAATGGTTAACATTCACCACGCCGCCATACTGCATAATCTGAATGAACTTTTTGACATCATTCTCTGGATATACACCTTCCTCATTGCCGACTATTTCGCCAGTAACAGTAAAATTCAAGTCACCTCCAGACACCAACTCCTTACGAGTATAGTCACGTCCCTGCACCGTGGTCATAACAATATTCTTAGAGCTTTGAATGGCTATGTCTGGATTAATGTCAATGAAACAGATAGTCTTAGTTGTATAACTGTCTTTTACTTGCTGTCCATTTACCGTCTTGACATCCTCCACTTGTATATCCGTTTCTCCATCATAAGACAGCATGAGGGCTTCTGGTACAGCGTTGCCATACTTATCTTTAGCAATAATCGTATGCCCCTCAACTGTAGACACTCGCCCCCAGTCTTTCATCTGGGTTTCACGATTATTGATAAGCTGTACCTGATTTTCCTTTTGCTGCTGCAAAACGGTTTTACGCAATGTCTTCTCCAGATACCTCTGATATTTCGGGAACAACTTGTTTATTTGCCCCTCAACTGTAGACATCGCCAATTGCTTTGCTACATGAACAAGAACTGAATTATACGCCCGATTGTTCCTGTAGGTTATTTCTCGTTCTGGGGAATGTGTATAAACCCATGAAACACTGGAGGCCGCATTGGTTGCAGCCTTGCCAGTGTTGAGTTTTATGTTACCCCATATATCTCCTATAAATGACATTCTTTATCCGTGCCAAGTTTCATCAAAATCATGTACCACGTCAACCAATGCTTGTGTAAGCTGCGACTTGACGTTATCAATTACTTCCTTGTTATCTTTCTTCGTCAAGTCTATCGACTTCACGTTCATCAGATTCTCAATCTTAACAATCACCTGTTTAGGTGCTGCCGTGTTATTGTTGTAGTGCTGCTTGTAATCAGCCTGGCTCGCCTTGGTGTTGTGGCTGCCTGGAGTCAATGAATTGCTATTGCCGCCACGACCGTTGCGACCTTCTTTCTGCTTTTTAAGTTCTTCCTGCATTTCCTTATTGGAATATTCAGCTTTCGCAACGCCTGAACCTGAAGTCGATTGCCACTTTTTGCTTATTGGATTCCAATTATATTTTGCGCTACCTATAGTAGCTTCACCATTCGAGCCATTTCCAGTACCGCCAAAGTTCCAAATCGGATCATCTAAGAAAGTATTGAAATAGTTTCTCACCTTTGGCATCAACTTATTTGTCCAATCAATAATCTGCTGGTGAAATAACAAAAATGCGTTTCTTGCCTCTTCTGCGGTCACATTAATTGTCTCCATCTTACCAGTCTCTACGTTAAAGAACTGGTAGGTGCCAGCGTTCCATTTATTATTATACCAGCCGAATTGCTTCATAAATTCTTCAGATCCAAATTTACCGAATTTTGATTCGTCAAATATGGGGATGCCGCTATGAAGCAAGAACTTACCCAATAGGTCTTCTGAAACTTCACCAGAATCAATTTTGCTAAGTATTTCTCTGAAATCACTTAACATCTGGGCATTAGCAGAAGCAAGAGGGTTAGCCATGTCAAACATATCTTTAAGAGTGTTGTTATATGAATGAACATAGTCATAACTTCTTCTCCACTCTGATTCTGGCGCATTTTGCAAGTCTTGAACAGTCCAATTCTTAGTATGAGTAAGATATGTCTTTAGACGAGCATTGTTTGTATCTTTGATTACAGCATCGAAATCTTCAATACTTTCAGAAGCTAAGGCTCTCTTGTTATAAGAATCACGAGCTTTTTGCAGTGGCGTGCCTTCAGATGTGTCACGCCCAAGTCCAAATAACAGTCTTGCAGCAGCAAGCCTCTGATAGCCATTGTCTGTTTCTGGGAATAATCGGTCATTAAACCGCCATTGTGTAGAAGCCTGTCCATTTTTATCCAAAAACTCTTGTGAATGAGGGCTTGCTTGCAAATCAACAGAACCATCTGGAAGCACCAAAGCAGAAGTGGCAGCTTCTTTCATATCCTCAGAGCTTCTAAATAAATTCCACTTAAAGGGTTTCGCTGCATTTTCTATTATCTCACCATGCGTCTCACCTAAAGTCTTATCAGAATACTTCTTTGTTGCTTCATCCATAATGCCAAGCTGTTCACGCATCAAATTGATATGTTCGCCAATGGCTTGGTTAACATCCATCTGCTTGCTGTAGACAATATTCAAATATTTGTCTGTTGTCGTTGCATGTTCCGACAGGCTCATGCCGTTTATGGACGCAATACTGGAGAGGTACTGTTGATTTGCTTCTATCGCCTCTTCAACATCACTCTTATACTTCAAGAAATATGCGCCGCCAGCGGCAAGTGTAACGCCTATTGCAGCCGCCCAACCAACAGGCCCTGAAACTAAGAACGGCAATACAGATTTCATAATCCAAGGAGCAATGACGCTTGCGCCTATTGAACCGACACCTGCACCTATGACACTACCAAGCATACCACCGACAGGACTACCGTTGCTTAAATTTTCGCCTATCTGATAGCCAGCATAGCCGCCCAATGCACCTCCAGCCAATGAAGCTATGCTTCCAGCCGTACTGGCACCACGAGTATACATATTATTGTATCGTTGCGCTGCGTCTACTGATACATACCGATTTTTAGCACTGGAGTATAACATTCCATTGCCTGCTGGAGTGAGTGTTCCAAGGCCAGGAGTTCCATTTATAGCAGCAACGGCACCCATAAGTCCAAACTTACCTACATTTAAGAACTTCAAATTGGAAGCTAATACGCTTATTGATGATGCGAATTTCAAAACGCCCAATGCGCCCAATGTCATTGCCTTTCCAATACGAGCTACACTTAACAATGGCATCATATACATTTGGAATTTCAAGAACCATTTTATTGGCGTTCTAAAAGCATCAAAAAAAGCGAGCATAGTTCGAGTAACTTCAACAATCATTTTGGCAAAATCCAACAAATCCTTTGCCGTCTCTTTTATAAAGTTCTTCGCTTCGCCTGTTTTTAGCCAGCTGATAATGTTGTTCAAGAAATCCTTTATCGGCTGCTGTATCTCGTCAAACGCTTCAATGCCATCTTCTGTAAACATAGACGTAAGCTGCGCCCAAAGACCCTGTATGGTGTTTTTCTTTGCATCAGCAAGCTCTTTGGCAAGACCATCCGACATGAAATTTTCCTTGATAATGTCATTCCACACTTCAACATTATCTGCCAATGATACAGCACCTTGTGCTGCCGTCTTATGGAAAATCTGGTAGTAATCGGAAAGCGACAAATCCTTCTTATGCAAATCCTCAAAGATGTCAACAACATCACGCATATTGCCTTTCTTATCGGTGCGACTTACGCCAATACGTTTCCATGCTGCTGCTTGTTTCTTTGTTGGATTTACAAGGTTTGCCATAATAGTACGCATTGTCGTACCAGCCTGAGAACCTTTGATACCAGCGTTACCCAATACACCCATAGCAGCAGTGGCTTCCTCAAACGGCACATCACCAGCCGACAACAATGAAGCAGAATACTTATATGCCTCTGCAATCTCCATCAATGTCGTATTCGATTTGGTGAAGGTCATCGTCATAATGTCTGCCGCCTTGCGTACTTTCTCTGGAGAGATATTGTAACCTGTCATAATATTGGTCACAACATCTGCCGTCTCACCAAGGTCTGTATCGCCAACAAGTGCGATGTCTGCTATAGGAGAGATTGACTTGTTGATTGCATCAACGTCAAAGCCAGCCATAGCAAGGAATTTAGCGGCATCCGCTACCTGTGGCGCAGTAAACTTAGTTTCCACACCGACATTGCGGACTTGCTTCTCCATTGCTGAGAAACGCTGGGCGAAGTCTGAACGTTTATCATGCGAGCCGAGAATATTCTTGGCTGTCTGCATAATATTATTGTACTCCGTATAATCCTTTACAGAGTTGCTTATCAACGAGCCGATACCAGCAATACCATAGGCTATACCCATACCTTTGAGCATATCTACAGCCATGATGCCGCCAGTGTCAAGCGGAGTCGGGCCAAGTAACTTATAGCCTAAGTTCTTTGGCATATTACGAGCAATAACGCTCCTGGAAGCTGCTGCCGTTCTACCAGCTGCCACACCTCGATTACCGCCAGCATTACGAGAACCGCCAGTAGTTCCACCTCCAGCTGTAATTGAGCCAAGATTAATTCCTGCCCCTTTTGCTTCAGCCTTTAACTTCCTAATTCTTCCTATGAGCTTGTCTACATTATTTACAGCCTTACCTGTTTCCAGTTTGACAGTATATGTTTTAGCATTGAGCTTAGTCAGATTATTCGTTAAATTGCTGATAGATGTATTGAGCTTACGGAACGGACGCATAGCTTGGTCAAGCTTTTTGGTTGCTTGCGTAAAGCTATTGATGGCCGTTACCGCATCTTGCGACAATACATTTATGTCATAATTTACCGTAAAATTCTGAGCCATTATATATCATGTTTATTTTTGAAAGAATAGAGTTTCCAAGAAATGTATAGGTCACTATAATCAAAAATCCCTACCTTCAATTTAATGAAAGTAGGGAGAACAAAAACTTATGCAAGAAGCCCAAGCGTCTTTGCTTGATTGACCTTTATCTGCTGCACATGCAACCATTCGGCATCATTCGATATGATGGCGAAGTCTTCATCGCTTAGGGCTTCTATATCTACTCCTGGAAAGTAATGTCGAATAAGTATCAGTTTCTGACGGAAATATTCGTCATCCTTTACTTCCCAGGCTTGGATAAATTTACCAATGTGCCGTTGCGCATCTGAATAATCTGGCCAAGCTGCCCCATCAGGCCGAATAGGAACAAGGAATCATCGTCAATGAGTTCCTTGTCTCCGTCCACGAAACAGTCAGTGGCAAGCGTACGCATGGCAAGTGCTTGGTTGCTCTGGGATGCTGAAAGATACTTGGAGAACGCTTTGAACGAAGGCTGTCGGAAATAGCCGATATATACCTCCTTTTCGTCAAACTCCTGTCCTTCAACGACGAGCGGAAATACAACTTTTAGCTTTTGTTCTTCTTTCAGTGCGGCAGCTTTCTTGTCGATTTCTGCCTGGATTTCAGCACTGAGATTACCATTTTCATCAAAAATGTCTTTTACTACTTTTGCCATAATGATTAAATTAAAGTTTTGGATATTCTATATGAGAATAGAATGGCTGGAATATAATGGTTTAGAAAAGGGGAAAGATTTTCACCTTTCCCCTCGCATAAAACTTTATTCAACCATTATTAGCTTGCGCTTGTACTGCACACAATCTTAAACGGATTCAAGTCAAATTCCTTGGTGATGTTGGTAGCATCTTGCTCTGCTTCCATTCCGTCCTCATTGAAGAGGCATCCTTTCAGCGTTACCGTTTCCGTTGTCCAATCATCAGTTCCCATTTCATTAGCGAACGAAACCACAAGGTCAAATTCACCAAGAGCCATAAGAGAACCTTGCAAGGCTCGAAGTTGAACCTGGGTGTTGTAGTCCATCGTAATGGATGCCGTGTACTCACGGTTTCCAAAACCACGGTTTACAGGTTCGCCACCAAGACCGTAATTGGTCTTCATGTTACGCTTAATGTTCCATTTGATTGCTGACACGCCCTGCAAAATAGTAGGGTTGGCATCACTCGAACCTGTCAAAGCTGGAGCAGTAAGCTCAATCTGCGCCCAAGAATAGGCTACGTTATTTACTATTGTTGCCATTAAGAAGCGGATAATACAAGTCCTTCAGTAACCTGGATGGTCTTGGCACAACCAAGAGGAACAATGGTGTACTGAATGATAAGTTTGTCATTCTTCAAGATGTTCTGAGAAGCTGGGATGGTTATCGTACCCATACCAGAAATCTCTTCTGCACTCGTCATCGCCGTGAGAATGTCAGAAATCAAATTGGTGAATATCGTAATCTGTGCGGATGAAAGCTGTCCATTGCTACGGTTCACCTTGATAGGGGAATTTACATAAGGAAGCAAAGCTGTACGCACAGATCTGCGTGACTTGTTGATTACACGGTTACGAGCGATAGTACAATAGTCGCCGCTTGAACAAGTCTGGTCGCCAGAGAAGTAAACATGACCTTCCAGCCCAGTATAACGAACAAGGAATACATATCCGAGATTGTCGAGTGTGTCAAGCTGTGTCTGGCTAAGCGAAGAATACTTAGTAGAGTTCTTCAATGCGCCACTGGAAATCTCTGAATCGCCAAAGCCAAACTCAATGTCGGGGAAGTAGCCAACAAGGTCGTGGTTCTGCACCCAGCCGATACATTCGCCTACATTGCTCTGCGTAAGCTCGCCAAGTGCTGCTCCAACATTGCCAACAGGCGTAGTGGACTCCAACGCACACTGCATCTTAGTCACATCGGTATCAAGACCCTGGCCGAGCAAGACACTTACGTAACGTGCATCTATGATACAAGTAGGAATCTTGCTGAATACAACCTTGTTTGAATCACCGCTTGCTGTAGCAACCTTTGAAGTGTTGGCGTTAAGCAACACAACGCAAGGAGCATTGTAGGTGTCTGCAAGCTGCTTAGCGGTTGACTGCAAGTCGCTTACAATCTGGATGCCGTACTGCTCTGCTGAAGCGTCAGTCTCCTTCCAGAGACGCTGCTCTGTCCATACACCAAACTGATTGATTGCACCGTGTGCTGCCTTTTGCATATCTACAAGCGCATTCCAGTTGCTTGAACAATCGGCAAATGCGATAAACAATCGGCCAGAGTTGTTGCAAGCTGTGAAGAAGTGCTTGATATGGTAATAAGGAATACCAGCGAGGAAGTCTTTGCTGACTTGGCTCTCGTCTTTTTCGCCAGTGTAAGCGGCAAGGCCAAGTGTATCAGCATCCTCAATTGAATTAAGCTCTACGACAGTATCTTTCAAAGATGCTGCAAGTTTAACTCCTGCGCCCTTAGTCCAAATGTCTGTCTGAGCCGAAATGTCAAATACAAGACCGCAAACCTTTTCAGTAAGATTGGAAAGCTCTTTTCCGATATTACCATCGGTATCGGTCATAAATACGCCACCTAAAGCCATTATTTGTTATTGTTATGATTTATAGAATGGATTTTTGTAAAGAATAGCATTACCCCTTACAAAAGGTTCAGAGTCCTTCGGAAATGCGCCACCAAACTTAGAGACGTAAAGCTCTTCCTCATCGGGGAAGCACTTCAAAACCGATTTTACATCTTCTGGAATGTTCTCTGACTGGGCGGTAATGGTCTCGCCCTCACTTGTTTTCTTTGATGCTTTGGTTTTCTTTTGCTCAACTGTAGTTTCTGGAATGTTCTCTGACTGAGTGGCAGCTGCTTCACTTTCATTGTCATTTGCCTCTACATTCTCACTATCCACCACATTCAGCTCTTCTTCAATAGGAGCAGCATCTTCTGTTTTCTTTTTTGCCATAATGATTGAAATCTAAAAAGGGGAATGGAGTAAATAGACTCCACTCCCCAGATTTATATTGAGTTTATGAATTGCCAGATTAAGCAGTGTACTTGTAAGTAGTCCAGAGAACAATCTCTGAAGGAAGCACGATGTTCACATCGACCTTCATACGCATCTGGAAGAAGTACAGTTCACTGTTTGCCTGGAGTTTCTCAACCTTGACTGACTCCTGGTCGGTAGCGTAGTCAACGCCCATCCAGAGGCAAGAGTCCATGTCACGAGTAAACTTACCGAGAGCAATGGTCTGTTCAGAAATTCCGTCAATGACCTTGATTTCCTTGCCCTTGAAGCGATACTTGTTTACGTCTGCGTTCTCTGAGTACTTCACATCCTTGCTTGAAAGGTATGAATCGTACAGATCCCAAAGCTCCCAGCCCATAACGAACTTCAGCTTGTTGCTCTTGCGCAGCTTCTTGGGACACTGGCGATACATTGCGTAAAGTGCTTTCTCTACAGCCTCACCAGTTGCCATTGCGGTAGAACCTGCGAGAATAACTTTACCAGTAGCCGCCTCGTTCTTCTGCACCTCAGTACGAGTAGCTGCATCAACGGCATTTGCGGCCAAGTTGTCAAGGCATCGAACAACGAAACCGTCAAAATACTTCATCGGGCCAGCATCACTGTCACCACCGAGGGTCACATTGGTAGTCGCGTCTGAAGTGAGCTTCGCATCAGCACCACCTTTCTTGGAACACCAAATAGAGTCGCCGATATACTGGTCTTTGCGATCTACGAGCAGATGGAGCATGGTTGCCTGTACCTTCGGATCGAGGTCACGGAAAATAAGCTCGCCTTCGGGCTGGAACGGTCTCCAATACTCCTCAAAGTCACGAGGATTGAACTCCAGATAAACCATGAAATCCTGCGGCTCCAGATAACGCTCCGAGAACTTGTACTCGTTCTTGCCAGTATCGCTTGCGCCACCGTTGGTAGAAGTGGGAGTTGCTACATTGTCCTGAATAATAGAACCGAGAGAAACATGAGGCAGAGTCTTTCGCTTCTGGATGCCAGGAACAATGTGAATCAGCCCCTCATTATATGTGTCATTGCCATGTGCGGTATATACCAAGAGGTCTTCAAGTACCTCACCAGCATAGGTATTACCAGCGTAATTGATTGTACCCATTTCGATTAGAATGTTTTGAGTGTAACGTCACCAACGACTGCCTTGACCTGCTCTGCGAGCTTGGCATTGACATCTTCCATTGCCTTTTCAGCATCCTTCTTGTTTTCGGGATCATTGGCAATATCGTTGACGATATTGGTTCGACCAGGAATTGAGTCAAGGGTCTTTTTAACCATGTCCAAGTTTGCTTTCGCCATGCTAATCCAATCCTCCTTGGAACCAGCTTCAATTTTACCAGCACTGATTGCATTGTCAACCATTGCTGCAATAGAAGCATTACGAGCTTCCTCTTCGGCATCCTTATATGCCTTCAACTTTCCTTCTACATCAGCGAGCTTGTCCTGAAGGTTCTTCGCTTCGGTCTCCTTGCCCTTGAACTGAATCTGAAGTTCATCCAGCTTACTCTTTACTGTTTTCAGCTCTGACTCTGCATTGATAAGCTGTGTGATTCGTGCAGAAACAGACTGCAACGAGGTCTCAGCCTCCAAGCCAAGCTGTGCTGTTACGGCATTGAACTGGACATTTTCGTTCTTTTCCATTGTGTTTTGTTCTTGCCCTGTAGACACAGGATTAAAATTTTGATTATTCTGTGTACGAATAGAAACAACTTCTGAGAGAAGTTTATTTTCATCAACTTCTTTCAATGCAGAGTTCATTATATCACATATAGACGCAACACTTTTTACGCCTTCAATTTGACTTTTTACCTTTTCAACAACTTGTTTGGAGGTTTTGATTATGTGTTCTGCTGGGAGTATTCCAGCTGCAACCGCATCTTTGGCACTGAGGTATGTTCCGTCAGCATCGCCCTCGCCATCCATAATAGCACGCACCTTTTCTTTTGAAAGCCCGAAACGCTTTACATAAATAGTTTCAATCTGCTTTCTAAAGGCACTGACCATATTCTTGACATTCTCATCCTCACATTCGTTGTCGTAAACAAATGGATTGTGAATCATCAGAATAGAATAATCGTGCATATATAGATGGTCTCCAGCTGCCCAAATGACACTACCCATTGATGCTGCAATGCCTTCAATGATGCAGTCTACCTCAATCGGGCATGACTGGATTATAGAGAACGTACTCATTCCGTACATCACAGAACCACCATCAGAATTAATGAGGACAACTATCTTTGACGGCTTCACATAATCTTGAAGCCACAAAAACTCCTCATTGAAACAGTCTGTGGAACAGCTGTCTACAGAACCAAAGAAACGGATAATGGCAGGTTGATTTGTTTCAGCCTTGCCGACAACGTACTTTAGATTATTTACGTCCATTACTTTTTGTATTCAATTTTCTGAAGAATAGAAATGTCCAAATAAAAAGGTTGAATGAAAACAATTATTCATCCAGCATAGTGTCAATTTTTGCAGTGTCTTCAATTGTCGGCTCTGTATGGTTCTCGTGACCATCTTGATTATTCTCTGGCAATTGGTCAGAATGGTTGGTGAACGGAGGCACTACAATATATCTTTCGACATAATCCTTGTAACGATAGGATGTATAGTCGTTAAATGCAACTTCATAATCTATCCAATAAGGTTGAACACCATCATCAAAAGACTCTGGCATGTCCCAATAGGCCAACTGAAACTTATTGACCAGTGCTGGGAATTTATCCTTATTGGAATTGATTGCGGAATTGATTAACTCAAACGCTCTAAATCCGCTAAGTTCCACGTCATCATCGCCATTGTTTAGATTATTTAATACATAATGAAGACGCACCGTGCATCTTCCAGCATTAATATTCGATTGTCCAACAAGCCAGTTCATATTAATATAATGTACAAAGCAAGCTGGAAAACCTATAACGCCCTCTTTATTAAATTCATCTGTCTTAATGCGAGTAAGCTGCCCATTGTCCAACTTGATAGTATGGAACAATAAGGGACTTTCATCATCTTCTGGATTGACGTGTATATTTTCAAGTATGGAGCGTAGTGCCAAATATACTTCTGACAATGCGTTTACCTTGACAGCCTCCTTCTCTGTCAAGTGTTTCAAATCAATAGTAGACTGTTCCTCATCGTTGTTCACAATGTCAACAATCTGCTCCTGTACCTCTTCCTGTTTCTTTTTATCTACTATCATTTGGGAAATCCATTAAACAATGTGGATATTGCAAGTTTCTTGAACTCATCTTCGAGATAAGAAGAATCTCCTATAAACTGTCGCTGGATGCTTTTTACGCCAGACTTGCCGTATGTATGGCTACCGCTGGTGTCATTGTGAACGGCGGCATAACAAAAACCTCTATGCCGTGCCGCCGTCCCAAAAGCTGTTGGGTCTGTATAAATACGAACGACTCGCTTCTGCCCAGTCATCGTTTTATGTTTTATAGAGTTCTTCAAAGTTGAAGTCTCTTTCAATATTGGATGTGGTTTTCGGTCACGCCTCTGTTTCCAAGGCTGTGAAGAAGCGGAGTTAAATCGGTGCATTTCAAATGACTTCTTAAAAATCTCCGTTGCCGCACGTCCTATACGAACTTCAAAATTGTTCAAATTCAAATCAAATCTGTGTGGTGCATGTTTCCATTGCTGCATTATCTGCGCTGGCGTAATAGCACCACCGCCAGGAACTTTACCTTTAGCCATTCATGTATTTCTCCTTCAATCGTTTGGCTATATTATACAGAGTTTCTTCATCACTACTGTCAATGGTAAAGTATGGATGCTCGTCAGAAAAGATGCGACCGCCTAATGCCACGCTCTCCTTAAATGTCCGATTAAACCAATCTGGCATTATCGGCACTTTAAGCACTGCATCATTGACATCTTTAATCTTTCCTACAATGCTATCCTCCACCAAATAACAACGACATTGATGTTCTATTGGCGGTATCAACCATGCTGGGAATTGTGACTTCTGGGCAGAGAATCCTTCGTACTGTAAATGCCAAGGGCGCACACGCTCATCGCCTTGCGTCATATAAGTAAGCATCGTATTGTCTGACATGCCTACCAACCCAGCAGCGATTATCATGGCGTATTCTGCATCGGAGTTTTCCACTTCCGCATAGCGTTTATTATACCGCTCAAATACTTCCTCATAGTCATCTTCATCATACTCATCATCGTCCAATTCGGGAAGCTCTCGTGCCATTTGATATTCTTCTGCTACAGCAAAATCTATCAAGTTGTCAACAGCTGCCACGATTATATTACGCCTTGCAGCTTGCTCGTCTGTCAAGCCGTCTGCATTTCTCAACATTTCCAACGCTTCATCATAGTCTATATCAAAACCAGACAAAGCGTGCTGTATCAAGAAATCAGCTCGCAAACCCATCAACTCTTCCAGTATCTCCTGTGAATCTGTCTCGTCCGCAAGACTTTCCACGAATCTGATAAATATCGCTAACAAAGCTGCATACTCTGCTTCTTTCTTATCTTTGTCATCTTCTGGTAGTCTGTTTGCCTGTACGCTGGAGAGAGAAGTGCTACCTGTCACTTTCTCTCCCGAAGAAAATTTACGGTTTCTCCACGATGATGTCCATATCGCTTGTAATATTCTTCATCTGTCATAACATACTGGCCGCCTTCACCGCCACGAATACCGCCAGAACTACTACCATTTCCTGTTGCCAAGTTCAATTGCTTGCCGACAGAAACACCAAAGGTCTTTTCTATCTCATCGGCACTAATCTCGTACTTATCTGTAAGGAAACGATAAAGCTCTATCTGGTCTTTGTCTGACATTTCAAGACGTTTGGCATACTTGAACACGTTACCAGCTTTCAGGTAGCCCATTGTGACAAGGCGAGGAATTATCTCCTCATTCATTACATTCTCAATATACTCACGATATACTTCAATGCGATCACGGAACACGTCTTGATGCGCACGAGTAGAACCAACGTATGATTGGGTCTCTCCTGCCATGTCTTCAGAACCAAGAATTAGATTGGAAACCTCCTTATTTGACAGACTTATCAATCCTGTAAAAATGTGTTCCGAGTTTGACATCGTGAAGGTCTTGATGTCTACTTCGTCATTCAAACCTGTCACGATTACCTTGTTCTGAGCCGCCGACGCAATGTCATTAGCTAACTTCTTGCGGTCTCCAGTGTTCTCTGATTCGGTCTTTCCATGTATAATAGGTTGTCCGTATGTATGACTAAAGTTTACATAGTTCGCCAACGTGAACTTTTTGGCAAGTATCAAAGGAGCGGTAGCAGAAAACAACCCAAGGCTACCAGAATTTATCAGTACATAATAGTCACGATACTGAGGGTCGTCAAACGACCAGCCAGGATTCCACATACCTTGCCTACGTACAATACGTCTTTGGTCTGGAAGAATATTGCGCCTCTCTATCTGATTGACACAAGCCAACTTGCCAGTGCGAGGGTCAATGTCTGGCAGTATCTGCAAACCAGTGTAACCAAACATCTTTGATTCAACAATGCCACTAATAATCTTAATGAATGACGAGCCTTGCACCTTCTGGGTCTCTTCTACATCTTTGACATACCGCCCTTTCTCGTTCATTCGGCACATCATGTATCGCTCGCCGAGTATCTGAGAATTTAGGGTTTCCAATACGGAACGTAAATGCGCATCTTGTTCAACGCAAGCGTCATAAATGTCTATAATACGTCCACGGTCATCCAGCACACAACCGTCATTGACTGTATGCTGCACAGACTTGAATCGGCAATGTCTGTCGATTTCTCGCACATATTCTTGTATAGTCTTTTTGCTGGTTCGATAGATACTCTCCAGCAGTTCAAGATCTACTTTTTCTTTTGTTTCAACTGTTGCCATTAACTTGGAAAATTACTTTCTGAAGAATAGAAAAACCTACAGATTATCGTTTTCCTACGTCTACATTATTACGGCTATATTTGACAAATGAAAATAAAATTCATTGTGTTAATGACGTTCCAATCGCATACGTGAAAGCCCCTATTTACAGTCGAATAGTGTTAAATATTGCGTTAAAAACATATTTTCGTTTGTATATAAAACAAAAGACCACTACCTTTGCAACTGATTTTTTCAACTTAACATAAGTTTATATGAAAGAAACATCAAATTATTACAGAATCAAGACCGAGTGGACTAAAGAGGCTGCTGACGGTCAGCTGCAAAAGACAAAGACAGAAGAGCTTGTCTATGCAACAAATTATTCAGAGGCAGAGGCTGTTGCTTATGCCCTTCTGGAAGCTGAAAATCGTGAAAAGTATAGTGATGCCACGATTGAAATCATTAAGACCAAGATCACGGAAATGCTCTACAATGAGACACTGGATCACGATGATACACTCATCAATGGCCTTGTCTGCAACTTCTTCTCCGAAGACGAGGATTCTGGTGTGGGCATCTACAGCGTCAAGGTTATGATACCTATGCTGGACGAAAAGTCTGGAAAGGAAAAGATGAATAGTGAAACCATCTTCACTCCTGCTTCTTCCAACACAGACGCTGCCGAGCGTATCAGCAAGCACCTCAGAAACTCTATGTCTGATTTCATTATTCGTGACATCAAATTTGACAAAGCTGAAGCTATCCTCTGGCCGCCTTCGGTACAGGAACAAAAGCAAGGCTATTCTATGTAATGGCACTCAAACTGTCTGGGAAGCCTATAAACATCAAATGCAACGAGCTGGCTTTCCCAGAATTTCCCGACTTGCTCTTCGGGGCTACAACTGATAATGGCAGTGTTTTCGATGCCACCTCTTATCTTCAAAACAAACCTCTAACTGTTGATGATTTTCTGCAAACGTGCGGATTTCAAATACAGGCTCTTATCAAGTCATACGAACTTGACGAAAACAAGTGTCTTTTCATCAATACGGATGGTCATATTTTAATTGATGGTTCCTTAGTGTACCTATTCTTATCTTTTGTCGAACCAGATTTCTTGGCGTACATGTGCGATAGATGTCACGACCTGTTTAACGATGGGGTTGCCGTTTCGGACTCGTACCTTCTTGAACACGCTTTTGTACGTCTTGACAAGAAATCTATAAATATGATAAAAGATAATGGCAAGACGCATGTTAGGTGAACCAAAGCACATCTTGGTTTTTAATCCTCTGAAACGACTGGTAGGCATATTCCAGTCTCTGACGGCAACGGCTAACGCTTTAGGTTGCCGACCGCAATCAATCCATTACGCTTGTATTGGAAAGTGTATCTCATGCAACAGACTGTACTTCCGCACTCTGCAAGATGACATCGAAGTCACTTTTGACGACTTGGGCGAATTACGTGTAGAAGAGTACGACAAACTCTGTGGCGTTGAGCGCAAATACTACAAGACTGGCAAAATGGAACGAAAAGGAATGAAATATAACAAAAGTAAAGACAAAGAAAAAGCATGAACATCAAAATCATCAACAAGTCAAAGCACGAGCTTCCTAAATACACAACCGCAGGTTCTGCTGGCATGGATCTCCGTGCAAATATCAACGAGACTGTCACTCTTGCTCCAGGAGAGCGTGTTCTGATTCCGACAGGACTGCACATCGCTCTTCCTGTTGGCTATGAAGCACAAATTCGCCCTCGTAGTGGACTCGCTATCAAGCATGGTATTACCTGTCTTAACGCACCAGGCACGGTCGATAGCGACTATCGTGGCGATGTCGGCGTAGAACTTATCAATCATGGCCATGAACCTTTCGTCATCAACGATGGAGACCGTATCGCCCAGATGGTTATCGCAAAATACGAGCGAGCCGAGTGGGAGGAAACCAACGAACTTGATGAGACCGACCGTGGCAATGGCGGTTTTGGCCACTCTGGAATAAAGTAACAATGGAATACTTTATCAAAGAGGGTTGGAAACTCAATCCTAACGAGAAAATCGTAAAAGGGGTAACACGAGGTATTGAACGCAACAATGGCGAATGTCCTTGTCACAACGATTCTGAAGACAAGCATTGTCCCTGTTCCAACTACCGACTGCACGACCATTGCTGCTGCTCCTTATACATAAGGGACGAAAAATAAATACTAACAGGGGCAAATTGATAATACTATTGATTTGCCCCATTTTTATTTTGACCATGAATAATTTATCAAAACAAGAACTTCTTGAAACAATCAAGAAACACAACGAAGAATACAGGGCTGGCAGTCCGACTATCAGCGATGCTGAATATGATGATCTCGTAGAGCAACTGAGAGCCATCGACCCTGACAACGAGTGGCTCAATAGTATAGAACCATTTCCAGTATCAAATTCTCGCAAGCGTAAACTGCCGCTTCCAATGAAGTCGTTGAACAAGGTGAAAAACATCAATGATGTTAAAAAATGGCTCGCTTCTCTTGGTTTACATGATGATACACAACTGGTTCTCATGCCTAAGTTTGACGGACTTTCACTGCTCCACAATGAGAAAACTGGAGAAGGGTGGTCTCGTGGCGGTGCTGAAAATGAAGGACAGGACTGTAGCCAACACTGCATCGCTGCGAATATTATGTCCAACACCAAATATAGCTATACATTTGGTGAGTTTATCATCAACAGAGAGAATTGGGGCGAGTTCTTTGAAGACAAAGTTTCGCCATATACTTCCGAGAAGTACAAGTCTCCTCGTAACACAGCTGCTGGTTTCCTTAATAGAGACGCTCCTTGCAATGAAATCATACACGCATCATTCTTTAGGTATGGGCTGGATGCAATGTCGCTCAATGAGTTCAACACATTTCACCAAGCCATCAAACAGTTGTGCGACGACTATAATCAGGAGCCTCTATTCCAGCTCATCACAACAAAGGACATCACAGAGACTTCGCTACTCGATCTCTTCAAAGAATGGTCTAAACTCTATCCGATTGATGGAATAGTCATCTACATTGACAACTTGCTACTATGGGAAACGATTGGCAGAAACCAAACTACAGGCAATCCTCTTTATGCTATCGCCTACAAGCATCCAGACTTCACAGATGCTTTCGAGACAATAGTAAAAGATGTAGCATGGCGAGCAAGTAAAGCTGGCGCACTAAAACCTGTTGTGGAAATTGAAGCAGTAAATACTGGCGACTGCATCATGGAGAACCCAACAGGTTATAACGCTGGATGGGTTGCCGATATGAATATCGCCAAAGGAGCAAAGATCCTCGTCACTCGTTCTGGTGGCGTTATCCCTAAGATTCTCCAAACGCTCGAAGCCGCACCGCAAGGGGAAATAGAAGAAATGTGGGACAGCCTCGCAGAATGTCCTCACTGCGGACAGCCAACTTCCTGGAACGAAACACACAAAGAACTGGTATGTATCAATCCTAACTGTGACGGCATCCGATTTGCTAAAATAGTGTTCTTCTTCAAAATATGCGGTGTAGAGGATATGGGAGAGCAAATGTTCGACAAACTGTATCAAGCTGGCTTCAACTCAATTTCTCGCATACTCAACATCGCAGCCAATGATATTCTGAATATTGAAGGCTTTGCAGAAGGTTCAGCTAACATCATCCTCGCCAACATGGAGAAAATCAAAGCTGGCGTTGACTTGCCAACACTCATGCAAGCGAGCGATTGCTTCCCAGGTATCGGCACTATCAAGGCGAGAAAACTGATTGATGCCCTGCCTGGCGATGTACAAGACAATCTGTATAATGCAGATTTCCTATATGATAACGAGTTCATCGACAATCATGTTGGAACTTCCAGACTTGAAACCGACAAGTCTTTCTGGCGTGGGTTTAATAAGTTCCATCAGTTCATCAACGAAAACGGTCTAACCATAAAACGACCAAATGCCATTTCAGTAAATACTAATGGCAAATGCGCTGGTATGGCTGTATGTTTCTCTGGAGTCCGTAATACAGAATTGGAACAACGAATCATTGAAGCTGGCGGCACTATTGTCAGTGGAGTTTCTAAAAAGACAACTCACCTCATTGTGAAAGATGTCAATGCTACTTCCAGTAAGATAACCAAGGCGCAGGGCTTGGGTATCATAATCGTAAACATTGATGATTTTACAACGCAACTCTAATATCCATTCTTATAAAAGGCGGTAGGATTTCTATCGCCTTTTATTGTTATCATGTGTTAAATATTATGCTATCTGCATAGTTCTGCCAAATATTCTTTGGTAAATTGGTTTCATTTATATACCTTTGCAACAGAAAATGAAACATAGCTTTAATTATGGCAAAGAAAAATCAACTTACAACTTCAGACTATTTGGAGTACAATGAGTACGAAAGGCTTTTGAATTGTCTCCACACTCACGGCAAATACATTTGGGAGCTATATGCACGTCTTTCTTTCTGCACAGCATGTAGAGCATCGGATGTTCTGCACTTTCATTGGAAAGAGGTACTGGATGTGAACTCATGCACCGTGACCGAGCAGAAAACAAAGAAGACGAGAACAATTCCCTTTAACCCATCTGTTCAGAAGAAAATCCACGAATTATACGAGTTGCTTGGCAGTCCAGACAAAAACGAATACGTGTTCAAAAGCAATACCACTGGCGAGCCTCTTACCATCCAGTGTGTAAACAAGAGACTCAAAGATTTCAAATATGACTACAAGCTCAAAATCGGCAATTTCTCCACTCATACTTTTCGCAAGACATTCGGACGCTACGTTTACGAGACTAACAACCGTAGCGCAGAGGCTCTGGTGTTGCTGAACAAAATCCTCAATCACACGAGCATCCAGATTACCAAGACTTATATTGGCATCACGCAAGACGAAATCAACAACATCTTTGCGTCCATAAAATAAGGATTATCTTTCAAATTGAAGCGCAACACATGCGCCCTTGCATCTTCTTTTCTTATCCATAGCCGAAGGGCTAAAATCATACAATTATGACAAACCGTGATGCAACGGAAGCATGTGCCAATAAGGAATTATGTTCTTGTTGTGGTGCGCCGATGGAAATCGACACTTTCGACCAACGTGCTTCGCTTACTAAACTTATGCACAAAAAGCAACTCTGCTTTACTTGTGCTTTCTGGAAAGACAAAATAGAGAGTCCTATTCCAGACCGTGAAATCATCAACGGCTCTCATTACGTTATTCACAACTGGCAATCGGAACGCTGCCATTTCCAAGGATTTGACGGTGCATCCATGTATATTCTTAAAAATGACGGAACCGTAAAACGCTCAAACAACGTATGGTTTCAAGGCAACATTCCAGACCGTTTCAGATCTGAACTTCCAAACACCGCCCGATTTATCACCAAAACTGCCTACTATAAAATCAGAGAGAATGTGAACTTCTCCTGCAACAAAAAGGGGTGCTGGGATAGATACAGCTGTTTCTTCTATCATCCAGAGGAAATGGAAAAACAAGGTGCATGGAATAAAGTACCAGATTCACACAAGCCTGGCAGTGAATGTTGTGAACTTTTCCTTAACAAAGATAATGTATTCGCCGAAAGATGATAACAGCACTTATCGTGTTTAACACTATCACTACGCTCATCATTGTCTATGCGATATTATTGCTCCGTCAAAGTATCTCCAATCGTAGACAGATCTTGTCATACCTCAAATACGACGAGAAATTTAAGAACTGCATAGCTGATACAAACACCTGGTACATTCAAAGCGTCAAATATATTCTTATCGCCATGTGCCGTTACATTGACTGCATCAAGCATGAGGCTATTAAAGAGGAGAGATACGAGGATGCCAAACGCTGCCAGGAAGCAATCAAAGAAATGAATAAACTTATAAACGCATAACGACAATGATTATAGTATTTATCTGCGTAGTCTTGTTCTTTTGGCTGTTGATTTGCATAGTAAAAGAAATAGCCAAAGAATTTATATGCAAAGACTGTATTTTGAAACACAAATGTGACGAACATCGCAAAGAGACAGGTAAAACCTTTTGCGACAACAACGAAATCAACTATTACTTCCAGGATTATTTTCGTTACCCACTTTAACAATGGCACATATCATAACAAAACTCACCAAAGGCGAGGTTAAGGCTGCTCTCCTTAAAAACATTCTGGAGAACACAGAAACTGAAATCAGAACTGTATTCGACATTTTTGACTTCCAGCTTAAAGAGTTCAACAAGTCCAACGACTGCACAGACTTCGAGGTTCACTTCAAGCGAACCTATCTCATGCGCATCAAGGCCGACAAGAACAAGCTGGAATGTTCAAACGAATACGTTACTTTCAAGAACAACGACAACAGCAGTTGTCATGGTCTCGCAATTCCGCTTCCTGCTACACTCGCCGAAGTTCTCATGTTCTTCATCAACTCGTTTGCGTCCAACATTCTCAAAAATGCTGGATATTGCGTAAACTATGATGAAGAGAACTCTGTTTACAGTTCGATTGAAGAGGCGCAGGAATATATGAAACTTGTACAAGATGTGTGTGGATCAATAATCAAACAAAAGGCGCAGTAATATGGAGCAAATAGACTTCTCACAAATTCCATACTCCCAGCACCACCGTGAAGCAGCGATGATGCTGGGAAGCGTACAATGTCAAGCGGTATTCGGTTACTTGCTTGATGAGTATATGTATAGATTGCGACAGGGCAAGCCTACTTCATTTATACTATCATGCAATAAAATTTCAGCTGCTTGTAACTTGCAATGGCACACAGTAAACAAAACAATTCAGCACTTAGCTGAAGACATGAATCTCATATCTATGAATGAGAATACCGTCACGCTTGATGCCGATAGGTACTTGTCACTCATATATGCTTTTCACAACTTGTCCGACAAGAAAAATCGCACTGCATTTACAAAAGCTCTCAGCAATAATGATTCGGAAAAGCTGGAAGAGTTAGGGTTTGTATTATATTCTCACATAGAAAAAGAGCTTCTACTATTGAATGGCTCTATGTTGGTCAAAAACAACGATGGTTCGTCAAATTTGACCAATGTTAGTCAAAATCAACGAACCTTAGTCAAAATCAACGAACCCTCGTCAAATTTGACTAAGGTTGGGCAAAATGCACCAACTTTTAATCAAGAAAGTTCGTCATTTTTGACGAAGGTTAGTCAAATTTGTCGAACACACTTCGTCAATTTTGACTATATCGAAGAGTCAAAAGATAGATTTCGCTCTGTTTTTGGTGATAATCTGGATGAAGACGTGATTGAAGGCTTAATTTTAGTCATTTTTGACGAAAACGGCACTCTTTCTGAAGAACAAGGGTTAGTCATTTTTGACGAACTATGCTCGAAAAAGTTAGTCAAATTTGACGAAGGGGTTAGTCAAATTTGTCGAACAGAAATAAATAAAATAAATAATAAAAAAATAAACCAGCAAGCTGGAGGCTTTTTTGAAAATTTTGAGCCATCTGAAACAGAAGAAACAGTCGAAGAACTTCCAGACAATCTTCCAAAGCTAAAAAAAAGCGGCAAACATTTTCAAAAAGTCGAGTACCCATATTTCCCAGCTTCAGAAGTTCTAAGTTTTATCCAGGACATTCACAACTGTCTGGATGATGATGTCAAGCTCTTCCTGTATAACTTCAATCAAGAGCTTCATGCCAGATATGACCAAGATGCAGAATACGACGACGAGACAGGGGAACTTATCAAGCAACAAACAACAGCAGACACTTCCCAGCTTATTCTCTCAAAGAGTGAAGTTGAAGACATCGCCAGCACTGCCATATCAAACACCAGAACAGATATTGCAGACAAAGACATTTACGTCAATGATGAACTCGTCAGCATAACCGCTACAGACAATCTCGACCGTCTGACAAAGTTCAACATCATGGACTGGCAGTTTGAACTGGCTGGTGATGGCGAGAAAGTTTGCCAAGTAGATTGGGGCAAGATTCAGAACCCGAATGCAGAACCATTAGAAAATCTCCAGCCGCATTCACAAAGGTCAAGACGGACACGAGAGGGCGAGGTAAACACGGAGCGTCTATTCAACAAGCAATACATCGCCAGCATTATCGAACATTCAGCAGAGGATGAAACATGGGATAAGCTGTCACCAATGGAAAAACTCATCTACAATTTCCTTTGCGACCATTTTGAGTTCAGCGAAGACGGTCTGGAAGTGATTGATGTGAAAGAAGACAAGAAGTATCTTAACCGCAACCTCATTTTCCAGTATTTCCAGAAAGAACTGGATAGCCGCCCTGACACGCCCAGCAAAGAGGACTTCTTCTCAACGTTCGCAAAAGATAAGCCAGACACATACGGAGGCATAAAACTACGCCCAAATATGTTCTCAGCAACCAAAATTCAACGATGGAACGCAAAACACGGCTTCCAGAGTGTTATCTCCCCTTCGGACATATAAGTTACCACAGAAGAAGAGAAAATTGCTCAGAATGGCTAAAAACGACCAATTTTGGTATTTTACATCGCAAGTCTATCTCGCAGAATCTCTTGGAAACGCCCCAAATACTCCAATGCCTCATCGTAACTCTGGAAATAATTACCAGCTATGTAACGAAAATGAGACGTTGGAGTTCCTTTTTCCCTATCACCTACAACCTTTATTTTGTCAGAGATATACCAGTACTTTTCTCCTTTAGCAACTTTTGGGTCAAGTGGCTCTATTCGATGCAACTTGTCATTCCAGACCTTTCCGTATCTTTCAAGCTCCCTGTTCAGTCTTCTTGCAGCCACTATGGTCATGGGGTTAAACTGGAAGGACATTACATCGCATACTCCAGACTCGTGCATACTGTAGCCAATCTTTTTGTCGCTGTAGATGAAATAGCAAAAGAACTCGATGGAATTTTCTACAGGATTGATAGACCGTACTACCCCCAGCCCAACATAATTACCACGACTAAACTCCACACGCTCGTTAATCTCTGGTATGTACTTTTTGCGCAAGGTCTTTTTCTCGTAATCAAACTCATAGCCTTGCTCTGCCAGCATAATCGTCATTGCCTTGTTATCAATCTCGCTAACGGCTTTCAAAACATCGGCAGACAGATCTGTACTTTCTGGTTTCCATTTCTTTCCAGTTTTCTCCAGATTGGAAAGAATAGCACATGAATGTATGTTTGTGGTGGAGGAATTGCTAACGACATGATAGTTTCCAGTCGTTTCATCAAGAACTATATCGCCAATTCCAAAACCGTTACGATACCACTCGATGAAGGTTTGGGAATTGATAGTTCCAGGTTCGGTAAATGTGGGGAAATCTTTTGGGGTCAGTCCGCAGTTGTTTTGGCAGAATAAAGAAACCATTTCACAGTCTTCTGCTGTTGTGAAATGGTTGGAGTTAAAGAAGTCTATAACTTGCCTTTTTGTTTTCATTTTCGTAAGATGTACTAATCAATTTGTAAATATTCGGCAAAGATAAGCATATTTTTTGGGAATGTTCATATCCAGTACGAAATATTACGTCATTATGACTTATTTTGCAGAAATCATAAACTCCCAGCACATTTTTCATCACAACAAAGCCGTTTTGGTCGTTTATTTTCGATTTGACGGCTTTTCTCGTACTGGATGGACAACTCATCCACCATTACAAAGAAAAGGTCACAGAAGGGCTTAAAATGGCTTTTGCTTGTTTGTGGTCATGTTTCCAGCATTTTTGCGACTGTATGGGGATAGGCGATGCCTGGTTGTAAATTGGAGTAGATTGTTAAGGAATGTTTCCAAGAATGGTGCGAAGCTGGAAGCGTCATTAAACTAAAACCGCACCTCCAACCTTACATTTTACCAGAAAACGAATTGAAATTTGAGGGTCGGGGGAAATTTTGGGAAAGGTAATATAGGTGGTTTTATAAACGCTGGAAGAGTTTTGGTGATACTGCCAGCCCAAAAACGAAACTCAAAAATCGGGGCCGACTATATATATGGAATCCGCACCGCTTACTATACCCTCCACCTTATTTTATTTATTGAATATCAAGCATTTAGACGTTTCACTTATAGCAAAAGTGAAATATTTTACCTATTTTCTTTGCTTATTCTAATTGATTGATAGTCAATGCAAAAACCAACAAAAGTGAAACAAATTTTACCTTATATATATTGTTTCCGTTCCATCAAGCACAAAATATCATTTAGTCATACCTTATATAAATACTTTTTGATTAAGCAAAGAAATAATTAATCTTAACATATAATTAACATTGTCGTAATTGTTAATATTTGTAAATTCGATTTAAGGTGGTTTTTAGCCGTTTTAAGCCGTTTTACTACCTTTGTAGTATAGTTGCCCACAGACTAAAAGATAAAGCAAATAATTGAATATCAACAAGTTACAAACAGACTCCAAATGTTAATTAATTTAACCTATAATATTCGTGTTATTATTAGTTAAATGCTTTTTATTGTTACAAAATTATCGTATCATGTGCGCAACGTGTGTGTGTGTGTGTGTGTGTGTGTGTGTGTGTGTGTGTGTCACGTCTGCACACGTGTTCCATATCAAGAAAAATAATAGATTGCACACTTTCGCCTATTTTGTGCAATTCTATCTTTGCAGCCTTATTTTATTGCACAAATAAGGCTTTAATGTGCAATAAAATAAGCAATATTATACCTAAATACTTAATATTCAACCACTTACATACATTTCCCAAAATTACATTTTGTAAAGCCTTGAATATCAAGCATTTAGAAATTATTTTCGTGTTTTCTCAAAATTTCATGCTAAAATATTTGGTAGTTACAAATATTGTTCATACCTTTGCATCGTCAAACAACAAGAACAACATTTCAAGTTGCACGACACAAAGTAATAGTGGTTACTCTGTTAGGCGGTTTTCAGTTATCCGACATATAATGCTCAACGATAAACCGCAAATTTAATGCAAAGGTAGCAACAATACACCTAAAAGTTGCACGCTATACCTTACTACATTTGTACAAGTAGTAGCTAATAGGTTAAGGCGGTGTGTTCTTTGACATATTGAAAGTAGTGTTTTTATCCGTGTGGGTAAAGCGTATAAAATAGCCACAAATTAGGCATATAGATTGATGTGTAATCTATATGTCGGTTATTGAAAAGCGTAACTTTTTGCAAGTGGTAACTTTACAAGCAAAACACTATTTGTGTAATGAAAGTAAGCATGAAAGCGCAAAACGGCATTTTGTTTTTGTCGTGCAAGTAATGTAAAGCGAGTAAAAGCGTAATTAGTTAGTATGTTTGGAATTGTCAAAAGCAATACTTAAATAAGTTAGATGTAGCAAAAAGTAAGAAATTAATAACAAGTGGTGAAATAATGATGTATCGTAATGTAAACACACTTTGCGCTTTTAGTTAGTAAGGGTGCAATTTCTTAATAGCGGTATAAGATAGGTTAAACCTATTTGCAGCAACGTAAAACGGATAAAGCAACAGAACACAAAAAGCGAAAGCATACATAAATTGCAAAGTGTATGTAAGTAGTTATTATTAGTTAGGTTTTAGCTAATATGTAGTTAGTACGTTCAATCACTACAAACAAAAGCACTGAAACAAAGGTTTTACAACAAGTTTGTAAATTCAGTGGGTGAATTGTATCTAAATGCGAAGCAAGTATTTTCTGCAATTCCTAAAGCGTGTACACTGTGGAATTTTCCCACGGTGGGAGGCGTTATGTGCATAGCGAATGTGCAACCCACTACGATTTAACAAACTCAATTATTAACTCCAAAAAATGTAAATTATGGAAAATTTCGTAAAAACTTCGTTTGAACTCGTGAATGGTAATGTAAATGTGGCTAACAAGTTGATGGCTCGCTCTCTCGTGCTTGCCAACGACAAAGGCACGATGTACAACATCACCGCTAAAGTGCGTAACACCGACAAATTTTCGGTGGTTCGTGCATTGGCAAAAGCCGTGCTTGTTTCCATGCGTGAAGCCAACAAGTTGAACTCGACTGAGGCGGCACAGGAAAGCAAAAAGCGTGTAGCCAACAAGATTACCCCTGCATTGTCTTGCCACGTCATCATGGTAACGGACAAGAACGGAAACGTACTGACTGACTCTATCCTGTCGGTACGTGATAGCGACAAAGACACAGGCAAACTCCGTGACGTTATCCGTATCACTAAGGGTATGCCGCTTTACAAACTTGTTGTGGAACAGGGCTTGGATTGGTCTGACGAAAGCGTGGTGTCTGCCCTTAATGCGTGGACAACTGCGACTATTGAGCAGATGGACTACGTTAAGAACTTGGATAAGGCGTTGGCTGACGCTGCAAACTCTACTGAAAAGGAAGAGAAAGCGGCTGAGGCTGCCAAGAAAAAGGAAGAGAAAGCGGCTGCATAAAGCGTGGCTTTTGGTAAGATATTCGGTGCTATGTGGTACGTGGAAACGTATTGCGTAGCACCTTTTGGTGTTGTACATGGTGGATATGCGTAAAGCGTATATGGAGTTCGACGCTCCCAGCACCTCAACAAAACATAAAAGAAAATGCCAAAATTAGCAGATTTATTGCCTGTAAGCGTGAACAATAGTAGCGATATGGGCGCAGAATGGCTCGTAAACTTTGCCTATCTGTTAGGAATGGACTTGTGTAAAGCGCAATCCTTGTACGACAAGCACGGCAAGGGCTGTATCTATTCCCGAACTGGATTTGTTATGCCCGATACGCCCTACATGAGGCGCAAGATGGTTGCTAACTTTGGTGCCTGTGTCATCGTGGAAAGCGGTGGCGAAACATGGTTGCGTACCGTGGACAAAATCGGTGAACGCAACCGAAAGCGTGCCGTTATTGCCGACAAGGTGGAACGTAGACGTATATGCCGTGCCGAACAGGGCTTGCGTGAGCAAAAGCGACTTGACCGCTTTTTCAAAGATGGACAAACCCAGCCCCAACCGAAGCGTGGCGGTAAAGCAAATTCCCACGCAGACATAGGCAAGTACGTGCATCATCGTGGCTTCAGAGTTGATGTAATGGAGCGACGTGGCGAAACGAAATTTGCAAGAATAGTGGTAAATCTCTAAAACTCAGAAATCATGGATAAAGTACAGGTACACAACAAAAGGCTTGACGTGTGGTTTGTCGTGGATAACGGCAACGTATATTTTGCAAACACGATGGTAAAACTCCCAAACAATTCACGTGAGGCGAATGGTGCATTGTGGTTTGTTGAAAAGCGCATGGGCGAGATATGGGCGAAAATGCAGCAGATAGACCCAATCTGGGGAGACATGGAGCAATACCACGAATACGAGCAACAATGGTTGCGCCTGAAACAAGCATTATACGGAAATGTTTAATCATAGGAGAACTTGACAATGAAAAATAAGGAATTTATACAAGCTATTGCGCATATTATTGAAATGTGCGGTAACGTAACGGCGGACTTTGTAGAAAATGCGCTGAAAATCTTTGATTTCGTGGACGTACCCACGGAAGAAGCCGACCAATATATTACGCTTGAACTGACGCTTATGGACGAATATGCGGCAGCTAAGCAGACATCTGGAGTGTATTATGGCGCAAAGCGTATTCGTAAAGCTATGCGTGATTGTCACATGATTTAATCTGAGAAAACTATGACACAGCAGGAATTTATGGTAAGAACTGGATATACTCCCAACAACACAGACGAGTTTTGGGCTATCCATGACGAATATTGTAATAGTCCTTTCAGTAAGGATGAATTTTGCAAGAATTGGGTGCATAAGAACGCTCACAAGTTCAAAAGCCCCGTAGTAAAGAACTATGCCACAGAAGAGGAAACGGCAAATGCGGTAATAATGTTCACTGCCAAAAATGCTAATTTCCGTGTGGTCGGTCGAAAGACTATCTATTGGTACGATTAATATAACAACTTCAAAACATAAAAAGAAATGAGAAAAAGATTTAGACACAACGCTGTCAGATTGGTATCTTGCAGCGGTAAAAAGTTGGTGCGGTATGCTTTTGCAGCCGCACTTTTTGTTTCAGTATTCGGAATGTGCGCTTGTGGTAAAAGCAAGACTGACGGCTATAGCGCACGAATTGTACAAAGCGACTCGGCAGCTGAAGCGATGGCGTGGAAGCAATATTGCGTATACACTGGAATGTACAATGATACGTGTGCCGTACAGCTACGTATATGCGAGAAACTTTTGGACGAATGTGCCGAAGCTGGAATATTGGACAAGCGTGGTATAAAAGCATACAAGAAAATCGCCAAGCATCCGTCTGTTGAAAAATACATCGAACTCATAGAAGAGTGCGAGGACGAGAATACTTTCTTTGACACAGTTGGCGAGGGCGATACATGGTGCGATTATTGCGACTTTGTACTTGCTCCACGTGGTGAATGCTGCGGCGACTAATCAACATTGACAACTAAAAATCAGAATAAAATGAAAACAATAGGACATATACTTTTCGTTGTATTGCGCTTTGTAGTGCGTTCCATGTTGTCTTTTGACCGCAAGGTTGTAAAGCGTTTCTTGAACCTTGAAACACCTTTGTACAAACTTTGGTGGAGCAATCACGTGGAACACATCCAGAACAAGCTGGATATTGCACGTCGCCTCAGAGAGAACGAAAACCTATTTTGCAAAGCTTAAACGGAACGACTATGTTAGAAATCAGATGCAAAGAACACCTTCAGAACTGCTTTGACTTGGCTCGTGAGCGTAACGACAAGACGCTGGAGAGTTGCGTCATGCGGTTGGTAAAGTATTCTATCATGCCGTGGTGTGAAAGCGTGATGTTGCGCAAAGATAGCTATGGCGAGAACAATTTTTACTTCGAGTGTTACGATAAGGACATGAATTGTGCCTTGAATGGCGGCATCATTTTCCACGGCTTCCCAGAAAGCGGCTACAAGCAAAACGGAAGCGTGATGATTGAACCTGATTACGGTTGGCACATCCACACATAAATAAATATTTCACAGTTCTTTTATGTTTTTGGAGTGGAGCTGTGGCTATTAAGTTAGTCACGGCTCTTTCTTTAATGAGTGTTAAAGTTGGAAAAGCGTACAACTTTGGACGCCATTTGCGCTCTATTCATAATCGAACAAACAACCTCAAATATATAACATCATGGATATAACTATGACAGATAAGATTGCAGCTATTCGCAACAAACGTAACGAACTGGATGCAAAGCGGAGACGTGAAGAGTATGTCGCCGCAACTCGTGAAAACTTCCTTATAGCCAAAATCAAGGAATATTCCCAGGATTTCGGCGACCTCGTAAGGCTTGCCAACGAACTGCAAGACAACGGCTTTTCCCTTAATGACATCAAGAGTTATTGGGGAGACAGGTCTTCTTTTTGTACTGACGGCATCCATCACGGAGTTGGTTTCTTTGTCCGTGATCCGTTTTGGGGGCGAAGAAAAGAAATCATTGGTTTTGGTATCGAAAATGGCGGTGCTTGGGGAAACGTGGATTTGCTGATTGATTTTGACGGCAACGTGATTACCAAAGGTGAGAAATGTTCTGGCAAATGGGTAAGTATGGAGCATTTCGTTGAAAGTTTCCCAAAGTTCAAAGCAAGGTTTCTTGAATACGTGGATAAAATCACAAAATAACCTCAAAACATAAAAGATATGACACTGTGTGAAAAAGAAGAATATCGTGGACTGACTATAAATGTCTACTACGTTGATGATTGCGACAATAACCCAAGAGACTGGAGTAATGTTGCAACATTCGTTTGTGAACATGGGCGATACAACTTGGGAGACCGACAGAATATCCAGGACGCTGTAAACGAATTATACTCGTCTTATGTGTCAAGCAAAGCTGTTATCGAGCATTTCGTGAAAACACGCAACGCCAGGTTGATTTTTGGCGAAGAAGGCGATTACTGCGACCATTATTACGAGTATCAGGCTAAAATCTGCGGAGAAATCCATACGTTCTACATTAATGCTGATAGCGATATGGATGAAGATGAAATTGCAGGAGAAATGGAAGATGAGCTAAGCTTGGGCGAAAAGTTGCAGCTTGTTGAAGAAAGTGGCGAAGTGGTTATACTTCCAATCTCAATGTACGAGCATTCTGGAATAACCCTGTGGCTTGGCTCTAAAGGCAGTCATTTTGACTCTCAGTGGGATTGCTCTTCTATCGGTTTTGCTTATGTCGAGAAAATCACTGCTAAAGAAGAAGGTATGCTTAACCCAGGGGAAAAGTATAATTACGACTGGAAAGAGTGGGCATACGCAATGATGGAGGGCGAAATGGAAACCTACGATCAATTTGTCAGAGGCGAAGTCTATGGATATATGATTGAAGACGAGGATGGCGAAGAAGCAACCGATAGAGATTTGTGCGGTTGCTGGGGTTTCTTTGGCGACGACGGCAAGCAAGAAATGCTATCTGAAGCTAAATCAGACATCGACTCATATCTGGAAAGAAAGCGCAAGACACGCAAGCAAAACACGGAAACGCTGGTCAAAAATATTTCGGTTATCTCTTCATTGCAATTTGTGAATGGCGATTACATGTATCGTGTTGCAAAAGATTTGTTCGGGTTTGATTACATAGAAAGAGCCAAAATCAACAAGTCTACTGTTTGTGGTTATGCGGAAATCGGATTTTCTTCCTTGGATGATGAGATTTTGGAAGATATGGTGAGTGAAATTAAAAGTAGGCAAAATGGAGCTGGTAATACGAGTAAATTGCAGTGAGGCGATGAAGCTTCCTATAGAGCCGCTTGTAGCAATGACTCAATCGGGTTGGAAAACAATTTCATGCAAGCGCAGAATTAATGAATTTTGCGATGAGGCTGGCTGGAGTATGCTGGATGAAGCTGTTAAAGAAGCTCATGTCTTATATGAAGCGTCCGCCTATCAGACTGAATTTGATTTTAACGTTATGCGTTGGAATCGTATTAAAGAATTGATTTCCTGGGCTGCCAATATTGTTTATTATGGCACGACAGGTATAAAACGTTGAACGATATGAAACAAAAGCGATTTAGTATCAAAGAGTTGCGAGAGTGGCTCTTTGATACCGCCAACGAAATGGTGAATAATGATAGCTTGAAAACAGGCACATGCTACTATCACAACGTAGGAAACTGGTTGTGTGTTGTAATGTGCTGGTCTGAGTACGACGACATAGAATTTCTCCCAGAAAACAAATACATGAAATCGTCTGGGGAGCGTAAAGATTTCCCAAACGGCGAAGAATACGAACACGCTTATCAGTTGGAAGTGTCGCTCCGTATTCGTGAACCGATAAGTGAATGGGGCAACCTTCCCAGCGATTTCAAATACGCTGTGGGCGATGATTACAATGGCTATGAAGGCGGTCTTGGATTAGACACTGTAGATTTCGATGACAAGATGAAATCTATGGCTCACTACCTCAGCAAAGAACGCACGGAATTGATTAAGGAATACGGTAACTAAAACACAATCAAAATGAAATCAACTGGTGTAAAATTAGCATTGCGTGAATTGTTTGGGTATTCAGGTTGCAATAGCGTGGAAATTGTCACACATGATGGAATATTTACTCTTTTTCACATGGACTTTTTCAATGTTAACGAAGTAGCCGAAGTGCTTATCATTCAAAATGAAATCAAAACAATATTCGTGGATTTGGCAAGTATTCAATACATACGATGTAACTCAAATACTTGTGAGCGAAAATTTGCAGACCGCCATACCAGAGGTACAACATTCAAAGATTCTATAAGCCATGACTAAAGAAAAATTTCCAAAATACTGGTGCTATTCAGAGAACTACGGCATCGGCGGTATAGTTCGCACTTACCGTGAAATTCCAGACCAAAAGACGCTGGATAGAGTGAACAAAACAAGAGAAACGCTTCCCGACGGTTGGCATGGCTTTATAACTGACAACTATATCGAAGCAGAGTATTACGCAAACGATTGATAACTATGACAAACTTTGAAACAATCTATATACGCATTGCCGAATGTAAGGCTTGCGTAAATGATGAGGACGGCAATTTTGACGAACTCATGGAACAGGTGTTAGCCGATTCATTGCAAGTCAAGGAACTGTTGGATAAAAATGCTGAAACTCCAACGATAACGCTTGATGGCAGAGTGCTGTGCGAGGAAATGTTTGGCGTAAAAATCAGCAGTGTTTTCCTAAATGTGAATAAGATAGAAATATATGCAGAAGCTGATGAGGATGGAATTGAAGGCGTTGGTATAATTGAGTCTCCATATCGTTTTCCACGAGAAACAATGCTGGAAGTCATGCTACAAATCGAAAAGCAACTAAAGCGTATCGAAGAGAAATATTGGTGGGGTGTGTACAAGCGTTTCTTCAAAGATGAATTTATTGCATGGCATAAACTCGCAAAAAAAGATTGGCTCTATTCACTCCAGCACACTCTTCTTGATACACGGCAATTATGTGGGCATCCATTCAAATTAAGGAAGCCTATCAATCATGCAATACTAAAAGAGTTTTGCGATGACTGGCAGCTTATCATCAACGACATTATTGAGAAGTTCAACGAAGGCGCATGTATGGATGACATTCGCATCTGTGACAATTGTGGACTTCCGATGTCTGAAGGCTACTATCTGGGTGGCGAGTTTGCGTGTGACGATAGATGCTGTCTTGACTTGTACAAAGCTGATAAGGCACAAATGGAAGAGGATTTAAGCCATGCGGAAGAAGATGATGGCGACTGCTATTATACCGAATGGGACTCAATATTTTTCGACAATTAATAACCAAATAAAACATAAAGAATATGGAAAAGAATGATTCACTTAGTGTATTTACAAATGAAAGTGGTTTTGTATTTGTAGACAACAAGTTGCAGGAAGTAAAATGGTTGCGTACTGATTTCAAGTACGACCACCATGAGGGCGATTACGACCTCTACACATCCCGTACAATGTATCAGAAGCCCGATGGAACTACAGGAGTTCTGAAAGACAACGACAAGGCGTTTGATAGTGTTTATGATTACGAGAACAGCACTCCAGCCTCACGTTGTTCGTATGTTCTCAATAAAGGCGAAGGATGTAAGGTGATGAGGGACATCATCTGTGGCATCAAGAGCAGAGTGAGTACAAAATATTGGGTCTTTGACGAAGCGTGCAAGGTTCCTGCTCAGTATGAATTGGAACTTGACAAGTTCTATTTCGACTACTCAGACGACCGCTTCCATACAGATGAGTTCCCCAAGGATTGCAAGGTGTATGACACCAAAGAAGAGGCATTGTCATACAACACCTATAGCGTTGTCAATGAAGACGGCACGGAGTATCAGCGTGACGGCGTAAACAAGTTGATACGTCTGGATGATGACCAGCGTAAACTTGTGAAGCAGTTTGAGGAAATCTGCCAAAAGATGAAAGATAACGATATAGCTCTGATTGCCAACTACGATGGTGTCATGGCTTTCAATACTCGCAAGATTGAGGCTTATGCCCTTGATTACGATGACCATCCAAACGATGTTATCTGTGGCGACTCCGATGACTATGAAAGGGCAGAGCGTTATGATGATGACCTGCAAGTATATTGGGGCGGCATCGAAGTATGGAGCGATGACAACAACCTGTTCATCTTACGCAAATCAGAGAATGAAACAAAGTAACAACAAACTTACTGAGCATGTATCTTTTCTGGTTGACCTCTTGAATGAACGTCAACTGGAAGAGTACATGGCTTGGTGTAACAAAAGAAAGGACTAATATGAAAATCGTATCAGACATTTCGCTTATCAATTTCAAGTTTTGGAGTGGCGGTAAAGCTACTGTTGACGAACTGACAATCGAACAGTTAGAACGTGTTGAAGCGGAATTAGAGTCGTTATATCCAGAAGGCATGACGGACACGGAACTCAATGATATGTTCTGGTTTGACCGTGAGCAAATCTTTCAGATGGCTGGGTTCTATCCTAAGTTCTATTCCATCAAAGCTCCTTGCGGCTTGGTAAAGCACGTGAAAGCTAATGACGAAAAGGATGTGGAATACATCGAAAGCTCCAGTATGAATTATGACGAGGAAGAAGAACTCGACTATGAAACCTACGAGGATGTTAGCGATGTAGATATTGATGAGTTTGAAGAAACTCGCTTCTTCAAGGTTCGGAACCGCTTCGGAGACTATTCAAAAACTTTGTTTTGTGTTGGCGAAGATGCCGCCAATGATTTGAAACAGGCTTTTGAGTTGTGTAAAATTGAAGAAATCGGCGAAGTTCCTAAAGACGGCATTGACTATGCCGAAGACTGGGAAGATTACGATGGTTGTGACGAACTTATTGAAGAGTTTATCTACAACGAAGATGAAATGTACGGCAGTTATGACATTCCAGTTTACGCCATACCTCGCATTTGTAAGTTGGTTCTTGATCCGAATGATGAACTTGATTACTACGACATTCCAGAGACACACGCTATCATTGAACAGAACCGTTACTTGGAACTGAATGACGAAGACATCAAAAACATTGATGACTTTGTAGCGTACCTTCACAAGGCGATGCCCGATGGCTTCACGATGGACTGGGATGCGGAGAGCGTTGGCTCGCCATATTTTGAGCCTCATCCAGTTTTCGGATTGGCTATGGATTGTGTTAAATTAAGAGTTTACCCTAAACCTCCTAAAGAAGATGTTAACAATTGATATTCCCGAAGTAAATGCACGAAAGAGTGCTGAGGATGAGATAGCAGAAGCTATTCTTGCGGAGTTAGAAAGAGACGGAAAATATGCTTACCTCGATTATTATTATTGTGGCGGTGCCCAAGGTAATTGGTATTGTCGTGCTAAGCAAGGTCATGCAAGCGTAGAAATTATTCGTTCAGTAGCGCAAGAGTTCAATAGACGTGGCTACATAGTAAATTACAAAGAACATAGCAGAGGTTGCTCTTCTACTATTGTTATACAAAAATAAGATTATGGCAAATTTCAAAGAATATGTTCTTGACTGGTTTCATCAACTGGTAGAAGAACACTACACAGACAAAGAGTGGCAACGTGACTTGTTTCACCAGCTGGGTTATAACGAGGTAGAATACCTTGACGATGGCGAGTCTATCTATGACTTCTTGTTAGCCATGTCTGACGAGAATTATATTTACGAAGCGTTGTTCGGATTTGAAGCAAAGGTCAAGGACTTGGATGACCTTCCAGACACCGAGGGTTTCTTGAAAGGTATGTTCAAGAAAGTTGGCGAGCAGTACATAAAGGACTATGACTTTGCCGAGGAGTTGCTGGAAGATATGGCTGAAGGGTGTGACGGCTATGCAAATCCCATAGGCTTTTTCCAGGACTTACAACACGGCGGTTGTGCAAGTGGTATGATTGGCATGTTCATCTATAATGCCGATTGCAAGCAGTTCTACATCGACCACATTGACAGCATGGAGGACTTTGCGGAAGAGCTGGAAGACGAGCTTGAAACGTCAATCAAAAACGAGAAACGCTTGCCCCACTATACTTTCATTTGTTGGCTTTGCTACGAAGAACTCGCTTTTAGAATTGCAAGAGAACTTTGGAACGATGAGTTTTAGCGTATGAAAAACATAAAAATAGCAGTTTTGGATTACGGAGCCGCTTCAGTTGACATTATCAATGTCGATGCGGACTTCATCAACATCAACTACCATGACGACATAGAATTGTTCTTGTCGTCATGGTGCGACTACGATATAAACAATATCAACTGGATTGCTGACGAAAAACTCAGAATCTTTCCAGACTTGACACTTGATAATTTTGCTGGCGATGACGACATTGAATCAAATAACACAGAAGAAGATGAAACATACTGATTTTTACGATACTTTCAAGAGTATCAGACATCATCTTATTGATGAAATTAAGGCTGCTGTAAAAGCGCATGGCGGCGAGTATAGCTGGGAAGATGAAGGAGAATGTCCAATCGTTGCGGCAAATCCCTATAGATGCGAACCAGAGCCGCTTGACGTATGTATCTATAGCATTTCACTTGATTCCAGCGATACTTTACAGTTCGAGGCCACAGACAAGGTATCTGGATTTGAGGTGCGTGATCTTACTATTGATGACATTTTCGTGGAGCATTTAGGTTTCATTCTCGACTATATGGACGAAACTCCAACTGTTTCGGATGTGTCAATTCCATTCGAGAAATAATCACGTCAAACTATTTCCAAAAGAGCTGTGCGAGTTCATTACTTGTGCAGCTCTTTCTTTTTAATGAATGTTAAAGTGTGGACAGCTTTTCACTCCCTCTTTTCGTTCATTTTCTATTCATAATAAATAACCATCAAAACAGTAAACAATATGGGATATTCTCATTCAGACATCGGACATAACTGGGCGCACCAGTTAAAATCACGCCAAGGCGATAGCTATTTCAGCTTTGACGACAGAAAAATAAAGTCGTACACCACCGTAATTGGTGAAATCGTACACACAAACGACGGAACGCCAGTCTATTTCTTAAATACTGGCAGTTATTCAAATTCTACGCTCAAACATCAAGGACATGCTTTCAGTGCAATCCCTGACGATGCAGTGCAATTCTCTGCGTCATGTGATAACTTCATCTTTGGATGGGACGGAATGACATACTGGGAAGATGAAATGACTGAATCGCAAGCAAAGGAATTTGTAGTCAAGAATCTCCAGTACGTTGTTGATTCCCTTTTGGAGTTCAAAACTTCCAAGGCTTTGAAAATAGAGAAAGACTTTTCTCTTCATTATTTTGACGAAGCTGTGCGTTTCTTGCAGTATTTTCCTCTCACGTCAATCTCACAGATTCTTCGCATGAAGAACAGTGAATTGAAAGGTCGCTACGATATTGTCAATCCAACATGTTTCCGCAAAGTCGTTAAGACGATTATGACTGGAGATAGAGAGCTGAAATCGCTTGTAGACATTGCCAACGGTGAGGGTGCTTACGATGCTTACCACCAGAGAACAACTGGCATTAGAATGTCTGAAACTACAAGAAAGTTCAATCATGCTTGTGGTTTCGAGACTGTTGGCTTTAGAGGTAGTTGGTATGAGCCTTATCCTTACGTCTGCGGCATGAAAGATGGTTCTCGTTTTCCGAAAAACAATACGTATATATCCCATGAACTTCGCAACGATTGCGGCAAAGGCTTTACGAGCAAGCAAATCCTCCAGCACCGTGAAAAAGGTGATTTGGTAGAGACTTTGCTCAATGCGAAGAAGCGGAACTTTATCAAGGCTTGTGAGAAATATGAAGCGAAAAAACGGTCAGAACGCACAGAGGAAGCCAAGAAACGCCTGGAATTGTTGATTGGTCTTCGGGGCTTTGACAACACGTGGCCGAATAATTACAAGCGCACCATTTCTTCTTTCGATTATAACGGCGTTATATATACTTTCAATCGTTGGAATGAGGAGTGTGAGCTTTCTTCTGAGGAGTATACGGCTTTTGGCTCAATGTCTACAGAAGAGCAGAAAGAGTTTATCCGTGCTAAACGTTCTGAAATGCTGGAAGTGTTGCGCCAACAGGATTATAATTACGAACATCGTTATGAGCTGGCAGAGAAAGCTCGCATACAGCGAGAGAAAGAACAAACCGCAAAGCGTGAATACATAGAACGTCTTAAAGCGCAGGGCGATGAAGGTATGCGCCAGTTGTGGCACGAGGGCTTGATTAGTCCTACCTCGCTATGGGATAAGCCTATGACGATGTTTTACGGTGGAAACGTGTTGCTTAGAGTTGTTGACAATGGCAAGAATGTCATCACTTCCAAGGGCATCACAATATCGCTTAACGAGTGCAAGCGTCTTTGGCGTATTATCAATCGTTGGCATAATAACAATACCGAGTTTTGCAGTAGCGATGAGATTGTTCATGCGAGCAAAAAGCAGCAATGGAAAATCCAGCGTTATCAGCATGACATAATGATAGCTGGATGCCATGCCATCGCTTATAGGGAAATGGCTACGATAGCTCAACAACTAAATTTCTGTTAATAATATAAACATTAAATACTATGATAGGTTTTACTGACGAAATACAGGTGTGCAATAAAGAAGTGTTCGGCGATGCCGAAACGCACAGCCTCACAATGACGTTCTACAATGGCTACGCTATATCAGACGACAAGCAATACGGCTTATCGTACCCTACGCTTGAAGTGGTGAGAAAAACCATTTGGATGCAGGACGCTATTTGTGACTATTGTGGCAATGATCGTGACGGAACGAAAGACCCATTTGACGTGGCTCTCAAATTTGGCGTTTTGTTCAAATTGCCACAAGACAATACTAAAGAGCAGAGGCTAAGATGGCTGGAACAGTTCACACTGACCAACCCAGATAGAAGAGAGGCTTACGAAAAACTATGTATAGAGCTTGCACAGCCAGACAAAGATTACTTTGCCATTTATCACGACCGCACTGGCGATGGCGGCATGAAGGTAAAGTATTTGGGAGTTTGCTGTTGCGACGATTATGCCGTCGAAGTGGCTTTTGCTACAAATATTATCCCAAAAGACGTGGCTCATTACTTCAGACAAGAAGACATTGAATCCGCCAACAATGCTATTGATTATGGCGAAGATTTGGATGTTGTAGCAGTATACCGAACAAATAACAAACTTCTTGAAGAATACTGGACGATTGTTTCATCGCCAGCGTTGAACAATAAGTTCGCAGCATTTGTATGGAATCGCAATGACCGCTCCCAGCATGTCAGCAATCGTTTCTATACGTTTGCTTCTCATTCTGAAATGCAGACGTTCATATTGCGAGAGAAAGTGAACGAAATGCGAGAAGAGCTTCCAGAGTTCAACGTGTCGTGGTTCTTGGAGAAATTGGATGTAAATACTGGTTTGCGCAAGGATGCGACTTTCCACGACATCAACATCTGGGCGCAGGAAGGCTATAATGTTTGGATTTGTTGTGGCACATATAAATAAAGTAGTATGGAAGACGAGAAAATAAACCTTGCTTGCCTGGCATTTGCTATTGGCCAGCTTCATCCAAATGAAAGCACGTTCTATCATGTGGAAAGAATTGTCGGCTATGTTGAAGCTTTCAATTTCTGGGAGAAGAAGAACGTGCTTAGCCTCCCAAATGGCTGGGAAGACTACACTGACCAGCATGGTAAAGATTACGAAGAAGTTATTTACGAATGGGCTAAAGATATAGAGTTATGATACCAATGGATAAAATATACATTGTGACTTCTGAATGGAGTTCGTACAATGGAGACCATGAGTTTGCAGTTATTGGGGCTTTCTTTGATTTGAGGAAGGCTACTGAGTGCATGGAGAAAGAGCGTAACATGATTATTACGGAGTCTTATCGCTTTGACTCACTTCAAAAGGCTCGTAATGACGGTAACGTTGTGATTGAAGAAGACACTGACAGGTTCTTTATCATGGATGAAAGCCTCATTGACAAATGGGATGAGTTGCAGATACATACAAGACTGGTTGAGCAGCGTGATGTGATTTCCATCCAGTTTGAATATGCTGGAGAAACGTTCATCGACCGTGTTTATGTTGATCAAATTGATTTGACGCATTACGACAATATTTGGGATTGGTGGTTTGGTTCGCATAACAGCAAATTCCCAGAATTGGTGTTTGAATTGACTGCTGACAAGGATGCTAATGGCAATCCTTCTATCAAGAACGCTTACATCAATGTTTATGAAAATAGCGATACGGACGACACGATTGCGCTTATACAAGATGTGAAATTGCAAATTACTTTAACAGAAAGGACAATAAACTATGGATTATGATAAAGTTGGTCATTGCCGCTGTGAGAATGGGCAATATATCATTACTTCGGAATACGCTAATCTAAACGGTTCCGAAGGTCGCTTCTTTAAGGACGAAGAGGCTTACGAAAACAATTGGGATGCTCCTTGCTATGCAGAAGAAGCTTTCTTTGATGATTCGGAAACAACAGAAGAATACTGGACGCATCTTTCTCTGCTTGAAGCGTGCGGCTACAACGAAAAACTGTGCGATACGATGTTCCATGAGTTGTCATGGCAATGCCCAGATACGTGGTTGAGTGAACTTGAAAGCGAAGACTACGCTTATTTCTGGGCATGGATGAAGTCTGGAGTGGAAGCGTTCTATAGCTGGAATGGTGTATGTGAGGACATTTATCCATGTAAGATTACCAGAATTGATGAAGAACCAGAAAATTGGTACAATAAAACGTCAGTTTGGGTTCTTATGGAAAATCCTGATATGCCAGGAAGTGACGAAGAGGTTGAAGTGTGCATTTGGGATTTGATAGAAAACAATATCTATCGTAAATACCTCAAAAAGCAGACTGAGTATTATAAAAGCTTTATCTATCCAAACGCCAAAGTCTATTGGACTGATCCAGCAGAAGAGACATCTGGTTTCTACTATGTCGGCGAAATCGAAGGTTCTGGAGACATTATAAAATCGGACACTATGGTTTGGTTGAAGAATAGTCCAGATGATAAGGTGTGGACAAACCAAGTGTATGTGGACGAACTTTCAAAGGATGGTTCTGAGAATGAAAACCAGCCAATCGCTATTTTACGTATCTATGACACCGATGCTTTCGACAAGGCTGTTTGGCAATCTAAGCCAGATTTCAAGGAAGAGCAATACAATGAGTGGCTTCAATCTACAGCTGTGAAATCATTGCAGTCAATATACAATGCAATCGAATCTACTGACAATGTAACGCCAGATGACATGTATGTCTTAGGCGATGTTATTAATATGCTAAGTAAAACAAAAATCAAAATTATAAAGAGGTAAGGTATGAAACACAAAATTTCAATTAAGACAAAAGAAAACGTGCTTTCAGTCGAGGAGTTCGAGGCGCGGGGGCTAACTAAGAACGACGCTATTGGTGTAGTTCTCCAGACTGAGGTTATTGGCATGGTTATTTCACTTGAACAATGGGAAGAAATCTGGTGCAGCGAAGATAACTACAAGGAGTTCAACAAGGCTTGTGGCGAAGCTGAAGCCCTACAGACTCTGAGCGGTTTGGAGCTTACTCATAATATCGCAAAACAGAATGAGGTAGATGGAGAAAGTATGACGGCAGCTATGCGATGCTGGCAGTATGAGAAGGGTGGTCTCCAGTGGTATCTGCCTTGCCTGTACGAGCTTGGAACTATCATTGCTTATCGTGATGAATTGAACGAGGTATTTAAGATGTTGGGCGCAGATCTTATTGATGAAGATAATTGGGGCTGGAGTAGTTCCGAGTACAACTGCTACTGCGCATGGATCGTGCACTTCGGGAATGGTTACTTCGGCAACTGCAGCTACAAGTACATCAGTCTCGTTGTTCGGGCTGTCTCCGCATTTAGCCCATTGAAGCGAGGCGATTTTTCATCGCCGAGCGGAAATGGTAACGGAGAATGTACGTCATCGCCTATGACGGAAGAATCAGCTATCGAGTTCCTTCGTAGCCAAGGCTATACAGGCACGATTGCCAAACAAATTAGCATTTAACAGCTATGAATACTTATCAAATTGAATGGAACAATCAATCCTATTGTGCGGCAGATATTACAATCTTTGCTGGCAAGAAGGATGAGTTGGATGTCACTATTGCCGATACAACGCTTGAAGACGCATTGTTGGCACACATGTATGCTGGTGATAAATTAGAAAGACAAGCGTTTGCAATGGATGATAGGATTGCATTTTTCATACTTCCTCACGAGTGGCAACTCGATGACGAACATCTTGTGAAAATCGTAGAAAACTCATATTAATGCCATATAAATCAGAGAGTATTCCTATCGCTGGTACTAAGTTGGATCAGCGTAGGAAACTTTCCGATGAGCAGCGTGAGGCGATTAAGATTCTTGCGGACAAAGGATATAGCCGCCGCAAACTGGCAGAAATGTTCAATGTCAGCAAGAGTCTTGTCCAACATGTCCTTAATCCACAACTTAGAACAAAGCCGAAGAAACGCTCCACTGCTTATTGGACTGAAGCAAAGAGAAAATACAGACAACGGAAACATCAACTTTACAAAACAGGAAAATTGAGTGAAAAGAAAACAAAATACAGCAGGGCCAATCAGCACATTCATTAGAACCATACTGCCTGTTTATGGAATGGCAAACAAAAGAGATTTTGCCGTTTCTGGAAATCATGCGAAATTGCCCAAACATCCGCAAAGAGGTCGGGTGCTTGAAATGCTCAAACAAGAATATCCACAATACACTTTCTACTGGGAAACGCCTAAAGTGCTTGCGTGGTGCTAAAATATCAAATTGATCTGTCGTTGGAAGCCGTCCAGCGAAATCTTCATCTTAAATATTCAAAATTATGCAGTAATGTTTTTAATCGACAACATCACAAAGTTTTTCAGCAAGTGGAAAGAAACAAGAATCGCTTCCAAAGCAGCAGAGCGCAAACAGTATGCGGAACAGGAGGCACTTATCCGTTTCAACATCAGTTCATTCGATGGGAAGCCTGTCATCATCTATGGAGACGTGGTTATTTCTATTCCAAATGACAAAGAAACTGGTGATTCACTCATCCAGTCTATGCTGAAGCTTCGTGAGATTTATGTCCAATCTAAATGTAACAATGGGCAAAAATCTTGAAAAAGTAAAGGACTCGTATTTCCGCTACATCGAACTGTCGAAGTATTTATTTGCCAGTGGCGATGAAGCGGTATACGATGTCAATGAAATCCCAGCCGACAACAAATTCTATCAGCTGGCTCGTGACTTAGCCGATTCTATGGAAATTTCCTGGGAGTCCATGACACATGAAGAAAGCAACCGCATCATGCTTGCAATGCTTGACGATTACTACAATGCCATGGGTGAAGGAATACCGAAGAAAGATAAGTCAAAACTCGTGATTAGCGTGAACTTCAAACTATTAAAGTAACAAAACAATGGTAGGAGATTTTATATTGTTCTTCCAGAAATGGTGGAAGCAGAATATTACTTGCCGACATCATTATATAGAACGTCACAATACGGCGATGTACTGGGATGAGTGCGTGAAATGTGGAAGAAAGAAAAATTACACGAGACTTTTTAATATAGGAATTTTCTGACATTAAAAGCAATGAATAAACAACGTAGACAACAACTATATGACGCAACCGCAGCTCTTGATGATGCTATTGCGGTCATCCAGGACGTTCAAGCTGAGGAAGACGATGCTTTCAACAATCTTTCTGAAGGCTTGCAATGCTCCAGAACAGGTGAAGCTATGCAGGATGCGATAGATATTTTGGATGGTTTCGTAGATAAAATCGAAGCGGTAAAAGCGAAAATCGAAAAATTTGCAGAAAACAAAAATTGATAGAATATGGAAAAAGAAGTATTAGACCAGAAAGTAGCGGAATTGCGCAATAAAATTGTCGGATTGCAAAATGAAATCCGACAACTACAGCAGCAGTATATTGCTGAGTTTCCAATCAAGGCTGGCGATAAATGCGTGGATGGCATGGGCACGCCTTGCTGGTTTGTTAGGGTGTATTTCGACAGCAACATGAATAGTCACCAGCGTTTCAAGGTGAACTACCCGAAGAAAGATGGCACTCGATCTGGTCACGAACAGAATTGTTATAGCGATCTTGTGAAGTGCGAGTGATGTTACGGATGGCATAATATGGCAAGATAGTGTTTTACGTTCTCGTCCAGTTGGCGAATATATGATTCAAGATTTCTTTGGTGGTATTTTCCTCGTATATTCATCTGGCGAATGCAATCGTAGCAAGAGCGTAATCTTGCACGACCTGCTCCAGACGTATACACGTCCACGACAATTGCGATGCTTAGTTGCTTTAAGGACTTGGACGTTGATGCTACATGAATGTTTCCGAAAGACACTGGAATGTGCTTTTGGTAGAACTCAGTTGGTTTTTCGCCAAGTTTTTCAAGTGCAGCTATTTGCGCTTCTGTCAATTCGTGATTTGCCATAATTGTTAATTTTTCTGCAAATGTAGTGAAAATAATTTGTAGTACCAAATATTATTTGTATTTTTGCATCAAAAATGTAAGCGATGAATAGAATAGAGTTTAGTCAAATATTGGTGCAAGCACGAGAAAATGCTGGTCTTGGTAAGAATGAAATGTGTAGACGAACTGGATATACATTCGTTCAACTTCAGCTTCTTGAAGTAAAGCCAAACAATTTTGCTATGAATAAGGCTTTTCATTATTTGGAAAGTATCGAAATGGCTTTATTCATAGCAAAAGATGGTTGTAACACTAAGCTGACTGATATAGCATCCATAGCAGTATGGCTCAAAGCCGCACGAAACGGCATTTATACCCAGCGTTCACTTGCCGAAGCTGTTGGGTGTACATATCCCACCATAGCCAATATCGAGCGTGGCTCTAACAAGGTGACAGTGGACAACTTTCTCAAACTCGCCGACACTCTTGGTTACACCATTAAAATTGAACCGAAATGAAAGATATAAACCACAAATACATCATCCTCCAACGCAGAAAGTTAAAGGTCTTTCTTAACGCTGGGAGCGAACCGTGGGAGGCTCCAATAGGTAATAAGTGGTATCAGATTGATGTATGGCTCGAATCTTTATTCGCATCATGGATTTTCGACTTTGGCTACTTAGGATACATGCGAGACATAACATCATATCTGGCAGACCGCTATAATAAATGTGTCACTCCAGTACACGTTCAGCATTTCATTGATTATTTCAAGGCTTCTCACAAAGTTGAGGAATTGGTAGATTGCTCTTTGAAAGATGTCTTCCTCCTTGGCGATGATGTTGACGGATGCCCAGTGCCTATTTATAAGTACGCTTGTTCTATCACGAAAGAAGACGAGCTGACGTTGCTAAAGAAAGTACAAGACAATCCAAAGACATCCAAGAAAATACTGGAAGACTTCTTCAGTATGTACATGACTCGCTTCAACCAGTCGTATTATCCTAAGTGGGGTACTGGAATGGAAGCGAAATATCTGGCGGAGAACTTTCTGGCGATGCACGGAATAAGAATAGCAGACAAACAGTATCATAACAAAACAACAGCAAGTGATTTATGGCTAACAGCATTAGTATGTTGTGTAATTGTCACAGCGATATTTCTTGTTGCTGGTTATTGTGGTTTGTTAGATGGTTGGACGAAATGGATTGTGTTCTTCGTTGCGTCTCCATGCTATTTGGTAATGTATAATGCTTGTCTCAAATATTCGGCAACAAGAAAATCTAAGAAGAAATGAATAAAAATAAAATTAAAAGGACATTGCGTAAAATACCTGTTTTGCCATTTCTTATGTTATGGTATGTAGCTGCGTTCTTTGTTTTCCCTATAATGGTTCTAAATAGGGTAGACTGTTTTGACAGCTTTCTTGGTTGGATTATGTACTTTATATTCTGTTTTGGAATTTATGGAGTAGTGGTATTTTATAAACGAATGACTAATAATAAATAATATGGCAATCATAAAATGTCCCGAATGTGGCCAACCAATGTCTGACAGCGCAAAATTCTGTCCGCATTGTGGCTACCAATGTAAGGAAAAGAGCAATAAAGCTTTGGCAACTGTACTATGGTTTTGCAGTGCGATATGCTTCATTGTATTTTTGATGTGTGCAGATGCTAATACCTGGGATAGTCCGAAAGGTATTTGCCTTGGTTTCTCTATTGCAGGATTCTTTTCTTGCATATTGGGTGCAATCTATCAATATCGAAAGAAACATGTCATAACAACATGGCTGTTATCACATCGCATTGTACTGGCGATAATCATTCTTTGTGCTTGTATTGGTAGTTTCATATTCTTCAAATGGGCAACATACAGTCCACCATCACCATCCGAGCAAATGCGACTTGAACGAGAATATAATAAATGATACGCTTACGACAAAAAGACATTGAACGCCTCGCTATCATAACAGATGGTTCTGTCGATTATCTAACCAAGCTCGTTTCCATGGGCCTCATCGACCATAACTATGCGCTCGACCTGCTCATCAAGTACAGCTACAAAAAGCTAAAAGCTGAGAAACGCTACACTCCAGGTCAGATGATAGAGGCATTGATGCGTGAGTACGGAGCTTCCAAGAGCAAGGTACAGAACGCAATTTATAACAAGCGGTCAAGCGAGCATTACTGTTCCGAGTGCATGAAGAAAATTCCAGCTCCTGTATACAAACGGAACAATGGCTTGTGCGATTCATGCTTTGCAAAACACATTCAAATTGATATTTAACATCTTAAACAAGTAGAATTATGAACAAGAAGGCAAATGAGGCATATTGCTACTATAAGCGGCAAATGCCAGATACCGTATGTCTGTTCCATCTGGAAGACTATTGCGTTGCTTTATGTGACGATGCGGTACGAGTGGCTAACTACATTCCAAATGCAAAGTTGGAAGAGTTCGACAACCAGATGGCGAGTCTCAAATTGCCTGTTGCAAACATCCTTGATATTGTCGGGATTTTGGCTTCAAATGGAGTCAAGACGAAGATAATTCAGAGCCGCAACAATCTTGGCAAATTCGACTTTCCAGATGTCAAAACGCTGGAAAATGAGCAAAATGCCGACTACTGACAAAACTTTTTTCATTAGTATGATGGTTTGTTTTTCAGAATCTTACATTATCCGACTTAAAAACAGGCAGTTATGAGTACGTAGAACGACAAATTCATTATGAAATTAAACGCTTGATTATCAGTGATTTGCAACTAAAAATCATCTGAAAATTATTCGTTTTTCTTATTAATAAACTGTACTTTTGTGGTATGTTTCCTATTAAAACGTAGGGAATATACCACATTTGTTTTTAGCATATTCAAAAAAATTGACATAGAAAATGAGTAACATCAAAGAACAAGAAACAGTGAAGGAGCAGAAGAAAGTTGAAAAAATCAGCACAAAGCTCAAGTTCGTGAAATCAGACAAGACCGATGCCTATATCGGATTCGTTTCACAAAATCCTAAGACAGGACGCTATTGCGGTGTTCGCCAGGATTCGCCTTACCCCAAGAAGGTGTGTGTACTGGACAAGAAACTGACGTGTGAGATTCTGACTAATGTTCTGTATGACGTTGAGCTTATCCCAATGCACGAACGTAACGGCTATGTGGTCATTTCGGCTATACCTTGCGAGTTCAAGGCTACAATCGAGACCTCGTATATCCCGAAAATCCAGTACCGCATTGACGTTAAGTTCGGCAACAAGTGCATAACTTTCGATCCCATGGACGGAACAAAAGATAGCGTCAAGAAGCTGTCTGCTTGTCGTGCCGTACTGGAAAAGCGTGTAGACATCAAAGACCTTGTACAGGTTGTAGAAGATTTCGACCTGGCTGCTAATTCTCTGCTTAATCGCATGTTTGCTGATGGACTCGCAAGAAAAGTATATCGCTAAGAAGCCTAAGCTCCCTCGTAAGAGAAAGAAGGCTGCTATCAAGGCGCAAGGGCGTGACTGGTATCGAAAGACCATCCAGCTTTATCATACTACTCAAAGACATCAACGCTTTTGGGAACCTGTCTGCAAGTTCTGGGTAAACGCTTCCGTAAAGAATATGCCTGTCGTTTGCGGTAGTAAAGCCATGCTCGTGCCTGTTGCGATGAGATACTGGTAATATGAATAGACCAACTGAAGGAATTGCGGTAGATGCTGCTCATTCAACCAAGAATCTGGTGACAGAGTTCCAAGGTATTGACCTTGCTACTGGTGAACAGATTTTCTATAAAAATCTGGGAAACCAGACCGTGAACATAGGTGAGTTCTTGGGAGTGGTTGAAGCTGTCAAGTATATAATCGAGAATGATTTCCAACCTCGCCATATATATACGGACAGCATGACAGCTCTAACGTGGTTCAAGAATAAATCTACGGCATCAACGAAGAAGTATAGAGACCTCCAGAAAGCGGAGATTTTCTTGAAGGCTTTGTCGCATGACGTTGATACTATAGAAGTCAGTCACTGGGATAACAGGGAATGGGGCGAGACTCCAGCTGATTTCAATAGAAAATAAGAGCTTAGCTCGAAGTACAAGAGATCGAAGACACGACCAACTTAGCAAAGTTCACGCTTTAGGCCATTTTGCGTGAGAAGTTTTGTATCGTCCAGAACGTAGGCTGGCGGTGTGGTACCGAGCAGGGTATTTTATCGGTACAACTGGAGGTTATGGTAGAAGTCGCCAATCCATAAATGTAGTTAGCCATGAGACTTGTAGGTTCGATTCCTACGCCTCCACTCCCATAACTATTCATTTTGTTATAGTGTTGCTGTGAAGCAACCTATAACGTTAACGTATCAATTAGTTAAACGGTTCTGGCTCGTGAGAGTCGGAACTTTTTTCAAAAATATCACTGAATTTACAAACTTGTTGAACTTAGCTCTGCTATTCATATACGTAATAACATCGCAGAGTAGAGCAGAGGTAGCTCGTCAGGCCCATTACCTGAAGGACGCTGGTTCGAGTCCAGCCTCTGCAACTAAAACAACAAAACAAAAGTTACTATGGAAGTAGGCATTATGAAACGTGCTAAGGATGTTATTGTAAACTTTGCATCCAAGGTCAGCAAAAGAGGAACACGATATTATGGAATTGAGATAAACAATTCTCATAGTTGCGCAAATTGCAAGCATTACCAAAAATTTGGCGATCATGGAATCGCTGGATTCTGCACACATGAGAAGGCTATCCATTACCACCAATCTGATAACCTCGATACATACGGCACACCGACACAGAAAGCATACTTCCTGGCTGTGATGCCTCATTTCAAGTGCGGAATGAGAGCTTTCGAGGCAAAATGAAATACATGGGGCAATTAGTCGAGTGGTTAGGCGGCTGTCTGCAAAACAGTCTTACGCTGGTTCGAGTCCAGCATTGCCCTCTATAAAGGTTCTGTAGCTCAGTTGGTCAGAGCGTCACGCTGTTAACGTGAGGGTCGTAGGTTCAAGTCCTGCCAGTTCCGCAATGGGGTTGTAGCTCAGATGGCAAGAGCGTATGCTTTGCAAGCATAGGGTCGTGAGTTCAAGTCTCACCTTCTCCACAGGATTTGTCATATTAAGGATGCCGCTGTATTCAGCCTGGGAAGACATGTAACGTGATACCTTACGTGTTAGGTGGTTCAAATCCATCCAGCGGTTCAAAGTTTAGTTTTGAGGTTATTAAGGTTGTTTAGTAGGATCGTGAGGCAAATTGGTTTGATTGTTTCCCAATTTGCCTCTTTTATCTATCCGTTGATGATTGGCATAGTAACTATATAAATTATCAGATGCGGAGCCGCCACTTGCTCGTGATGAGTAGGTGGCGGTATTTTATTAGATACAGGCTTGTATGAACGCTTGCTGTAGTTTGTATTGATTGTCTACGCTATTGCCGTTGTAATAGTGTTTCTGGATGACTTCTACGCTCGTTCCAGCGGCAGAAGCTATATAGGCTATCGGCAATCCATGATCGAGAGCCACTGTTATAGCTGTATGTCTGAAAACATAGGCGTATAAGTCAAAGTCACATTGAAGCTCATCGCCTACATCTTTAAGCCATATATTGAGATTCTGACGAAATTTCTTGAAGATGTAGTCCTTCGTAATGTGTTTCTTTTCCTCTTCGTCATCCATGATAGGAAATACATAGCCATCCTTAGACCTTCCAGCATACTTACTGATTATCTCGCTCATCTTAGGTGTTATCGGAATTTCTACCATTTTGTGCGTTTTCTTGCGTCTGGCGAGGATTGTATGATTTCTGGTAATATGCTCCACCTTCAGCTTTATAACGTCGCAGGGAGCGAAAAATGACTGAAACATGAACACACAGAAATCATAGTACAACTCTACCTTTTCTCTGTCTGCCCATTCTGGCGTAAGGTTGAAAAGGTCAACGTGCATGAAATCTTTGATTTGGTCTTTAGTCAGCACGTCTGGACGCTTCATATCATCCTCATACTTGCTGGGGTTGTAATCATTGAAATTGAAGTCGCCTATACGTACAAGAGAAAAGTCAACTTCACGGTCTTTTGATGCTCGTCCAAGAATAGCCCTAAAAGCCTTTGCCGTACCTTTGAAACCGTTGTAGCTGGCAAATATTCCAGCAATCTTTACGCAGAAGTCATAGTCGATGTCTGAGAACTTGATTAGATTGAATCCTGGAATAATTTTGCGGCACTTGGTAAGTAACTTCTCATAGCACTCAAAGTTACATCCTTGCTTCATCTTTTCACGCTCTATCACGACTTGCATGAACTGCTCCAGGAACATAGCCGAACCAGCAGCCTCTGTTTCCGTGCCGTTTGTCTTGTGCAGAATTTTGGAGTGAGAGTAGTAAGATGCAACTTGCCTGGCATTGTATTCTGGATGTTCCAAGCATAGTTTGTGATAGATTTGCTTGAAATCCTCCAGTGCCTTGTTGTTTTCCTGGTAGGAAGTTGCGTAAGTAGAAAAACGCTCCTTGTCAGCTTTCCAATGTCTCGCAATGTTAGGATTGCCGATAAGAATACTCTTGACGGATTTGTAGTACCTTTCTTTCCCCTCGCTTATGCGAAGCACAAGAAAGCCGTCTCGTACAATGAATTTTAGCTTCACCATGATTTTGCCATTTAGTTAAAAATGTTAAAGAAGATGATGAACCAATGGATAAACTCCTCTGTGAAGAAACGTACTGCACACAAGTCGGCACACCGTAAAAAGTTCGTGTCTTTACTTGTGAACCTTTTGGAATTTTCGATTTAATGGCTCCGTGCTACTTTCGTAGCTCAACTAAATAGCTCGTGACAAATGATTTAGCACCTCTCTTGGTACATTTTCATTTTAACGAAAAACGAGAAGCATTTTAAGGCTCCTCGTTTCTAAGCGGTGCGTACGAGATTCGAACTCGTGACCTCCTGCGTGACAGGCAGGCATT
>CAVKHW010000119.1:0-97941 GCA_963656105.1 Eggerthellaceae bacterium
ATATCTGAGTTTTTTGTAGTTACTTTGCACATATGAAGCGTTGTTAATGCCTTGTTTTTCAGCAGTATAAAGGTACTCATTTTTTGTCAATGTGACAAAAAAAACAACGCTTCTTTTTTATCTCTATGAATTATTCAGGTTAGATTTGTGATTCAATGCCCCAGCACGTGTCGTTATTCAAACATTAGTCCCAAATTCGGAACTTGAGTTTCTATAACCTGTCTTTGAGATTCCCCAAATATGGTAATGCGATGCGACGAATGTGTAAAAATAACGACAAATACTATTCGGAAAACGCTCATGGGCGTCACCGACGGATGGTTTGGTCAGAAAAACGCGAAAAATCGACTGTTTTCGCAATCTGTTGGTTGTTAGGGTATTATGTGCGCTTGACGGGTCTTGTGGCTGTGCCGGGCTTGCGAAGCTGCTGCAGAACATATCCTTTCATCTTGCGAAAGCTGCTGTATGGCATCGGGAGTGCATACCTGTTAGGCTTCCGTATGCATGTTTCCGCAGCACCGTTTGCCGTTTATGGTGCCACAGCAATGCAAGAATCGTTTTTCGGAAAAGGTTTTCCAACGACCAATCAGCTCTTTCCCCTTTATATCGCTTGCTAAAAGCGTTGAGCTGCACGATGTGTTTTTTTACAAATATTCTTTACATGCAGTTGGTGCGGAGCGAGTGGGCGAAAACTCAAAAGTGGCGTGCTATCGCTCTGACGCGGAACAATGATTTTGCCGGACTGGCCACATTGTATGAAACAAAACAAAAATGCGATGTAACCGGGCAGGAGTCTCCGTTATGGCGTTGAGTCTTGTTTTTTCTGCTTGCCTCACACAAAGTTATCCTTGTAAATGGATTAGCCCCACGGTTTTCCGGCGCTTGTTGCATGACGATGCAAGGTGGTGGTGCGTCGGGAGACAGGTGAAAACGCAAAAAGAGCCATCCCCAAACCTTTACGGCGAGGATGGCTCTTGCAAGTATTACTATGATAGTTTAAGCTATGACGTTATAGACCGCACTTCTTGCGGATGTCTTTTGGTACAGCGTTCTTGTTGACCATGAAATCCATGGTGTTGGCCACGATGAAGTTTTTGGTCATGTACCAGATGCCCTTGTACTTGCCAGTCTCGCCCCACGAGTTCTTCACCATGTAGTATTCTTTACCGTTTTGGTCTTTAGCGATGCCATAGATAAGCATGCCGTGGTCGTCGGTCAGTTCCCAGTTGTCGTAACGCTCCTGGCGTTCTTTTTGTGTGGGAGTTACCTCAGGCACGTTCACGCCCAACGAATCGATGATGTTTTTCTTCTGCGTTGCCGACAGTTTCAGCCAGCGTGCCATGTCTGATCCCTCAAGGCTCTCCAGCTTCTTGGTGTCGTACATGTAGGCCAGACCGTCGCGGGTGAAACCCTGTTCCGACACATCGCCGCCCCAGGCTACGGTGTAGCCGTTCATGATGGCATTGTCGATAATCTTGCTCAGGCAGTCGATGGGCACGTTCCATGACAACGGGTTGCGCCAGTTGTCTTGCACCTCAACGGCAAAGGCTGTCCAGAAAGGATGATGTGTGTAGGAAGTGAAACTCACATAGTCGTTGCAAGCTGCGGAGTCGAGACCGATGGCAGCGGCAAAGCTCTTCGGGGTATAGGTCTTGCCCTCATACTTGAATGTCTCGGGGCATTTGCCCAGATATGAATCGAGAATGCCTTGCAGACCGTTCTTCCATGCGGGAGAAAGTTTGCTGGCGTTGCTCTTTGACACTGCGTCCACATAGGGCGACATCACTTTGAAGAACTCGTTGAAATTGAACAGTGTGTCACCATATTGGCTGCCAGTCAGTGGCATGGCGTTCTCGGGGCAGATGCCGTAGTGCTGGATGACATAGAGCGGATCGTAGGCACTTCCACCCTGTGAGAACTGACAGTCACCATGCAGTCGCACCACCTGAATGGCGCGATCCATATAGTTCTTGTTGGCTATAAATGCCTCGCACAAGTCGTAGGTCTTGCCTGTCTTTTTCAACAATTCGGCCTCGAAGAATGCCAGCGTGCTATAGTCCCAGCAGGTTCCCGAACGGTTTTGGTTCTTGATGCTGGTAATGGGGTTCTCCTTGATGGTGGTGAAAACCGGCTCGTTCGACTTGACGCTGTCTTTCTTCTCGGCTGCCCCTGCGCCAAGGGTCAGCGTGGCAGCCATTGCCGCCAAGATGATTTTTCTCATTTGTATTAATCGTTGTTATTGGTGTTCGTTCTGTTAGTTGTTGGCAATAAACGCCTCCACATCCTTCGGATGGTATGGGATGCGGTCTTTGCCGATGAAACGGCAGCCGTCGTCGGTGATGAGCAGGTCGTCTTCGATGCGGATACCGCCAAAGTCCTTGTAGGTCTCCAACTTGTCGAAGTTGATGAATTCCTTGCAGTGGCCGCTTGCCTTCCAATCGTCGATGAGGGCGGGTATGAAATAAATGCCAGGCTCGTCGGTTACTACGAACCCTTTTTGCAAGCGACGTCCCATTCGCAGGCAGTTGGTTCCAAACTGCTCGAGGTTTGGACGCACCTCCTCGTCGAAGCCCACATTGATTTGGTCGAGGTTCTCCATATCGTGCACATCCATGCCCATCATGTGACCCAAGCCGTGAACCATGAATATGGCGTGTGCGCCGGCTGCCACGGCTTCATCGGTGTCGCCCTTCATGAGTCCCAGCTCTTTCAGTTTCTCGGTCATCAGTCGGCAGACACCGAAATGCACATCCCACCATTTCATGCCGGGCTTGGCAACTGAAAGTGCATAGTCGTGACAGGCTTCAACAATGGAATAGATTTCCAGTTGGCGCTGGTCGTAATGTCCACTGACGGGCGTTGTGCGTGTGTTGTCAGAGCAATAGTTGTTCAGTGTCTCCGCGCCAGCATCGCAGAGCATCAGTTTGCCTGCCTCCAAAGGTGCTGTAGAAGGAGCGCCATGCTGAATCTCGCCGTGCTGGGAGAGTATGGTCGGGAAGCTCACCATGGCACCAAACGAATTGGCGATGCCATCGAGCGTACCGGCAATCTCCTTTTCGGTAATGCCTGGGCGGCACATCTTCATGGCTGTAGTATGCATCTTGTAGCCGATGATAGCGGCGCGTTCCAACTCTTCAATCTCTTCGTCGGTCTTTGTGGAGCGCATCTTTACAACGGCCTGTATAAGCTCCATGCTGGCACTTTCTTTCTGCTGGTTGGGATGAATGCCTAAAAGGTCGAAGATTTGGATCTTGATATCAGCGCGGTAGGGTGGGAGGAAATGGATTTTACGCTTCTGTCTCAAGGCATCGTTACAGATGGTTTTCAGCGTTTTCATGGGTGCAGAACTTGTCACTCCCACTTGCTGAGCCATGTCGTGCACGCTGTCGACCGACCCGTACCACACAATGTCGTCGATAGATATGTCGTCACCGATAAGGGTTTCGGTGTCGTTGTCGATGTCGATTACACCCACCAAACCATCGCGGTTCTGCCCGAAATAGTATAGGAAAGAAGAGTCTTGACGGAATGGATAATATCCATTGTTAGGGAAATTGGCAGGCGAACTGTTGTTTCCAAACAGTACGATGATACCGCTCTTTACGAGCTTTTTCAGCTCAGCGCGGCGGCTGACGTAGGTTTCTTTGCTAAACATAAATAGTATTTTTTACGTTTTATGTTGCAAAGTTATAAAAAAGTTTGGTAGAAATGCGTATCTTTGCAAGTAAAAATATGATATTCCATGCATATTGATAGAAATACGGGCTTGGTGTTGGAAGGTGGAGGCATGCGTGGCGTGTTTACCAGTGGTGTGCTCGATGCTTTCATGAAGCATGATCTATACTTCCGTTATGTGGTGGCTGTGTCGGCAGGCGCGTGCAACGGTATGAGCTACATCTCCAGACAACCGCGACGGGCGCGTTTGTCCAACATCGATTTTTTGCCAAAGTACAACTATATTGGTCTGCGACATTTGGTAACGCAAGGATGTATCTTTGACCAGAAACTGTTGTACGACCGTTTTCCCAACGAGCTTATTCCCTTTGATTATGACGAGTTTTTCCGCCATTCGGAAGGATTCGAAATGGTAGCAACCAACTGCTTGACGGGGCGTGCCGAATACTTGTCTGATACCGGCGACCGCCAACGTGCCATCGACATAGTGCGTGCATCAAGCTCGCTGCCTTATGTCAGCAAAATCGTGTGGGTGGATGGCAAGCCCTTGCTCGACGGCGGCATTGTCGACTCCATTCCCGTAAAGCGTGCGCAGGCTACGGGGCACTTGTTCAATGTGGTGGTAACAACGCGCAATTATGGCTATCGCGAGACTGGACACGACCGTAAGATACCGCATTTCATCTATCGCAATTATCCACGTCTACGAGTGGTGCTCAGCCATCGCATAGAAGCGTACAACGAACAGCTGCAGATGGTGGAAGATATGGAAAAATCGGGCGATATAGTGGTAATCCGCCCACAAAAACCTTTGGAGGTTGGACGCATCGAGAAGGATGTGTATAAACTGGAACGCCTTTATGAGGAAGGCTTCCATGTGGGCGAAGAGTTTTGCAATAGGATAATGTGACGCAATGAGGTCGTGTAACAAGGATTGGAACCAATGCCTTTGGATAAAATAGTGGTAGAATATGGGTGTTGCGTAAATCTTTTTTCGTAACTTTGCAACCAACTTACAAAGCAATCGGTTCTCTGCGAGGAGATGAAAAGGGAACCAGGTGAGAGTCCTGGGCAGTCCCGCTGCTGTAAGCGATATTCTTCATTTGCACAATTATGTCACTGGTGAATGGTCGAACGATTGGTTGAGACCTAATGGGTTTCTTGCAATTAAGATTGTTGGACGCAACCGGGAAGACGTGCGGATGGTCGCAAGCCAGAAGACCTGCCATTGCTATAGACGATGATTTCCAATTCTCGAGGAAGAATGCGAAAACAACTTGTTGAAACACTAATGCTCATAGTGTGCCCATTGGCAGCCTGTGCGCAAACAGATTCCATTTCGCTTGACGGTGTGGAAGTGACAGCCGTTGCCCTCAGTAACAATGCAAACAGTGCTCATTCCACACAGACGGTCAGCGCAGCCCGGCTGAAACAACTGGGCATCGACCAAGTGGCCGATGCCGTCAAACATTTTGCGGGTGTAAGTGTCAAGGATTACGGGGGAATAGGAGGAATGAAAACCGTGTCGGTCCATAGTCTTGGAGCGCAACATACGGCTGTGGTCTACGATGGCGTGGTGCTTAGCAATACCCAGGCCGGGCAGATAGACATAGGCCGTTATGGTACAGACAATCTTCATAGCGTGAGTCTGTCGGTGGGCAACAGCGATCAGCTGATGGTTTCTGCTCGGCAATTTACCTCGGCTGGTGTGCTCGTATTGGACACCGAACGACCCCATTTCGCCGATAAACAGTGGCAGTCGTTGCGCTTTCATGTAAACACCGGATCTTTTGGCTTGGTGTCACCGTCTTTGCGATGGTGGGTAAAACCATGTGAGCGTACCGCCTTTTCCTTATCGGCCAAGATGACAAGAGCCGACGGCATTTATCCTTATACGCTCATCAATGGACACACCTCGTCGCAATGCCGCCGCTACAACTCTGACATTACGGCTTGGCAAGCTGAGGCCAATGCTTACCATACATTCAACGATAGCAGCAACTTGAACGTGAAGGCCTATTGGTATCGTTCGCAAAGGGGATTGCCCGGAGCAGTCATAATTTATGCTGATCCGTCGGAAGAACGTATGTGGGACGAAGACTTTTTTGTACAAGCGGCTTATGGCCGATGCATTGGGCGGCAACTGCGGTTGCAGACCCAAGTGAAATACTCACACTCGTGGAATCGTTACCGCGACTGGGGGTCGGAGTATCCCGACGGAGAAAGAACCGACATCGACCGTCAGGACGAGGGATATGCCTCTGCCACACTGGGGTGGTGGGTCAGACCAAACATACAGGTTGCAGTGGCGCAGGATGTGGCCTATAACCGGCTGAACAACAATGTCTATGTCAACATCAACTATGATGTGCCGAGACCTTCGCGCTGGACATCCATCACCGCTCTGGCATTGAAGGCGCAATGGCATGGCTTAAAATTCAATGGTAATCTGGCTTACACCTATGCTGCCGAACATGTGGCCGTTGGCGATAAGCCCGCCGACAAGCACCGCCTCACTCCATCGCTGGCAATGAGCTATAGATTGCTGGCTTCTACACCTATTTATATTAGGTTCATGTATAAGCATGCTTTTCGGGTGCCAACCTTCAACGACCTGTATTACCGGAGGCTGGGCAATATCCACCTCAAGCCAGAGAAAGCACAGCAATGGAGCTTTGGCGTGACTTGGACTACCCAAGCCGCGTGGTTGCGTTATCTGACGCTCACCGCCGATGCCTATTATCATGATGTGACCGACAAGATTGTAGCGTTTCCGAGCACGTACGTGTGGCGTATGGCCAACTATGGTAAGGTGGAAATACTCGGAGCCGATATGACCTTGGGGGCACAAATAGATGTGGCACGGGCATGGAACTTCGTAGGAAGTATGTCGGCCACGTGGCAACATGCTGTCGACAAAACCAATGCGGCTTACCAGTCGTATAACAACCAACTGCCCTACACTCCCCGTTGGAGTGGCAGTGGAGCGCTTGCCGTAACAACGCCATGGCTCACCCTTGGCTACACGGTGCTGATGCAAGGCAGCCGTTACAGTCTCGGACAGAACAAACCCGAGTATCGAATGCCGGCATTTTGGGAGCATAGCGTTAATGTGTCACGTGAGTTCACCATCGGAAAGCTGCGTTTGTCGTTGAGCGCAAAGGTCACCAATCTGACCAACAAGCAGTATTCTATTATACAATATTATCCTATGCCTGGACGTCAGTATGCCGTGTCGGCTACCGTCTGCTTATAGCGGCAGCATCTATGTGTACGAACCATTATTCTAATTATAATCATTTAATTTATGAAATTCAGAAAATTTTATCTTGCGGCAGTCCTGCTTGCAACAAGCCTTGCTTTCACCGCTTGTGACGATGACAACGAGTGGAATTCGAAAGGTGATGGCAATGTGGAGTTTGCCACGTCGGCACGTGCCTTTATCCTCAACGAGGGCACCATGGGGCACAACAACTCCAATCTGATCTATTTTGACTGGTCTACTGGTGCGGTGAACGCTTCTGACTTGTTCTTGGCACAGAACGACAGCGTGCTGGGCGACACGGGCAATGACATCATCACTGTGGGCAATAACCGGATTGTAGTAGCCGTTAATGTGAGCAACTATGTTACGTTGCTCGATGGCTATGGAGTGGAGAAGAGCCGCGTCAGCTTTGAACAGTACAAAAACCTCGGACAAGTGCGCTCCGTCGATGAGGAAGGCGGCATTGTCTATGCAACGTCGTACGGCGGTTACGTCAGCCGTCTGCGTATTCAGGGCGACAAGCTGGTCTACATGGACTCGCTGCGTGTGGGCAACCGCCCCGAGGATGTGGTGGAGCAGGATGGCAAGCTCTATGTCACCTTGCAGGGTACCAACTATGACGACAACCGTTTAGCTGTGGTGAACTCTGATTTCAAGACCATCAGTTATGTCACCATCATGCAAGATCCCGTAAAAGTCTATAAGGATAACGGGAAAATCTATGTCACCGGTTATGGTGCCATGTACGATAATCCGTGGGGTGTCTACGATCCTGCTGCCGGCACATATACAGAACTTGGCCATGCTTCGGCCATTGGCATGGGCGACGATGTCGTCTATACTGCTTACAGCCAAACCGATTGGACAACTTGGGCCACAACCACTACTCTTGGCACATACGACGTGAAGACGGGTAGTGTCAGCACCGGCTTCTTCAAAAACCAGCCCGCCGAACTGGCCACGACCAACGTTTACAGCATAAGCGTCAACCCCTACAACAAGAAGGTCTATGTGGCTACATCGGCTGCCGACTATGTGAGCGATGGCACAGTTTATGTGTTTGACGCTCAGGGCAACTACGAGACGAAGTTCTCTTCGTACGGTGCCAATCCCCACGCAATCGTGTTCCTGAAGTAAGATGCGTAGCATTGTTACTGTTTTTACCAGTGTGTTGCTGCTTTGTGCGTGTGGTTCTCGCACCACTGGCGGCAACCCACAGGGTGACACGCTGGTTTTCGACTACGCTGACTTGCTTACGCTGGTCGAGAACGGTAAGGAAACCAAAGTCTCAGTGAAAGACCCTTGGCATGAGGGGCAGACGCTTCAAAATTTTGTCGTGGGCGAAACACAGGCAAAAGATATGATGCGCCCTCTACGGCGCGTGGTGGTTTTTACCACAGCTCATTGTCAGTTGCTCGAATATCTTGGTTTGGCTAATTGTATCGTGGGTGTGTGCGACGTGCAGTACATCCACATCCCCGACATACAGCGCCGTGTGAAAGCCGGCCTGATAGCCGACTGCGGCGATGCGATGAACCCCGATGTGGAGAAAATAGTGAGTCTTAATCCCGACGCCATCATTCTCTCTCCATTTGAGGGAGCCAGTTACGGACAGCTCGAAAAGATAGGTATACCTATGATTTTTGCTGCCGACTATATGGAAACATCGGCCTTAGGACGCGCCGAGTGGATGCGCTATTATGGTCGCTTGTTCGGAAAAGCCGGCCGTGCCGACTCGCTATTCCACACGGTCGATTCTGCCTACGGAGCACTGAAGGCCTACGCTGCCCGTCTTTCCAAGGGGCGCAGTATCCTTACGCAACGTATGACGGGCTCGGTGTGGTATGTGCCTGGGGGCAAAAACTCAATGGGAGCCATTCTGGCCGACGCCAATAGTCCTTACGCATTTGCAGCCGACAACCACATGGGTAGCCTGCCGTTATCGTTCGAGCAGGTGCTCGATAAGGCTGGGCAGGCCGATGTGTGGGCGTTCCAGTTCAATGGACAGCGCATGCTGACCCGTGCCGATCTATTGCGTGAGTTCCACGGATACAAAGCCTTGAAAGCTTTTCAGACGGGCAACATCTACGAATGTAATGCTTCGGTGGCTCCTTATTTTGAGGAAGTTAGCTTCCGACCCGACTATCTGCTTCGCGAAATAATCTTGTTGTCTCATCCGAAAGCCCCGTTGGGCCAATTGAGATATTATAAAAAATGCCCGTCCAACCATCGTGAACACAACGACCGATTTACACGCAGGTAGGCAGTTTGGCATCATAGTCATGTTGATAGCCTTTGTCGTAATCCTGTTTTTCATTAGTCTTGTGCATGGTAGCGTGCACATACCCATAGACGAGGTGACGCACATCTTGCTTGGTGACGAGACAAACGTGAGCTGGCGTTTTATCGTTGTGCAGACACGATTGCCGCAAGCCTTGACGGCTTGGCTGGCAGGCGGTGCCTTGGCAGCCAGTGGCCTGTTGTTGCAAACAACTTTTGGAAATCCGTTGGCGGCACCCGATATCTTTGGCGTTACCAGTGGGGCATCTTTGGCCGTGGCTCTGCTCATGCTGGCTCCCGTGGCCTGTTTGCCCATGGCCTTGAGCTATTTGTCGTCGGTGATGGCCGCCTTCGTGGGAGCCATTGCGGTGACAACCTTTCTCTTCGCTTTGAGCCGATGGGTACATAGTCCGGTGGTGATCATGGTGGTGGGCATCATGGTGGGTTATTTGGCGTCGAGTGCCATTACACTGCTCAATTTCTTTGCTACCGAACAGGGGGTTAAGACCTTTGCGGTTTGGGGTATGGGCAATTTCGGAAATGTGTCAATGGACGAGATGCCTGTGTTCGCACCGCTCACGCTATTGGCCACTGGGGGCGCGTTCTTGCTTGTGAAACCGCTCAACGCATTGCTTCTTGGCGAGCGATATGCAGAGAATTTAGGGGTCAATGTCAAGTCGTTGCGCCGCAAGCTCTTGCTGCTCACAGGACTGCTCACGGCCGTAGTTACGGCCTTTTGTGGTCCTATAGCGTTTATCGCACTTGCTGTTCCGCACATAGCGCGCTTGCTGGTGCGCACGTCCGACCATCGCCAGTTGCTCTTGACCACTGTCCTTGCTGGGCAAGCCGTAGCATTGCTTTGCAATGTGCTGACCAGTATGCCAGGACAGTCTATAATCCTTCCGCTCAATGCGGTGACTCCGCTTGTGGGCGCACCTGTCATAATATATGTATTATTAGCTAAAAAATCATGAATTCCATCACCACTAAGAAAGGGGACACGGGTAGCACGTCGCTCGGCGACGGAACGCGTGTCGACAAAGATAACTTACGTATCGAGCTCAACGGTGAGCTCGACGAACTGACGGCCTGCATCGGCCTCTGTAAGGCGGCTAGTGGACAAGCGGAACCTTACACCACTTTGCAGCAACAACTCATGGCGATAATGGGAATAGTTGCCAAACCTTCTGCACAGTTGTCGGTTACCCAAAAAGATAGCATTGCTGCAGCCTTGGCACAAATGGAAAACGAGATCAACCTTTGGGGGCAGTCTTCTGGTTCATTTGTCTTCGTATTTCCAGGAAACGATCTTGCCGACGCTGCCCTGCACATGGCTCGTACCAAAGCACGCACCTGCGAACGGCGTATGGTGGCACTGGCCAAGACGGAGCCAGTAGCCGCAATTTTGCTCACCTATCTCAATCGTCTCTCCGACTATCTTTTTGTGTTAGCATCCAAAAGGTGAAAAGTAACTCAAGTTTCGGATTTGTCATTTAGCCAGTGCCCCCTTTGGGGACATATATTCAAGAATAAATACCTGAATCCAAAATTTCAGTCATGCCATATTGATTTACAAACAGCTTGCGTATTTGCAATCTATCCAAAGCCTTCTCCCATTTCCCCAATAAAATCCGTACTTTTACGCATTTACGCAAATGCTTGATTTACCGAAACTTATCAATGCTTCGCATTTTTTATTTTCACTTTCGCTGCCACCGTGCTTGCGATAGGTGGTTTATGGACATGCGAAAGGTGGTCGATGGTCTATCCGTTCACATGCTTTTTGATGGTGAAAGATAACACCTCGTGGCCTCAAAGCATACCAATGACAACGCGGAAGAAGGCAGAGCAGAGGTTTTTCTCGAATATCGGTATTCGAATTGGGCAAACCTACACTTTCCGAACGCTAGAACGGAGAGTCGAAACAACCGTTATTTTCAGAATATTTATGACACGCCCAATCCTGAGGCAACTTCAGCAGCTATGCTTTGTCTTAACAACAATCAGCCCAAGTTCTGGATTTAGACCTCCACTTTCGGATTTGCCAATTAGCAGGTATCCCCTTTGGGGACACCTATTTAAATGACAAGTCCGAAACTTAAGTCAAGATAAAGCAGAAAATCTCTGGAACATTCAGATCCGACAACGGAGCAGATGCATTCTTTGCAATACATTCCATCACAGACACAGCATGGAAGAATAGTCAATCGCAACTCAACTCAACGCCATCAGCACCATCCTGTCATTGTAGGAAGGAAATGACACATGTCTGTTGCTATTGCTGAATAGTTACCCAAATTTGAATCTTGAAAAATAAAAAAAACTAAAAATTGTATTTTAATATGAGAAAAGCTTTGCATAATAAATAATTTTATGTAATTTTGCAACCTGTTTGGAATAAGTATCAAAATCGAAATCAAAAACAAAGAATAGCAATGTCTAAGATTTGTCAGATCACAGGTAAGAAGGCACAGATTGGTTGCAATGTGTCTCACTCAAAGCATCGCACAAAGCGCAGCTTTGATGTTAACCTTTTCAGCAAGAAATTCTTCTATGTAGAAGAAAATTGCTGGATTTCCCTCAAGATCAGTGCTGCTGGTCTTCGTCTCATTAATAAAGTCGGTCTTGATGCTGCCCTAAAACAGGCTGTTGCCAAGGGTTATTGCGAATGGAAGGACATTAAAGTTATAGGAGAATAATCATCATGGCAAAGAAAGCTAAGGGTAATAGAGTGCAGGTTATTCTGGAATGCACAGAGATGAAAAACTCTGGACTGCCTGGAACTAGCCGTTACATCACCACGAAGAATCGCAAAAACACTCCCGAGCGTCTTGAACTCAAGAAGTTCAATCCCATCTTGAAAAAGATGACTGTGCACAAGGAGATTAAGTAATCCATTGTTTAGTATATTTAAAGTAAGACACTATGGCAAAGAAAGCGGTTGCTACCCTCCATGAAGGTTCAACGGATGGTCGCGCATATTCAAAGGTCATCAAAATGGTGAAGAGCCCGAAGACGGGTGCTTACATTTTTGATGAGCGCATGGTTCCTAACGAAGCAGTTAAGGATTTCTTTAAGAAATAAAAATATTTCGATAACAAAACTCGATAAGTCGCATGGATATCCATGCGACTTATTGGGTTTTGTCATCTTTGTGTTTGTCCTTGATGTTTTTGCATTAAATAGTTATCCGATTTCGATTATTATTTGTAACTTTGCACAAATAAGGAAATAATGGGCATAACTAGATTCTAATTCCGCAAGCAACACGCAATGCAAAAGCGGTCAGTCTGCCTATGAATATCCAAAGAAAGTGCATAATAATTTTAAAACATTAAATAAGAAAAAATGGGATTATTAACCGGTAAGACTGCCTTAATCACTGGTGCCGCCCGTGGTATTGGTAAGGCTGTCGCAATGAAATTCGCCCAGGAAGGCGCTAATATCGCATTCACCGACCTTGTGCTCAACGATGATATGGCTGCTGGACTTGAGGCTACACGTAAAGAAATTGAGGCATTGGGCGTCACTTGCCGTGCATATGCTGGCAATGCTGCTAACTTTGAGGAGACCGACACCGTCGTAAAGCAGATTCATGCCGATTTCGGTTCTGTGGACATACTTGTCAACAACGCAGGCATTACAAAAGACGGCCTGATGCTTCGCATGAGTGAACAACAATGGGATGCAGTATTGAATGTCAATTTGAAGTCTGCATTCAATTTCATCCATGCCTGTGCACCCATCATGTTGCGTCAGCGCAGTGGCTCCATCATCAACATGGCCTCAGTGGTGGGCGTACACGGAAATGCCGGACAATGCAACTATGCTGCCTCTAAGGCTGGTATGATTGCTTTGGCTAAGTCCATCGCACAGGAGCTTGGTCCTAAGGGCATTCGTGCCAATGCTGTTGCGCCGGGCTTTATTGAGACAGCAATGACAGCTCAACTCCCTGAAGAGATTCGCAAGGATTGGATGAAAAAGATTCCTCTGCGCCGTGGAGGTAAGACCGAAGATATCGCCAATGTCTGTTGTTTCCTTGCATCCGATATGTCTAGCTACGTTAGTGGACAAGTTATTCAGATTGATGGCGGCATGAATATGTAATCAGCTTGATTACTTTTTTCAATGCAGGTAATTTACGAAGATAATCATATCATTATCGTTTACAAGGAAAGCGGTGAGATCGTTCAGGGCGACAAGACTGGCGATATGCCGCTTTCCGAAACGGTAAAAGAATATATCAAGGCGAAGTATCATAAGCCAGGCAACGTGTTTTTGGGCGTGGTGCATCGTCTGGATCGCCCAGTGTCTGGACTTGTCGTCTTCGCACGAACCAGTAAGGCTCTCGCCCGACTCAATGCCATGTTCAAGAATGGCGAAGTGCATAAGGTTTACTGGGCTATTACAAAGAACGTTCCTCTTTTACCCGAGGCAACGCTAACCAATTGGTTGATACGCAATGAAAAACAGAACAAAAGCTACGCACACGACAAAGAAGTGTCAGGCGCCAAGAAATCTGTTTTGTCGTATCGAGTCATCGGTCACACCTCCAACTATCATCTACTGGAAGTCCGTCTCATGACGGGTCGTCATCACCAGATACGTTGCCAATTAGCCCACATGGGCTGTCCGATCAAGGGCGACTTAAAATATGGGGCCAAGCGGAGCAATTCGGATGGTAGCATATCGTTGTTGTCCCACTTTGTAGAGTTTGAACACCCCGTTACACATCAAACGATTCAACTGGTTTCACCACTTCCTGACGATCGTCTTTGGCACGTCATCGCTGAAACTGTGGAAAGGTAAACGCATATCAGAATTGCTATGAGCAAGCCCATTAAGAAAATAGGTATTGTTTTGCTGACACCTATCGTGTTGGTGGTCTTGCTTTTTATGCTTTTCTATTTTCCTCCGTTTCAAAATTGGGCAGTCGAACAAGTAGCCTCCTATGCATCTAAGCAAACAGGCATGGAGATAAAAGTGGGACATGTCAGACTGAAATTCCCACTTGATCTCGCCATAGAACGAGTGCATGTGTTGCAGCCCAACGGTTCTCTGAAAAATGGTACGGACACAGTGGCCGACATTCGTTCGCTTGTTGTAGATGTGCAATTGTTGCCTCTGATAAAACAACAAGTGATGGTGGACCAACTGACGTTCGAACAGATGAAGGTCAATACGGCCAACTTGGTGCATACACTTCGCATCAAAGGACAGGTGGGACAGCTTCGCCTGCAAGCCCATGGCATTGATTTGGGAAAGGAACATGTTAACATCGAAAAAGCCTTGCTTGCCGATGCCAAAGTGGATATTGCCTTAAGAGATACTGTACCCGAGGATACCACCAGCAGCAAAAACTATTGGAAGATAGCTTTGAAGCAGATGGAGCTGCGTCAGACGGACTTTACACTACACTTGCCCGGCGACACGCTTTCCGTGAAAGCCGCATTTGGTGATGCGAAAATTGAAGATGCATATTTAGACCTTTACAAAAACCTCTATTCCGTTCAGCGACTCGATTGGCATGATGGAAGTGTCCATTACGATCAAAACTTTATTAAGCCATGCGATGGAATCGATTTTAACCATTTGGCTCTTAACCGACTAAACATAAAAGCTGAAAGTTTTTGTTTTTGTGACTCGAAACTTGATGTACATATCAAAGCCTGCAATTTCATAGAGAAAAGCGGGTTGAAAGTTGATAGTCTGTTGGGTAAATTCTCGATGGACAGCACCCGACTTGCACTATCGAACCTTTACTTGAGAACTCCCGAATCGGATATGTCGGTGAACTTTGGCATGGACTTGAACGCTTTCGACACGCATGCTCCTGGAAAAATCAATGCCACCATACATGGCCATGTGGGCAAGCGCGACATCATGTATATAGCTGGTAGGAACATCCCAAGTGAAATGGCACAACGCTGGCCTAATTATCCACTATCCATAGATGCCGTGGCACGGGGAAATCTGAAAAAAATGCGTCTTTCCGGTGTGCGTGTTGCGTTACCTACAGCCTTTAGATTTGCAGCCGAAGGGTTTTTGGCTAATTTGTCAGACCTCAATCACCTAAAGGCAAACTTGACCATTCAAGCCCATACCTACAATATGGGTTTCGTTACGGCCATGCTAGGACACGAACTAATAAGTACGTTTTCTGTGCCAAATGGGATAGCGCTCAATGCAAAAATCCAGGTCAACGGCAACAACTATCGCACATCTTTTGATATGGAGCAGGGTGGGGGCAATTTGCAGGGAATGGCCCAGCTCAACACAAACAGCATGGCATATAATGCCCGTCTATCAGCTGCCAAATTTCCAATAAACCATTTTCTGCCAAAGATGGGGCTCCAGCCATTCACCGGCTCCCTGTCTGTAACAGGAGAAGGCACCGACATCCTTTCACCCAAGACGAAACTTCAGGCTGATGCCCATATACGGAAACTAGGTTTCGGCAACTATAATCTAGACAATATCTCAGCCGTAGCCACGGCACATAATGGCAATGTCCACGCCGACATCAATTCACGCAATCCGCTCTTTCAGGGTTTGCTAAATTTCGATGCGCTGGTTGCAGGACAGAAAATGCACGCTACGGTGTCGGGCGATTTACATAAACTTGACCTCTATAACCTTCATGTCATCGAAAGTCCACTCACGCTATCGGCTTGTGCTCATGTAGATATAGTCACCAATCTCAAACAGTATTTTATGGTACGGGGAATGGTGAGCGATATAACCGTGCATGACTCGAAGAAATATTATCGTCCTGAAGATATGGTGCTTGACATCTTGACATGTGCTGACACTACTCATGCCGTGGTGGATTGTGGAGATTTTCACCTCGACATGGATGGCCGTGGCGGCTATGAAAAACTTTTGAAACATAGCAATCAGCTTATAGAAGAAGCGAAAAGTCAGTTGAACAACAAACATATTGATCAGGTGAGCCTACGCAAGCAACTTCCTTATCTGCGCCTGTACTTGTCATCAGGAAAAGAGAATATTGTTTGCCGTTTCTTGAAACATTATGGTTATGAACTCAACAATCTTCTTGTTGACATGAATTCGTCACCATTGACGGGTGTCAATGGCGAGCTTCGCATAGACTCATTAGTGCTTGACAGTTTCCAAATAGATACGGTTCGACTGCATATCAACTCAGATGAGAACAACATGGCTTATTCGCTCCATGTGCAGAATGGTAAGGATAACCCCAAATATATATTCAATGCTTATGCCGATGGTGGGTTGAACGAACGTGGGACGTATCTTAAAACCCGCATTTACGATTGGAAAGATAGTTTGGGGGTAAGCCTCGGCATAGAAGGTATGATGGAAGAAAACGGTGTAATTTTGCACCTTTATGGCGAGGATCCAGTGCTTGGATACAAGCATTTTACGGTTAACGACAGCAATTTTGTTTATCTTGGTAACGACCATCGCATTAGCGCAGACATGACGTTGCAGGCCAAAGATGGTATGGGAATACAGATTTCTACCAACGATGAAAATACAGATGCACTTCAAGACGTAACGGTTACACTTCACCAGTTTGACATTGGTAACGCCTTGGCCATGATACCATTCACCCCCAACATGAATGGCATTCTTAATGGTGATTTCCATATTGTACAAACTCCAGACGAGTTGTCGCTCTCTTCAACAGTCGATATTGCAGATCTCGTTTACGAAGGAAGTCTCATTGGTGAACTCGGGGCCGAGTTTACCTACCTCCCTAAATCCGACGGAAGCCATTATGTGGATGGCATCCTTTTACATGACGGACAATCGGTTGGTACACTGACCGGTTCCTACAAGTCGGAAGGTGATGGTTGTATCAATGCTATTGTGGGTTTGGAGCAATTACCACTCAATATGGTAAACGGTTTTATACCAGACCATATCATCGGACTAAAAGGGTATGCGGAGGGCAATCTTACAGTCGAAGGAACGCTGAATCAGCCCGATATCAATGGAGAAGTGCTACTCGACTCGGCCTACATTTATAGCGAGCCTTATGGCATTGAGATGCGATGTGCAGAAGATCCCCTGCCAATCATGGGCAGTCATATAATATTTGAGAACTACGATTTGTTCGCAAACAACAATTCTCCTCTTACAGTTCAAGGTTCGCTCGATTTTTCCAACACAAGCAACATGAATCTAAATCTGCGCATGAGGGCAGATAATTATTTGTTGGTCAACTCGCGCGAAACGGCACGCTCTGAGGCTTACGGAAAGGCCTACGTCAACTTCTACGGCAATATGCAGGGCGCACTCGATAATTTGTCTATGCGTGGTAAGCTGGATGTGCTTGGAACCACTGATCTGAAATACAACTTAAAAGACTCGCCTCTCTCCACAGATAACCAGCTGGACGGTTTAGTGGAATTCACTAATCTTAACGATACCACAGCCGACGTCATCAATCGGCCTGCTCTAACAGGCTTCGATATGGATCTTTCTGTCAGCATTGACGATGGAGCTCATGTGGATTGTTATATTAATGCTGACCACTCCAACTATATCGATATCATTGGGGGCGGCGATTTGCGGCTACAATATAATTCTGTGGACGGAATCGTGTTGCGCGGGCGTTACACCATCGGCAGCGGAGAAATGAAATATGCGCTTCCCGTTATTCCACTGAAGACTTTTACCATACAAGATGGCAGTTACATAGAATTCAAAGGCGATCCAATGAATCCTACGCTCAATATTACCGCTACAGAGACCACCAAGTCGACGGTCGGAGAAGCGTCAGGCGATGGTCGCAGCGTTTCGTTTACCTGTGGTGTCGCAGTCAGCAAGACACTTAATGACATGGGACTGGAGTTTACTATCGATGCTCCTGAAGACATGACCATCCACAATCAGCTGCAATCCATGTCGAAGGAGGAACGCGGAAAGCTGGCAGTAACCATGCTCACAACGGGTATGTATCTTGCCGATGGCAACACCAGCAGTTTCACTATGAACTCTGCATTGAGCGCGTTCCTCAATAGTCAAATCAACCAGATATCAGGCAAAGCATTGAAATCGCTCGATGTGAGTTTTGGTGTGGAGAATAGCTTTGGCAATAACGGGTCGCTTCATACTGATTATAATTTCAAGTTTGCCAAACGTTTTTGGAACAACCGCCTCCGCATAGTCATTGGTGGCAAGTTGTCGACTGGAAGCGATGTGCAAATGGAAGATGAAACATTCTTCGACAATGTGACATTCGAGTATCGGCTCAGTTCCACTTCCAATAAATATTTGAATCTGTTCTATGAGCGCGAAAGTTACGACTGGCTTGAAGGAAACGTCAGCAAGTTCGGTGGCGGCTTTATGTGGAAGCGAAAAGTGCGCCATTTCAAGGATTTGTTCAAATTCAAAGATAGTCAAGATATTATACCACAAGCGCCGGCTGATTCGGCCAAAACAGAAAAGCAATAAGGAATGAATACCCTGAAACTATTTCTCTCCGTCGTTTTGGCCAACCTTTTGTTGGCTTGCTCCACAACCAAGAATATACCCGAGGGCGACCAGTTGTACACAGGACTTGAAAGCACCAAGTACGTTACCCCCGAGAAGAGCGCTCACTACGCCACCATTCAGGAAGAACTTGACGCTGCGTTGGCGACCTCTCCAAATGGAGCCTTGTTTGGTAGCAGCAGCGTTCGATCCCCTTTTCAAGTCGGACTATGGGTATGGAATGCATTTGTCAACGACAATTCGGTGTTTGGCAAGTGGATGCTCAAGTCGTTTGGGTCATCGCCAGTACTGATGAGCTGGGTCAACCCCGAGCTGCGCGCCTCTGTTGGTAAAGAAGTGCTGCGCGCACACGGTTACTTTCAAGGCAACGTGACTTATCAAGTAAAGACTTTGCGCAACACTAAGAAAGCAAAGATAGCCTATACGGTCGATGCTGGCCACTTATATACTATAGACACATTGCAGTATGTGGGGTTTCCTTCCGTAGCCGACAGCATGATTCTGTCGACCATGGCGGATGCAAAGATTAAGACTGGCAATGCGTTTGACATTTCTACTCTTGACGGCGAGCGTACGCGCCTAAGCAATCTCTTCCGCAACAACGGCTTTTTCTATTGGCAGCCATCTTACGCGTCTTACTTGGCCGATACCATGGCGGTGCCCGGAAAATTACAGCTGCGTTTGCAAGAAATAGAAAACCTTCCGGATAACGCTAAGCGCAGATGGTATATTGGTAATGTCAACATCGATTTACGCGAGTCGTATATGGATCAGTTGACCGATACCATCCACAGAGACCATCTGACAGTTAATTTCCGTGGGCGCAAGCCCAAAGTCCGTATGCCGGTCATTTTGCAAGGCATGAAACTCAGGCCGCGAAATCTTTATAGCTATGATGACCATCAGCAAAGCATTGCCAATGTGACAAGTACTGGGCTTTTCAGTCTGCTTGACTTTACGTTCACTCCACGCGACACCACATCGGCCAACGACACAATCGACTTGCGCATCAACGCTATTCTCGACAAGCCTTATGATTTCTATATAGAGGGGAATGTGATAGGTAAAACCAATAGCCGATTCGGGCCAGGTGTTGTGGTGGGTTTCACCAAGCGCAACGCTTTTCATGGCGGCGAGTTGCTCGACATCAATTTAAAGGGCAGTTACGAATGGCAGACGGCGCATCAGAACAACCATACTTCATCTAAGTTCAATAGTTATGAGTATGGCATCGATGCCTCGTTGAAGTTTCCTCGTTTGGTTGTCCCTTTTGTCGACTTTTTCCGTAAGCGCTTGGCGCAACACTTTCATAGACAAGGTTTCTATGCCGTGCCATCCACCACGCTCAAGATGTCATCGGATATTATCAGTCGTGCCAATTATTTCAAGCGTCACATCGTATCAGGCGAATGGACTTATGCCCTGCAGACATCGCCTACAAGCCGTCATCAGTTCAGTCCTTTGGTATTTTCCTACGAGTATATGCGCAGTTCCACAGCGGCTTTCGACTCCGTGCTGGATGCCAATCCGTATCTCTACTACACCATGCAGGATCAGTTCGTGCCAAAGATGGAGTATACTTACACCTATACCAGTCCGTCCACCCAGCTCAATCCCATACGTTGGCAAACCACTGTGAGCGAGGCGAGCAACCTTTTGTCGCTTTGCTACATGGCGGCTGGCAAGAAATGGGGCAAGCAAGGAAAGGAGATGTTTAACAATCCTTACGCCCAGTTCGTTAAGCTAGAGACCGACTTTGTGAAGACATGGCGGCTTGGCGAACATAGTTCGTTGGTAGGACACTTGGACTTTGGCATCATTTGGGCGTATGGAAATTCTACCAGTGCTCCCTACTCCGAGCAGTTCTATGTAGGTGGTGCCAATAGCATTCGTGCCTTTACAGTGCGTTCTGTCGGTCCAGGCAGATATCACAATTCTGCCTCCGCCGATATCTATTACCTCGACCAAACGGGTGATGTCAAGTTCCAAGCCAATTTAGAATATCGTCCTCGGCTATTCGGTAACCTCTACGGAGCGTTGTTTCTCGATGCTGGAAATGTGTGGACTTTGCGCGACGAGAACCGTCAGGGCGCGAAATTTGAGATGAAAAGCGCGCTCAAAGATCTTGCTCTCGGCACAGGTATCGGGCTGCGCTATGACATGGATTTTCTTGTAATACGCCTCGATTGGGGTGTCGGTCTTCATGTGCCCTATAATTCCGGGTTTTACAATGTGGGCAGTTTCAAGGACAGCCAAAGTCTTCATTTTGCAGTGGGCTATCCTTTCTGACGCGGCTTTTCGAGCTGTAGCAGCTTAAGGCGTGAGCTTGCGGCAAAAAAAAGATTTTTAAAAATCCAATACCCGGCGAAGCCTCTTCGGCATAGATTTTGATTTGCGTACTATAGATTAAATTAAATAATGATATGAATAAGAAAGAAACACCAGTCTTGTTGCTTACTGGTTATTTAGGCAGCGGAAAGACCACACTACTGAACCGTATCTTGTCTAACAAGAAAGGCATTCGTTTTGCAGTGATTGTCAACGACATCGGCGAGGTGAATATTGACGCCAGCCTCATCCAAAAGGGCGGCATAGTAGGGCAGGGCGACGATAGTTTGGTAGCCTTGCAGAATGGGTGCATCTGTTGCACATTGAAGATGGACTTGGTAAATCAGCTCAACGATTTGATTAATACCTGCCAATTCGACTATATTGTCATCGAAGCCAGTGGCATCTGCGAGCCCGCACCAATTGCGCAGACCATTTCCACCTATCCCCAGCTAATAGCGCCCGAAACTATGAAAAACGGCGCAGCGCGTCTCGATGCGATTGTGACGGTTGTAGACGCTTTGCGCATGCGCGATGAGTTCGGCTTGGGCGATCATCTCAAGGACGAGCATGACGAAGAGGACTTGACAAGTTTGGTCATTCAACAAATAGAATTCTGCAACATCATTCTGCTCAACAAAGCCGACATGATTTCCGCTGACGAATTGGCTCATCTCAAAGCAGTAATCCATGAAATTCAACCCAAAGCAGAGATACTTGAATGTAACTATGGCGATGTGGAACTCGACAAGATTATCAACACCCACTCGTTCGATTTTGCTAAAGTGGCCACATCTGCACGTTGGATAGAGGCCATGGAGGACGAAGACGAAGAGCTGGAGAACGAAGAGGCGGGCGAGGCATTGGAGTATGGCATTCAAACCTTTGTATATTATCGTCGGCCTGCCATGAGCCTTTCCAAATTTGACGAGTTTGTGTCTACAAAATGGCCGCGAAGCGTTATTCGCGCCAAAGGTATGTGTTATTTCCGCGATGAGCTTGAAACTTGCTACCTCTTTGAACAAAGTGGAAAGCAGTTTAATATTACAAATGCAGGACAATGGTATGCTACCATGCCGTCCGACGAGTTGCAACAATTCCTAGAGAAGAATCCTGGGGTAAAGAAGGACTGGGATGAAAACTATGGCGACCGTATGCAGAAAATAGTTTTCATCGGACAAAACATGAACCGAAAAGATATTGAGGCTGAGCTCGACAAGTGCTTGGATGATTAATAACTGAGTTTTATATGGGGTATAAAGAATAATATCACTTAGATAATTCGGGGTTTCACATATATAAGGCACAATCCTTATTTGGGTTGTGCTTTTTGCGTTTATAAAGGTTAAAGATTTGAATACCAATAATAAAATACGGAGGTTCTCAAAAAAGGAAACCTTAGACGGAATGATTGTATATGCCGTCGTTAATATAGAACCTACCTATAGCAAAAACAAGCCCTCAGCTTGTTTATGATGGTAAAATAGCGTAATTTTGCATACTGAAATATATAAAGATGTCGCCACTGCTACGCTTTTCAACAAGCAACGAGTTGCGGATGGTGAACGATTCAGAACAAATACGACTCAACACAACAATGAAGAATCAAACAAAGGCTATTGACACGCCGTTTGGAAAACGCGATGCTTACGGTTCGCTTAGCATGCCGATTTACCACACGGCAGCATACGAATTTGACACCGCTGCTGATATGGCCGATGCTTTTACGGGCAGAGTTGTCGCTCCCGATTATTCCAGAGTAATGAATCCAACAGTAATGTATCTTGAAGACAAAGTAAAGGCCATTACTGAAGCCAACAATGTGATAGCCATGACCTCCGGAATGGCAGCCATCAGTAATACTGTGCTGGCGCTTGCAACTGCCGGAAAGAATATTGTAACGTCTAGACACATGTTCGGGAATACCTATGCTCTGTTAACACATTCGATAGCGCGTTTTGGCATAGAGGCACGTCCTTGCGACCTGACAAACCTTGATGAGGTTCGCAGTAGTATTGATGCCGACACTTGTTGCATCTTTTTGGAAATCATCACTAATCCACAGATGGAAGTGGCTGAATTGAAAGAGCTTGCAAACATTGCCCACGCGAATGGCATCCCACTTGTTGCAGACACAACCGTCATTCCGTTTACCCAATTTTCGGCTAAAAAACTAGGAGTAGACATAGAGGTGGTATCAAGCACTAAATATCTTTCGGGCGGTGCTACGACACTTGGCGGGCTTGTAATAGACTATGGAACAGCTGAAGGCTTTGGCTCGCGCATGAAGAACGAGATGCTCTTCAATTTCGGTGCCTATATGACTCCCCATGTGGCCTATATGCAGTCGCTCGGGCTTGAAACTCTCGACGCGCGCTATCGTGTGCAAAGTCAAAACACCTTGTATTTGGCTAAACGACTCAAAGAACTTTCTGAGATTAAACGTGTGAATTATGTGGGATTGGCCGACAATCCGTTCCATCAGATAGCCCAAGAGCAATTTGGCAATACTGCTGGAGCTATGATGACAATCGACTTATATAGTAAGGAAGACGCGTTCCGCATGATAGATAACTTGAAGCTCGTAAGACGAGCTACCAATCTTTTTGACAACCGGACACTGGCCATACATCCGGCAAGCACCATCTTTGGGAATTTTACCGACGAAGAACGCCGCGCGATGGATGTGCTCGATACTACTGTGCGCCTGTCAGTTGGATTGGAAGATATGGATGACGTGTTCCGGGATATACAACAGGCTGTTAAAAAGGACTGACAAAACGACAATTATAAGGATATGCTAATGACAGATTTCAACAAGATAATAGATCGTTCGGGAAGTGGCGATCTGAAGCACGAGGTGCTGGCGGAACGCTATGGCCGAACCGACCTGATACCTTTATGGGTAGCCGATATGGATTTCGAAACGCCAGCGTTTATCACCGATGCGCTGCGGCATCGGCTTGGTCATTCCCTCTTCGGATATACTGTGGAACCGAAGGAATTATGGCCCACGGTAACAAAATGGCTGAAAGATCACCATGCGTGGGAGGTTAAGCAAGAGTGGCTGAGCTACATTCCTGGCATTGTAAAGGGAATCGGTATGGCTATAAACGTGTTCGTGAAAGAAGATGAGAAGGTTGTCATCCAACCACCGGTATACCACCCATTCCGACTTACGCCCGAAGGCAATGGACGCGAGGTGGTTTACAATCCGCTGAAGGAAAATGCCGATGGTAGCTATTCGATGGATTTTGACAATCTGGAGAAAGTCGTTGATGACAAATGCCGCATGTTGATACTTTCCAATCCCCACAATCCTGCAGGTATAGTTTGGGGAAAGGATGTGCTGACCCGATTGGCCGATTTCTGCTACAAACGCAACATGATAGTCATTTCAGACGAAATACACTGCGACATGGCACTATGGGGTAACCGCCACATACCTTTTGCCACAGTGTCGGAAAAAGCTGCACAATGCAGCATAACATTCGGTGCACCGTCAAAGACATTCAATATAGCTGGTATCGTCAGTTCGTACGCCATCGTGCCGAATGACCGACTTCGCAACAAATTCTTCTCATGGCTTACTGCCAACGAACTTAACGAAGCGCCTCTTTTCTCGCCCATCGCAACCATTGCCGCTTTCAGCAAAGGTGAGGAGTGGCGTAAGGAAATGTTGAAATACGTAGAGGAAAATATTAAATTTGTGGAGAGATTCTTCGGTCAAAACATTCCCCAGATAAAACCGTTGCGTCCGCAAGCCTCATTTCTTGTATGGCTTGACTGCCGTTCGCTGGGTCTTGAACATGACAAACTGATCGATTTGTTTGTCAACAAAGCACACCTAGCCCTCAACGACGGTGAAATGTTTGGACAGGGCGGCCAAGGATTTATGCGCATGAATGTAGGCACGCCGCGTGCCGTTCTTGAGAAAGCACTCTGTCAACTCAAGGAGGCTATCAACGAAAATAATAACAATCTGTAAATTTGCAATTGATACTTGTCGCTGTCTCATTGTAGGTGGATTCTATAAATTTACTCGCTGACGATATGCACTCGAAAATAGTCTTAAAATCCAGCAAAACTAATTTATAGAACCCACTTGTCTGTTGTGAATATTCTGAAAAAAACCGTTCCTATACGCACCTTGTTCTAGCACGCCGACATACTGTTTCGAGACTTGGCAAAGCAATGTTCCTCATAAATAATGTGCTCTCAAACTGCCATTTGTCTTGCCATAGATACCGTTTCGCACTGTGGTTCAGCATCGCAGTATGCACCATTCGGCAAGAATTATTCAGCGGTTGATGCTTTCTCGTTCACAGATAGGGCACCTTTGGCAAACAGGGCTATTGAGAAAGCGCGTAAGTATTTCGCAGTTGTGTTGTATCTGTCAGATTGTTAGGGAGTTAAGCGAACCCTTTGCAATTGTTTGTTTTTGCGGCCGAAAGCCAACCAGAGGAGGTCTTTTCTGTACACGAAAAGTTTTTGTCAATATTTCTTGTTGTAGTTGAATAGCAGCGCCATCCCAATTCCAATAATGTCGGTTAAATTATCGAAATTGCTTGGTGATATCGCAAAATAGTCTTAAATTTGTAGGCATTTCTCCGGAAAGCCTGCAAATTAATAATGTATGACAGACGAAAAGGCCATCGTAAAAACAGGAAAAGCCGCCAAAGCCAAAGTCGTGCGTGCACGAAAAGGTTTTGGTAAAGGCAAGAAGAGAGACATAAAGCGTAACATCTCAAAAGATCTCATACCCTTGGAGGATGAGACATGGTTGGTGCAACCCATTGCTGTCACCATGATGCGCCACGACTATTCGCTCATCCAAATTCGCATATTGGTTGCCATCGTTGAATTCATGCAGACCAAACTGAAGAAATTGCTGACCAAACAACGTATGGAGCCGCAAATCTTCTCTGATTCCGAGCTTGATAACGACGGACGTTTGGAAATCAAGACCCTTTTTAAGTCGTTGGCGGTAGATCCTAACCATTACCCACAGTTGCGCCAAAGTTTAAAGATGTTGGCTACTATCCCCGTGGAAATACCCTACAAAACGATGGATGGTCGTAGCTATCTCAAAGTAACGAATCTTTGTGACATATATATTCCCGAAGACCCATGCATCTATGAAAAGTATGCCATTCTGAAAATAGACCGCACCGTGGCAGAACGTTTGGTAGGTCTCGATTTTGGTTACCATTATCTTGGTAAGCAGATTGTGTTTGCTTGTCATAACCGCTATTCGCAGCGCATTTATATGTTCATAGAGAGTTGGAAGGATAAGGGCTTCCGAAAAATCAACACTTTGGAATTCCGCAAAATGTTGCGATTGGAAACCAACTACAAAAAATTCAGCGACTTCACTAGACGCGTACTGGAGCCGGCCAAGGAAGAATTGCAGACAATGGCAGTGAACGGGTTCTGTGATTGCTATTTCGATTACGAAAAAGTTTATAGTCGTGGCCAACGAGGCGGCGAACCCGACGAGTTGGTCTTCCGTATCTTTCAACCGCATAATAAGTTCAACGAAAACTTGCAGCATCTTACTGATCAGCAACGGCAAGTGTTCGCCGATACGCTTATCCGTTATTTTGGTTTTGATGTCACGGTGGCTAAAAAGATGAGTGAACGCATCACGGCAGACAATTACCAAAGCGCAATGTCTAAACTGGTAGATTTGCGTAGCCGGTTGAAGAGCGACCTTACGATCCACGATAAGGCTGCATACACTTACACCGCGCTTGATAACCTTGTAAGAGGGGTAGGCAAGCAATAAGAAAACATAAAAACAATCCAATAACATGAGATCAAGAACATCCGATTGGTTTGAGACCAAGATACGTTATGAAAAGACCGCCGACGACGGTTCGCAAAAACCTGTTACAGAGCAATATGTGGTAGATGCCTTGAGTTTTACGGAAGCCGAGGCTGAGGTTATTGAGGAGATGAGTGTCTATATCAATGGTGACTATAAGATTACTAATATCAAACCAGCTCCATACCACGAAATTTTCTTTAGCGAAAAAACCAATGATGACAAGTGGTATAAAGCCAAATTGCAGTTTATAACTATTGACGAGAAGACGGAAAAAGAAAAACGATCGAATGTCAACTACCTGATTCAGGCTGCCAATTTGCCATTAGCCGTAAAATACATTGACGAAGTAATGGGCGGAACCATGATTGATTACGAAATAGCTTCGATTGCCGAAACACAAATCATGGATGTTTTTGAACATAACGCAAAGTCTAAATCAAACGATAATAACAACGATAAACCAGAGTACGAACAAGAAGACACGAAAGGGAAAGAATAATGATGGTCGATGTTGCTAAAAACTTAAGAGAAGTGCTTGGCAACCTTCCCGAAGGAGTCAGTCTTGTTGCCATAAGCAAGTTTCACCCCAAGGAATACCTAGAGGCTGCATACGCTGCAGGCCAGCGTGTGTTCGGAGAAAGCCACGAACAGGAGCTAAGCCGAAAAGAGGCCGAGTTGCCAAAGGACATTATATGGCATTTCATCGGACATTTGCAAACCAACAAGGTGAAATACATCGCGCCGTACATCAGCATGATAGAAGCTGTAGACTCCTTTAAGCTATTGAAGGAAATCGAAAAGCAGGCAGCCAAGTGCAACCGCATCATCAATGTGTTGCTGGAATTGCACATTGCAGCAGAGGAAACCAAGTATGGATTTACAACCGATGCATGCCGTGAGATGCTGAAAACCGGTGAATGGCGAACGTTTACGCATGTACACATCTGCGGATTGATGATGATGGCGAGCAATGTGGATGATAAAGACCAAATCCGAAAGGAAATGAATATAGCTGCTGATTTCTTCGACGAGTTGAAACGCGATTATTTTGCAGATGACGACAATTTCTGCGAGCGTTCGTGGGGAATGAGCCACGACTATCAGATTGCCGTGGAGTGCAGATCCACTATGGTGCGTGTGGGAACAGCAATATTCGGCCCAAGGGTGTACTGATATCAATAATGCTGCATAAAATAGACATTAAATAAAATATTCAGGCTTATGAATACAGGTAAAGTAGACGTTCTGCTGGGTCTTCAGTGGGGCGATGAGGGCAAGGGTAAGGTAGTGGATGTACTTACCCCCCGTTATGATGTCGTGGCTCGTTTCCAAGGCGGACCTAATGCCGGACATACCTTAGAATTCGAGGGGCAGAAGTATGTACTTCGCAGCGTCCCGTCTGGCATATTCCAAGGTGGCAAGGTCAACATTATTGGCAACGGCGTTGTGCTGGCCCCCGACTTGTTTATGGACGAGGCTCGCGGATTGGAAAAGAGCGGCCATGAATTGAAAAGCCGTTTGCATATTTCCAAGAAGGCGCACCTCATCATGCCAACCCATCGACTTCTGGATCGGGCCATCGAAGCTGCAAAAGGTAAAAACAAGGTGGGAACCACAGGAAAAGGCATCGGCCCTACCTATACCGACAAGGTGAGCCGTACTGGCTTGCGCATCGGCGATATTCTGGAAAACTTTGAAGAGAAGTATGCCAAGCACAAGGAATTGCACATGAATCGTCTAAAAGCCTTGGGATGGACAGACTTCAGCGATTTGGCGGAAACGGAAAAGAAATGGATGGAAGGCGTGGAGTATCTAAGGGGCTTCCACATTGTCGACAGCGAGATTGAAGTAAATAAACTCCTCCGTGATGGCAAGTCTGTTCTTTGCGAAGGAGCGCAGGGGACTATGCTCGATGTAGACTTCGGCAGTTATCCATTTGTCACATCTAGCAATACCATTTGCGCAGGTGCTTGCACCGGGCTGGGCATCGGCCCCGGTAAGATCGGCCATGTGTTCGGCATCATGAAGGCTTACTGCACACGCGTAGGAGCAGGCCCATTCCCTACCGAGCTGTTTGACGAGACTGGCAAGAAAATACGCGACCTCGGCCACGAGTATGGCGCCGTTACAGGACGTGAACGCCGTTGTGGATGGATTGACCTTGTGCAATTAAAATACAGCGTTATGGTGAATGGTGTCACCGAGCTTATTATGATGAAGAGCGATGTGCTCGATGATTTTGAAACCATAAAGGCATGTGTGGCTTATCGCCTGAAAGACGGGACGGAAACGAGTGATTTTCCCTACGAAATCGATGATGTATGTCCTGTTTATAAGGAACTGCCGGGATGGAAGACCGACATGACGCGTTTTACCGTTGAGGAGCAGTTTCCACAGGCCTTCAAAGACTACATTGCCTTCCTCGAAGACTATTTGGAAACTCCCATCCACATCATTTCGATTGGTCCTGACCGCGAGCAGACCATTGTTAGAAAATAAACACAGACATTTATGGGAAATCAGAAACCGTCCATTCCCAAAGGCACCCGTGACTTCGGTCCCGAGGAAATGGCGAAGCGAAATTACATATTCAATACCATCAAGGAGGTCTATGCCTTGTATGGTTTCCAGCAGATCGAAACGCCAGCGATGGAAACTCTTCATACACTGATGGGAAAATATGGTGAAGAAGGCGACAAGCTGCTCTTTAAAGTGCTCAATTCGGGCGACTATTTGAACAAGGTGACTAATGAAGAGTTGCTCGAACGCAATAGCTTGCGTTTGGCATCCCGTCTTTGCGAAAAAGGGTTACGTTACGACTTGACTGTGCCTTTTGCACGCTATGTGGTGATGCACCGCGATGAGTTACAGCTTCCGTTCAAACGGTACCAAATACAACCAGTGTGGCGAGCCGATCGTCCGCAGAAAGGACGCTACCGCGAGTTCTACCAGTGCGATGCCGATGTTGTCGGTTCCGACTCATTGCTCAATGAGGTGGAACTGATGCAAATCGTTGACACCGTATTCCAGCGTTTGGGTATTCGTGTGCAGATTAAAATCAACAATCGAAAGATACTCAGTGGCATAGCCGAGGTTATCGGCGAGGCCGACAAGATTGTGGATATTACGGTTGCTATCGACAAACTTGACAAGATTGGCCTTGAGAATGTTAATGAAGAGCTTCGCCGTAACGGGTTGAGCGAGGATGCTATCGACAAGTTGCAACCCATCATATCGCTTTCAGGTACTAACGACGAGAAATTACAGGTCATTGCCGATGTTCTCAAATCGTCTGAAACGGGATTAAAGGGTGTTGAAGAAACAAAATTCATTCTGGACTGCTTGAAGAGTTGCGACCTAAAGAACGAAATGCAACTTGATTTGACACTTGCCCGCGGACTGAACTATTATACGGGAGCCATCTTTGAGGTGAAGGCACTCGATACGCCCATGGGCTCGATTACGGGTGGAGGACGCTATGACAATCTTACAGGTATTTTCGGAATGCCAGGACTATCGGGCGTAGGCATATCGTTTGGTGCCGACCGCATCTACGATGTTCTCAATGCACTCAATCTGTATCCCAATGAAGCAGTGCAGTCTACGCAGTTGCTTTTCATTAATTTCGGAGAGAGCGAAACGGCTTATTGTCTGCCTTTGGTGGCCAAAGCTCGACAGGCCGGCATCCGTACGGAAATGTACCCAGATAAGTCGAAAATGAAAAAACAGATGAGCTATGCCAATGCCAAGGGGATAGCTTATGTCGCTTTGGCTGGTGAGAATGAGATTGCGGCAGGTAAGCTGACACTCAAGAATATGCTGACTGGAGAACAGAAGCTGGTCGATGCTGATAATCTTATTCGTGAGGTGAAGTAGGAAACGATAGCACATCAATTAAATAAAGAGCGAAAGCCATACGCCACCATAACATTATGTTAACAAGGCGTATGGCTTTTGTCTTATTTTCAAGTTCAAGTAGGGGAGGGGAGGCTCTGATTTATTTTGGCCAAATCGCTTTTCGAGGTGGTTTCACCTCACGATGAATACCCTTGGTTATGTGATTTCCGCTATTAGGGCTTGCTCGTGACTTGCACATGTCTGGCAAGATTCATGCCGAGCATATATCAAAAAAAGTCGAACCCCAACGGGATTCGACTTTTCATAATGATAGACAATAGCTTTTATGCTTCAGCAGGTGCTTCTTCTGCGGGAGTCTCAGCTTCAGCAGCTTCGGCAGCCTTAGCAGCCTCAGCTTCGGCCTTTGCTTTTGCCTCAGCAGCCTTCTTGTCGGCTACCTTCTTGGCAATTGCCTCATTGATTTTCTTCTCTGCTTCAAGCTCCTTGGATTCAGCATCTTTCTTTGCTTTGGCTACATTGTTACGCAGAGCCTCTACCTTCTGGTCTTTGGCAGCTTTCCAAGCTTCAAACTTCTGCTGACAAGCAGCCTCGTCGAAAGCTCCTTTCTTTACGCCACCCTTCAGGTGTTTCATCATGTAAACGCCCTCGCTTTTCAAGATGTTGCGAACGGTGTCTGTAGGCTGTGCGCCAGTCTCCACCCAATACAGGGCGCGCTCAAAATTCAAATCTACAGTTGCAGGATTGGTGTTGGGATTGTACGTACCAATCTTCTCAGTAAATTTACCATCACGTGGTGCTCTTGCGTCAGCGATAACAATGCGATAGAAAGCATAAGCCTTGTGACCGCCGCGCTGCAATCTGATTTTTGTTGCCATTTGTTTTAAAACTTTAATTAGGTTTGAATTACACTATCAACTCGTAATAGCTTTGCAAAGTTACAACTTTTTCGCCAAATAAGACGATGATAGACAAGCGCGTAAGCAATATTTAAGTTATATTAAGTGTTTCCTTAAAGCTATGTAACTACTCAGTCTTATAAATGTGGATACGTTTTAAAGGAGAACCGAAAAAATCAGTTCTCCTTTGAAAACATTTTCTCGATAAAGTTGCCGGATGGAGCCATATCTGATATCAACTGATATAACGCCGTAAATTTTGAGACACCGTTTCTCTTGGCCGTTTCGGCAATGGAATGGAAGCATGCGAATTCATCTGCGCCATCATCCGTTCGGAATCCTCCTGAAACTTTTGTCTTCACTTTCAATACTCTGATTGACGCTTCGCTTGAATTGTTGTGGTGTGGGACTTCTTCATGTTCCAGGAATGTGAAGATGTATTCTTCGCAGTTTATCAGTCCGTTTTGCAAGGCTTGGAAATCGTTCGCTCCTTTTCTCTCATACGAGGAGACATCCTCTTCAAGTAGTTTGTGGAGTTTGTAAACGCACCCCCGATTTTTTGTGTGGTTTTTTGTAAACAGAACCTGCAAGTTCTGCATGATTATCGTGCAGAATGTGCAGACCGCCTAAAAACAACTTAGGCTGCAAGTCTCTTTATGCGAGAGACTTACAGCCTAAAGCCGTATGTTACAGGGATTTGCCTGTTACCCTTCCACTGCAGCCTGCGCCGCTGTCCGTACCCTCTTGTTTTGAGGGCTTATCGGAATTTTGGTAAGCCTTACATTAGAATGTGGCAAATTCCTCTGCTTTTATATCTTTTCCTGTTTATCTGAACTTGTATTTCTGTCATTCTTGTTGTCATCATCAAAACGCCCGAATTTGGCGTTTTCTTGCCCCTCTGGCGAGTTTTCAACACCCCGATGAGGGTTTTATTGTTTTGAGGAAATAACGCCCTCCAAACGCCTTATTTCGCGTTTTGCCTCAACAAGCAGGTCATAGAGTTCCACCGACCGCTCTGTGGCGAAGTATTCCGCCCAGTCCCGAAACGAGTAACATAAATCCGTGATGCCATCATCATAGCCCATGCTGCCCCACCAGTCGGAAAGTTCAGCAAAGACTTCGGGAGGGTTCGTGCCAAGTGCGTCCACAACTTCGGTTGGGTATTGCTTGATGAGCATATCCTGCCAATCTCCGAAGTCCGTGCCGGGGTTCTCATGGAGAATGTTCCATGCTGCCTCTTTCAATTCGGCATAGAAGTCAATAGTTTCTCCGTCTCCATACAGAATGTCTCTAATTTCATGTATGCAATCTTGCATTTCTTCACCAGACACGTTGAACTCCTTTTCTGCCATACTCTTATCGTTTGTAGCATTTCTTGCATGGAGTGCGTCCCATGCTTTCTGCATCTTGTAAACTAATTTCTTCAATACTTGCCCTGCAATTGCTCAACCCCTTGCAGTCGTTGTACGCATGATAACGCTTTGAGCTGCCTCCCATACAAACCCAAACTTTGGAGTTTGAGCCTGTTGGCACAGATACGCGCTTGTGCGAACTTCCACATGACGCACAGCAAAATATTGTACAGAATACAAAATATAAAGCCTTTTGTTTCATAATTGTTTCAATATAACTCTTCTTCAGATACCGCAACATTCTGTTTGTTGCGTTCTATAATCCGTTGTACATGCTCATATTGTTCATCATCAAAACAACTCTTGCAATAGTAGAAATGTCCATCGGGACAGATATTGGTAGTATCCATGAATGCTATTCCATTAACATCATGCCCACTCCTGTCTTTTTCCTCTAACAAAATATCACAGTATCTGTCCGTATGTAAAACTCTTGCACTTGACATATACAGATATTTGCCTATGTATTCTTTGTACACAGGTTTTTCAGAATTCTCTTTTGTTTTCTCAGAACGTGAACCACATGACACAAACGCAATAGCAAACAGACCTAAGGCAAAGGTTTTCTTCATACCTTGCCCTCCACCATCTTCTCGTAAACTTTTATCAGCCTCTCTTTTTCGGCAAGTAAGGCTTCAAGTGCCTTAACACGCTCTGCAAGCACTGCGTCTGTCCCAACGGACACGTTGCCGACAGAGTTGTGGCTACCTATTGCCACATTGCTATCGGTTACATTGCCGTGCATATTGGTATTCACGTTTTGTTGCTGTGGTGTTTCCTCGCCAGTGAGCAACCATCTTGCATCAACATCTAATGCCAATACAATCTTAGTAACCATATCCACAGATGGTTTACTGCGTCTCTTTGTGCCGAGATAGTTAGACAATCCTGTTGGAAGCAAACCAATTGTCTTTGCAAAAGCTGCCTTATTGCCGCCAAATCTTTGATTGACAAGCATTTCCATTCGGTCGTTAATTGTTTCCATACGCAAATCAAATCTTAAATAATCTTAATTTACTAACAATAGTTACCCAATTGTATTGCTTAATCAAACCAATTGTCTAACTTTGCAGTATAAAGTTATAAATAAATATCGAAACAATGAACGAAACGTCTAAAAATCAGCACAAAAAGTCGCTGCTTGGGCAACTTTCAGACCTTGCGGTTGGCGAAGAGTTGACCGTTTCTGTTAGCCGTTCCAGCTATCTCAAATCAATCTGCGTTAGTTTCGGCTTGCAGTGGGACAAGAAGTTTTCCACTTCTACTAACCGTGAACAGCGCACAATCACAGCAACAAGAATTTCGTAAAACTTACACGACAATGAAAAAGTTAATCATCACCTCCGCACTCCTCCTTGTAAGCCTCACCAGCTGCAACACCTCAACCCAATTGTCTAACGATGAACTCGACCACATCAGTTGGTCGGCATTCTGCAAGGAGTTCGGCTACAACGAACAGACCGACCAGAACAACGAGCAAGCCATCAACGACTATCTCGATGCTTGGCGCGGCTCCGTCTCCGAAGAAGAGGCTTTTGCAAAACTCGGTATCACGCAATGCTACTAAGCCATGCCCAACCAAATATGCACATCTTGCAAGCAGTCCTACAACGCCCTCAACGGCTGTTACTGCACACTGCTCAACCGCTACGTTGAGCACACAAAAGAACCTCCATGTTCAACCACTATAAAATCAGACAAGAAATGAAAAAAGCAATCTCTATCTTCCGTATCGCCATTCTCGCCCTCATGGGCAGTGTTGGCGCACTCTTTCTCTTCGGTGAGGAACAGGACGACACTATCCTCACGTTCTTCCTGCACTTCCTTTTTGACAAGGTTTTTGCCATCGCCATGCTTGCGGCCATGGTTTGTCTTGCAGCCCGATGGATTGATAAAGACGAATGGCTCAAAGCCATTGTAGACTGGTGCTGTCCTGATTGATGGACTACCTCAACTTCTCTGACATGTGCGTCAAGTACTCAACATTCCTCGATGATGTGGCCGCAAGGGTCGTGCATCTGCTCAAACAGGATGCCAACGACCCAGAGTTCATCAGCCAAAACAAAGCCTTTGAGATGTTCGGGCGTGGAAATGTGGAACGCTGGCGCAAGCAGGGAAAGGTAACAGCCTACAAACGTCCGGGCAAGGTCGAATACCGAACAGCCGACCTGCGGCTCTTGCAAAGGACACAACAAGATTATCTTGGCAAGTAGCCTCAACTGCCGCAGATAGAGTGCGCTAATCGGATAGGCGCAACCCACAGAGGGCAATCAGCAACGCTCTGGTCATTAGGCAGGTTCAACTCCTCCCTGCGGCTCCAAAATGAATAAAATTTTAATCACATTCAATTTCATACAACTATGAGTCAAATAGAAATTTCCGTCAAGCTGCTCAACGAATTGCAGCCGACACAGATTGTCCGCCACGACAAGGTGCGCGACAAGTTCATTCAGATTTACGATGCCATGTGGTCGCAGTCCACTGGCGTGTCGGGCGAAGCTGCCTACGAGAAAGAGTCGCGCAACTTCAACCGTCTGCTCTCCGAGAAAGAGGACATCCGCAAGAAATGCACCCACTTCTCCCTCTTCACCTCGTTCCTTGACGTGGCCATCAGCGGCCTCACCCTCGACCCTGGCACAAAGGCGCAAGCCTACCTCCTCGCACGTTCCATCGCTGTAGACTCTGTCATTGACGAGCACGGACAGAAGAAGAACCGCTACGAGACGCAGTGCGTCCTCACCGTGTCGGGCTATGGCGAGTTGGTGCTTCGCGCACGCTGCGGTCAGATACGCCATGCCGACAACCCTGTCATCGTCTATGAGGAGGACAGCTTCGAGTTTGGCGAGCGCAACGGTCAGAAGTTCGTCAACTACACCTGCCGCCTCCCTCACCAGTCGGGGCGCATCGTGGCTTGCTTCATGAAGATTACTCGTGCCGATGGCTCTGCCGACTATGCCGTGATGCTGCCCGAGGACTGGGCGCGTCTCTCCAACTACTCCGCCCGTCAGAACTCCAAGTTCAACTATCAGACCAAGCAGTGGGAGAACGGCAAGCCCAACGCCCTCTACACCGCGCAAGGCGGACAGATTGACCCCGGCTTCCTTGTCGCCAAGTGCATCAAGCACGCTTTCAAGACTTACCCCAAGGCGCGTGTCGGCCACGCCACGCAGTTGGAGTCGCAGCAGGTTGACGAGACCGAAATCCCAGACGACATCTACGGAGTTACTGCCGATGGTGAACAGGTTGACCCTGCCACAGGCGAGATTATCACCGACCGTCAGTCCGAACAGTCCTTTGCCCCTGCCGACAACACAGCGGCTGGCGTAACCGTTGACCCTGCCGCCAACGATGATGACGACACTTTCTAATCCCTAACAATCAGCAACTATGAGTGAACAGACGACAAACACCGAATTGACCATCGTCCGCAAGGAGAACGTGCAGATGATAGCGCAGTCCGCGCCCGAGGTGTACAAGAGCAACACCATTTCATGCCAGAAGTGCAACGACTTCGGCAAGCGGCTCCTCGCCCAAATCAAAGAGCAGGGCATGACTGACGAACTGGATATGCAGTGCGCCACCTACATTGCCAAGGCTCGCAACACGGTGAAGAAGATGAACACCAACCGTTCGGCCATCACAAAACTCTTCGACCAAATACGCAGCGAGTTTACAGGCATGGAGAACGCCATCGACCCCACCAAGACGGCATCCATTCCCTATCAGATACAACAGGCTCGCAACGCCTATGCCGCCAAGAAGCGTGAGGAAGAGGAGCGCAAGCGCAGGGCAGAACTGCTCCGCCAACAGCGTGAGCAAGCCCTCGCTCGCTACAAGGCAGACGTGGAAGACGACTACAAGCGGTCATTCAACACCTACACCACCAACTCCATCAATTTCCTCACCGAACTTAACGCTGCCATCACGCTCGACAACTATGAGGCGCAGTGCAAGGCTATCAAGCAGTTCTCGGTCAAGCTGCCCGAGGATTGGGCTACAAAGACACCCTCCAATGTCCGCATTCCTGCCGAACTTGCCGACATGCAGGACAAACTCCGCGAGGTGCGCACGTCCATCGCCCTCAAACTCATGGAGCAGTTCGCCAAGCAGTATGAGTTTGAGGTGGGCGACTATCGCGACAACATTCTCGACACGCTGCCATCAAAGAAAACCGAACTCGAACGCATGGCGAAAGCCAATGCCGAAGAACAGGCTCGCCTTGCCGCTGAACTCAAAGCGCGTGAGGCTGCCGAGGCAAAGCGCATTGAGGCGGAGCGCAAGCGCAAAGAGGAGGAAGAGGCTGCAAAGAAGAAGATGCAGCAGGAAGCGGCCGAGGTGGGCAACCTCTTCGGACAGCAGGCCATCGTTACCCCTGCCGGGTATCAGCCCAAGACTTCCGTCAAGAAGCGTCTTGTGTTCCATGACGCACAGGGTGTTCTCGCTGCCGTGTCCCTGTGGTGGTCTAAGGAGGGGCAATACCAGTCTGTCGAGGAACTCGCCAAGGTGTTCAAGAAACAGATTGCCTACTGCGAGAAAGTCGCCAACGACAAAGACCACCCCGAATTTATCAGTTCAACATCAGTGTCCTACGAGGACGAAGTAAAAGCAAAGTAAGCGATTATGTACGAAAGTGGATATTACCCGGCTGGCGCAGAGTACGACCCTCGCGCCCCTTGGAATGAGCGTGAGCCTACGATGATTGAGTGTGCAGCTTGTGGCGGCAAAGGCTATCACTGGCATGCCTACGACTTCGAGGCCGACCGCGAGACGGAATGCACGGAGGAAACGTGGGAGCTGCTCCCCGAAACTGAAGAGGAGGCCATTGCCAAGCGTATGCACTTCATCAAGGGCGAAAAGGAAGCCTGTGAGGTGTGCGATGGTGAGGGCGAAGTGGAATATGAACCCGACTACGATGACTGTGACGAAGACTAAGGCTATCGTAAACCCGGACGAATACTATCAGCGCAGTGAGGTCAGCAACTCTGACCTTACTGAACTGAAGAACCAGCTCCACCCTCACATGCAGTATGGCGACCGTGAGGCGGCTTTCCGCTTTGGCTCTATCGTTGATGCCATCATCACCGAACCCTCGCGCGTGGACTTCCTCCACATGACGATTGACGGTGAGCAATGCTCCGAGGAAGAGTTTCTTCACGCTCGCGAAATGCAGCGTGCGCTCCGTGCCGAGGCTCGCAGAGACCCTTTCCTTGCAAAGGTGTTGGAGTTGGCCGAGACGCAGTGCTTTATGGTCAACAAGCAGCAGGAGTTCGACAATGGCGGTTTCCGTTTCACGCTCGACACACGCTGCAAGTGGGACTGGTGGTTGCCGTCCTGCCATTTCGGTGGCGACCTAAAGACCACATTCGCCTCTACGCAAGCGGAGTTCGACAACGCTGTCGATTTCTTCGATTGGGACAGGTCTCGCGCATGGTACATGGACATCGCCCATTCCGACCGCGACTTCATCTATGCCATCAGCAAGAAGAACTGCCGCATCTTCAAGAAGTTCATCGAGCGTGGCGACGACACCTACAACCGTGGCTTCGAGAAGTACAACGAACTCGCATTTCAGTATTGGGCTTTCGCTCTCGTATAATCACATAAAAGAACAAAGTTATGAGCAAGATATTATCACAAACCGCACAGGTCAGTCTGCTTAAACGACTCAGACGCATGTGTCCCTTTGCCGTATGGTCGGGACAATATGGCTACACCTGTGGCGGCATGAAGAACGGTGTGCGCTCGTCCTCTGGCATGGGGGCGCAAACAAAGGAGGCTCGCCACTGCCATCTGAATTGCGTTGACCTGCGCAAGGCTGCGTTTCGCAACGGCTACGACATCACGCTATCAACCCACAAACTCAATGCGTATGGCTGAGACACTTAAACATCACCTCCGTGTCGAACCCTACGACTACCAAAAGGAGGGCATTCTTGCCGGGCTGCGCTGGCATCGTTTCCTCATCGGTGACGAGCCGGGACTTGGCAAGACGCTCCAAAGCATCGGTGTCGTGGACTGCGCCAACGCTTACCCCTGCTTGGTCATTTGTCCGTCATCGCTCAAAATCAACTGGCAGCGTGAGTTCGAGAAGTTCACCGACAAGCAAGCCCTTGTGCTCGACAACTCGGTGCTTACCACATGGCCGTATCTCCTCAAAATGGGTATGCAGCAGGTGGCGATTGTCAACTACGAGTCCCTGCGCAAATACTTCGTGTGGGACATCAAGGGCGGCTCGCGTGGCGGTTTCCGCCTCAAAGACGTGGTTTTCACGCCCGACATCAAGTTGTTCAAGTCCATTATCATTGACGAGAGCCACCGTGTCAAAGACCCGTCCGCACAACAGACCATCTTCGCGCGTGGCATTGCCGAGGGTAAGGAGTATCGCATCTTGCTGTCTGGTACGCCTGTCGTCAATCGCCCTGCCGACCTCATCGCGCAGCTCTCCATCATGGGACGCTTGCCCGAATTTGGCGGACGCTCCAAGTTTCTTGCCGAGTATGGCGGTGGCGAGATTACCAAGGAGAGACGCAACAAGGAGGAAGAGGACGCTCCGCGCAACCTCGAACGGCTCTCTGCCGAACTCTACTCGCGCTGCATGATACGCAGGGAAAAGGCAAAGGTGCTTACCCAACTGCCCGACAAGACGCGCACCGACCTCATAGTGGACATTTCAAACCGTGACGAGTACATGCTTGCCGAACACGACCTTGCAGAGTATCTGCGCCAGTACACCGAGTGCGACGACCTCGACATCCGTAGGAAAATGCGCATGGAGGCTCTTGTAAAGTTCATGACGCTGCGCTCGCTCTCTGCCAAAGGCAAGGTGAAACAGGCTATCGACTTCACGCGCACGTTCCTCGCCAACGGCAAACCGCTCATTCTCTTCTGCTCACTGCATGAGATTGTGGACGAAATCAAAAAGGCGTTTCCCAAGGCTGTATCCGTTACCGGGCGCGACTCCATGATGATGAAACAGGCGGCTGTCGATGCTTTCCAGTCGGGCAAGGCGCAACTCATCATCTGCTCCATCAAGGCGGCTGGCGTGGGCCTCACGCTCACGGCATCTTCCAACGTGGCTTTCGTGGAGTTTCCTTGGACTTATGCCGACTGCTGCCAATGCGAAGACCGCGCCCACCGTATCGGACAAAAGGACAACGTAACGTGCTACTACCTGCTTGGCCGTTCCACCATCGACAGCACTCTCTACGCCATCATTCACAAGAAGAAGTCAATCGCCAACCAGATAATGGCTACCGATGACGACATTCCGCAAGATGAGATGTACTTCGATGAACTTGCAAGTCTGTTCCTCAATCCTGTGCAAGATGGCTGACCTCTGCAAAACCGACCTGCAAAAGGTCATTTCCTACCTCGATGAGGCTGCGAAAATTTACGATGCGCTGCCCATGCAGAAATGCAAGTGCCGTGCTCACATGATAACCCAATTGACAAACAAATTAAAATCAAAACTCAATCATGACAAAAAATGAATTGGCAAAGGAGGTTGCGGTTTCCGAGAAACTCCACCTCTCCACAACATTCCAAGCCGTTGACGGCATTCTCCGTGTCATCAAGGACACACTCGCCAAGGGCGAAACTATCTTCATCCGTGGCTTCGGCTCTTTCGTCCCTACCGAAGTGGCAGAACGCACGGCACGCAACTTCAAGACTGGCAAGCCTGTTGTTATCCCTGCCCACAAGTCGGCAAAGTTCCGCATCAGCAAGGACTTGGTCAAGTCGCTCAACACTGAAGCAGGAAAGGAGGCTACCGTATGACACTCTATGAATGTGGTGTCCGCTACGAGCGGACTATGGAGAATGGCATGACTAAGAAAGTAAGCGAGTTGTACCTCGTTGACGCGCTTTCCTTTGCCGAGGCTGAGGGACGCATCACCAAGGAGATGGAGCCGTACATTTCGGGCGACTTCGATGTGGTTACTATCAAGCGCACCAACATTTCCAAGATTGTCGAGGGATTGTCCACTGCCGACAAGTGGTTCAAGGCTAAACTCATGTACATCACCATTGACGAGAAATCGGGCAAGGAGAAGAAACAGACGGTTCACTTCATCGTCCGTGCTACTGACATCAACAACGCCCACATCTGTGTTGTCGAGCACATGAAAGGCTCTGTCATGGACTACGAGATTGCCACGCTTGACGAGACAAAGATTATAGATTTGTTCCGCTACAAGGTTAATACAAGCGACAATGGCTAAGTTTTCTTCATTTGCTTTCCAAGGTCGGAATAAGTACGGCAACGAGCGTGTTGGCGGTCATGCTTCCAAGAAAGAACACTACCGCGCTGCCCAGCTCCGCCTCATGGAGCGTGCCGGACTTATTTCCGAACTGCGGGAGCAGGTGTCCTACGAGTTGATACCCGCCCAGTATGGCGAGTGTGGCAAGGATTTCAAAGGGCGTGCCACTCGCGTTCTCCTTGAACGTTCCTGCCGCTACGTTGCTGATTTCGTCTATACCGACCGCGCGACAGGGCAGACCGTTGTCGAGGACACAAAGGGCGTTCGCACTAAAGAGTATATCATCAAGCGGAAACTCATGCTCCACGTTCATGGTATCCGCATAAAAGAGGTTTGATTATATGGCACGAGACAGTTTTGTTTTCTATCGCAGTTTCTTTGAGGCTATCAGCCTTATGCCGACCGAGGTACAGGCTGAGGTTTACCCTGCAATCGTTGAGTACGCGCTTAACGGCAAAGAGCCAAAGGAACTTTCCGACATTGCCAAGGGTGTGTTCATTCTTGTCAAGCCTAACATTGACGCAAGCATCACACGCTACGAAAACGGAAAGAAGTGTGCGCAGTTCGGCAAACTTGGTGGTCGCCCGAAGAAAGGCAAAGCTGCCTCGTCTGCCAAGTCCAAGGGCGAAGTCCCTGCGTCTCCGTCCGACTACACGCTCACGCTCCAGCAGGAGATTGACCAGATGAAAGCCGACCGCACATGGAATGAGCCAGTGTGTATGCAGTTCCACATCAGTGCCGATGAACTTGCCAAGCGTCTTGACACGTTCCTCAACCATTGCAAGTGCGAGAATGACGGCAAGCCTCACTCCAACTTCAACGATGCCAAGCGGCATTTCTGCTCATGGATGCGCAAGGCTTTCACGCCTGTCGAGCATGACAGCGATGCGGAGCTGCCGCCTCCATCGTATGAGTTCAATGGTGGTTTCGGTGGTCAGGACATTTAATCTGTATGAGTTATGAACAATAAACCATATCCACAAACGCTTGCCAACGAACTTGCCAAGTTCGGCAAACGTCCTACTGGCGATGCCGATTGGGACGCTTGCATCTTGCAGGCGTGCCGAAACAAGCGCAAGGGTGCTCCCACATGGCTCTCGCTCCACGATGCCGCCCTGCGGTTTCGTGAGGAGACGGAGAAAGTGCGCAAGCAAGCCTACAACCTTGCCGACCCCGATGTGTATTCAGCGCATAGCACGTTTCTCATTCACATTGCCAACAACATTGTGCTTGCTCCGCAAAGGCGCAAGTTCATCGTTGACGACAACAACCGTGATGTACTGCGCTTCCTGCTCTACTACTTCAACAACTGTCCCTTGGCAGAGGAGGTATTCCCCGGTCGTGGCTACAAGCTACACAAGAGCATCCTCATACAGGGCGGTGTCGGTGTGGGCAAGACGCTCCTCATGCAAATCTTCAGCGAGTATCTCCAACGCACAAACAACCCTCGTTTCTTCTGGAACTTGTCGGTTACGCAGATGGTCAACTACTACACCATTCACAACAACCTCGACCGTTTCACCTACAACGAGGAGGAGTGCCGTGGTTTCAAGTGCAACCCTCAGAACGTGTGCCTCAACGACATCGGCATTCAAGACCGTACATTCTTCGGCATGGACACTGGTCTACTCACCGATGAGTTTCTCCACGCTCGCAACGAGATTTGGACGCAGTACGGCAAGTTTGCCCACCTCACCACCAACCTTGACAACAAGGAACTTCAAAAGCGGTTCAAGCGTAATGACGGCTTCGGCCGCCTCGTTGACCGCTTCAAAACTTACAACGTAATACCCCTTATGGGACAAAGCAGAAGATAAACTTATGGAAACAATGGAGATTAAACCAATGACGAGCATTGAAGATGCCGTACATTCTGTATTGGACATCGCAACACGGCACAGAATGCGTTACGTTGCAGATTTCAACGGCTTTATCATTGACTCAAAGAATAGTTACGACAAGAACCTCGATTTGTATTGGTCTTATATGGGACGACCAAACAAAACCATCAACTGGGAGCAACGCAGATACGAGATTGCAAAGGTTATGCTCCCCACCTGCGTAGAGGAATATTCGTCTATGGACGATTTTAGAATAGAGAAAGGTGCAGAGTATGCTGTTATGTGTGCCGATGCGCTAATCAAAGAACTTCAAAAGAAAGGAGCAAGCAATGAGAAACATTGATTTTCGCGGCAAAGCCGTAGGTAGTGACCGCTGGATACATGGCGATTTGGTTTGGAATGGTCGCATTCCTGCCATATTCGAGGATGCTGTTCAAGAGAACGGCTGCATCACCATAAAGGAAAATACACTTGGCATGAACACGGGAGCAAAGGATAAGCAGGGGCATGAGATTTATGAGGGTGATATTCTTAAACATACCAATATGCCTGTCTATTACACGGTTGTTTGGGATAATGAGTTATGCTCATTTGTATTGTATAACCCCAAAGAGATGCATGAAGATTTTGGATTTGGCGAACTATCACCAATGGGCAGAATGCTTAGACTTTTCCCCTTTGAGATTGTCGGCAACATATACGACAACCCAAAAGTTATGAAAGGATGTGCTGTATGAAGTGGATTAAACTTTCAGACGAACTGCCACCATTCGACACGGAGATTGTTCTGCTTAGTGAACGTGGCTTTACTCGTTTGGCTTTCCGAAAGACAAAAGAACGGATAGACGCACTTGATGCAAAAATATATAATGTGGCAAAGCGTGTGGGCGTGACTAAAGCATCATCTATTTTTAATGAAATAGGACTGCCACGTCCAAGCAAACTTGAATATAAGTGGGAATACTGGTGTTTGCTTCCACAAAAACCGCACCGAAAACATGATGAGGAGGGAGAAGCATGAAAGATAGATTAGAAAAAGTTACAGACATCACCCAACTGAAACCCGGAGATAAAATCATTTCAATCGGTGTAACGAGTGAGATACTTGAATTCTTGTGTATTCATCCCCACAACAGCCACTACTCGCTCTTTCTAAATTCCAATTTGGACGGAACAAAGAAGTTCTATAATGACCGATTGAGAAATGGCAATTACTACAGGTACTCAGACAAATGTGAAGTACTTGCAATGAGAGAAACAATCAACTGGTATAAAGAACAAGTGGACTTCATGGAGAAGTTACTTCATAAAAGAGAAAAGAAATGCGCTCCCGACAAGCAAGAAAAATAGTCCGCATGGTAAGATACACACCTATCGACCGCATGAGCGACACATGGTATGACCGTGGTCTGCAATGGTGCTGCACCCATCGTCAGCCCCACATTGTAAAGGCTCTCCGCTACTATTGGAATGGCGTAGCGGACGGAAAGATTAAGCCATTCGATTACAAAGGAAATTATCAAAGAAACAAGTTTATATGAATATCATCAACAAGAAATGCGTCAGCACAATTATTGGCGGCATCAGTGGAAACGTTACCTACAATGGTAAGACAATCAACATCCCTCGTGGCTCACGCTTTGAAATGGTGGACGGCAAAGTCCTCATCAACGGCAAACCATTCGAGCAGTACAATGAGGCCGACGGCCCAATCATCAAGATTGAAATCACTGGAAATGTCGAACGCATCGAGACGGAAAGCGGTGATGTAACGGTCAATGGCGATGCACGCAACATCCACACCATGAGTGGCGATGTCCGCTGCAACAGTGTGGAGGGCGATGTAAGCACCATGAGCGGTGATGTTACCTGCGATAACATCAAAGGACATTGTTCTACGATGAGTGGAGATATAAGACGCTGACCAATGCGCCAACCCAAACGCAGGGCTAACCTGCTCTACAAACTCCGTAGGAGAGGTATCCGATGCGATACCAAGGAGCGTTGCATCTACCTCCCCTACATGGAGTCTCCTGCACGTTACCCACAAATCAAGCGGCTCTGCCGTGAGTTTCACTTCTACGTTCAATTCATCATCACATGAGCAACAATACAATCCGTGTCTTTGAAGCCTTTGCAGGTTACGGCTCGCAGTCCATCGCCTTGCAGCGTCTGTCTGCCGACCGCCCCGACTTTCAGTTTGAGGTGGTCGGCATTTCCGAGATAGACAAGCACGCCATCTGCGCCTACCGTGCCATTCATGGTGAGGCGGCTCCCAACTTTGGCGACATCATGTACATCGACTGGCAGCAAGTTCCCGACTTCGACCTGCTCACTTATTCCTTTCCCTGCCAAGACATATCTTCAGCTGGTCGTCAGCGCGGCTTTGCGCAGGGCAGTGGCACACGTTCCTCTTGTCTGTGGGCTTGTGCTGACGCTATCTCCGCCAAGCACCCGAAGTATTTGCTCATGGAGAATGTCAAGGCTCTTACGCAGAAGAAGTTCGCCAAGGACTTCTACAAGTGGCGCGAGTGGCTGTCCGACCAAGGCTATACCAGTTACTATCAAGTCCTCAACGCCAAGGAGTACGGCATACCGCAAAATCGTGAGCGTGTCTTTATGGTGTCTGTCCTCGGTGAGCATCAGTGGTTCTTCTTCCCCAAGACCATTCCGTTGGAGCACCGACTGAAAGACATTCTCGAAGATAATGTAGACGAGAGTTATTACTTGAAGCCTCAACAGGTGGAGAGTATCGTCAAGCATTGCGAGCGCAAGGTTGCCGAGGGTTGCGGTTTCAAGGTAAACTTCCAGTCGCCCGATGGCATCAGCGGTGCTATCAAGACCAAAGAGGGGCAACGTGAATACGACACCTACATCAAGGAGCCGCTCAACACCGACACGCAGGGCAACTCTCGCACCATCACGGCACACTACCATAAGTTGGGCTACACCGACTTTTCAAGCGACCTCTGTCCGCATACTGGTGTCATGGAGTTCTCAACCTGCGCAATCCGTGGGCGTGGTGAATACAATGCCCAGCAGTTGGAAGTTGGCGGCAACGTGGCAAACACCATCACAACGGTGCAAAAGGATAGCATGGTTATTGAGCCTCTGTTCTTGGGCTACACTCGCGACCATAAAGGCAAAGTGGTGTCGCACAACCTAAAGGACATCAGCAACACAATTGTCGCGTCCAACCACGGACGCAATGGTAGCACTGCGCAGTATCTCGTTGAGCCGATGATTTACAGCAGCCCTCACGGATTTAATTTCGGGGGGGGTAAAAATTTAGCACCTACCGTAACATCATCTGCCTATGCCGACAATAACTTTCTCGTCAAGGATTTCCGCATCCGCAAACTCACGCCTCGCGAGTGTTTTCGCCTTATGGACGTGTCAGACTCCGACATCGACAAGATACAGGCCGCTGGTATCTCGAAGACACAGCAGTACAAACTTGCTGGCAACTCTATTGTGGTGTCGTGCCTCTACCACATCTTCCGCAAGATGTTCCTCGACCTCAATAATGAGCAACCGGGATATGTGCAGCTCTCACTCTTCTAAACTTAAAACCGTAACAATGTATCAACTTTATATCTTTGCAACATGATAAAACTATTGCAGCGCACACGCCGCCCCGACATCACCTTTTGCCGTAATGGTCGCATATCCATTACGGCAAGGGTTGTGCGTCTCCTCTCGCTCCAACCGGGCGACAGCATCAACATTGCCTTTCACCTTGGCGAGTGCTATCTGTTGGCAACCCGACACGAGAATACCATCGGTCGCCACATCGCGCAGTGTTACCCCACGAAGAAAGGCTCGCGCAACTATTGCGCCAACTCCGTTATGCTCTGCCGCCTCATGCTCGACAAGTGCAAGATACGTGAGCAGCGTGCCTCTTTCATGGTGGGTAAGGAGGAAACACGCAATGGCGAAGTGTACCTGCCCATAATCTACAAAATGCCGTTATGAACCAAGAAATCAAATACAGTGGCTTCTCTGCCGTGCCGTCCGACTATGAATGTTCCGACGGCTCTCTTGCCGTGTCCATCAACCTGCTACACGAAAACGGAGCGTTGCAGCCTGTCCTGCCTCCCTCGCAAGTCATGCAGTTGGAAGATGGCGAGGTCGTGAAATTCATTCACAAGACTTCCGCTTTTACGCACTACATCGTCTATTCCACCACGACACACAAAATATCTTCCATCGACAAGAGCACAAACAACCGTGTGGACTTGGGGACGCTGTATTCGGTTTCTCATTTCAATGCGGTGGGCAACACGCTGTTGGCGTTTACCGACCAAGGCTTCTATTACTATCTGTGGAAGAATAACGCCTACACCAAACTGGGCGACCACATTCCCGACATCGAGGTGTCGTTTGGCTTGGTCGGTCATCCTCGTCTGTTCAGTCTGTCTGACGATAGCAAGAGCACGTTCAACATTTCCTTTGATGGGATTTCCGAAGATGCGCTCTACAATGAATTGTCCGAAACTAACAAGACGAAAATAACCGACCAAATAATGGCTAAGGTCAATAAGTTCGTGGCACAGGAAACCGTCAACAAGGGACGTTTCTGTTTCCCTTTCTTCGTCCGCTATGCTCTGAGGCTGTTTGACGGTTCTTTGATATATCATTCTGCGCCCATTCTGATGAACCCCTCTACAAAGGCGGCTCCTATCGTATTGTGGAACCGTGCCACAGGTAAGAAAAGTTACACCGATGCCACTTGCGACATTATGCTTGTGGCGGCATCGCTTGATTATAAAGTGGTACGCAACTCTGACTCTTACGACTTGGACGATTGGTCGGACATCATCAAGAGCATTGATGTGTTTATCTCCAAACCGATTTACACTTACGACCAGAACGGCAAGATTACGTCTTTTGCAGACAGCGACAACTACAACACTAAGTTCATTGGTCGCCTGTATGCCGACAACAAGGATAGCGTTGCTTCCAGCAAAGCTGAGGACAAATTGCTTGGTTCATTCTCGTCAAAGGATTTTCTCGATTACTATTGTGAATGGTCTTACGCCTATATCTATGCGATGTACTATTCAAGCGACCGTTCATATCCTGCAACCACATTCCATCTGCCAGAGTTCACAGAGGGAAAGGTGTCAGAAACATTGCAGAACACTTCCACATTCTACAAGTTGTGCTCTATTGAGATTGCCGATGCGCTTGCCGACAATAAGCGTAAGGATATTGTAGTCGATGATGAATATTTGCAATCTCTCGTTACACGCGAGGCAATGACGGACGACTATCTTACACACGACCAGCTTCATGCTGACTACTCGTTTGGGTATAACAGCCGCCTCAACTTGGCAGGACTAAAACGAAAACCTTTCTGCGGTTTCTTGGCTCAATCAATGTTTGCCTATTGTGATGGTCGCTACAACTGGCAACCTAATGGCACAACGCTTAACATTTCAATGGCGGTGTTCTCTACCGATGAGTACCAAGTAGCTGTTTACATCAAGGAGAATGGCGAAGAGTATGCTGTGAAAAGTGGAACAGATTATTATGGGCTATTCGGAATGCAACTGTTCAATAGTTCTGAAATGACATCGGGTAGTACCACGCACATGAGCAAGCACTCTTGGGGCTGTTATGTGTTCTATCCCAATCCCAACGCCTACAAAATGGTGATTTACAACTATGGTTCTCCCTGCTATGCTATCGACCTCAAAACGCATGAGTTCCTCAACGGTGCTTTTGCGGTTCTCGATTATGAGGCAGTGCGTGAGAAGAATTTCACCACATTGCCGTCAGTCTATCCTACGGAGTACGACAACACTTTCCCCATTGAGATTGCCAACAAAATCTACACTTCCGAAGTAAACAACCCATTCTATTTCCCTCTCCTCGGTATCAACACCGTAGGCACAGGCGAGATTAAGGGCATCTGCTCCGCTGCCAAGGCTCTCTCACAAGGTCAGTTCGGCCAGTTTCCTCTCTACGCTTTCACCACTGAGGGCGTGTGGGCGTTGGAGGTTTCAAGCACAGGCACATACTCCGCCCGTCAACCCATCACGCGCGATGTCTGCATCAATCCCGATGGCATCACGCAGTTGGATAGCGCAGTCCTTTTCCCCACCGACCGTGGCATCATGCTCATCAGCGGCTCGCAGACACAGTGCATATCCGAGGCCATCAACTCCGAATATCCTTTTGACGCTACGCAGTTGCCAGGCTTCACCAAGCTGCACGCCATGCTCGGCCATGAGCCAAGTACAGACAAGTGCTTGCCCACACTGCCGTTCACGGAGTTCCTCAAAAAGTGCCAGATGATTTACGACTACGTTCATCAGCGTGTCATCGTCTATGCGCCAAGCATCACATACGCCTATGTCTATTCACTGAAGACACAGCAGTGGGGCATGATATTCTCTAACATTGCCTCACACCTCAATTCCTATCCCGATGCGCTGGCGGTGGACGCTGACAATGCCGTTCTCAACTTCTCCGTGCCAAAGGCGGAACAGGTCAAGTGCCTTTACACTACACGCCCTCTCAAACTCGATGCGGCCAATGTCCTCAAAACGATTGACTGCATCATTCAGCGTGGTTTCTTCCGTAAGGGCAATGTCGCCACGGCTCTTTACGGCTCGCGCGATTTGGTCAATTGGCATTTGGTATGGTCAAGCAAAGACCACTATCTGCGTGGCTTCCGTGGCTCGCCCTACAAGTATTTCCGTATTGCAGGTGTCGCCACGCTTAATGCTGACGAGAATATCTTCGGTGCTTCCGTGCAGTTCTCTCCACGGCAAGCCAACCAGCCAAGATAAAAGATATGATTAGGTTCATTAGTTTTTAGGTTAAGATTGTTTTAGGTAACAAAAGAGCCGGGATGCGTGATGCACCTCGGCTCTTGTCTTTCTGTATCAATTCAAGAAGTGTTGTCTTATCCGTGTCCGCTCCATTCTTGAATGTATGGCTGTCCTTATCTCGCTTTCTGCCTCCGCTGCCTTGGCAAGCCACGTCTCCGCTTTTTGCGGATTGGTGATGCTCAGCCAGTCGGCCACACCTCGGCACACAAGGTATTCGTGTATCAGCCGCTCCACAAACGTGAGCGTTGTCTGCGACATGGTGGTCGGCACGTTCATCACGATAATATACTGCTGTCGTTCTTTCAGAGTGTCGTCCAGCTCCGTGTTCACGATTTCTCTCTTCGCCCACGGATAGAGCAGTTCCCGGCACATCGACACGCCCAAGTCTATCACTCTTGTCATGCGGTCCACGTTGCCCTCTTCGCCCACGTCTGCCACCATGTGCTTGGCGTGTTCCGTCTCGGGCGGCATCACATGGCTCTCCACATAGGCGTAGTTCTTGATGTCGTAGAGCAGTTGGTCGCGCATGAACGTTAGTTTCACTTTCAGCGTACTGCCCTCATTTTCCACACAGCAACTCATAGGCCACCTGCTTTAGTCCGTTGGACGTTTCGGGCGGCTCCGCTTGCTCACGGCTTGCTGTATGCTCACGAGGCTCTTCTGCGCCAGTGCCACATACTGCTCCGCGTCTGCCTTGTTGGTCACCATGTACCACTCGGCTATGGCGGTGTTCTTCAGATAGTCGTGTATGGCTTCGCCTACGCCTGTCGTTGCGGCCTCGTTGAAATTACTCGGCATCTGGAGTTTCAGCGACAGGTCATCGCTGCCGTCATAGTGGCTGTTGTCGGTGGTCGTGCCGTCCTCGTCAAGATATTCGGCAAGTTCGGTCTTTACCTCGGCAAAGCCTTTCTTGATGCTGCGCAGTATCTTCTCGCGGTTCTCCTCGTCCTCCGAGGCAAACATGCTGGCCACTTCCTTGTGGTTCTCCTTGTTCTGTATCGTGCGACCACGAAGAAAGGTCTCGTTCATGATGTCGTACAACAGCCAGTCTATCTTGATGGTTGCCGTAACCTCTTTCTTTGCGCCTAATGTTTCTGACATAAATCGTTTCTTTTAGTTTGTTAGTCACTCGGACGTGTCGGTTTCTTCCTGCTGTACAGCAGTCGTTCCGCTCCGTCCATCATTTCTCCTGCTTGGTTGAAGTAGTCGGTGGCCTCGCCCTTGTTGGCAAACTTGAACCACTGGCCGATGATTGATGTTATGAAGAAGTTGCGCAGGGCTGACTGCACGTTGGCTGTCAGTTCCTTGTCGAATGACTTGCTCACTTCCAGCACCGCCACATAAGCGGTCTTTGTCTTGCCTATGGGGACAATAGGGTCAAGGGGCAGTTGTATCTGTGGCGTTGCGTCTTTCGCATTCTCCAACGTATCCACCACTATCACCTGCTTGGTTGTTCCCGACACAAGCATCTCTTTCAGCCGTTCGTTGGTGGCAAGCACCGACTCTTCCCAAAATCTGCCAAGATCGCTCAACTCGTTGTCGGTGGCAAGTATGCGGTCTCGCGCTTTCTCGTCCCCGTCTATGAGTTTTGCTCCTGTGTAGTCCGTGGCTTTCGCCACTTCCTCATACACATCGTCCTTGAATACTTTTATGGTTATCGTTTCCATCAGAATGAGATTAGTGAATACGTTAGTCCAATGCCCACATACGGCTGCATTCCTTTCGTGCCTATGCCGTAGCCTGTCGTCACACCGATGTGCCAACGCTTAGGGGGCTGTTTCTCCTTGATGGTTACCACCTCATGCAGCGGATACACAAAGATGCTGTCGAGCCGTGCGTGTACGCCACTGACGTATGCCTTGTAGTCCGTGCTTTCATACACGCTCTGCATGATAGGCAACTCCACGGTTACGCTGTCCTGACCGTTGGCGGCAATATCCTTGGCGTATCCCTTAGCCGTGTCAGTGTCGGCTCTGATGGGTGGCTGGGCTGCATTTCCAATCTTGATGCAGTCCGTTGGCACTCTCACCTCGGCAGTCCCGACTGGCTGCTCGTTGGTGTTCTTCGGTTCTCCCGGCACGTCCTTAATCGTGTCGCGCTTTATGATGGTGTCGGTTTGGATTACGATGTTGTGGCCGTTCCCTGCCTTGGGTTCGGGATAGAGCAGTGCCACAAACAGGAGCGTAAGCAGTACGCCTCCTATAAAACTCAATGCGTGTTTCATGCTTTCGTGTGTTTGATATAGTCCGTAATGCCTTTGTAGTGCAGCTGCACAATCGCTCTCGTTCCCTCCTCGCTCAGCAGGTATTCCACGTCTGCCTTGTTGTCTTGGAAGAGGTTCTCCGTCAGCACGGCTGCGCACTTGGTATGCAGCAGTATGTAGAACCTCGCCTCATAGTCGGGGTCTTTGTCGCTCCAGTCGGCACGCATGGGTTTCTGCTTGCTGTCGTAGTCGCCCTTGGCCTTGTGCGCGTCAAAGCCGTTGATGTAGTCTTTCAAGCATTCCCCGGCTGCGTTCCACAGGTCGGTGGCGAGCAGGTCGGCATTGGTCTGGCCGGGCGAGGTATATACGCACCAGCCTCCCGCGCTCTTCCATTGGCCGTCCGCTCCTGCGGCATTGTGGTGTATCGACACGAGGAGCACGTTCTTCGCTCCGTACTTGTCGCAGTACTTGTTGGCTCGCTTGCACCGCTCGGCAAGCGGCACGTCTGTTTCTTCGGGTACAAGCACATGTGCATCCACTCCGTTACTCAGCAGGGTGTTCACCAGTCTGCGTGCTATCTCTCTCGCTTTCTTGTATTCGCGCAGTCGCTTGTCGGGGCTGCACTTGCCCGGTGTGTTCTCACCGTGGCCGTTGTCAATCAACACTATCATCTTTTTCTTCTTTTAGTTTGTCGAGGTTCACGTCAAAGTGTCTTGCGGTCTTGTCAACCATGATTTGCTGCAACGCTTTCCAAAAGCGGTGCTCTGCCTCCGGGCGGCAGCTGCTCTCATTCTCCAGTATCGACCATGCCTGTTCAAAGCATATCACGCCTGTCAGTATGTACGAGAGTGGCACTTGCATGTGTATGAACACCCAGTGCTCCGCCAAGTATGCAAGCACTATCAGCCACAGCCGCTTGGGTATGGTCTGCTTCACCACCTTGCCAAAGGCAAACGAGGTAAACTTGGCTTTCTTCCTGTCCGTTTTTTCGGGGTAGGCTGCGTGTACGCGCTTGTCGAGTTTGAAAGCGGTGTAAGCATCATAGAGTATAAATATGATGGCTACCGCTATCAGTGGGAATGTAGGTCTGAACTCTGCTACGAGCCAACCCACCATGCCGCCCACGGCCATTGCCGCGAACTTCCAAAGTTTGAATACTACTGCCATACTGCCCATCTGATTAAGCGTCCTACAACTACTCCTGCCACCGTGCAGCCGAAGTCTATCCAGTCCCACTTGCCGCCCCACAACTCGTCTTTGAGTTCCAAGGCTGCGGCTACGCCCACTCCTGCATACGCTGCGCAATAGGTGCTGTTCGCTCCAAGTCCTATCACCACACCGCCCACAAGGTGCTTGTATCGGTTGCTCGCTCCGAGCCATTTGATAATCTTCTTCATGTCAATAAGAATTTGGTTCTCCGCAAATTTACTTACAGGCATGGCTCTTTCCCTTTTATCTGTTGTGGCACAACGAAAAAAGGGACGCAAGATTTGCTCCTGCATCCCTCTGTATGGGTTCTCGTTTCTATTACTGGATGTCAAACACGCTCCAGTCTATGTTGTCTTTCTCTTTCCAACCGTCCATGATGGTGTTGAGTATGTAGGCTGATGCCTCCTTGCTGAACTTGATGAAGTCCTCTCTTGTCTCAAAGGTGTAATACACTGGCTTTGCGTCCGCCTCCTCGTTGAGTTTCAGAGTGAGCGGATAGGCGATGCTCTCGTTGTTCTCCAACGAGGCGTAATTGCGCTGCTTCTCGTCAGACAGCCACACCTTGATGCCGTCATACTCAAAGCGGTTCACTATCTTGTCGCGTGTCTCCGCGTCTATCGTGTCTCTGACAAGCTGCTTTATCTCGTCCATCGTGGGTTTGCGGCTGAACGTGTGGCGGTATTCATAGCAGCCGTCCTCGGTCTTGTAACAGCCGAAGTAGAGCAGCCACTTGTTTTTGCCTATGCGTTGCAGTCCGTCCTGCCGTTGGGTTGTGCCGTATATCTTCTCCATGTCGTTATGAATTTGTTACGGTGCAAAGATACACCCACACACGGCACATCGTCTTTTATCTTTAGTGAGACGTCATCAAGTGAAGTTGTACTTTCTCTTGCTGCCGTCAAACACCTCGCACTTGATGACGGTCTCGAATGGAAAGCCGTCCTCTATGTCGCTTATCTGGTCGAGTATGCCTTTCATCTCCAGTGAGGCGGTGAAGAACTTGCCCCATTCCGAGTTGGCTGGATTGCGGAACGACACCAAGTAGCGGTCTTCGCCCTCTTTCGTGTCTATGTCTGTCTCAAAGTCGTGAATTTCTATCGGTATGTTCACGATGTCACCGAGGCGTGTCACCTTGCCGGGAAAGCGTTTCTTGCCGTCAGCAGGTGTATAGGTTACGCCCATTTCTGAAAACTTCTTCATGTGTTTACCTGTTAGTGTATAATATAGATGTTTACAATCTGCGTGGCAAGCCATTCCCTTGAATGACCCTATTATCTGTTGCCGCCTCTTGCGCGACTTTATCTTGGCGAGTTTCCGTGCTGCGTTCACCTTGGTGCGCTTTCTCAGCAGGGAGTGGTCTCCATAATCAACAAAGCCGAGTGCGTCCATTCCTGCACTGACGGGTGCAACTTTCTCACTCGGCTTTATTATCAAGTTGTAGGGTGTGCTTTCCTCATGCAGCCTGTTCCTGCATTTCCACAGCGTTTTCTTGTCCTCGCCCAATATGTATATGTCATCACAAAATCTGAAGTAGCGGTCTTTGCCGCACACTTCTTCCATCTTGTGGTCAATGTCGTTGTGGTACAGGTTGCCGAAGAACTGCGAGGAGCGTAGTCCCTTGCTGATGCCTACGTTGTCATTCGGGTGCAGTGCCTTTACAAAGTCTATGAGTATGGGCAGCAGCACAGGGTCGGCAATGTAGCGTTTGATTATTCCTATAAGTCGGTCGTGCAGTATGTGGTCATAGTAGCCTTTGTAGTCGCTCTGATAGTAGTATATGAGTTTCTCGTTGCTCCGCCTTGCCTCCTGCATCTTGTGATACAGGCCGTGCGGCCCTCTTCCCTCTATCGAGGCTGCGGTGTTCTCTATCAGTATGGGAGCAAGGTGTTTTTCCACAATCTCCATGATGGCGTTGCTGCCCACACGCTCTATGACGGACGGTGCTTGCACGGTTCTTATCTTCGGACCGTCTGCCGTTTCAAACGATTTGAGGTGCTTGATGCGGAATGTACCGTTGGCTATCTGCTTCTTCAGCATGGCGATGATGTCCGCCTTGCGTTTCATGTAGCGCACCATGCGTGGCGTGCATTCCACTCCGTCTATCACTATCTTCTCTCTCCACCTCAAACCGTTGCGTGTGTCTGCGTTGTGCAGGTTCGACATGACGCGCTTGAATGAGCGTTCCATGTTCTCGTCCGCTACGATTTCGGGTATGAGGTTCGTTAGGGGATATGTAACAAAACAGGCAGAAGTCTTTTCTTCCACCTGCCCCAATAGTTCTTCCAATGTATTGACAGCCTTCCTGTCCTGTGGGGAGATACTTGCGCACTCCCCACATGTGGTTAATGTCGTGTTCCGGCTTTCCATAATTTATATGCTGTTGCCGAGGCTCTAATCCCTCGGAGTTTGGTTGTGGCAATCCTCGTACCACGTCAGAGACCTCCGATTAAACTTAACCAAAGAATTTCAGCCGCCCACCGTAGTTCGTGTTCGAGTTCGAAGAAGCGTTGTTCGCGTTCGCATAGGCGAGACCGCTGTTCGCATTCGAGTTGTTGCCAGACCGCAGAACACAGCGGCGCGTGGGATTTTCTGCCTTTTGTTCCTTTGCTTACATAATCGGACGCACAATGTCCACTTTCAGTCCAAGCGCATCAATGATGCGGAAGAACATGCCGACACCCGGCTCTATCACACCTTTCTCTATGCGTGATATATAGGTCTTGTCTGTTCCCACTTTCTTGGCAAGGTCTGATTGGGTCATGTGCTCTTGCTTTCTTGCGTCAAGGATAACTTGACCTACACAATATGCGTCTGCCTCCTTTCTGAATGCCTCTCTTTCGGGAGTTCCTACCGCGCCATACTTGGCATCAAGAATGGCATCGAAACTGCTAATGTCATTTCTTTGCTGCATAATATTCCTTTTTAAGTTCAAGTGCTTTCTCTATCTCCTTTGAGGGTGTCTTCTGGGTTTTCTTCTGAAAGCCGTTGAACAGCACTACGATGTTGCCCTCATCAAAGATGAAAAACGCACGGTATATATTTCCGTTGTAACTGGCTCTAATCTCATAGAGTCCGTTCTTGATGAACTTCACAAATTTCTCGCTCACTCTCTCCTGTCTCTTCAGCACATCAAGCACATAGTCTATCTTTTTCTGTGCGCCCATTTCCAAAGAGCGGTAGAACGTAAGGAAGTAGTCTTTGTAAAGCAATATCTTCCTCTCTGAATTCATGCTGCAAAGGTAATACTTAAAGTTGATATATCCTACAACTTTTGCAATTATTTTGCATCGCCCATAAAAAACTCGCTTACGCGAGAAAGCAGGGAGAGGGAGCAGCCTCCTTTCGTCGGCTCTCCCTCTGACGTTTTTTTCGTGGCTACGCTTGCCGCTTATCCGATTATCACGAATTTGCCGCGGAAGGCCAGCCGCCCACCGTAGATCGTGACCGAGACCGAAGAAGCGTTGTACGCGTTCGCAAAGGCGAGACCGCAGTGCGCATTCGAGCTGTTGCCAGACCGCAGAACACAGCGGCCTCTGCTGCCGGGAAACCACAAGCCTGCCGCATAGTGAGTGGTGTACTTGCTCGTGTCGGTCTGATGCACCTTGCTCGGCAAGATGTCGCACTTCGCTCCATGTACCACTCTCACAACGCAGTTGCCGTTCGAGTTCACACTCTGCACCACACGCTCGGTTTTCTTCACTGGGTCATAGATGTGAAACTTGTAGTCTATGGGGTCGTCATTCGTTTCCACACAGCGGTTCTTGTAAAATGTCTCGTAACTCTGCACGTTTCCTGCAATGTAGTCCATCCATTCACTATCACAGCCCACATAGTGCTTGAGTCCCATGATGGAGTTCATCGCATTGCCCACATACGAGGTGTCGGCCATACCGATGTTGTCACGGCTGTTCAGCGTGGCATCGTGTGCGCCATTGCCCACTACCGACTGCTCGTTGGTCGTGCCGTGGGTCGCCCACCACAGGTTGCTGATTTCCTTGTGCTGCTCGTAGTCTTGGAGCTGGTAGCCCTCTCCGCGCATGTGCGCACTGTTTTGGAAGTCCTTTGCCGTGTAGTGTATCGTCCCGGTCGGTGTCTCTGTCGGGTTGCCGTCCGTGTCGTATGCCCATTCTGCCGAGGTCTGCGAAGTGCCGTCTCCCTTGCGCGAGCGCACCGCGCCCGATATGCTCCTCGGGCGTTTCAGTCCGTCTATGGTGATGGGGTACGTTCCCAAGAGGCTGTCGTTCTCACCAACGGTGTGCTCCGTCCATTCGGGTTCTATGGCCTCTATGTGCTCGCTGTCAACGGCAAGGCACAGGCAGTCCTCTATGTCGCGGTACGAGGTGAAGTACATCCACTTCGCTCCGCTCGGCACATCGCAGAACACGTAGTTGCCTATCGAGAAGTCAAAGTAGGTGTGGCTCACCATCATGTTGAACTTGCCTACTATCTGTCCGTTCGCGTCCGTGAACACCGCTCCGAGCCTTGCGTGGTTCAGTCCCGGCCATCTCACCTGCTTCATGCCCTCCACATCCATGCGGTAGGCATTCACGTTGGCTGCGGTGGTGATGATATTCTCGTCTATCACCGTGCCCACTTCCGCCTCGTCCGCATACACGCCTGTGTTCTCGGCATAGAGCAGTGCCGAAAGCATGGCCTCGCGTTTGTTGTTCACGGTGGACAGAGGCTCGTTCTCCGTGGTCGAGTAGATGATGTACTTCTGCTGTGCTTTGTAGTCGTTCACGCCCTTGTACCAGTGGTGGGGCAAGTGGTGGAAGATGTCAAAGCCCTCTCCTGCGCTGTCGCCCACATCGAAACTCTCGCCTGTGGCAAGGTTGTTGAAGTCGGTGTCGCTAAGCTGCACGCCCTCCATCTGTTTGAGTTTGGAGTTGTAGGTACACTTGTAGGCGTGGGTGTCCTGCAATATCTTCAGCGTGTGTCCGCTCGCCACAAAGGTCTTGTCGTAGTCCGAGCCTGTCTGGTTTTCGGGGTTGCTGTACCTTTCGCAGAAGTCTCCGCTCACGATGTCGTCTATCTTCACCACCGAGAACTGCGAGTTGATGACGGTCAGTTTCGGGAAGTATTTCTGCAATGCCGCCACCTCGCTGTCCTCCACGAGTTCCGTCAGTATCCATCGGCCAATGATGCCGCTGCACTGCCCGGTCTCATCGTAGGTGCTGCCGTTAGCGTCTATGCCCACGGCTCCGCTCTGCATGATGCCGCGCAGCATCTCCACGCTTGCCGTGGCGTTCACGCCCGGTATGCGCACACTCTTCAGCTGTCCTGCCGTGGTTATCTGCCGCAGCAGGGTCATGGTGTCGATGTGCGGACACTCGTCAAGGAACATTTTCCTCACGTTGGCCATTCCTGCGATGGTAAGTCCGCCGGGATAGGTCAGTTTGGGCAGGTTCTTGAAGTAGAGCGTTGTCATCGTGGCTGGCAGTTCAAGGGTTTCAATGGGGGCTGTTTCCGCAAGGTCGATGCTCGACAACTGCGAACCGCTTGCCAACACCTCTTTCAGTCTCGGGCAGTATGAGGCGATAATGCTTGTTATCTTCGTGTTGCGCACGTCCAAGCGTCTGAGGAAACTCTTGTTGCCCATGTTGAGCTGCGTGATTGCTCCGCTGCCCTCCTCGGGGGTGTAGTCCGCTCCGCCAAGGATTAACTCCTGCAGCATCTCGCAGTTCGATATGTCCCAACCCTCGGCTTTCGGGGTGCAGCCGCTGATGTCGAGGCTTGCAAGGCGTGTCGCCCCGAACACGTAGAGCATCGTTCCCGCGCCTGTGGCGGTCATGCCGCTCTTCAGCGTGTAGCTTTCCCCTGCTTTCAGATAGCAGCTGTCCACGCAAGCATCCGCACGGTCCACACCCAAGCCGAAGAAACCGTCCTGCGCTGCCGTTATCTTGATGCTGATGTCCGTACCCACGGCTCGCATCTTGAATGGATTGGTGTACAGCTCGCCCACTTGGTAGTAGCCGTCACGGTAGGCAAAGCGTTTCTCGAACGTAACGGGCAAGTCCTCGTACCGCAGTCCGTGTACGGCATAGTAGTAGTTCGCCCCTGCCTTGGAGTTCTCTATGTACTTGCGCTCTCCGTCAAACGAACTGGTTATCTTCGCCCACTTCGCTATGCGGTCGGTTATCCAGAGTTTCTTGCAGCCGTCTGCCGAGAATATCTTGATGCCGTCCGCCTCCGCGCTGCGCATGTCGCTCGCTATGTCGTGCAGGGTGATGGTGGTCTTGCCATCGTCTTCAAGCCAGAACGAGCCTCCTGCGTAGCCTTGCTTGAACATCACCGAGTTCCACCCTTGGTAGTAGTGCTTGGGGTCGGTCACGCTGTCCAAGTCCCAAGGCACGGTGATGCCGCAGTCGTTGTCGGCAAGCCAGCAGCAGTCTCCGTCATACCAGTGGTTGAAGTAGGCGCGTGTCAGACCGTTGGTGTCGAGGTAGAACGAAATCATCATGTTCTTCGACCGCTGGTCAACGGCAAGCACATAGTCCGTACCAACGATGTAGCACCCGGTGGAGCGCACGTTGGCGTACTGGTAGAGTTCCTCGCAGAATTTCTTCAGTCGGTTCTCCTTTGTTCCTGCCACGGTCTTGCCGTGCAGGGTGATGTCTCCGTCCGCCTCGGTGAGGTCTTGCGAGCACTGCTGCGTCCACAGCAGCCATTTGTAAAGGTTGTACGGCACTTTCTTCCCCTTGGCGTAGAGGTCGTTCAAGTCGTCATCATCGGGGTATCGGCTCTCGTAGTAGCCGAGCCACATGGGTTCGCCTGTCGATGCGTCTATGCGCATGAGGTCGTCCACGCTGTTCACGCCTTGCAGCCAGCAGAACGAGTCATACTTCAAGTATTCGTAGCACTCCACAGGGTTCAGCACCCTGCCTGTAACGCCCCATTTCTTCGTGCTCGTGTCATACTGCATCTTGCCAGTGGTGTCTTTCCACTTGCCTCCGCTGTACTTCACATACTTGTAGTCGTTGGTCAGGTACACCGTTCCCCAGTCGTAGTTTGCCACATCGTCCGCAAGCACCTCGGCAAGGCTCTTGTCTATCTCCGTGGGGTCGGCCGTGGCATCGGTCTCCACCATGCTGCCAGTTCCGTCATTCTCCAAGAAGATGTGCTTGTCTCCGCAGTACTCGCTCAGCATGTAGATGTTCGAGGCTATCAGTTCATCGCTCTTGGCGAGGGTCTGCACCTTGAAGATGTTGAGGTCTTGGTCTTTCTCTGCCACGAGTTCCACAAAGTCCCCATAGTTCAAGCAGTCCTTGTTGTAGCCGCTCACGCCCTCAAAGCCGAAGAACGAGGGGTTGCCCTTGTCCACGTTGAAGTTGGCCTTGGCGTGGAAGTAGGCGTAGGTCTCGTTTGTAGCGTCCACGCTCTGTTGGTCGGTTCGGAACAGGGCGCACGTCACGCTGTCGATGCTGGTGTTCAGCGTTCCCTCTCCGTTGTAGGCGTTCTGCGCAGGGGTCATGTAGTCCGCGCCCATGGCTCGCTGTGTCTTGTTCATCAGTTCCATGGTCGCTCCGTTGTTCGCGCCTGTGCTGTCCGAGTAGTCCACCTTGATGGTGAGGGTCTTTACCCACAAGCCTCCGTCTATTACTTGGATTTGGCTCTTCGCGGCCATTTTCTTCGCCATCTGGAACTTGGCGAGTGCTGTCGGGTTGTCCTTGAAGTCCTCCTCGGTGTGGAGCATCTCAATCCTGCAACCCTTGAACTTGCCCTTTTTGTTCTTGATGGGGCGCAATGATGAGGTCGTGCCTTGGTTCACGGTCGGCACGTTGTACACAATGCAGTCCTGCCACGGCCTGTCGGGGAAACGGATTACCCAGTCATAGTATGCCTTGGTCTTCTTGTCTCCGTCCAGCTTGTCGAGGTAGCCGGGATAACTCTGCTCGATGTCGGGGGTGTCTGCGTTCTTCAGCAGCGTCACGCAACACAGCCATGCGTTCATGCACGCTTGCAGGGTCGGCCTGTCCTTGGTCGTTCCCTCTGCGGTCTGCGAGGCCATGACTTGGTTCTTCTCGTACTCCGTGAGCATGGCTGCGGTGTCTTTCTGCCCCACAAGGTAGTTGTTGAATGCCTGTCGGTAGTTGTAGTAGGTCGCCCAGCCTATGGCGCGGTAGAGGTAGAGGTCGGCTTTCGTTCCGTCAAACAGCATCTGCATGTCGTTGTGGGCGAACTTCCCAGCGTTGTAGTAGGTCGCTCCTGCCTCGTCTCCGTTCACGTATATCTTGATTGAGCCGATGCCGCTGTATGGTGCGATGCTTGTTGGCTCTATCACGATGTCAAAGCGTGTTTCCTTGTCGGTGGCGTACAGGGCTACGGCTGTCTGCTGCGCTCCCAAGTCGTCGGGGTCAGCTGCGGTCGCTCCGTCACAGGTGAACACGAGTTTCTCGCCTGTCAGATAAAAGCCGAGTTGGTTGTCGCCCAAGCAGTCTATGATGCGTGCCGTGCGGTCTTCCACGTTCTTCACCTTGACGGTGAAACTCAATGCCATGCCGTTCTGCTCGATGCTGGTGTTGGCGAACGGCTTGAACGAGCACACGGCTTTCATGTCCTCTGCAATGCGCAGTGCCATGCGTCCCTTGTCGTTCTCCGTTCCATAGGTGGGCGTGCCGTAGGTGTCCTTGACAAATCCGTTGCTCGACCAGTTGCAGTTCTCAACGGTGATTTCCACACCTCCGTCCTTGATGGTCTTGTCGGTTTCTCCGTTGCTGCGTGAGTCCATCGTGATGTTGAACTCGCGCATGGTGGTTACTTCCTCCACATCCACCAGCGAGCCATCGACAACGAATGTGGCGGTTTCCGAACTGGTGTCTCCGCACATCACCTTTACCGACACACTCTTCGTTCCGTCATGCACGCTCTCCTGCACTTGCTTGGTGAATGTGTTGGTCTGCCCACGGTAGGCTACGGTCGTGGTTTCCTGCGCTCCGTCATACCACACCACGGCTTGCGGCTCGTCCGTATTTGCCACATACACGGCATAGTCCACCTCGATGTTCTCATAGAGTTTGCGCTTGCCTTGCAGTTGCTCGGTGTACCACCGCATGGCCACTATCGGGGTGTTGTTGCCGCTCTCCACCACCATGACGGCTGTGTGCAGATAGTTGCCCACCACGCCAGAGCCTACATCTTCTCCGTGTATGCGCAAGGGGTATGCTCCGTGTGTCAGAGCCTCGCCCAAGCAGTTCTTCGGGTCTATGGTGATGGAGTGCGAGTAGGTGTCGAGCACGGTGCTTGTGCCGAGTGTCTGCCACTCTCCGTTAAGGTATATCTCGGTTACCACCTTGATGCCCTTGTCCGATGCGTTGTTGGCAAACTTGTACATCGGTATGCTCTTGGCGGCTCCTCCTGCGGCAAGGGCGGTGCTTGCCGTGTAGTTGAGGGTCTGCACGCTGCTGATGGTAACATCTACACCGCTCACGTTGATGTTTCTGCTGCCTGTGTTCCCTGCGTCATCGTAGGCGATGAGTTGGAAACGCTTGGTGGTGGCGGTTACGAAGTAGCTGCTCACGTCCATCTCGAAGTCGTAGGTGTCTCCGCTTGCCGATGACGCTCTGTTGAACATGAATGTTTCCAAGGTCTGCCCGGTGTCGCGGTCTTTGAGCAGCACCTTTTCTATCATATTGCTCAGTTCTTGGCTGCCTTGTGTGGTAATACTTCGCACGGCCGCACGCATCACCACACTGCCGCCAGCCTTGGCATACAGCGGACTTTGCTCAAACTGGATGCTCACTATCGTGCCTGTGCTGTCTCCGCCTCCACCGCCCACGGCAAACTGCACCTCATCGCCCACGCCCTCTTGCTCGGCATTGACGAGTTGCAGCTTCACCACGCCTTGCGTCTCGGTGTCGATGTGCAGGTTGGCAGGTATGTTGGCGTATGCGCCTCCTGTGGAGAACGCCTCCTTGCCGTCCTTTGCAGGGGTGTCCGAGGTCGGCACGGCATTGTTGCCGCCTCCTCCGAACTCCACCCAAGGTTTCAAGTCGGCAGGGTTGATGTCGTCCACGCTGCGTGTGAACTGGTAGGCTTCCCACTTGGGCGAGCCGTTGCTGGTAACATCGGCTGTCTTGTAGGTCAGCACGACACCGCTCTTCATGTATGTCAGTCCGCTTTCCTTTTCTTTGTCCTGCACGGCCTTGATGGCGGTCGAGAGGGTGTATTCGGTGTCCTCGCAGATGTCGTTCACGTTCACCGTGTTGCCTATGGCACTGCCGTTGCTGCCGAAGTCTGTCCAGTTGGCCTCGGTTTTCCAGTCGGTTTCGGCTTTCTTGCCGTAGTTCGTCCACTGCTTGTTTTGCACACCTGTCTCCGAAAGGAACGACAGCACGATGCCGGGTTTCATGTAGCGTGCCTTGTACTGCAAGTCGAAGATTTTCTCAAGTACCACGGAGAACGAAACCTCGCGCTCACCCAATTGCAATAGGTCGTTGGCGTTGATGGTGTTGCGATACAGGGTTTCCGTTGAGTTTTCTTCTATCAGTTGACGGTTCACCTCTGACGTGCTCTCCACCTCGTTCATTCGTTCCTGCAAGTCCGCTCCCTCGTCACCGGGGAATGCCGTGCCCTCGCTGTGGCCGAGTGCCAAGTCCGAACCGATAACGGCCAAGGTCGTGCCGCTCCAACGGTAGGTCTTGTTGGTACTGACATCCATGAAGATTTTGCCGCTGTGCGGTTTCACACCATTATAGCCAGCCTCTCCGAAGAGATATGCGTCAAGCCAATTATTATAATAGGTGATGGTGGAGACAAGTCCGTCTGTGCTCATCGTGGTGTAGGCTATCACAAAGGTTTCAGTGGCTTTGTTGTACACTACAAAGCATCCCTCATCGGTATAGTTCTTGCTAAGCGATGCCATCTGTGCGGTAACATTTTCTTCGATGCCACCGAACTCCAACACATCGTCCACATATCCCGGCAGATATTGCGAGGGGACTTGGCCGTTCGCGTCCAACGGTGCAAGTCCGTCTGCCTCGCCCTTGGTTGCCTTGAACTTGTCGAGGTCGCCCTGCACTCCGCTCACGCCATTCTTCAGATTGGCAATGTCGGTCTGTGTCGTGCTCATCTGCGTGTTGAGGTTGTTGATGCTTGTGGTGTTGGTGGTCTGTGTGCTGCGTAGGCTCTTGATGTCCTCCTTGTTTTGGTTCACATCTACTTTGACGGCTTCGAGGTCGGCTGTCATGTTCTCCACGGCCTCCATATACTCGGTGCTGTCCACGGTGGGGTTGCCTTTCAGCAGTGGGTTGCCGCTGCTGTCCACCTGCGCCACCCATGTGCCGCCGTCCGCCACGAAGAGCTGCCCCAAGTGGTCGGACGATGCGCTGCCCTCTACGGTCACCAACGCCCACCAGCCCTCATGCGGATTGGGGTATGCCTCGCGCAGTTGCGCTGCGGTCTTGAACAGACCTTTGTTCGGCCCTTTGATGTTCTTGGCTTCAAGCCAACCCTCAACGGTCAGGTTGTGGCCTACGGTCATGGAGCCGCGCACCGTACCCGAACCGCCCATGCTGACGTTGCGGCCTACAGCCACATCTCCGTCTATCTGTTTTGTTGGTATTGAACTCATTCCATTATTGATTTTGCCAAGGCGTTCAACTGCTCTGCACGGTCGTTCGCGCCATAGGCGGTTAATACTAATGCTGCCGTGGTATATACTACGGCTGTGTAACAACGCTCGCTGATGTCGATGCCGTCCTCATCGTCTATCTTGGGGTAAGGCAGGTAGGTGGCTCGCTTGACGTATGCGTCCTCGCTGTCGCACGAGTAGAACTCCAACGCCTTGCCCTCGGCTCGGTTCACCACCGCGCACACGGGTTTCTGCACGCTGCCCCTCACGCCCTTGTACCTTGACGATTGCAGGTCGTACAGTGGGTCGTCCACAGAAATGGCGTTGTAGCAGGTGCGCTCCCAGTCGCTCATGCGGAATGCTATCAGCCGCATAAAGTCATCGGGGAGCAGCACCCAACCGCTGCCGTTGGTCTCCCAATACACGGCATCGCCAAATTCGTGTCCCTCTTCCAACAGAAAGGTGGGCGCGGTGGTCTCCACCCTGCGCACAGCTTCCTCTATCTTAGAGCGTATAATCTCGTTCAACGACAAGGTGTCAATATCCTCATCGCTGATGAGCTGCTCGCTGGTCTTGTTCTCGTCAATGGCGATGCGCACATCTTGCTCCACGACTTCTATCTTGTACACCATATCGTTGTCGCTTGTTACTTCTCGTTGACAAAGGTAATTTTCACACCGTAGGTTTCACCGACTGCCTTGATGTCATCGCGGTTGCGCATGGAGCCGGGCTTCACGCCAAAATTCTTGAAAATGTAGTCCTTGGCCTCTTGGTTGTCGGTAAACTCCACCTCGGTCTTGCCGTCTGCCGCATTGTCTTCGGCTGCGGTCTCCTCGTTTGTGGTGTCCTCTTCGGTCTCGGTTTCACTCTCTGCCTTTGCCTCGTCCTCGATAGGCTCAATGTCCACTTCGGGCATTGGTGTGTCGTCCTCCGCATCGTTATCCTCGGTCGGCTCGTCAGTTGTGTTCTGCACTTCCTCTGCCTTGACAACGTTCTGTACCACAGGTTTTGCCTCTGCCTTGGTCTGTGTCTGTGTGCTCGGCTTGGCAGGGTTGCGCTCGATGCGCACCTCCTCGTCAAGTTCAATGGTGTTCACAATCGTGATGCGCCCTTTCTTGAACTCGCTGCTGTTCTCTATGGCACGTTGCACAAGGAAGTCGTTTGTAGTAAACTTGGCAGGGTTTTGTCCGATGGCGGTCATTGAGCCGTCTGTGAACGATACTTTAAGCGTGGCTCTGCCTATCTTGATGATAGTCTGGTATTCCATCAAGCCGTACACTCCGTAGGTTATTCTCTTCTTTTTCATTTTTGTTGTCTGATTTATAATAATAAAGGCGGACGGCATTGCTACCTATCCGCCTCTATTGGTTCATGATTGGTTTATAAAAATCTTCGGGTTACTCGGTGGCCATCACTTCACCTGCGTACTCCACCCATGCTGCGCTCTTGTACTGCCACATCTGGCCGCTCATGGCATCGGCATTGATGCCGGGGCAGTCCTGCAACAGGTAGTACACGCCACCCTCAACAGGGCTTTCGGGTGCTTCCGCGCTGTCCCACATGTGTATCTGTACGGCTGTGTTGTTCTCGTTGTCTCCCTCACCGTTGATCCACATGTGGCATGAGCCTTTGAGTGCGAGTGCGTCCCACACGAGGATTGCCTCGCGTGTTGCCTCCTCGCCCTCCACGCGGTCTTTTGACGAGTGCTCTGCCGAATACTGGTAGTGTACAAGGCGGTCGGGCGCAACGATGAATGCGGAGTTGCTCCACTTCAAGCGGTCAAGGGTCGGGTCGTGCTTGAACTCAATGTCTCCGAACACGGTGTGGAAGTTCGTAACCACCCAGCCCACAGGGTTGGTCTTGGTGGTAATCTGAATTTCGGGGTGCTTGGAGTAGTCGATGCACTGAATGTTCTCCAAGTAGTTCTTACCTGCAAGGGCAATCACGCTCTTAGGCACATCTTCACCTGTGAAAATCATCTTGGCAAGGGCGATGATTTCCTCAATCGTCCACTTGCCTGTGTGGTTGAGTTCTTTCTTCACTTGATAGCGCACTCCCTCGGTGAAGTAGATGGTCTGCGGACCGACCTCGGGTGTCTGCACCGTCATCTTGCCTCTGCGACCTGCGTAGAGAGTTCTGTTACAGCGCACCTTGAAGTTGGTGATGGCTGCTTCTGCAATGACCGCCTTGCCGAACGGTATTTTCTTCTTCTGCGCCTCGTAGTAGTCAGACACAATCTGGTTCATGCCGCGCTTCTGAAGATACACCGTCTGTGCCTGTGGCACGATGAGGTCGGGGTCAACTTTCTTCTGCGTCTCGTAGAGGGCGTTGGAAAGAATGATGAGTGTTGTCCCGGCAGGGATTTCGGGCGTGGTGCAGCTCTCGTCCGATGTGTTTGTCTTGGGGCCGTTCACGGCTCTCACAATCGGGTTGTTCGTGGTGGGGTCTTGGCCTGTAACGAAGAGCATGAGGTCTTTGCCCGGTGTCTTGGTCTTGCCGTCCTCGGCATAACCGTCCACTCCCTTAACGAGCAGCGTGCCGTAAGGTCTGGGGATTTCGGCATCGTTGGCGAGCAACGGCAGCACGAATTGCTTGGCTGTTCCTGCGGTTACCTTGGTTGTCGTGGTTACGCTGGAGCGTGGCTCATCAATCATGTAGTGTTCTACCTCGGGCGAACTTACCTTTACTTTCTTCGCTTTCAGCATGAGCTGTGTAAGCGGTGTGTCGTCACTCTTGAACTTGTAGAGTTCTTGGTCGAGGTCGCTCTGAATGAGGTTGCCCGGACCGACTCCGCCAGTCGCTCCTGCCACTCCGCTGACGGTAGTGGGTGCTCCCGGCACTTGGCTTGCCACACCGGCTGTTCCCGGTGCGGGGGTGGTGGTTGTAGTTCCACCTACTGGTACGTTTTCTCCGTCCATGTCTTGTAAATTTAGTTTGTTAATAATGTTATTTGCTATCGGTCTGTGCGAGGTTGCCGGGGGCTATACCGCCTGTCGCGCTCGCGAGATTGCTTACTGATGCCATTGCGCCCGGCACTTGGGTTCTCAACCCTGCGCTCCCGGTCGTTGGCTTTACTCTCTTGCCCTCTGGGGGAAACTTCACGACTTCTCCCTTCATGGCTACACGGCTTCATTGGCAAGGTCGAAGATGCTCTGCGAGTTCTTCTGCTGACTTGGCGTACCTCCGTTCTTTCCGTTCAGCGGAGCTGTGCCGTCTCCCTTGTCGCGCTTGCGCAGTCCCTCCACAATCTTGTCGTTGCGTCCTGCTACACGTCCCTCTTCACCTGCGTTGGCCACATCGGTGTCGTGGTTGATGGCATTCACGAAGAGTTCCAAGGTTTCGCGCGAGAACTTGCCCATCACTCCGTCACGCACCACGCCTATGATGGCGTTGGTAACCTCGTCTATCTGGTCGTCTGTCATGCCGCGCTCCTCTTGGAACGTGCGCAGGGTTTCAAGGGTGGCGTCCATGTTCTTCTCGTACTCCTCGTCAAGTTGTTTCGACTTGGCCACACGCTCCACATACTCCTTGTTGGCCTCGGCAAGTTTCTCCTGTGCCTCGGGGTCGTCAAGCACATCCTTGATTTCCATGCCGAAGTTCTTCACAAGTCCCACGAATGGGTCGTTGCCGTTGTGCATGTCGGCAAGGAACTGCGCGCTCCTCGGGTCTGCGGAAAACATGTCGGACATGGCTTTCTCCCTGCCCTTGTAGCCGTCAAGGTCGTGCTCGTATTGGTCGTAATCATCGGAAATCTGACCGTAGATTTCCTCATCGTCCTCGAACTTCTTGTCGGGGTATTTCTTTCTCAGCCGCTCCAGCTGCTGGTCGCGTCTGCTCTTAACTCCATTGTTTTCAGCCATTATCTTAACTTTCTTATGGTTGTGTAATATTCGTATGCAAAAATAACCATATAAGAGGTGCTCCGACTTTTAACTTTTGTGAGTTGCGTTGAGTAACTTTGCATAGGACGTAAAGCAAAAGCAAAGGGTTTGAGAATGAAGTATTTTGGTAGCATATTGGACTTTACTCGCGAGCGCAACAAAGACCTCATGCGAGTGTATCGCGAGAAACTTGCCGAGGCGAGCATCATCGTGATGCCTGTTATTTTCGAGTTGGTGGCGGAGTCTCCTGCCTCACGCTTTTGGGTGAGCGAGGAGCGTGCGGCCATTGTCATTTCGGCAATGGCCGCAGGAAAGCCCATGCCGCGCATGAGGAGCAACAAGCGTGAGATGTTCTGTGAGATTTACCGCAGATACCTCATTATGCGTGAGGATTATCCCGACAAGTCGGTCTATGAGCTGGTTACCAAGATAGTCAATCAACCTGCCCCGAAGTTCTATCTCACGCCCCGGACGGTCGGGGAATTTATTTACCGCATAAAGAATGGATGGTATGACAACCAATACGACAGATACAGAGATTGCAGCACTGCTTGCGGAGAATGACAGGCGCAATGAGGTGATGTTTGCCAAGTTCGACCCTGTTACAGGCGAGGGTTCTATCGGTGAGCGTGTCCGTGTCAGTATTGCCGACTTTGCCATTCCTGTGCAGTGGTTGCCTATGGAGATGATGAAGATACCCTTTGTCAAGAAGTTGGTCAAGGCTGGCTCTATCAACACGTTTCTCTCTTCAGTTCTTCATGTTGAGCCTAACGAAGATGATTACATAAAGGTATCGCGCACGCTTATCCGCTTGCGTTTCAAGCACGACTTTCCCTTTTGGACAGCTACGCTTGTCTATATCCACAACAAGGACGCGGGAAAGGACGTGCTTTTCCGTCTGTGGTATCCGCAGCGCATACTCGTGTCGCGTTTTGAAGCGAAGCGCAAGGCTGGCAAGCCTATCCGTCTTATACTCTTGAAAGCGCGTCAATGGGGCGGCTCAACTACTACACAGCTCTACATGGCGTGGTTGCAGTTCTTCCACAAGAAAGGTCTCAACTCGCTCATCATCGCACACCAAGGTACGGCCTCTGATGAAATCAAGGACATGTTCGACTTGATGATTAAGAAACACCCTGTGGAGTTTCTCCATAAGATGGGTGATGCCTACTCGGAGAATGAGCCGAAACTTGTCGGTGTCGGCAAGTCGGGTTCTACGCACCGTGTGCCGCAGCGCGAATGCAAAATCAAGGTGGGTACTGCCGAGCGGCCTAACGGTTGCCGTGGCGGTGCTTACTCGCTTGTGCATCTTTCCGAGGTGGGTCTGTGGCAAAAGACGGACGGCAAGTCGCCCGAAGACATTGTGCGCTCCGCTTGCTCTGGTATTCTTGCACGGCCTTACACCATGATTGTCATGGAAAGTACTGCCAACGGCACAGGCAATTTCTTCCATCGTGAGTACTCTGCCGCTGTTGACCCAGAAATAGAGTCACAATTTGAGGCTCTGTTCATCGCATGGTTTCAGATTGAGCATTATTCGCTGCCGTTCAACTCTGCCGAGGAACTCCATGCCTTTGCCAAGAAACTCTACGAAAACCGCAACAACGCCTACACTCCGTCCAACCGTGAGGAGAGTGGGCGTTATCTGTGGTCATTGTGGGAAAAGGGTGCATCGCTCGAAGCCATACATTGGTATGTGTACGAGCGTGCAGGTAAGAATGACTTTGCAGTGATGGCTGCGGAATTTCCGTCTGATGATGTGGAAGCGTTTGTGCATTCGGGTATGAGAGTATTTGACCAATACCTTGTCAAGAAGTTTGAGCCGTATTGCCGCAAACCAAAGTATATTGGCGAGGTGTATGCCGATGGGGACGAGGGCGAGGAGGCTCTGTCCAATCTCCGTTTCCGTGAAGACCACCAAGGACTGCTGTCCATTTGGGCAATGCCCGAAACATTTGACGACTACGAGGTTACCGACCGCTACCTTACCGTGGTCGATGTGGGCGGTCGCTCCAACAAGGCGGACTGGTCTGTCATCGTGGTGTTCGACCGTCTTAGCATGATTGACGGCAGTGAGCCTCCGTCTGTCGTTGCGCAGTGGTACGGCCATTGCGACATCGACCGCCTCGCATGGCGTGCAGCGCAGATTGCGGCCTATTACAACAACTCGTTGTTGGTCATAGAGAGCAACACCTTGGAGACGCACGACAAGGAGCGGCAGGTGGAGGGTGGCGACCAGTCGCAGTATATCCTCAATCAGATTTCGGACATCTATCCCAATCTCTACGCACGCAAGCAGTCTGAGGACGAGATACGAGAGGGTATGCCGCGCAAGTATGGTTTCCACACGAACGTGGCGACAAAGCCGATGATTATCTCTACCTTGGTAAAGGTCATCCGCGACCGCCTCTATATCGAGCGCGACCAGCGGTGTCTGGACGAATACAACACCTACGAGCGCAAGAAAAACGGTGCTTACGGTGCTATTGTCGGCAAGCATGACGACTTGCTCATGACTCGTGCCATCGGTCTGCATATCTGCTACCGCGAAATGGATATGCCCGAATTTGTGCCGATTGGCAACAAGACGCTTAGAAAAGACAGAAGCCCCGTTTCCGAGGCTTCCATCTGATAATTTTATTGTGGGGTCAACATCTGCTGTGCTTGGTTCACAGCTTCCATGTTTGCTCCCTGCTGTACCTGTTGGGCAAGTTCTGGCGACAATCCGTCCGGGACTTGCCCTTGTTGCAGTTGCTCCCTCTGCGACTTGATGCTTTGCAGCAGCTCGTCCGCAAACGGGAACTCTCCGTGTTCCAACAGCTGCTCCACGCTGATTGCCTTGGCTTGCCACAACTGCATGAGCATGTCGTTGGTCAAGGCGCGGTAGGCTGGCGTGGCGGTGCTTTCCACGATGCTTAGGTCAAACTCCACATCGCGTATCTTCTTCGGGTCGTACTCCACGATGGTGGAGTTCTTTCCTGCAATGTTGAACACGCGCGGTGTGTCGTAGAACTGCTGTATGTTCTTCACGTCCTTGTACGCTCCGTCTCTGATAAATGCCGAGAACGTGTCGAGCAAGTCCAGCAGCGAGGTGGTGGCGTTCTGCGCCTGTTGGTTGTACAGGCTTGCCGACATGCCCGAATAGCCGGGCTTGCCCTGCAAAGCTCCGTTCACTCCCGATATGTCCTCGAAGAACTTCAGCTGCATGTTCAGCAACTCCGAGATGCCTATCTGCGTGCAGTTGTTGGCTATCTGCTGCGGCAGTGCCTGTCCTGTCTTGGGCTGCTTTATCATGATGATGCCGTTGAACCTTGCCCACTCGTCCGCGACATCTTCCATCGACATGCCCTTGGGCAGACATTCTTCGGGGAACAGCAGCACGCCCTTGGCCGAGGCTCGCATTATCCAGTCGTACATCGTGATGAGGCGGTTGGTGTACCTCTGTTGGTCTATCACGTTGCTCACGAATGAGTGTATCTCTCCGTCAATGAATGGGTATGCCTTGAACACGTAGGGGTGGCTCTTGTGCTCGTAGGGGGTCTCGCCCTCTTCCAGTATGTCCCCGAATGGGGTGAGCATGTAGTAGTACCAATAACTATCCATGAACCACTCATAGCGGATAAGCGGCACTTCGTCCTCGCTCATGCCCAGCTCCTGCGCCTGTTGCAGTCGCTTGTTGTTCTCGTCAAGCACGAGTGCTTGGAAGTCCTCCACGTCCACCTTGAACACGTCTCCGTTGTTCACGTCATGGCAGCGCACTCTCGGCTTGCTTTCCTTGCGCCACACCTCTATCACCCTGCATCGGCTCTGGTCGTAGGGCACGAGGAAGTCGTAGTAGCCTTGCAGGGGATAGCCGAAGTTGTCATACATCGCACTGAGGTACGACTTATCCTTGGCGTACTTGTATATCTCGGCAAGTCTGTTGTAGTCGGCTGCGTCATGGGCAAAGCGGCCGCACAAGTCCTCAAACGAGATGTCGTGTATCTCGCCCAAGCAACTGCAATCCCAACCTCTGAAGTCCCTCATGTTGTTGTCGATGAAGAAATTGTTGGGCTGCACATAGTCCGTCCAACAGTCGAGTTTGTTGTTTCTCCAGCCATACCACTTCCGCTGCACCACAAATCCCGATATGAGGAACTCTTCCATGCACCTTGCGTTTATCTCGGTCATGCGGTTCAGCTGCATGTTGCACTGCAGCACGGTACTCATGGTTTCGCCATAACGCTGCTCGTCTCTGTCTCGTGCCGTGCAGGTCGGCTCCTTGGCTTGGCTGCGGTACACGCCGAGCACGGCTTGCACCATGCGTCTGATGAGGTTGTTCTTCAGCGGCACGTTGCCTTGTTTCTTGATGAGTTCCTCTTCCTTCATCATCTTGCCGTTCACGCATACATAGTCATCCCACTGCCTGCCGTAGGTGTAGTTCTTGTTTCTCTCGCGGTCTCTGCGGAATGTCTCCATCGCAAGCCAATACTGCTGTGCTTGCCACAACACCTCAAAGGCGCGGTTGTCGCCCAGCGTCCGCCTTGCATGGCTCACGCTGTCCAACTCCTTTTGCGGCATCACACGGCTCATTCTATGTAGTTTCTTTGTTGCCATATTCATTTAGTTTGGGACAGTGCAAAGTTAATTCCTTGCACCGTCCCTTATTGTTTAACTATTGTTGGTTTATTCTGCCGATGTCGTCAAGCATCTTGTCGCGTGTGGTAAACATCACCTTGACAAGGCTGTCGCGTTCCTCCGCGCTCTGGCTGCGCAGATACTTCTCGGTGAGCTGCTTCATGTCGTGCTTGTACCGTTTCATGCGTCCGTGTTCTCGCATATTGTAGTTCTGACGGAGCTGTTTCATGCCCTCGCGGTAGGCGGCTCTGTCGGTCTGTTTCAATTTCGACAACTCGGTCTGTTTCTTGCTCACCTCGTCATAGGTGGAGAGCAACTGCTTGGTTTCGTCTGTCTGAACCCTGCTGTTCACTTTCTCCTTGGCTTTGGTAAGCACTCGGTTCTGCTGTGCGGTTTTCACGCTGTCCCGCACCTCTTCCGAATATGCCCAGCCTGTAAGCGGTGCGCCACGGTGTATCTTGTACTCGGCATATCGCTCGGCTATCTCGGCTGGTGTCATCTTGCTTGCTTCTGCTGCCGTTGCGCCCAACTCGTCAAAATAGATTTTGTCGGTCTGGCTCTGTGGGCAGTTGAGGATGCGTGCGATGAGCAGCGCACACTCGCGTGAGGTCTCTGCATCGTCTCCGCAGTAGTCCATGATGGCCACCACTGCATCGGTCAGCGATTGCGGATTGACACCCACGCCCGACTGCACAAGCAGGTTCACAACATCGTTCATGGCGGCTACCTTGTCTTTCGGCATCTTCTGAAGTATGGTCGCAAGGTCGCTTGCCAACGGCATGTCCTTTACAAGATAACTCCAGTTGGCTTCTCCGTTGAGTGCCATCTGTCCTGCCGAACTCATCACGTCTCCGCCTGTCAGTCCCTCAATGCTGCCGAACATGGTGTGGTTGAGTACATCGTCCCACATCTTGCTCTTCTCGTCCTTGTCGTCTCCTGCAATGAGGTATGGCAGGTATGCGCCTAAATTCCAAGCGAATTGAAGAATGTAGCCGAACACGCCTATTCTTGCGATGTCGCGCAACAGACTTCTGCGGTACTCGCTCTTGGCGTTGCTGTCTGCCTTGTCGGGGTCTATGCCGTCCCTGCGCATCTGCTTGGCCATGAACTCCTCGCTCAGTTCCTTATAGCCCGGTTCAAAGCGGTGCTTGATGTTACGGATTGCATCATACAACTGGCGTGTGTACGACATGGACGAGTTGCGGAAGATGGTAAACAGCACACTCAGCCATGAGCGGTCTGTCTGCATGGTGGAGAGGAATGCGCTTTCGCTCGACTGCTGTGTCTGGTTGAACAGGATTGTAGCGTCTTGCTTGGCTCGTTTCTCTGCCACTTCTTCGTCATAACCATAGCGAAGATATTTTTGTTTCCTCGTCTGGTACATAGCGTGTGAACCGATGGCCACGGTCAGCGCATCGACAAAGGCATTGGGCGACATACCGATGCGTGAGGCGATTTCCACTACGTGGTTGCGCCACATCTTCCAGTCCATCTCGCTCTTCATCAGTCGTGGGTCTCCTGCCATGCGACTCTTCCATCGTTTCTCGAAGAGTGGCAGGTTCTCCATCGACCATTTCCATGCGCCTACCGGGTTGGCGATGTTGGCGGCAAGATATACAGGGTTGCTGTCCGAAAGGTAGGCTGGCATGGAAAGGAACTGCTTCAGTGCGGTGAACACTCTGAAACTTACCTTTGCTGCCGTTACGCCCTTGGCTATGTTCACTGCAGCCTTGTCAAGCGTAGCAATGGGTGGGCGGTATGCTCCTGCGGCCATGCTGCACACGTTGCGGAAGTTGTTCCACAGGGTCTTGCCGCCTCCGTACACGCTCGACATGTTCATCACTTGGTTGCGGAAGTGCTTGTAGGAAAGCAGGGTGTTCAAGTCGCGGTTGAACTCTGCAAACGCTGCCCAACGCTCCATCTGCTGAATGTGGTCCAGTATCACGCTGAATGCGTCCGCCCCCATCACGTCAAGGGCGAGATTGTTGCGTCTGCGCTTGATGATGCTACCTGTCGAGGTGGCTGGCAGGGCGGTGTCTGTGGTGTCGTCGGCTACGTCCACATCTTCTATTCTCGCATTGGCGAGTATCTTCAATGGGAAGTAGTTCTCGATTGCGGCCATTGACGCACCGAACATGCGCTTGTGTACCTCGTTGTACTCGTTTCGCTTTCCTACGAGGAACTCCTCCTGCATCCAGTCGGCAAGTTCAAGGAAACGTGGATCTACGAAGTCTTTGATGTTCTCCACATCTTCTTCGGTGATGCCCATTCTGCGCAACTTCATGCGTCCGTCTGCCATCTTGTCAACCATATAGATATAGAGCAGGTTGCCTTGGGTGAGTTCGTGGGCTTTCTGCTCGCCTCCGTCCCAGAACGTTACGGTTGCCTTGGGCAGTTTGCGCTCCATTGCGAAGAGGTCGCCCCATTTCATGTTCTTGCCGAACACCTCGCTCACTTTCTCATCAAGGGTTTTCAAGGCGTTCTGATAGCCTGTGTACTCCCTCTCGGTGGCATCAACCCAGCCGCGCATGTACCTGTTCCACAAATAGCCCTCACCGTTCACGCTCTTCTTGCCGAACATTCGGAGCATCTGGTCAAACGTGCCTAACGGTGCAAGGAAGAAACGCGCTACGCTGTTGTTGGCTATCTTCTGCACCTTGCCCTCCTTGTGGTGCTCGTCTGTCGGACGACCTACCATGTCGGAGTTGGCATTGTGGTGGATTGCCTCTACACGCTGTTTCTCTGCCTCACGCCACTGCTTGGCTCGCTCTATGCTGCCGTTCAGCACACCGCCTACTTGCTCCACGATGGAGCGGTAAGCCTCGGCACGCTCAATCTTATTCTGACGAATGGCATCGTTGGTTGCAGCCACATATTCGTGATAGGCATCTTTTTCCATCATGCCAGCGTCCAAATCTTCCTTGGCTTGCTTGAGGCTGTCGCGCAGTGCCTTTTCTTCGGCTTTGCTGTCGGTGATGTCCTCGGCATACTGGTGGGCAAGCAACAGACCGCTGTACTCCAACGCTGCCTCATCTGCCACGGCTTGGTCATCGCTGCCCATGCGGTTCAACGCCTCGGCTATGCGCTCCTCAATGTCGGCCTTTGGCAGGGAAGTGGCTTTCCTTACCACTTGTGCAATGGTCTGTCCGTCCGGGTCAAGCTGCCCTTGTACCTCGATACCTCTTGCATCTACACGGCTACCACGAGTGGAGAGCAGTCTGCCAAGCATGTTTGCGCCCATGCGCAGTTGGTTATCCACCATGATGTCCATGACCTTGGCCACTTGGTTGCTGGTGTCCTGCTTGCCGTGGGCGTTATTCACTGCCGATAGTATGCGCTTTGTTTCGTACTTGCTCAAATCATCAAGCAGTCCGTTGTCAAGCAGCACCTTGGCAAGGTCGGTGATGCTCTTCACGGTCGAAAGGTCATACTCTCTCTGACGTGCCATTGCCTGACGCAGTTTGTTCAAGTTGCCGCCTATGGCTTTCATCGCCTCTTGCTTGGCTTGCCAGTTGTCGGCATTGGCTTGGCTCGCTGCAATCTTCATCTGCGTAATGGTTTCGTCAAGTCCCATGTCGCCATCGCGGAACATAATGCCCTTATCTGCAACATTTTCAGAAGAACTTTCGTTAATCTCGAATAATGTCGGTATCTTTGCATCCGAAGAAAGGAATTCACCAGAGTACGTTACGGACGTAGGGAGTAGGGAGTCTTTTATCTCCATAACTCGCTGGCTGATACCTTTCTTTTTTGATTTAAAGAAACTCTTTGCAGTAAGGTTTCCTTTTTTTGTACTGCACACCTCTGTCAGATTATACAATCCGTTACCTGCGTCTTTCAAGAAGAAGAACAACTTGCGTCCGTCTTTCTTATCAACTCCATAGAGTATGCCGTCTGGTTGGTTCAACACGTCCACCATATTCTGAATATCTTCATCTGTCAGTGGTACATTGTTGCCTTTGTCCTTTTCGTTCTCTCCGTAATGGTCTGAACGGATATGGTTCAAGTCTGACGGATTGAGTACGAAGTCCACAAACTCCTTGAACTTCAAGCCCGACAATTTCTCCAAGTATGCCTTGCCGTCTGCGCTCAGCCGACCGATGCTTGCAGGTTTCCCGACAAACTCGCCTGTCTTGGCTTTCTCAAACAACTCGGTTACTCTTTGTTTCATGTCTGCTATCGTTGTAATGGAACTCGGCTTTTGCTCACGCTTTCCATCACTGAACTTTAATTCACCAAACCCTGTCTTTCTCCGCATAACCTCTGTATCGGCTGCATCGAACACATCGGGCTTGCCTCCGTTCTTCTTGCGCTTGTATGCCTCGTGCAGAACAAACGCCCAGTCCTTATCACTCCACTTCCTCTTGCCGGGGATTTTCAATCCTGCCAACAATTTCTGCAAGGCTTTCTGAAGCATGGCTTTCAACTTGCCCCAGAACGTGAGTTCCTCGGCATTCATCTTCTCAAAGCCATGCTCACCGATGCGTCCTGCAAGGTCCGCCGCATACTCCTCGGTGGCATCGCGCTTGAACTGCTCACGTTTCTTGCTTGCCTCGGCATGGGCTGCTGCCATGTCCGCATAGTAAGAGGCGTTGCTGTCCTCGCCCTTGGCCTCATGCTCCCTGCGTTTCTTCTCGCGCAGTCTGTCCACCTCGGCATCGTACATCTTCTGTGCCATGCGGTCAATGGTCTGCTGGATACTGTCGTTAGAAACATGGTAGAGTTCATCAAGGGCGTTGTTCAGTTTCTCCTCTTCGGGGAACAACACACGCAGTCCGTCATGCCCCACGACCTCATGCAGGAACGTGTTCTCCACATCTGCCATGTTTGCGTTGTTAGGCACAACAATGGTAACCTCTCCCGTCATCGGGTTAAAGCTGCCCTTCATTCTGCGTTGGCGCACACTCGGCAATGCGGCCACTTCCTCGTCCGTGCGGACAATGCGCACAGGCGTATGCAGCCGTTCTGCCAACTCGTTCACCCTTGCGGCCATTGCATCGTTCATCGCCTCCTTGGGTTCGCCCACCCACTTGCCCGACATCTTCGCGTTGATGCGTGCAATGTCCTCGTTGCTGATGAATGGGGCGTGTCCCTCGCGTCCGGGGATAACATCACGGCTCTCCCAGTTCTGCTCATCGAGTGCGCGGCTCTCTTCGGGCGTTAGTTCCTTTCCGTCCAACTCAAAGCGGTAGCCCATCTTCTCCAACTCCCTGCGTACTTGCGGCACAAAGCGGTTGTAGTCGCGGTGGCTCTTCAATGCCTCACGCTTGCCGGGGTGTTTCTTCCAATACTCGTCAATGAGTTTGGCTTCCTCCTCGCGCGTGAGCACCTTGTCTATCTTGCTCCAGCGTGAGAGGTACAAGGTGCGTCCGTTGTTCCACTGATGCGCTCCTGTGGGCAACAGGGCATAGTCGGCATGGAACGGCTCGTCAATCTCCGATTTCGGGATAAGGCTGCGCACCACAACAAGGTTCGGACGCTTGTACGCCTCGCCAAACTGGGTGTTAAGCGGTGTCTCTATGGCATGGTCGTAGGGGTCGTATGCCGCCCACAAGCCTTTATCCTCGGGGTTCTTCTTCAAGAAGTATTGCAGCTGCGCGTCCTTGGTCTTGGATTTCACAAACTTCAGTCCGTCATTTATCTGCAACTCCGTGGTTCTCTTTCCGTCCACAACGATGTAGCCGTTCTTGTTGAGTTCGTCCAACTGCCGTTGCTGCTCGTCCGTGAGCCTTATCTGCGGTGGGTTGGAATAGTTCCACTTCTGCCCCTGCAAGGTTCTGCGCTCGCCTGTCTCCGCATCGGTGAACGCCATAGGCGAACCGAGTGCATCGTCCTCAAAGGCCTGCACATTGCGGTACACCGGCACAAGTTCGCTGTCGGGCAACGACTCCAGTTCTATCGCCTTGGGGTCATCGTCCTCCAACAAGCGGAACTTGGTCTTGTCCTCGCTCGTATCGTCCTCATCGTCTGCGACAACATCGGTTGCGGCTTCCACACTTGCGTCCATCTCGGCATACTTTTTCTCCTTTTCTGCCATTTCCACTTTCATTGCCTCGGAGTATTCCTCAAACTGACGCTTGGCTTCTTCAAGTTCCTTGCTGAACTCAAACGGCTTTCCCTCACGCTGTTTCAACTGCTCCAGTTCTGACTTGCCGTGTGCGGCTGCGCGTGTGGCAATGTCGAACCGCTCTTCAAAGTCCTTGCCTGTGATAACGTTCTCAGTAATGTCCTCAACGGCATTGCGGAGCAACGATTGCTTGACAGGTATGTCGGTCAGACCGAGTTCGGGACATGAGTAGGACATTCTGCGGTGTATCTCTGCGAAGAGCGAACCGCCACTATTCACCGTCTCACGCGACATTTCCGTCTTGACAACGAAGTCATAGCCGCCCAACGACAAGGTGAGGGTGTTGGTCTGTGCCGCATTGCTTGGGTGCTCTTTCATTGCCTTTACCGCATCGAGGATTTTCTTGTTGTGTTCCTTGATGAAGTCGGCCATGTCCTCAACCGTGCGGAACTTCTGCTTGCCTACGGTTATCTCCGTGAACTTGCCATCGGGGAATGCCTTTTGCACGGAAAGCAGGTGGGCGTTGGCTTCCTCGGCTCGCTGCTCCGCTGCCTTTATCTGTCCCTCCAACTTGGGCTTGGCGTTGTGGATATAGGTCTGGTCGGCCTCCCACTGCTTTCTGCGGCTCTCGTACTTGCGCACGTTCTTCTCCGCATTGTTCTTCAGCAGGGCGTACTCGCTGCCCGAAAGCTGCGCAACGGTATCACCGAACACATCTTCTTCCTCTTCAAGCACACGGTTGTTCATGCTGTCCTGCATCAGTCGGTCGCCCTCCATCACGCTGTCGGCAATCGCTCCCTTGGTTTTCAGTCGTTGGTAGGCGGTTACGTCAAGGCTGTCCTCCACACCGAAACGGAGTACACGGACAGGTTTGCCCCATTGCTTGTGCAGGTTGCCTTGTCGCAAGATGCGGCCGTTGCGCTGTGTGTAGTCCATAGGTCGGTTGGGCGCGTCAAGGTGGATAAGGGTGTGCAGACGCTCCTGTATGTTCACGCCTGTACCAAGTGTGGCGGTACTGCCAAGCACCACACGCACCTCGCCACGGTTCACCTTGTCGAAGATGTCCAACTTCTTCTTGATGGTCATGCCGGGTTTCATCACGACAACCTCACTTTCGGGTACGCCTTGTGCGATGAGTTTCTTCTTGATGTCCTCATATAGGTTGAAACCGCTGCGTTTGTTCTGATAGTGGTCGGCAAAGATAGCCACCGTTCCCTTGTAGTCATCTGTTTCTTTCAATGATTGCAGGGTTTGGCGCACGGCCTCGTTGGTCTTACTCCTTGGGTCGTCCTCTGCGTCCATCTCAACAAGTCGGGCATCCACTGCGGCTCCCTGCGCAATGCCGTACATGGTGAGGGGAATACTGCTGTTCTCTTTCTTCTCCTTGCCGCTCATCTGGTCAAAGCGGTCAAGTTCGGCTCGCACATACTTCATCACGCTACGCAGGGCGCGTGTCTGCGGCAGGTAGATGTCCTGTGCCTTGCCGCCCTCCATTTCGGGTATCTTCTTAACCAACTCCGTCTGGTCTTTGGTGAGCACGGTGTCTGCCACGCCCGACCATATACGCACCAATTCGGGCAGGTTTACATATCCTGCAAAGCGGTTCACTTCCTTGAACTTGCCGCTTGTGTTGAACTCGGGCATCTGTTGTATGTTGCCGAAGTTGCGCACGAAGTCGTCAAAGTAGTAAATGCCGTACTCCTTCATGGTGTCCTTTGGCATGAGGTAGCGCATGAAAGTCCATATCTCTGCGGCTGTGTTGCTGATTGGCGTACCTGTGGCGAAGATGACATTGCGTCCGTTGTTCTTCTCCAAGATGGCTTGCGTCTTTAGGTACACGCCCTGCGACTTCTTGCTGTATGAGGGGTCAACGCCTTTCACACCGCGCTGCATGGCGGTGGCAAAACCGAGGTGCTTGTATTCGTGCGCCTCGTCAATGAGCAGTGCGTCAATGCCCATGTCGTCAAAGTCCTCCACATCGTCAGTGCGGCGGTCGAGCATTTCCTGTGCCTTTACGGCTGCGTTCTGCTTGGCAACGGCTTTCTTCTTCTCGTTGTTGGCGGTGCGTTTCTTGGATATGCCGTCCGACAATGCGGCCATTTCCGCTTGCAGGTCGGCAAGTTCCTTTTCGGCACGTCTTGTTATCGGGTCTCTGCCGCTGGAGTCTGCCTGTCGCATCTGTTCAAGCACAAGCATCTTCTCGTCTATCTTGTCCTGCACGAACTGCATCTGTCGCTCATCGCTGTCGGGGATAAACTCAAAGGTACTCTGTGGCACGACAATCATGTCCCAGTCGTTGTACTTGATTTTGGCGTAGAAGTTCTTTCGTCCCTCTGCGTTGCGGTCGTTGTCCTCAAGCGTGAGTATCTTGGCGTTTGGATAGAGTTCCTTGGCTGAGGCTGCAAACTGGCCTACGGTGGCGTTCTGCACCACAATCATAGGCTTGCGTGCTGTGCCGAGTCTGCGCATCTCCATTGCGGTGGAGATGAGGGTGAATGTCTTGCCTGTACCTACCTCATGGGCGAGCAGCAACGGTTGCATCGTGCCCCGCACAATGGCCTTGCCTTGGTGTGGGCGCATCTTGAACTTGTGGGTCGCTCCACCGAAGTATTCGGGTACGAAGTCATCGGGTATGCTCATAGGCACATAGTTGTTGAAGCGGTCGTTATACTCTTGCTCCATACGTGCCGACAAGTCCGCATCGCTCTGCATCTTCTGACGCGCCCAGTCCTTGAAGTCCTGCCGTATCTCGTCTATCTTGGCTGCACACGCTGCCGTTGCCTCGCGGTCAGTAATAGTTTCCGTTGTGCCGTCATAGTGCTTCTCCGTGCGTGATACGACAACGCTCTTGTTTTGGATTGCTGCCGCAATGAGTTCATGCCCCATGATGGTTTTCTTCAACATCTCGCTCACAATACCCATCGCACGGTTCTTTTCCTCGTTCAATCCGTATGTCGGGGCTTTCATGAACCATGTGCCACCTGCTGCCGTGAAATGCACATCAATGCCTGTACGGTCTTTCACATACTCGTCATAGAGTTTGGGGTCAAGCCATGACGAGCCGAGGGTGAAGTCTATCAAGTGGGCAGGGATATTCATAGGTACTACTTCCTGCAATGCCTTGATGTTCCCCGTGTACTCGCCATTCTCGTTGTTGGCCTCTGCCTGTTTCAGTTTCTCGCGCACATTGCCGCTCAGATACTGGTACGACACTTCCATCTGACGTGTGGCAGGCTCTTCAAAACCGAGTCCGCTGTCGATGATTTCACGTTTCACTTCTGCCTCGCTCTTTCCGAGCTGCCCTGCAATATAGGGTACATCTATGCGGCCGTTCTTGAACATACTCACCACAACACCGTCCTTCACGTTTTCGGGGTGCGGTTCGCTTTCCTTTTCAACGACACGGCCTTTCATCACGTCTGCCTTGCCGTAGGTCTTGACAACTCCGCCCTTGCCATCTCCCTGCTCCTTGTATGTCTCCAGTGAGAACACGTTGGGATAGTCCACGTCATTGCGCAGCCATGCCAACTGGTTGTTCTTGTTGAAGTGGCCGTAGGTGCTGACAAAGGCATCGTATGCCTTGTTGAGTTTGTCAATCAGCGGTTGCAGCCCTGCATCGCCCTCGTTCTCTGTCTGGTACTTCATGACATCGGACAATGCGGTCTTGATGGCTGTATAGGCGTTGAAACACTCCTGCTTGGTGTGTCCCTTTATCTTCTTGTCGTTCACTTCAAGAGGATAGTAGCCGCCCAGACCTGCGGTAACGAGTTTGCCGTCTTTCAAGTACATCTCGCCAAGTTTCTTGCCGTCTGCCGATGTGTCGCTCACATAAGAGGGCTTTGCGCTCTCGGTTGCGGCCACGCTGCCGCCTGTTTCTTCCGTGAACGACTTCACGAAGTCTGTAAGCATCTTGCCTTGGTCTTTGCCGCTTACAGGGTAGAGTCCCTTGCTTGTGGGTCTGAACGTGTCGCCAGCCTCAAAGGCAAAGCGCATTTCTCCTGCCATGTGGTCGGGGTGCTCGATGAAGTACTTGTTGTAGTCCATCGAGAGCTGCTTGGGCTTGCGTGCGCCCGGCTCTTCATACTCGGCTGTGCGCTCACCGCTGATGGTGCTCACGTCAATGGATTGTGCCGACTTCTGACCGTTCACTCTCTTGCGGATAACGATGATGTCTGATGTTACGGTCGTGCCGCCAAAGGTCTTGTTGTTCATGCGGAACGCTCCGATGAAGTCCGAACCGCCCTCGTTCACCACCCAATCACGCAATGCCTTGCTGCCATCGAGTGTGCCGTTGGACGATATGAAAATGCCCAGACCGCCCTCACGCAACTTGCGCACGTTCTTGGCTATGCAGAAGTCATGGATATTGTGGAACTTCTTAGACAGGTCGCTGTCGCCTGTGGTGTCGTTCACGCGCAACCCGGTAACGAACGGCACATTGGTGATGGCCAAGTCCACGCTGCCGTTGGGTATGCGTGTCTGCTCAAAGCCTTGTATTTCCACCTTGGCGTCGGGGTAGAGCAACGAGAGTATGCCGCCCGATGTGCCGTCTATCTCGATGGCGTGAATGTCGCTACGCTCGCTCACGGCTGTCGGCATCTGTCCGAGGATATTGCCGATACCTGCCGAACCCTCCAAGATGTTGCCGCCCTTGAAACCGAGTTGCCCTGCAATGTCCCAAAGGGTATCTACAACGTAGGCAGGGGTGTAGTAGGCACTGTTGGCACTCATCACGGCTTGCTCGTAGGCTTCCTCACCAAGCAGCTCGCGTATCTTCTTGTTGCGCTCACGCAGTTTCCAGTCATAGCCTCCATCACCGAAAGCGGCTCCAAGTCCGCCCCAACCGCTGAATTGTCGGAGCACACCCATCTGCTCGGGAGTGGCTGTCTCACCGCTCTCAAGTAACTCGTGTGCCAACTCGATTGCCTTGATGTTGGCCTCAATTCTGCCGTTCACCGAGGTCGGGGCATGGTCTGCTCCTCGCTCCGAATGGTTGTTGCGTGTGTTCTTCGGCTCTGTCAGTCCATGAAGTCCAGCGGACTCAGCCCGATTTGAGCCAGTGCCTTGTCCTCCTCTTCCTCGGTCAGGTCTTCCACTTTCTTGTGCAGCTGCTTTGCGAGTTGCTCTTTCGCTTCCTCGAAGTCCTTGTTGTTGTCCACTATTGTCGGTCGGCACTGCTTCGGTGCGTACCGCATCATCATTTCGTTGTAATCCATTTTCTTCTTTCGGTTCATCGAACAGCCCGGCAAACAAATCGCCCACCTGCTGCTCTGGTTTAACTTTCTTCTTTGATGCATTCTTCTTGGCCGCTTTCTTCTCGCGCTCCGCCTTGGCCTCATTGGCAATGCGTTCCGCCTTTTGGAAAATATCCTCGTTCTGCGGCTCTGTCGGCTTATCCTCCTGCACTTGGAACTTGCCGCTTTTGAGATAGCCTTGCACAGTAGGTACTTCAAAGCCCACGTTCATAAAGGTAGCCTTGTTGTCGAATGTTGCATAGTTGCCGTCCACTTCCTTGCACACCAATTGAGTGCCATTATAGTTGAACGTGCGCCCAACCCACGACTGCGGATTGTCTGCAATGTCGTCATTCTTAGGCTGCGCCACCTCTTTGGACTTGTGGCGCAACTGGTCGAGAGTAGCATTTACCCACATGGCTGGGGCAAGACCTGTGTCAATGCGGATGCCGCCCATATCGTTAGGCTCGGCCACCACCGCATCACGCCATGTCTTACCATCAGTTGAATATTGTACTTTGTCGCCTACCTTGTATTCGCCATCCTTGGCATCACTGCGCTCTGGGATGTATTTGTACACAGCACGCTTCACATTGCTCAACAAGTCATCGTAGGTTACATCTTCTGCAAACCACATATTCTGTCCGTAGCGGTTTGCACCATTGGCTTTCGGATTTTCTACACGGGACATAATGCCTGTTACTTCAAGATTATCACCGCCATAGTTGGTGATGCCTTTCCCTGCTGACGGTGCAAGTTGGATATTCACATACAACTCACGACCCTCTGCCAATGGCAAGTGCATGGTTACATCACCGCCAGCAGGAGCAATGTTGGCCACTGCAAGAGGTTTTGTCTTGCGCTTGCCTTTCTTGTCTGCCTCTCCGTGGGTAGCCTCGTATCGGTCAAGACCGAGGTCGTCTATCAGTTGGCTTGCAAGGTTGGCTGCGTCCTTTACGGCTTTCTTCTCGGCATTGCGCATATAGCCGTACATCTCGTTGAAGTCCTTTTCCACTTGGTCGGCCTCGTAGTAGCCAAGCAGGGCGAGCTGGTCGTTCACCTTGTCAAGAGTTTCTTCTACTCGCTCGGCTGCTCCGTTGAGGGCTTGCTCATCGCTTGAAGTTTCTGCGATACTTTCTGCTTCGCTTGCAACAGCATCTGCTTCTTTTGCAAGAGCTGCTGTATCTGCTTCTGTTTGCTTGTCAAATTCTTTGCGTTGCTCATTTCTTATTTCTTTGAGTTCATTATTCGCCTTGTCGGCTGCTGCCTGTGCCTTGCCCTCCTCAACAATCATGTCGGCTTGGGCAAGCACATCTTTATGGGGCTTGTCGAAGTTCTCCACGTCAAAGGCTTTCACCTCTTCGTATGGAGTGAGGGCGTACTTGTCGTAACCCGGTACATACTCCAGTCCGCCATAGAAAGCCTTTAGCCATGGGCGTACCTTGTCGCCAAGTGCCTTTACCATCATGGAGGCGTAGTCGCCAAACGACTCATTGCCACGCTCCACCATTGCCATTGCCAGACGCTGACCAACTGACATGAGTTTCTGACGCTGTTCTGCTGTCAGTTCATCGGGGTCGCGGAACTTCAACCCGGCATCGCCCTCGTCAGCACCAATGCCGAGAATGTCGCGAATGTCATTCATCAGTCCGTTCATCTCCTCATCGCTGACCTCATACTGCGGTTTTTCTTCCTTGGCAGGTTCTGCCGCCTTGGTCGGCTCTGCTGGCTTTTGCTCCACAACATCGGCTACATCAACCTTGTTGGCAGGTTGCTTTGCCGTGGTTTTCTTCCGTGTCGCAGGTTTCTTCGGCTCTACGGCATCACGCATCTCCTGTGCGGTAAGCGGCTGATTGTCTGCCACGGCATCATCATTGCCCACCATTTCAGCGGCCTTGCGTGCGTCCTCCTCGCTACGGAACATCCAGCCTCCGCTCTCCTTGTCTTTCCAACCGCGTGCAGGGGCAAAGCGTCCCTCACCAAGTCTTTCCTTGGCAAACTCCTTGACTGCTCGCTCTTGGTCGGCTGTCAGTTCACCGTTGAACGTAAGCAGCGACACATCGCTTGTCTTGCCTTTCTTATTAGTATAGGTCGATGGAGTGATGGTGTAGGCTGCGTTGTCGGTGGGTGCTGCCGCCTCTTCCTTTGCAGGAGCATTGGCAACGGTCTCCTTCTTTACCCCAGCATACTCCGCAAACGGCTTTGTCTTGCGGTGGCTGCTGTCAATCCACTTCTCGAAATCTTCGAGGTTCGTTGTGGACACGACAATCCTGCGCCCATCTTCCCAACCTTTCTCATAGTTGGCGAGATAGTCGCTCTTTGCCTCGTCCATGTCGTTGAAACCAAGCATCACCTTGTGCTCGTCAAACGTGCCATCGGGGTTGTACTGGTCCACCACATACACCTTGCGTCCGTTCCAACCGTCAATGTCGTTGCTTAGGAACACGTCAATGTGGTCTCCGTCCACGCCCTCCGTGCCACGGAAGTAGCCGTAGGTGTTGTGCATCTTGCTTTCCCACTGCTTGCCGTTGGCATCCGTGCCTTTGCGCACACTGCCCTGCGGCTGCTCGATGGTAACATCAAACGTGCCGACCTGCACATGGCCTTTCTTGTAGTTGCCAGCCTCTTTTTGCGCCTCGGTGGGGTTGGTGTTCACATCGGCTGACGCGGTTTTTATCTTGGCAGACAATGGCTTTTTCTCTGCATCGGCTATGGTGTCGGCATTGGGTTCTTCACTCTGTGGAGTTTCTTCCTGCTTGGCAGGTTCGGTCTCGGCTACTGCTGGCTGTTGAGGCTCTGCACTGCGTTGTACAGCATCCTCAGTTTGTTCAGTTGCCTCGTTTCCTCCACGCTGTCCTGCCTCGGCTTCTGCGTTGCGCTTGCGTTCTGCAATGGCTGCATCGACGAGGGCTTGCTGTTCTCTTGGTGTTGCATTTCTGAAATGTTCGTTAATGGTGTTGAGTATTTCTTCCTTTGAGGTTACATCGCCTGTGAACATATCCAACTGGCCACCTGCCGGGGCAGTGGCTTGGGCGTTGTAGGCTGACAATACCTTGCGCAGGTCGCTCGGTTTGCCGCTGTTCAATATGTCTGCAAGCAACAATGTCGTACCGTCCGTTACACGGCTGTCCCCATATTCATCATCAAACAGACCCTGCTCCCTGCCGAATGGCGACACAGGCATTCCGTCCTTGAAGATGTCGGGGTGTGTGCTCTTGGCTCTTGCCACGAGGTCAACGGCTGCGCCCAACTCTTGGCTGAGGTCGTAGCCACTCTTGGCGAGTGTGCGGTTGTGGGCAATCTCGTTCAAGCCCATAATGACCGACTGGCGCAATGTGGGCGTGCCGATGATATGGCGTACGGCATCGGGCGAAGTCTGGAAGACCTTGCCTATAAGCGTGTTCTCGATAAGTTCTCGCCCTGCGGCTGACAGCGAGTTGCCTGTGCGCATTTCGGGCAACTGCATCTCGTTGATGACTCCTGCGTTCAGCAACTGGCCGATTGCCGAAGATACTGCCTTGTCGTCTGCATAGTAATCTGAAAGGCGGTCGTAACGGCTGATGTCATTGGTGATGCTCGTGAAAACATTGTCGGGTACTATCTTGCCGAGTTTTACTGCCTGTTCGGGCTTGCTCTGTTTCTTCTGCTGTTCTGCATTGAAACGTGCGAATGTGGTAGCATCGTAGGGCAGTTGCTCGTCCGGGACAAACACCACACGCGGATGTTTCATACCGTCAATCTGCTCGGGAGTAAAACCGTACATCTGTCCGAACTCGCGCAGATGGTCGATATACGCCTTGTCTGTTCCCTGCTGCGCTGCAATGTCGCCCGACATGGTGCGGTTGTTACCCGAAAGCACCACACCGTCCTTGCTCACGATGACTGGCGACTGCAAGGCACGGCTGTCGTAGTTCCGTGCAATGTCCCTCACAATGCGCTGTGCGTCCGTGTCGCGCTTGTAGTCGCGGTCGTTCACGCTCTCACCGTTCTCGTCAATGGGGAAACCCTCGGTCGGCTCAAAGGCGTTGCTCACATCGTGGCTTGCTGACGCGGCTCCTGCCTCGGTGAGGACATAATGCCCACGGATTGTAGAACCGTCCGCAAGGGTGATGGCGTTGGGATTGCCCTCCACCTTGGCGGCTCCGTCCCACTTGGCCTTTATCTTCGGGTTCACGGCATGAATGCCTACCTCGGCTTGCTCTGCCGCTTTCTGCGCTGCAATGCGTTTCTGCTCCTCAACCTGCGCCACGGCTGCGTCATGCAACTGCTTGTCGCGCTCACGCTGCTCCGCATCATGCTGTTCACGGATTGCACGCTTGCGCTCGTTCATGAGGGCATAAATCCTCGACCATGCGCCAAGAGTTTCCTCTGCCTCCGCCACTTGCGCGTTGTACTGCTCCATAGCGGCATTGTAGTTGGCATCGGCCTCCTGCTGCGCCTTGACCATTGCCATAGGCGAACCTTTGAGGGACGGTGCTTTCTTTGTCGGCTGTTTCTTCTTCAACGCTTCAAGAGCCTTGGTCGCTTGCTCCACCTGCGCATTGACAATGGCGGTAGTGTTTGCATCGTTGCCGCCCGTAACCTCATTCAGTGCGTCAAGGGCTGTTTCCTTGTCGGCTTTCTCAAACATGGGTTCGCCTGTCTGCTCGTTGACAGGGACACGCTCCAATGCGGTCGGCTTGCGGTTGGCCTCTTCCTCCTTGCGCTGTTGCTCCTGCTCCAACATCTGTTGGTTGTGCTGCTGCATCTGCTCAACTTGCTCTTGCGGAAGTGCGATGCCGCCATCACCTTGCATGGTTTCATTGAAAGCACCTTGGGCGTACTGCTGCAACTGCTCGTCTGTCATTGGCTGCTGCACGTTCTCGCCCTCATTCTGCACGTTTTCGGCCGTTTCCTGTACGCTTTCACCCGAATTTGGTACGCTTTCGCCATTATCCGTACTGCCAAGCACGCTTTCATGCTCGGCTTGAATGTTGGCATACGCCTCATCAAGTTCGGCTTGTGGGTCGATAGCCTCGCCCATGTTGAAGAGTTGGTCGGGACTGGCAAACTTGTATTCGCCTGTCTCTGCATCGCATATCACGATGCTCTGGTCGGAGTTGCGCACGTCAATGCCTGTACCATCGGGAAGTGGCACGACATTACCTTTTACTATATATACAGGTTTGTCGTCCACCTTCATGGTGGCTGGCTGCACCATGCCGTTGTCCTTGTGGGTGTGTCGTTCCACGTTGGCGGCTACCTCCCTGCGCTTGTTCTCCATCGCATCGTTGGATGCGTCCTGCACTCCGTCCATCGCTGCCTTGGCGTTGATGTAATAGAGCACAGCGTCCTGCTGGTCTTCTGTGAGTTCGGGGTCGTTGGCCAATGCCCACGGATTATCCTGCATCTCGGCCATGCGCATTTCAGCGTCTGTGCCGAATGCCTCCTCGCAAAGCTGGTATGCCTCCTGCATACGCAGGGCAATGGCATCCACCTCGGCTTTTGCGTCCGCATCGCCTTGCTCCACCTTGCCCCACAACAGGCGCGACTGGTCATAGATGGCCGCTGCCCCTGCCTCGTCATCACTCATGGGCTGCTCCGCCTCTTGGTTCTGTTCGGGGAAAAGGCGTTTCAGATAGTCCTCCACGGCTGCTTGCTCGGGTTCAGTGCGCTTGCCCGGCTCTTTCTTGATGGCCGCGTCCACATCTACGCCTGTTTCTTCCTTGATGGCTGCACGGATTGCCTCGGGGCGTTCTGCGTCTGCCATGCCCTTGTTCTCTTCCATGAACTTGTCAATGGCATCCACCATCTGCCCATAGTTGGCGATTGCGTCCTTGTCGCCCTCCTTTGCCGCCTTGTAGTTGCGCATGACGGTTTCGGGGTCTGCACCAGGCGCAACGGCTTCAACGGCTGCTGTCCACACCTTGTTGTCGGCTTTCGCCTCGGTATAACGCTCACCGACATCCACGCTATTGAGTTCGGCCTGCCGCATGATTTTGTCCTGCTCCCTCTTGGCTGATGCCTCGTCCGCAAAGCGTCTGCTCGTTACCACCTCGCCATTGGCAGTGACGGACTTCACGAAGATATTGCCATTCTCGTCCTGTTCGGTGGTGTACCCGGTAACAGAACCCATTGGCAACTGACGACCAGTGAGGATATAGTATGCCTTGGCTCTCGCGCTCTGGCTCACATTCGGGTCTTGCATGAGGCGTTGCATGGCCTCGTAGCCGTCAAACTCGGGGTGTGTCTTGAGCCACTGCTTGCCCAAATCCTCTACCTCGGCTTCGGGAATGTCAAAGTTCATTACCTTTCCGTCCGTGGTTGTCGGCTTTGCCTTTGGCTTGGGCTGCTGCTTGGGTGTGCGTGTGAAGAGTGCCGCAAGGTCGCCATAGCCGTACCTCTGCAACTCCTCGCGCTCTTCCTTGGTGAAAGCCATGTCGCGCGGACTTGCGTCCAACTGCTTGCGCAGTCTTTCCAAGAAACTCATGCGGTTGTGGTTGCGCTCCTGCATGGTCTGTGGGTTTTCTACTGGGCGCAGCCCTGCAATGACCCTCGGAGCGGACTTCACCATGTGCTGACCCTTGAAACCGAGCATCATCGCCATGTTGTCCGTCCATACGTCCATTGCATCGCCATCACCGCTAATCCATTCGGGAATGGAGAAGATTGTACCCTCGGCAACGGTGGACGTGGCAAGTTCTCCTGCACGGATACCCATCTTTCCAGCCGTGTTTGACGTGGCCTTGACCCATTTGTCAGCCACATTGCCCAAAAAAGGCGACATCGTGCCTGTTACCGAGCCAAGGATAGTGCCTCGTCCTGTAGATTTCAAGATGTCTCCTGCCGAATATCCCTCGTTCTCGCCTGTCTGTGGGTTGATGTGTCCGCCATGTAGCCACTGGCTTTCGCCCTCCTTGATGCCCTCGTATGTGCCGAAGTTCAATCCACCGCCAACAGACCCAGCCACGACACGCCCTGCCAATGTGTTGCCGAACAATCGTGCGCCTACATTGGTGGTAGCTTTCTTCGCAATGATGCGACCGCCTACGTTCAAGGCCATCTTGCCGCCAATTGAGCCGACACCACCAGAAATATAAGTGGTAGGGTCGAAGAACATACCAGCAACCGTGCCGCCTACCTGCGCCCAACGGTGGTTCTTGCCGTAGTCGCTCATCGCTTGCTCGTATGCGGCCATGTCGCCTGTTGTTCCTGCTTGATTGCGTGCCAATCCCTTTGTGATGGTGCGCAACAGGTTCATGTCGGCTGCGGTCTTGGCGAAGAACTCCAAGGTGCTCTTGGGCGTGTTCTTCGCCACGGCATACTTGTACACGGCATTGTTCGACAACTGGCGAGCCATTGCCGATGCCGAGTTCTGCAACTGCTGTTCGCTTGCAGTTGGGTATTGCTGTTTCAACTGCTGATAGCATGAGGCGGTCATCTGCTTGCCGACACGTCCCCACGCATTGTCCATCATCTTTTGCAGGTCAAAGCGTGTGAGGCGCGACACCTCGTTCTTGTGTGAATTGGTGGCTGCATCGACAATGTGCATCTCACGCCCTGCATGAAGCCACGGATTGCCGCTGTACACTTCCTCCGCGTTCTTGTTGCGGTCGGCTGCATACTTCGCCTCTGCCTCTTTCCACAAGGCTGCAACGGCTGCATTGGCTGGTTTCTGCGCTGCGTCCACCTGCTGTTGGTTCATGTTGATGCCGAGAGGCTTGCTTGCCTCCTGCCGATAGTGGAAACTCTCCGCATCAGCCAACGCCTTGCTGCTGTATCGGTTGCCAGTCGGGGTGAGGTAGGTCTTTTCAAACTTCTTGGTGCGTGGATTGTAGCGTGTGCCGCCCTCCTTGGTCTGACCGTGGTTAAGCCCGAACCCATACTGCTGCATGTTCTTCATGCGCTCGTGGGTGTCGGCTATCATGGCTTGCGTCTGGTTCTGCATCTGCTGCACTTGGTCAATCATCGCCTGTCGCTGTGCCGGGGTGAGCGGCTGGTCTTTCTTCTGCTGTGCAGGAGCCGCACTTGGCGCATTGGCAGGTTTCTGTTGCTGCTGTGATGCAGCAGGAGCGGTTGTCTGCGGTGTTGCCGCTTGTGGTTTCTGTGCCTGTGGCTTTGGTGCAGGGGCTTGTTTGGGTGCATACATACTCTCGAAGTCTGCCATGCTGCCCATGTTCAAGCCCATACCCTTGGCTTTCTCATAGTACCACTTGCGGTCTTCGCCATTGGCAAGCGAGGACTTGAAGTCTGCCTCGCTGCCGATGTTGTAGCCCTTGGCTTTCAGTTTGCCGTAGAGCCACTTAATATCGTTGTCATCGTTACTCTGTGCCATATTATCTTCTGCTTGGTGGTGTATTGTCATTGCCGCCTCGTCTGCTCGGTGGCGTGTTGTCGGGAACTACTCGCTTTGGATAACCGCCTTTCTTGGTGGTTTTCGTTGATGAGTGGCCGTTGGTCTCACTGTCAGTTGTTCTTGTTGAGGTTTCATCGGTTTCCTCAAACGTGCCGTGCTGCTTGGCGAATGCGGTTGCAGCCTCTGCGGTTCTGAACTTGTGTTCCCTGCCGTTCTCGTCCCATGCGCTGAACTCGTTGTTGTTGGAGCGGTCGTGCGCCCTTGCCGATGCGTAATGGTCTGTGGCAGATGCTCTGCTTGCGCTTGCTGACGCTCTCTGTGCCTCGCCTCGTGCCTTTTCGGTATCAACCTTTGCCTTGTAGAGGTCGGGAGCATTGTCCGCCTCTGCCTTGGCAGTAGCTGCCTCTTGCTCGGCTTTAGTGGCCTTACCTGCTTGCTCACGCTGCTTGTCGGGTTGCAATGCCGCAAGCCAACCGTGCTCTTCCTGCTCGCGCTGTGCCTTTTCCCTTGCAAGTTTCCTGCGCTCCTGCTCGGCCTCCATCTCGCGCAAAGTCTTCGCCCTGTCGTTCTGCAGGTCGCCAATTTTGAGTGAATACTGCAAATACTTGTCGGCATTCGCCTCACGCTCGGCTTTCAGTTTGTCAAGCTGCGCTTGCAGGGGTGTCTGCTGGCTCATGGTCTTGTGGTCGTACATGTTGGGTGCGCCTCGTGTCGTGAAGTAGAGGTTGCTCAACGCCATCAGTCCGTCACCGACTGCCGCGATTATCTTCTTCGACTTTTCCTTGCGCTCACGCTTCTTGCGCTCCTCCTCGGTCTCTGGCTTGCTCTTGTTGGCGGCTTCCTGCAATGCCGCAATCTGTTGGTCGTAGCCCATGACCGCATCGGCATTGTTCTGTGGCGACACCCCGGCTGGCTTGTCGGCAGGTGGGGCTACATCTGTCTGCGGTGTCGGCTTGCTCTCTACTACAGGGGCATTGCCTCCGCTGTTCTGTTCAGTCCAAGCCTCTGTGCCTTTCGGTGCAGGGTCGGGCTGTGGAGGCTGCTCCGCCATTGCTTGCGTGCCTTTGGCAGGGGGAGTGGTGTCCGCTCCGTCCTGCTCCGCAAGCCAGTCGGCACTGCCTTTTGGTGGATTTCCTGTGCTCATATCTGTTGTGCTTTAAGTTTAGAACGGCATGGACGATGCCGCGCTTGCCACGCCCTGCACCGCTCCTGCAATGGCATTCGCCTTGCCTTGCTCTATCTGGTTCAGTTGGTTCACATACTCATCGTCCTTGGCTCGGTACGTCTGCTCTATCTGGTCTTTGCGAGCGTCCGCATTGACCGCTATCTGTGACGTTGCGTCCGCCAAGGCTTGGTTGTTGGCGGCTTTTGCAGCTGCCGTACTCTCGTCCGTGCCGCCCATGACGGCCCCGGCACCTGCCGCCTGTTGGTTGCGGTTCTTGATGCTCTCCTCAGTCTGGGTGAGTATTCTCTGCGCGTCAGCCCTCTGTGTGGCGTCCTCGTTGTACCTGCGGTCGTACCAGTCTTGGTTGCTCTTGCGCTGCGCCTCGATGTTCTTCTTCATCTTCTTCATCGCCTTGCTCGCCATGATGCCGCCGAAGATGCTTCCTGCCGCGCCTACTGCGCTTCCTATCAGTCCCATAATCGTTTATGTTTCAAAAGTTATTATTCGTGCGCTAAATTAATAAGGTATCTTTGCCCACGACTTTTAACTATTGTATCACAAAGCCGTGGGCGTTGATTGAGCGTCCACGGCACATGAAGATAAGGAGAAGAGAAACATGAAAGGTATGAAAACAGGAGGGCGCAAGAAGGGAACGCCCAACAAGGAGAACCCTCTGAAAGGGTTTATCCGCGCACATTCATTAAGTTATTTCGAGCCGAAGAAAGTCAAGTTCAACGGCCAAGCCACAATCATGTCCGACTTCGAGCTTGACATGGCGGAACTCGCCCCGGACGACCGCGTGAATGCCGAGCTGCGCTTGCTTGAGTTCCACACACCGAAGATGAAAGCCGTTGACGTGGACATGGCGGCAAGGGTAAACGTGCGCACCATCGAGGACAAACTTTCCGTCCTCTGTGGCGAGGACAACGAAGAAGATGATGACGAGGACGACTGACCGCCCCGTCTATCGCATCTACTTTTAGAGGCTGCAACCGCAATTTTCACTCATAGTTTTAGCGACCCGTCCGCGAGGATAGGTCGCTATTTTTATGACCAAAAGGAAACCTAAACAAAACCTCAACAACGTATTTTGAAAACCTCAAAGAAACCCCAAGGGGTTTTATTTCAAAACCCTAACAAAACCCCAAGGGGTTATTAAATAAAACCTCAAAGGGTTATGAAAACAGCATAAAAACGACCTCAAAAATAACCCCTCTTTTTTACGCTTTTGCCTTTATACTCTTAGAAAACTCGTTGAAAAAGGGTTATTCAAACTCGTTGAAAAGCGACAAGAAACGAGTAAAAATATAAATTTGCGTTTATGCCTTATTATCAGCGACTTAATTCCATTTTTCAAAACCTCAACAAAACCCTAACAAAACCCCAAGGGGTTTTTGAAATGCAGAAAACTCATAACCTCAACATAACCTCTTGGGGTTTTCTCGCGCGCGTAACTACATCAATATATAGATAAGGAATAAGGATAAGGAATATATATTTTACTCCTAACGTCGTAAAATATAGGCAACGACAACGACAAAAACGACTTCGGATTTTGATTTTCTTTTTTTGTTTTGAAGAAGAAGTAGAGAAGAAAAGTTTGGGCGAAAAGAAAGCCCGACCTTGCGGAGTTGCAGAGCCGGGCGTGTCGCAAAAGATAAAGGGCGGTTGGGGCGGTCGTGCGCTACCTTTGCCGCGAATTCAAAATTTTAAGTTCATGAACATTCAAAAAGTAAAAACGCTCGTTGGCAAGGTAGCCAACATCAAGGTCGTGTCTTGGTATCGCTTTTCCGATTTGCTGTTTCTCGTTACCGAGGTCGGCAAAGTGGAAAACACCACCGTGACCATTGTAGTGAAAGACGGTACGCTTACCGCAGGTGAAATGGACATTCTTGCAGAAGAGGGCAAGGGACACATCAACTTCGATTTTTCCGAAATCTAAATCTCTACGACATGAAGAAGTCTGAAATCAAAAACATCATTCTTGCAGGTGGCGGCATGAGCATCAATGCCGAAGATTACAGCATTGATGAACTTTCCAACATGCTTAATTCCACCAAAGCATTTGTCGTGGTCAATGTGCCAATCAGTTTGACATTCCAAGAAATCCTGCGCCTTGCAAAAGAGGGCAGCGGGCATGTGTTCTTCACAGGCGACCGCATGAAAGTTGATGAGTAACAAAGAGCCTTACTGCCTCTTTGAATTTCTCGCAACTATCCTCCGAGTATTTGTAAAACACGACAGGACTTATAGCCTCACCAGCTACATTCAACTCCACTTTGTGTGTTCTTCCGCAATAACTGCATGGCTTTGAGTTGATTGCGTCTTGAATAATCTTAATTCTTTGTTTCATAACGATTATGTTTGTAAAAATTGAAAATTCTATGATTGAGTGTGATGGTTTTATCCGCATCGACCCGAAGAAACTCCAAGACATTCCTCTTGACGCAAAGCAGATTGCCGAGGAATGGGAGAAGTTCAACGGCCGCATTGTGGCTAAAACCCCTTGCCCTTAGTCCTCTCGTACACCGCCTCTCTGTCGGTGTCCACATTCTTGATGCGGAACTGCACGGCACACCTGTCCGGGATAGTGTCGGGCAGTTTTGCTGCAAGTCGGGCTATCACCTCGTCAATGTTGCTGAAGCCTATGTCGCTCACCTCGGCCAGCACCTCGCCACGGAAGTACGCCCTCGCATAAATCATGTACTTTGGCGCAATGCGGAACATAGCGTCCTTGCGCTCGTCCACATCACGCGCCATTCCCTGCTTGCTCTTTGCCGTGCTGAAGAAGATGAAGTCAATCACCTTTGCGTTCAGTTCCCATGCAGGGGAGAAGTCCAGCTTGATGTATCCTCGCGTGATGGTGCGCCCGTGCGAGTGGTTCATGGCAAATGCCACCTCGTCAATGGTCGCTCCGCAGTCGTTCTGCGCCACCGTACCCCAAGTATGGCGGAATGTGTACGCCCGATATTGTTTCTCCTTGGGTATACCCATACTCTCGCACACCTGCTTGATGCCCTTGTTGACGCAAGCACAGAAAGAGTCGCTGTCGCAAAACCGCTTGTGGAAACGGAACAGGTAAGGGTCGTTAGGCTCGGCAAGGTATTTCTCCACCAGCGGCTGTATCACAGGCTCAACGCGCATCTCGATGTAGGCATCATCGGTGCGCGTCTTTTTCGTCTTTGCCCGATTGTAGCACAAGCAGCCGTTGCGGTAGTTCTCTTTCCTCATCTCGAAGAGGTCAACGGTGTTGATACCTGCAAGGCATAGTATCATCTTCGCCACGTCCCTTGCAATCTCTGGTGCCGGGTCAATCATCTTCGTGTCTGGCAAGGGAGCAGCGAAGAACACGCGGCACTCCTCTGGGCTGATGGCAATCTTTGCCGTGCGGTCTGCCTGTGGTATCTTCACCTTGCCCCAAGGGTTCGTCTTGATGCGGATAACTCCGTTGTCGTAGTCGTTGTATTCTGCCACGGCCGCACGGAACACCTGCCTCATGCACACTGGGTACATCTCCTTTGCCCGGTGCGTCTGTTCCAAAGACTGCACCCACAGGTTCACGAAAGTGGAGGTGAGTTGCCCGAACATCACCCTCGTTGTACCTGCAAACCGTTCCATGTGCTGGAGTGCCAGCTTATAGTTCTTCGCGTTCCTCAACTGCCCGTTGTCAATCATGCGGTTGATGTGCAGGTG
>CAVKHW010000120.1:0-21718 GCA_963656105.1 Eggerthellaceae bacterium
CCACCAGCTTAGGAGGCATCAGTCAGTTCTCTCCGAAAGAAGCCAACCGTTTCACGGTGGTACTACTAACGAAATAACTGTTTGTTCATATTTTTTGGAAACCGGAGCCTGTTTGTAGCGATACAAGCAGGCTCTATATGTTATGAGGAGTCAATACAGACCTGTAAATATCTGTTAAAAATCAATGGCTTAGAGAAGTATATTTACTTTTTCTTCTTTCATTGAAATAAAAGTTCTTATTTTTGTACTTACAAACATATAAACGATATGCAGTATAATAGAATCAAAGAAGTCTTGACTTCAAAAGGTATTAAGCAAACATGGCTTGCTGAAAAGTTAGGCAAAACGTACCGAATGGTAAACTCATATGTCAGCAATGATGTACAACCGCCAATACCTGTGCTATATGAAATTGCAGAAATACTACAGGTGAAGCCCAAAGATTTATTGGTGGACACGCTGGATAAGCCACAAGCCCAAGAGGAGGAACCCTATTGTCCATAACGTAAAAACATTACCAACAAGATTTGATGATATGCTATACAATAAGGATACAAGAATAACATCTTTCGATGATGTGAGAGACTTTTTCCATCATCTGGTCAATGAACGCAAGGTGAATTTCCATCTCGATGACAGATTTGAGGATTACGTGTCAGAAGATGGTTTCGCCTCTTTCTCGCAGGAAGAGTGCGCTATCTATAATCGTCTAATGGACGAGAGCTTTGATGTTTGTAAAAAGAATGGTGCAGACATTTATGCCATAGGACTTGAACTCATGCAGAAAGCCTTGGCGTAACAACAAAATGAATATCGTTAAGTAAAACGAAGAGACAATGGAAAAGAACAAACAAGATTTGCTGCAAGAGCAGGTAAACAAGATAGATGAAGTCATCAAAGTGCTGACCGAGGAGTTCGGTGGGGACTTTGAGGATGAAGTGAACTATTTGGAAATAGTGAAGGGCAATTTGATGCCTTCAGCATAACATATAATGGAATTAGGCATGGACAACAATATCGCAGAAGAAGTCTTTGATGACTTTAATTTCGCCCAAGTTGATGATGGTGTCAGTGAGACTGTTAAAAAGGTTGTAAGTAAAGAAATGTCTGAGTTGGAAACCTTTAAGGTAGACAACGATGAAATCATATATGGTAGCGAAGACCCCAAAGATGCTCTTACCCAAATGATGGTGGAGTATATTCAAAACGTGGGCGATGTTACAGATGTGAATTTCTGTAGCTACAAATCCAATAGTGGTGAAGCATTGGATGCATGGGGATATAGTGGCGATGACGAATATATGTCTATCGACCTGTTCCTTTCGGTTCTTGTAGATCCAGAAAAGAGTAATACCCTACCAAAATCAGAAGTTGAAAGATATTTCAAATGGATGGAGAAATTCTTTGATCGTTCTGTCTCAGGAACCATGTTAGGGCGGATAGAAGACAAACATAGTGATCTCTATCAAATAGCCCAACTCATCAATGAGGCGGAATCAATCGACAGGGTTAGAATGTTTTTGATGACAAATGCCGTTGCTCCAACAAATCTTGAACTTGATGAAAAAGTGCAAGATGGCACCTCTATGGAGTACCACATTTGGGATGTTAAACGTATCAAAAAGCATGATGATATCCTTCGGGGTAAAGAAGCAGTAGTTGTTGATTTTGAGGACAAAGGATTTACACCTCTTCCATGCATAAAAATGCCGGACGTTTCAGACAGGGTTGAGTGCTATCTTGCCATTATACCTGGAGAAACACTCTCAAAGATATACAATCAGTACCATCAGCATATCCTTGAACAAAATGTTCGTACATTCCTGCAATTTAAAGGTGCATCAAACAAGGGTATTCGAGACACTTTGATAGGCCATAATCCTACTGCATCACAAAAAGCAAAAGGTGACAAACATCGCGATGCGGAACCTGATATGTTCTTTTCCTACAACAATGGCATTTCAACAACTGCTACAAATATAACGGTAAAAGAAACGGAACAAGGCCCTGTCATTACCAGAATTACGGATTGGCAGATTGTAAATGGAGGTCAGACCACGGCTTCTATCAGTGCAGTCATGAAGATGAAGGATACTGACCCTGACATGATAAAACAGGTGTTTGTTGCCATGAAAGTGTCTGTCATCAAGAATAAAGAGAACAAAGACGATTTAGTTCCACGTATTTCACAATTTGCAAACACCCAGTCTGCTGTAAAGAAATCCGACTTCGGGATTAACGAGCCTTTCCTACAAGAGCTTGAACATCAGTCACGCAATGTGTGGGTAAAGAACTCCATGAACAAGGAAATTTCCAAATGGTTCTTTGAACGTACCAGAGGACAGTACATGGACAAGGCCAAGCACACCTCCAACACCAAAGAAGAACGTGAGTATTATGAGGAGTATCCTAAAAATCAAATGTTTGACAAAACATCCTTAGCTAAATGCATTATGGCTTGGGAACAGGAACCACATACGGTCTGCAAAGGTGGTGAAGCTTGTTACACTGCTTTCTTCAAGAAAATGACACAAAGCAAAACCAAATTTGACGAAAAATCCTACAAGCAAACGATAGGAAAGATCATCTTGTTCAGAACGATAGATGCCTACTATGGTAAAGATGGGATAAACCTTGCTGGCTATAAGGCTAACATGGTCGCATTTACAATGGCGATGCTTTCGAGATTGTCAAACAAATCTATTGATTTTGAGTCGATTTGGGAGCAACAAGCTATTATTTCTCCTTCTTTGTTTAAAGACCTTGGAGGCGATGTTATGCCTTTATACGCAAAGGCACTGGCAGGGAATAAGAATATTACCTATAAGGTGAAGGCTTCTGTTACAGTTGCTAATGGAAAGAAGAGAAATAAATGGGAGGTCAAAAGTGTAGCCGAGTCGGAACTCAACAAAATTGAAGATACAGTTCTGTATAAGATAATGATGGTTGTCACCGAACTTCAATCCAAAATATGGGACATTCTCATGGATGTAGATGAAGGAACAAATATCAGTGTAAATACAAAGCGAGCATCATGTTGGTCCGATATGTGTCAAAAGAACATTCTTAAAGGAGTATCGTTGCCATCGGATGTTTTGACATCGAATGATGTTGAGGAAATGACACCTGCGATGTTGACCTTAACAGAGAAAGCCAACAGTTATGATTATGAGACATGGCATGATATAAACATCTGGGGAAAAGAGACAGGTTTAATCTCTCCACGAGATGCTGCTTTTATGGGAAGCATCTATTACTGGTGTAAACGAGGTAAGGAACTGACATATAAACAAGCAAGATATGCTTTGAGGGTATTGGACAATGCTCGTTCAAAAGGCTGGGAAGAATAATGAATAAATATTCCGACATAGAGACAAATGATACTATTCTCTTTCCGTACCAGAAGGAGATGAAACATCTTATCTTTTCCAAATGGGATGAAATGAACAATGTGATGGTTCAAATGCCCACTGGGACTGGTAAGACGGTTCTGTTTGCATCTATAGTTAGAGACATCAGAAATTGGATTATTGACAATAACTCCAACTCTCACATTCTTGTTTTGGCCCATGTGCGTGAACTTATACAACAAGCTTCCGACAAACTCAGAAAAAGAGGTATAGATAACGGGCTGATAATGAGTGGTTGCCCAAGACAACTTGAAAAGATTGTTCAGGTTGCCTCAATACAAACATTTGCTTCTGCAAAGAATATTGATAGCATGGCTTCTGAACAGTTCGACTTCATTATAATAGATGAGGCACATCACTCTATGGCACCAAGATACCAAAGTCTATGGGAGATGTTTCCTAATAGTAAGAAGCTTGGTGTTACAGCAACACCATGGCGTATGAATCATTCCGGCTTTACTCTATTGTATGACGACATCATCATTTCGCATCCTATAGAATGGTTTGTGAAGGAGGGATATTTGAGCAATTATGATTACATCTCTATTTCACCCAATTCTAATATACAACACGAAATAAATGCGATTGAACGCTTTGGCGTTGACGGAGATTATCTTGAAGAAGAACTTATTAACAAGTTCGACAAGGATAGCATCCGCGCAAAGCTCTATGATTCATATGCACAATTTTGCAAAGGCAAGAAAGGTATCATATACGCAATTAATCGCCAACATGCGGCGAATATATTGATGACGTATCAACGTCATGGAGTTAGTATAGCCATGATAGACGGAACAACTCCTAAGAAAGTAAGAGAAGATTTGCTTACCGATTTTCGCAGCGGTATCATACAAGTGATAGTCAATGTAAATATATTCTCAGAAGGATTTGATTGTCCTGACATTGAATTCATCCAATTGGCCAGACCGACAAAGTCTTTAGCAATGTTTCTTCAACAAATAGGAAGAGGGCTTCGCACTTCAAAAGGGAAAGATAAAAGCCTTATTTTAGATAATGTCGGACTTTACAACCGTTTTGGTACGCCTATGGCAAATCGTAGATGGCATTATCATTTCATTGGTCACGAATCCGACTCAACTATCTATAACGATGGTACCGGTTTGACTAGAGACATTTTATTTGAAGACAGGGAACCCGATTATTCGGAAGGTGATGAACAGATGACTCTGGTTGAACATGCTGAAGGAGGAAGACAGATTCGTTCAGATAAATCCGAAGACTCCAATTATGGTATCGGAGAATACAATGTGTTCAAAAAACAAGGTAAATATGGACTATGTTCCAGAAGCAACAAAACAATAGTACCACCAATTTATGAAGACATGCGCCCTTATCATAAGGGATATGTCCCTTTTAAATTGAACGGGAAATGGGGCATCATGTTGAGTAATGGAGTTGTGAAGGTTAAACCAAAGTATTTTCTGATTGGACCATTTGAAAATGGTGTGGCGGAAGTGAAAAATACAGAAGATAGCGAAAGCTATTATATAAATGAAAAATTAGAACGAATAAAATGAAAAAGAAGAAATATAAAGTTCTAGACTTGTTTTGTGGTTGTGGCGGCATCAGTGAAGGCTACCATCTCGCAGGTTTCGATATTGTCGGCGGTATAGACTTTAATGAATATGCCACTGTAACATTCAAGCATAATTTCAAGAACGCAAAAGTTCACAACATTGACATAGCTTCATTTTCAAATGAGCAAATAAAGGACGAGTATCACGATGTTGACGTTATTGTTGGCGGACCTCCTTGTCAAGGTTTTTCCTCTGCCAATAGATGGCAGAAAGAGACAGAAGACCCACGCAACAAATTGTTCTTCGAGTATATTCGCTTTGTTCAAGAGATTAAACCGAAAGTGATAATGATAGAAAATGTCCGAGGTCTTTTGACGCGAGATAATGGATATGCAATCAAGCGCATTCAAGAAATTTTGGGCGATGTAGACTATAATATAAACTATCAAGTTCTTGACGCATCTGACTATGGAGTTCCCCAAAATAGAAAGCGAGCAATAATCATTGGAATCCGTAAAGACTTCAAAGACACAACTTTTGATTTCAAGAATATGGCAAAACAAACAAAAACAACTGTTGAAGATGCAATCGGAGAGTTGTATGCGTTTGAAAAAAGTGAAGATGGCGAGAAGATGCTTAATAGCACTCCCAATTCACCTTTGAGAAAATTTCTTAGAAACAAAAACAACACTGTTCTTGATCAGGACATAGTTTATCCAGCTGAGAAAGTACAGAAAAGGATAAGTTATGTACCTCAAGGAGGCAATTGGAAAGACGTACCAGCCGAGTTGTGGCCTTCCGACAGACAAAACAGACATTCGTCTGCATACAAGAGGTTAGATCCAAAGACGCAGTCTTGTACTATAGATACAGGAAATGCTCATAGCAATTATTTCCACCCCTTGTATAATAGGATTCCAACAATCAGAGAGTCTGCAAGATTGCAGTCCTTTCCTGACAGTTTTGAATTTCAAGGACCTAGAGGTAGTAAATATAGGCAAGTTGGAAATGCAGTGCCCCCATTATTGGCAAAAGCTGTAGCCGATGAAATATTAAAAATATTAGAACATGAAGATAATTGATTTGTTTTGTGGTATCGGAGGATTAAGTCTAGGTTTTGAACAATCTGGATTTGATGTTCTATATGCGGTAGACATGTGGGAAGATGCCGTTAAGACATATAATCATAACCGAAAAGATAAAGTTGCACGAGTTATGTCCGTAGAAGACTTCAATAACGAAGTACTACCACATCTTGCATCAGAGAATAAAATTACAGGTATTATTGGCGGTCCACCTTGTCAAGGATTTAGTACTGTTGGCAAGAGGGAAATTGATGACCCCAGGAATAAAATGTACTTGGAATTTTATAAAGCAGTAAAGTTGGCAAACCCAGAATTCTTTGTTATCGAGAATGTAAAAGGAATGCTGACATTAAACAAAGGCGCATTTGTGAAGGATTTGCTGGAACGTTTTGGCGAAAATGGTCTGGGATATTCTATCTCATACAAGCTCTTGAACGCAGCGGATTATGGAATACCGCAAAATCGCTATAGGGTTTTTTACGTGGGCATAAAGAATAAAAAGTTCGAGTTCCCTACTCCGTACGATTATCAATTGACGGCTAAAGACGGTATTAGCGACTTGCTTCATTCTGATAATGAGCACTATGGCTCCGAACCACAAAATGAATACCAAAAGATATTGCGCGGTTCACAAGAGAAGCCTTTGAATCAAGACTATACAGCGCATACAGAACAGACTGTCAACATCATAAGCCAGATACCCGATGGTGGCAACATACGAAGTCTTCCTAAAGAATTTTGGGAAGTGCGTAAATACAATAAGGCTTTTGAAAGAATGAGCAGTCTGCGTCCGTCTAACACAATAGATACCGGACATAGAAACTATTTTCATTACGCCGAACCTAGAATACCAACACTTCGGGAGTCTGCACGAATACAAAGTTTCCCTGACAATTTTGAAGTTTTGGGAACAAGAGGAAGCCAATATAAACAAGTTGGCAATGCTGTACCTCCCATGTTGGCTAAAGTTATTGCAGAAAAAATTAAAACGATGTTATTATGAAAATACCTCTTTCTGTAGATTCATATAAAGGTGTTGATGGAAGCAGTCTTTCACCAACACGTTGTAGCCAGATTGTAAAAGTGTATGAAATGCTTGAAGGATTCGGCAATGAGCCAATTACATATGTTGGTATTCAAGAACTCGCTGAAAGCGTTCATCTATTTGGCTCTACAGCGGCGAAAAGTGCGATACGTACCTTTTTCCCATTATTGAAGAAGTTAGACTTTGTGGATTACGAAGGTGAGTTTCCGGCAAATAAATGTTTCACGGAAATCGGAACTCAGTTTGTGCTTGTTTGTAGAGCAATCGAGAATGTTCCAAGTGATGCCAAACAAAGAGAAACAGTTATGATCCGACTGACTCATATAAAGCATAGTATCCAAAAGCAAGGACTAATCAATATGCACAACAATCCTGCTTATGAATCTCATAATATGTGGATAGCATTGGCACTTTTGCATAGATTCCATGTCATTCATTGGAATGAGTTTCTGTACATGTTACATTGTAAGGAAAAAGGGTTGTCTATTGAAGACTCTCTGAATGAAGTCAGCAAGGTGAAAGATGATATTGAGGATTTTGTGTTTGTTAATGAGAAGGAAATCGCATTGCCAAACACATGTTACTCATATATAAGAAGCTTCTTGATAGAAGCAGGCTTGTTAGAAAATCTCAATTCTTCCATCTCGACTTTAACGGACGAGGCTGATGATTTTTTTCACGCATTAAATTTATAAAGCTATGGGATATTATGACAAAAGCATCATTAATGATCTTGAACAACTAAGCAAGATAATCAACAATAATGAATTGCCTGTAAACGAAAAGTTGCCTGTGCTCCCTTTGCAGCAGATTGTTTATGGAGCTCCAGGAACCGGCAAGTCTTACGGAATAGACGAGTTGGTGAAAAAGTATAATATGGCTGACATTCGTACAACGTTTCATCCAGATAGCGACTACTCCACATTTGTTGGAGCTTATAAACCGCAAATGGAGAAAGTCATTGTGCGTGATGACCGTGGCTTTCCTGTAAAAGAAAACGGTCAAGTTGTAAAGGAGAAAAAGATTGTTTACAAATATAGCCAACAGGCTTTTCTGAAAGCATATGTTGCGGCTTGGAAGGATTTGTCTAACCCTCACGTATTGGTCATAGAAGAAATCAATCGAGGAAATTGCGCTCAAATTTTTGGCGATTTGTTCCAATTGCTAGATCGAAATGACAAGGGGTTTTCAAGCTATCCCATTACTTCTGATGCAGACATTATGCAAGAATTGAACGAGGAATTTGAAGGTGTTGTTGTTGCCAATAGTGAGTCTATCGATGCATTATATAAGGATGATGTTATAGATGAAGTTCTAAATGGCAGCAAGTTGCTTCTTCCAAACAACCTCTACATTTGGGCTACAATGAATACAAGTGACCAAAGCCTGTTTCCTATAGATTCGGCATTCAAGCGGCGTTGGGATTGGAGATATGTACCTATCAGTAATGCCAACAAGAAATGGGCCATTAGCGTTAATGGACAAGAATACGATTGGTGGTCTTTTGTAGAGAATATCAACAAAAAGATTTGGGATGCGACCCATTCTGAGGACAAAAAAATGGGATATTTCTTTTGCAAGGCAGACAGAAAGGCACTTGAGAATGACGAGACAAATACGATTATATCCGCAGACAAATTTGTAGGCAAGGTCTTGTTCTATGTGTATAATGACGTGTTCAAAGACTATGGATTTGAAGATGCCATGTTCAGAGATAAAGAAAACGGGAATACGGAGATCTTGTTTCATACATTCTTTAAGTCTGACGGAAAGCCCGAAGATGCTAAAATTGAAATATTCCTGAAGAACCTTGAAGTGAAACTATCTTCTGAAGTAGAGAATAACACCCCTGCTATAATTCAAGCAGATGAGGATGTTGAAGACATTGATGACACAGAAGTAGACGAAGAACCTGCGGCAATTGAAGACATAGAAACCAAAGGCAACGACCAAACTAAATATTCCTTTGATGGAAAAGAAGGCTTGGGAAGAGGACTGTTAGCTGTCTCTATAGTTGAGAAATATCTGAAACTACATCCAGAAATATCATTTGATGAGTTGAAAGAAGTCTTTCCTGATTCGATGATGGGAGATAAATTGAAACTTATAGGTTTTATTGTTAAGGCAAAGGATGTTGAGCAAACAAACTATAGCTATAGAAAGAAGGCTTATGGCTACTTTAAGAAGGAGCGTAAGTATAAGGATGTGAATGGTGTAGAATTCTTTGTAAGCAACTATTGGAACATTACAAACATTCAGGCTATTATCGACTTTGCAGAAGCACAAGGATGGGAAGTTAAAGTGAACTCATAATTATTATGCGCATACTTATAGAAGAATATCAATACACGCTGAATGATGAGGAACGTCAGTCAGATTTGAAATGCATTCTTAAAGAGCTTGGAGGCTTGGAGGATGTTGAAGGAAAGTTCTGTATCAATTATGTTGGGTACTACTATAGTGCCCAACTAAGAGATTGTGTATTTATTCTACCTAAGGTGCTCATTACTGTTGGTGAGAGTAAGCAAGAGTTGGTCTTCGGCGAATATCGTCCAGAAGATATTATAAATCTTGAGAAATCAACTCCCCTCAAAGAGGAACAACGTAAATTCATATACGAATTTGCAGTCTGGATTTTTCGTGCGATAGATGTTTATCGTACGAAAAACAGAAGAAACAAAGTCATCTATTATAAGCATATAGCAGAAATTAGTAAAGGTCATAGGAGAGTAAGCAATACTTTTCTTGACGTGTTGTTGTCCCTCATACAATTCAACAAAGACAATCAAAATTTTTTCTTCTTTACTCTAAGAAATCTACATTCGGGACTTAATAAAATAAATTGGACTCGAACTATATCTAAGAGTCAGGCATTCGTTGATGGCGACATTCCGATGTATCTTGATCCTGTCAACAAACGACGCCAAATAAATTTTGACGAAGAATTACTTGTCATATATTTCAGTATACTGAACTACATAAACGACAAGTATGGATTTGCAGCAGAAATAAATGTAAACATACCGATTCTTTCAAAAAACCAGTTTGAGAATTATCTTAGAGGAATGGGGAAAATGCGCTTGCATCAAATCAAATATAAGTATTTCTCAGACAAGGCTATACAACTGTGGGAACTTTGCTATGCATTCTTTGAACGCTCTCACAAAATAACTATGTCCTCTGAACTTCAAGAGTATTTGTTAGCCAAAAACTTCAATATTGTGTTTGAAGCGATGATTGACGAATTGTTGGGTGACCAAATTCCTGATAAAGACAAACGTTTAAGGGAACTTAAGGAACAACCTGACGGGAAATTGGTAGACCATATCTATCAATGGCAAAATCTCACCAACAATGAAGAGGAAGATAAGACGGTTTATTATATAGGCGACTCGAAATATTACAAGCGTGGGACTGTAATTGGGCGAGAAAGCGTGTATAAGCAGTTTACATATGCCCGTAATGTTATCCAGTGGAATCTTGATTTGTTTAATGATGGCACTGCAGAAGAACAGAATGGCCATGTTATTCTTAGGGATGACTTAACTGAAGGTTATAATGTAATTCCGAATTTCTTTATTAGCGCTCAGCAAAATACATTGAAGAAAGAAGATGATATTCATTTGACCGACAAAAAAGAGAAATATTATTTTTCTCGACAATTTGAAAATCGTCTGTTTGACCGTGACACATTCCTAATTGCTCACTATGACGTAAACTTCTTATTCATTGTTGCCCTATATGGAAGAAACAATAAAAGTGAAAAGTCCAATTGGAAAAAGAGAGTAAGGAGTATGTTTCGCAAGGAGATACAGGAAATGCTTGAGAAAAAGTTCTTGTTTTATGCACTCACACCTCACGAAAACGTAAATGCAGACGAATACATCCGAGAGAATTTCCAACTATTGCTGGGTAAGGTTTACAAACCATATGGTGATGATGGGGACCAACAGTATTTTTCTTTGGCTCTACGTAACCCTTCTGCACTAACTAAACCGGAAGAAGCAGAGCTTAGGAATAAATTGGAAATAGAAAACGAAGGCATCCGTCAAGTAATAGACCAATATTTCTATAGGGCGAAATGCAATCTTGGCATAAATCCTGCAGCACTTGCAGATTTGCCAAAGGTAGTGCCAACTCCTGCTGAACATATACCCAATGAGTTTAGAACGAGATACTTCTTTGAGGCTTATATGAATAGCAACTTTCTCATTGGTTGTTATAAGAATTCTGAGCATTTAAGGTGGATATTTGGGCGGATTGGCAAACGTGATAATATGTATAACATACGTATCAACAAAGACCGAGACGGAAGCGTTTCAAAGTCAAGGGCGAAAAAAGCTCCCGATTTTCTCTTCCTCTATAACGTAGAAGACCCAACAACAGAAGGACTGATGATGTTTAAGATTCACAACGCTGCTGACACGCCTTATGAATTCATGAAAAAAACTCACTATCCAGGGCTTCAAGAAGGTAGGAATTATGTGAGCTATATATTGGAACAAGACCCAATTACCTTTGGGGAGATTGACATAAAGTCCTTGATTGGCGACTATAAAGCCTCACATACGAACTACAAAAAGGGAGAGCCTATATTCGCATTGGGTAAAGAAATAATAAGGTACAGGAAGTAATCCTATGTTGAACTGTTGTGCTTATTGCATGACAAATAAAAAGAGCAAAAATGAACATGGACTTGAAAGATTACATAGAAGCCTTTGCAAATCTTCATGTTGCAAGGATAAAGGGGCATAAAGCTCCACATAAGGCAATCTTGTTGCTCTCAATCATTGATTTGATTGAAAGCAAGATAATGCGTTATCCCCAAATAGAACTTACTGATGAACTTGTAACTAAGTTTAATATAGTTTGGAACAGATATTTGGGCGAGTCCTCCATATTTTCCAAAGACATTACCAAGCCTTATTTTCATATGCAACACGAACCATTTTGGAAATTGATTGAAAAATATGATACAGAAGCTATGCTTGTTGCAGAAGATGAACCCTGGAGCAAAGACAAAAAGGACAAAAAAGAGTTGCCTAAAGGCAGTTATTCTATCAAGGCTATGCGTTCAGCTTTTGAATATGCGGAGATGGATGAAAAACTCTTCCAACTCCTACAAAATGCTGATGCAAGGGCAATGCTTCGTGTAGTGCTCATCAATACGTATTTGGCTAACCAACCCACTAAGACGATGCCGAGTCTAAACTCCCTGATAGCGGCATTACCTTTGCTGGCTCTGGTGGCATAAAAAGAGATGTTTGAATAAGACAAAAAATTACATGTATGGCAACAACAGACAAAAATAAAGTAGATTTGACCTTATCGAATGGAGCATTAGTCAAGGCTTTTGCCCCAGTCGTTGTATCAGCAAGTCGTTCAACGGATATTCCAGCTTTTTATGCAGATTGGTTTTTCAAACGCCTCGAAATGGGTTATTCTGCTTGGACTAATCCGTTTAATGGAATGAAATACTACGTGTCCTATAAGGACACACGATTTATCGTGTTTTGGTCTAAGAATCCACGTCCTCTTCTGGATTATATCCAACTGCTTGAAGAGCATAATATCAAGTGTTACATACAGTACACTCTTAACGACTATGAGGCTGAGAAGTTGGAAAAGGTGCCATGCTTAGAGAAACGTATTGAAACCTTCAAAATGCTGGTGGAACGACTTGGTGTCGGCTCTGTAGTGTGGCGTTTTGATCCAATGATTCTTACTGACGACATCACCGTTGACGACTTGCTTTGCAAAGTGAGAAATATTGGCGAGCAGTTAAAGCAGTATACCAAAAAACTTGTTTTCAGCTATGCAGACATTGCCCTATATAAAAAGGTAAAAGCTAATTTGGAAAGGAATGGTGTTCCATACCATGAATGGACAGTAGAACAGATGGAAAATTTTGCCAAAAAACTTTCTGCCATGAATAAAGAACTTGGGTGGAACTACACCCTTGCAACTTGTGGTGAGAAAATTGATTTGGAAAAATATAGTATCGAGCATAACCGTTGTATAGATGGAGATTTGATTACTAACATAGCATGGAAAGACCAGGAACTCATGAAATACATGAAGGTAGAGATAAAGGACGTTCCTGCTCCTTCATTGTTTGGCAATGATGAACTGCCCCAAGGTGCCATACTTTTGCCTAACAACAAATACTTTGTCAGTGCCCACAAAAAAGATTCCGGACAACGGCAATTCTGTGGATGTATGGCAGCCAAGGACATTGGCGAATATAACACCTGCCCCCACTTGTGTGAGTATTGCTATGCTAACACATCAAAAGAGTCGGCTCTTGCCAACTGGAAACAACATACAAACAACCCAAATGCAGAGACCATTACAGGTAAATAAATTATGTCAGAATTTATACGACAACTTATAGACCGAGGCAACATTTCCTTCATGGGGATGCGAGATACTGCGATGTCATTATTACCTAGTGACAGAACTGTATTGGACGGGTTGTATCAAGACCTAAAGCGCGGTACCGACATCATTGATAATGAGCAACATCTGAACATGTATTTAAGATGTTTTGGTAAGATGCACAAGGCCAAACTTGATGATGCGTTTAAATGTATTCCTGACCTCTCGTCAATTTTGTCTGAGGACATTGAAATATACGACTGGGGATGTGGTCAAGGTACAGCCACCATATGTTTTCTCGATTATCTAAAATCAGAGAGGGCAAACTATAACATTGGAAGCATTAATTTAATTGAACCATCAGTACCCGCCACAGAAAGAGCGCAACAAGTCATATCATGCTATGGCAATACGATTTCTGTTAATGTCATCAACAAACTATTTGATGATTTGACGGAACAGGATTTTTGTCATTCAAACTGTTGCAAGATACACCTCTTCAGTAACATTTTGGACGTTGATGCTTTCGACTTGGCGCAATTCACCCAGTTGTTTCAGCGGTCATTCAATGGTGAAAATTATTTCATTTGTGTTGGACCATACTATTTCAGAAACAAAAGAGTTGATGAGTTTATCGCTGCCATAGCTCCAGATGACATGTACGGTATACTCAACAGAAACTGTGGTGAGTGGAAAGATAATTGGTCTATATCTCTTCGGGTATTCTTCAAGCAATTCAGCAAAATTGAAAGCCTTGAGAATATTCGTAAACGTATCGAGGATTCACACAAGAATGACCAGTTCTTTGCCGGTTATATTTTGGATTCCACCGCTGAGGAATATACCAATTCAGACATCCAAAATGAAACCGAAGGATTATTCCATTCGCTTTCCGTTTTCGATGTAAAGTCAAACAAGTCTCTTGACTGTCATGAATGCAATTCAAAACTTGCAGTTTTTGCCAATATTGTCTCCCGTGGTTTACCGACCAAGGCTCCAATTGCAGTAGAAGAGATTTTTGCAGACGCCTTTGACATTTCTGAAAAGCCAGCTAAAGACACAATCATCGTTTACAAATCCAAGCATAAGATACACAAAGATGATATCAATGAGGCTCTTCATATCATAGACCCACGCTTTGATACGGATAACTACAATGGAGATATGCTTGAAAGCAGTTTTGAAAAGGATTTTGTATCTAGATATTTGGCTGGTACTGAAAGTAAATACCTCATTCAAATACTGGAACCACAACGTCCTCTGTCCTCAATTGTCAATATTCCAGGCCAAAGGTTCAGTAAGGATCAAAGAGTGGACTTCGTCCTTGAAATACCCTACGGAGATTCAAAGACTGGCTTCATCTTTGAACTTGACGGAGTACCATATCATAGCAACATCTTCCATAAACTAAGAGATGGGAGAAGAGACCGTTTGACTTCTTCTAATGGATATGATACCTACCGTCTTGAACAACTAAAGGATTACTCCTTTCTGAGCAATTGGGAGCAGGAAGCGACTTTGAACAAATATCTTTCTATAATTAAGCACAACAACCAGAAAACGATTACTGGTACTTGGAAGGAAACTCTAGAGATTGTTCTATCGCCACTTGCTATAGCACGTGTTGAGAGAATGCTCTTGCAGGCATTGTTGACTGGTGCTCTTGACATTAATGCGTCTAATTGGAACATACTCGTAGTTGAACGTGATGTACCCTGTGCTGCAGTAGCGATAGAGAATTTCAAGGAAGCATATAATAAAATGTCAGCACTTGATGGCACCAACGACATTCTTCCAAATATTCATCTCTGCATAGTATCGACAAAAGAGTTTGCAGACTCCAAGTTACATCTTGGCAATCAAGTCAAAACCTCGATACCGGAAAAAGAGTTTGACCTTTGTCTGGACATATCCATGTTGTTGCGTGACAATATAGATGCATTGCCACTTAATGCTATGGCTAAAGTTGTCTATATCATTCGTTCTTCACATTATCAGAAGAGGGAAAGAACTATCTGTTCTGCAAAAAACATTCAATATCCGCCTTTTGTCATAAAAGATACAACTGGCAAATATATCGCAATCAAAGAAAGAGAAGATGTCTTGACTTACTTCCTGCAGAATATTTTCAGGAAACCGTCATTCCGTCATGGCCAACTCCCAATATTAAGCCACGCTCTAGCAGACAGGACAACTATAGGGCTTCTTCCAACTGGCGGTGGCAAGTCTTTGACCTACCAATTGTCATCCATGCTGCAGCCTGGTGTTACTATCGTTATTGACCCTCTAGTTTCTCTGATGGTGGACCAAGTGCGTGGACTACATGACATAAGAATTGACGCAAGCGATTGTGTCAATGCAAGTATGGATGGAAAGGAAAAAGCAAAGAAATTGAATCAACTACAAAATGGTTCCCTTCAATTTATGCTTTTGTCACCAGAAAGGTTCATGATGGAGAACTTCCGTGATAGTTTGATTACCATGGCGGAAAAGAATAATATCTATTTTGCCTATGGCGTTATAGATGAAGTCCACTGTGTGTCGGAATGGGGACATGATTTCCGAACATCCTATCTGCATCTTGGCCGTAATATGATCAATTATATGCGTACCAAGTCTGGCCGTCAATTGTCCATCATAGGATTAACAGCTACAGCATCTTTCGATGTTCTTGCAGACGTAGAAAGAGAACTGACGCTAGGCGGTAAACTCACCATTGACAGTGATACAATAGTCCGTCCGGAAAATGACTCACGACCTGAACTCACTTACCGTATCGTCAATGTAGAATCGAACTATGACTCCTTGCGTGAGGAGTACAATACATGTATCTTAAAAGTTAATGACGATTGGGAACTGAAAGATATCGTTGCGGAAAGCAAAAAGCGAAGGATGTATGACCTGCTTCAGGAAATTCCAATAGACATTGAAACGCAGAATGTGGCAGATAAAAATAAGGAATGCCACATCAAGAATTTTATGTCTTCATCCTTTTATGAAGCAGATGCAGAAGCAAAATATAAGAATGCGGGTATTGTATTTTGTCCTCATGCACATGGCACTTTTGGAGTCCAAGACAACGTCTGGGGTACACGCGTGGGGATATCAACAGGCTTGATAGCAGAGTGTAAAGGAAAATTAAAAGTCGGTACATTTGTTGGTGGCGACAAGCCTTCTGGCGATATGAAACTATTTAATGAGAACGACTTGAATTTGATGGTTGCGACCAAGGCATTCGGTATGGGTATAGACAAACCGAATATACGGTATACTATACATATCAACCACCCATCTTCTATTGAGGGCTACGTTCAGGAAGCTGGACGTGGCGGTCGTGACAAGAAACATGCCATATCGTATGTTCTATATGACTCCATGGAGTACATCCATCTTACTGTTGATAAGGTGAATGACCTTCGTGTTGCCATAAATAACTCATTAAAGATAGATCCCACTTGGTTGGAAAATTATAGAGGCAAGTATGTCCTACGCCCAGACTTTATCCAATTCTGTCATTCAAACAACTGTGGTGAGGAGGTGTCAAATCTTCTTTTTGAGATATGCAGGAAAAATGGCTATTTTGAAAATGTTGACAAAAACATAGATCTTTGGTTTCACAACAACTCTTTCCGTGGACTATATAAAGAGAAGGTCATCCTGTTTGAAATGACAGATCGCATACTCAATGTAAAGCCCACCTATTTGCAAAAAACACAGGCTTTATTAAGTGACGAAACTGGCAACACGGATGTCTTGCTAAAACCAGACCGTAATAGGAATGCAATTAAAATAGTATCACAAGATGATATTAGTAAGCAGTATGGTTATATAATGCTTAACCAATTGTCGCCGAGGTATAATTATGTAAATTTCGAATATAACACTTGCCGATATATTTCCGAATCATTGATAAATATTCTGCGTAACTATGAAGACCATTCTATCCAAGCTCTTCTACGTCCATTGGGAGAAACAAGTAATGTTACGGAAGGTATCTATGCAGCAATGAGTAAAGCCAATGAAGACGGTTATGTATATGTAACCGTTTCATGGGAGAACCAGATACAACAGGATTTTGAACAGTTTGTACAATCTATAAAAAACGAAATAACGAACATTGCAAATAGGCAAGGTTGGAAGAATATTGACGAGACAAGATATGGCAGACTCAAACTTGAAAATGTATCAGAATTTGATAATTTGATAGCTCAAATATCAAAGTGTTCTCAAGATGAAAGATGGTTAAGGTATCATGAGTGTCATGATATTTACTCAGAGCTGAAGAAGATGTTCTGCCAGAAACGTGATAAAGACGATACGGATAAAGCAATCTATCGTATGTGTTGTGTAGGCTTGGTGGAAGATGTTACCATAGACTATTTGGCACAAACCTATGAGCTGAAAATCAGGAGAAGAACTGATTCGGATTTTAGACAATTTATGTTAGATTTCTTCCGCAAGTATTATTCTCTCGAACAGGCAACAAAGAAGGTTGACGAGATAGACCGGCAAAAAGGAAGAAACTATCTTGATAAGTGTTTGGGCTATCTTACAGCCTTCGTCTATGATAATCTGAAGAAGAAGCGTTATAGAGCTATCGAAGACATGCGTATTGCTTGTGAGGACAGTATCACTCAACGTGAGGTACGACATGATGACGAATGGCTTAAAGAATTTATCCATTTGTACTTTAACTCTAAATATGCACGGCAAGATTACGAAGTTGAAGGAGAGAACTATTCTTTGTCACAAGACACGGATACATTAAGCCGTGATGACTTTGATGTGGTGTTGAAATATATCGGTATAATCCCAAAAGACAATTCTGGAAGCGAGGTGGACAATGTAAAACATTTATATGGTGCGACACTACTCTGCCTTAGGGCTCACACTGATAATGCTGCTCTACAACTCCTTCTGGCTTATTGTATTGCCTTCTTAGGTGCAGGAGCCAATGAGGCTCTAAAGAACGAAGCCTTTAACGGATATGTTGGTGGCTTTATATCCCTCTATGAGTAAGATGGCAATAAGGTTTGGGATTATATAGAGCAATTCAACAATCATCTAGCTCTCAAAGCCAGGGAAGATTTCATAAAGAAAAACCTGGTTAAGGACGGAAAGGAAACCATAATGCTTTTCATTCATGGAAAGAAATTTGATGATTTTGCCAAAAACTATACGCTGAAAGATGGCGATGATTCAGGCAATACTAATGATAATAAGAATTAAAAAATAAAAGATAAATTATATGGCATATGACATTAATGCAGCTTTAGAAAGACTCGAAAGGAATCTTTCAGAAGTGTCATCTGCTAAAACGCAGGTGGACGAGACTATTGCCACGAGCAAAAAAATGCAACAAGTTATCGGTCAATACTCAGACTCTCTTTCTTCTTTGAACGATGAGGTGGCAGCATTTGTTGCCGAAGTCCGAAATTTTCAGGGCATAGAGTCGACTAAACTTGAGTCTGCAGTAAACGACTTGTCATCTTCTTGTCAAAGCATTATTGCTAAATTCAATGAAGAAGTTAAAAAGTCGACCGATAGCTTCAATGCAAAGTTCATGGAAACTGTCGAAAAATTCGGCACGGAGAATAATCGACTGACAGAACAAGTTACCAAGATTGCTTCAGTCAAGCATGATTTGGATAAAGCGACCAATGAGGTAACTGAAATTAATAAGAAGGTTGATACACTTGCGAATGAGTTAAAAGACTCGCAAAGTATGCAAGACGTAACGCTGGACAACATAAAATCAAATATTGAAGCCCTTCCTGTTCCAATAAAAGCACATATCAATATAGTTGAAGAAAGGATTACCAACAAGATATCTGAGCTGAGGAATACTGCGGATGAGGTAAACAACAAAGCAGCACTGGCGATACAAAAGTTGGACAAAATCATTTCTGCTATATCCCAAGCAACAACAATTGGCAAAAATATCCAGTCGGATATTGCCAACTTGAAAGAATCGATTGGATCAGAGTTCACTGCAATACGAAGCGCCATCAATGTCAATAGATGGATTACAATCATTGGCATTATCATTCTTATCGTATTACATTTTGTCAAGTGATAGGATAGGCTTAGTCAATCAATAAATGTATGTCAACATGGACAAACTGACTAAAGAACAGCGCAGCCGCTGCATGGCATCCATTCGCAGCAAGGACACCAAGCCAGAACTCTTGGTGCGGCGTTATCTGTTTGCCCATGGGTACCGATACAGGTTGAACCATCCACGATTGCCGGGGCATCCTGACATCGTGATGCGCAAATACCGAACTGTCATCTTTGTCAACGGCTGCTTTTGGCATGGCCATGAGGGATGCAAGTATTTCGTGATGCCAAAGAGTCGCACAGACTTCTGGCAAGCGAAAATCGAACGCAACCAAGCTCGCGATAAGGATGAACAAAATAAACTCGCAAGCATGGGCTGGCACTGCATAACAATCTGGGAGTGTCAGTTGAAGCCCAAAGTAAGAGAACAGACGCTGCAGTCACTCGAATACACCCTCAACCACATCTTCCTCGAAGACCACAAAGTTAGGAGGTACAAGTTGCCGGAAGAGGAAATGGTGATGGCGGCAGAGCCGGAAATAGGACATTGTTGCTTACCTGATTAGATCTAATATGGGATGTTTAAAACGTTGAACTTGTAATACAAAAAATATGATAGAACGAGTTATTATTAAGAATTACAAATGTATCAAGTCTGCAGACATATCCTTCGATGAGTTCAAAAACATCATCGTAGGCAATAATGGTGTTGGAAAATCAACTCTGATTGAAGCTCTGACCCTTGCTCTTGGCTATGGTCTGAATAAATTTGAGATAACTCCAAACATATTTAATCTTGAATGCATTCAAGAATATAGAGAAAACAAGGTCTTGCCTGAGGTATTGATAGAAGTGTATTTCTCTGGTGAACCAGGAGTATTATCTGGCAACAACAATAGTATCCATAAGGTTCAAAATGGCTTATATTTTAAAGTTTCATTTGACAATATATACGAGGATTTATATACAATAGAAAAAGCTAGGAATCCACAACTGCATCTTCCTTGTGAATATTACAAGAGTGAGAGAATGTGGTTCTCACAACAACCTGTAGTAAAATACAAGATGCCTTTTCTTGTCCAAGTCGTAGATACATCATCCATGTATTTCAGCTCGTCTTCCAACCAATACATCAATCAACTTATTGAACGATATTTAGGTGAAGAAGATACGACAACTATAAAAACCAGTTTGCGTCATCTGAAGGAAAACTTTGATGAAGCGGAAGAAATAAAAGATGTCAACAGAAAAATAACAGAACAAAGAAAAGGGTTGTCTCTCTCCATAGATGTAACATCAAGAATCGACAAACGTGACATAATGTGTCCTTTCATTGACGAGATACCTGTAAGTCAGATGGGAGCTGGTGACATTTGTCACCTTAAGGCCATATTGGCATTGGGAAAAACTGAGCAAAAGAATAAAGTTGTTATAATTGAAGAGCCTGAATCTCACTTGTCTCATACTAAGATGTATGAAATGATTAGGGATATCCAAGCAAAAATTGATAATACTTGTCAACTTTTTATCACTACCCATAATAGTTTTGTTGCAAATAAATTGGATCTATCCAAACTTATCTTGCTTGAAAACAATAATTACCAAATGAATGCATTAAAACTTGAAGAGGATGACTATGTAAATGCCTTCTTTGGTAAGGTTTGCCATTATCCGACACTGCGAATGATCCTTGCACATGCCGTAATATTAGTCGAAGGACCTGCAGACGAAATGGTTGTAACATATAGCTATTATAAAGACTATAATGGACGACATCCTTTTGATGATGGAATTGAGCTGATTGTCGTGAATGGAACGGCATTCAAGGCTTATGTACGTTTGATGAAAAATTTCAAGACAAAAGTTGCCATTGTAACCGACAATGATGGTTTTGATAAAATTGCCCTAATGAAGAAAAGAGGCATAGAAAACCTACCAAACAACATTCGTTTATTTAGTGATTCCGATATAGTAAACAACACAACATTGGAGCCAAGCTTTGTACATGCCAACAAGGAAAACCTGCAAGGCTTCTCTGATTATGTTCGGACAACAAAGAAAGACGCAGACACAGAGGTAGAACTTATTAAATAGGGTTCACTAATTAATTTCCACCCAACAACCTTGTGGCGTGAGCGAGATCCTCACAAGATGGCCGAGAATGAGGATTATTCGCTTTTTGAAGGCACCCAAGCCCATTTT
>CAVKHW010000121.1:0-10649 GCA_963656105.1 Eggerthellaceae bacterium
ATTGAATGATAATTTATTGAATTTCAGTTAATTACATTTAATTAGTGAACCCTATTTACAGGGGAAATTATATCTTGAACAAAAAGGGTATAAAATCAAGCAAGATGTGTTGCCTATGGATTTTTGCTCCATAGGCTTATTGCCTACACATGTTACAGGAACGTATATTCATGAGCGAATAAGGTCTTTCAGACCAGATGTTGTGCTTATAGATGGTGAACCGCTAATTATACAGTCCCTGAAATTGTCCCATCCTGATTTAAAGATCGTATCTCTGCTTAACCCTGCAGATATAGATAATCCACAGAATGATCAAGATGCAATGACTTATTTTAAGTTTATGTATTCCCTTTCTGATTTGAGTATTGTTCATGGTTTGCGAAAAGTTGAACTTGCGAACTCTCTGTACAAGATCTTTTCAACAAATACAATTTTAAGACAAGAAATATTTGGTATTAAAAATAAGCCCTCAAATAATATTTATTGCGCGCTTGGCGGAGGAACTGTAAACGTCGGTTATTCATTTGCGGAGTCAACAATTCAGATAGCAAAATTGTGCATCGAGTCGGCAAAATACCTAAGCAACTACAAAATGCATATTGTATGTTCTTCTAGAAATATATATAATGCGCTAATAGAATTTAAATCTGAGGATAATGTTATTTTACATGACCAAATACTTAATGCTCAAGATTTCTATTCTAATGCAGGTATAATTATTACCAGATCTGGCAGGAATACTTTAAGCGAATTAGCTTACTTAGGTATTCCTTCTATATCTTTTTTGTCAGGTTGCCAATACAGAATACAGGAACAAAAGCAGAATCTCAACGCCTTGAACGTCAAAAATATCATGCCGATAGAAATCTCAACAAGCCCAGACGAGTTTGCACAAGTTTTGTCTGATATGATGGGGAAACAATATGAAAAAAATGTGTTTACTGCAGGAAACGATGCAGCTATTGATGTAATATTAAAATTGTTGTATTCATAATGGAAAAGGTTATGTTTTTTGCTTACGATGGTACTGGACTTGGTCATTTGATGCGATTGATAAAAATTGCATTGGGGCTGTCTAAGTCTTGTAAAGTCCTTGTTGTTTCTGGCCATAAGGCTCTCCCTGAAATAATCCCAGAGACTATAGATTTCTTTCTCATTCCAAACTTCTACGAACTCCGAGAAAAGAATAACTATACCAATGAGCAGGCAAATAGCATACGCATTAGTGTTCTTGACCGTATCTTCAAAGAATACACACCCGATGTCTTTGTGACAGACTATCTCCCGTTTGGCAAAAGATGTGAGCTTGCAAACATTGTAACAAAATCAAAATGTCTCAAATATTTTATTCTTCGCAGTGATATTGGTGGAGAGAAACTTACACATGAAGATGTGTTCTCAAAAAGAAATATTGAATTATTAAACAAATACTATAGAAGAATCCTTATTGCAAGCGATCCGTCTGTCACCTCTATGAAACAATACTCATGGCTGCCTGTAAGAACAAAGAGTATGATGAGTTACATTGGCTTCGTTGCATACCCTATTTCGAATAAGGATATACATATGATACGAAATAGGTTTTTGGCAGAGCCTTACAAAAAATGGCTAGTATGCTCTGCAGGCGGAGGAAAAAGAGGTAATGGATTCATTGAAAAATGTATAGAATTGTCTTCCGCAAAATCATTTAACGATTGGAAGATAGACATTATATTTGGCAATTATAGTTCTACGCCTTGGCCTTTTGGAGACCAACAACATCATACGATTAACAATGTTACTTTTCATAAATGGATCAAGGATCTTTATCTGATTCATGCGGCAGCAGATTGCGTAGTTTGCTCTGGAGGATACAATACACTTACAGAAACCATGCAGGGTATAGATAAAAAAGTTTTCAGTTATTCTGTTATGAATTTCGAAGAGGAAGAAGAACAAGTTAATAACATTCGTAGCCTTGGCAGATATTATAATATACGGGAAATCACTTCCCTTAACTCGATGATTGAGACAGTTTAAGGCAGCATGAATGATCCTACGTATTCTGGCATCACACTAAATATGGACGGTATAAAGAATGCTGTATCAATAATTACAAAGGACTTGCATAACAATCTAAATTGATTATAAAATGAAAATAATTCATATGTCGGATCTGCATCTAACACGAGACGGCTCTCCTATATGGGGCGAATATACTCACAAGAATTTCGCTAGAGCTATTAAACAAATTAAGAGAACACAAGATATAGATGCTATTATAGTGTCAGGAGACATATCTGATGATGGTAGCATGGAATCTTACGAATTTGCAGACAAATTGTTTTCACAAACAGATATACCGACTTATTGGTGCTTAGGGAACCATGACAATCTCGAATTGCAGAGAATGCCTAACATCTTAAAGCATTGCAAATTAATAGATGATTTCAAAATTTGCGGGTGGATTATCATTCTGCTTAACTCTGTGGCTCCAGATGAAGAGCTTTTAGGGAAAAATCGTTCTCGTGGTATATTAAGCACACAAACATTGACATGGCTAGATGAAAAAATCAATAGTTTTGATGCGCCAACAATTGTGGTTCTCCATCATCCAGCATTAGAGATTGGAGGATGGCAGGACAAGAAAATTCTTAAGGATAGAGACACATTTAGAAAAATGTTAGAATCTTCCAAGAATGTGCAAATTGTTTTGTCTGGTCATGTTCATGAGTTTTCTGACACGACATTAAACGGAATACGATATAGCACTGCAACAGGATTAGGTTTTGCGTTTAGTAGCGAAATGCAAAACTATGAATTGCTTAGGGATGCCGAAGGATATAGTGTAATCACTATTGATAAGAATGATGTTTCAATCAATAATATTCTATTAGATAGTAACAGATGAAAAAAATATTAGTAACTGGAGGGGCTGGGTTCATCGGTTCAAACTTGTGCGAGGAGCTTGTCACTAGAGGACATTACGTAGTATGTTTAGACAATTTTTCAACTGGACATATAGAAAACATTCAGCACCTTATTGATAACTATAAAAATCGTTTCAAATTAATTGAAGGCGATATTCGAGACATGGAAACTTGTCGCAAGGCATTACTTGATATTGATGTTGTCTTTCATGAAGCAGCTCTTGGAAGTATTCCTAGGAGCATAGATGACCCGATAACGACAAATGACGTTAATATTGGCGGATTCCTAAATATGCTTGTAGCAGCAAATGATGCTAATGTCGAAAGATTTATTTTTGCAGCTAGTAGTTCAACATATGGTGATAACGAAACAATTCCAAAAGTGGAAGATAAAATAGGGAAGCCTCTATCGCCATATGCACTTACTAAGTATGTCGACGAATTATACGCCCATGTGTTTTCTATTACTTATGGGCTAAAATACATAGGTATCAGATACTTTAATGTATTTGGACGTCGGCAAGACCCTAATAGTACATATGCTGCAGTGATACCATTATTCATCAGAAAATTGCTAAAGCACGAACAACCAATAATAAATGGAGACGGAAGTAATAGCCGGGATTTTACCTATATTGACAATATTATTCATATAAACATGCTGGCTTTAGAAATACAATCTCCTGAAGCATTTAATCAAATATATAATGGTGCAGGAGGAGAGAGCGCATCTGTATTGGAGCTAGAGAATTTGCTAACACAATATTTGTCAAAATACGATCCTGCAATATTGAATATCAAACCAGTTTTTGGTCCCAAAAGGACAGGTGATATCAAGCATTCTTTGGCTTGTATCAATAAGGCAAACAAGTTATTGGGATATAAACCGATTGTAAGTTTTGCAAATGGGTTGGAATCAACAACTATGTGGTATTGGAATGTTTTTAAGAACAAAGAGAATATTCAATGAAAGAGAGGATTGTCCTAATGTATGTGCATTGAATTTAAATATTACGGCAAAATGGAGTAACGGCCTAATATACAGAATAGCCGACTCATCACGAGCCGGCTATTCTTGTCTCTGATTGTTTCACTTTTATCGTATGTCTATAGGAAAAAGTCATTTGATGTGGAGCATCACCTTGGTCTGGCGGTTGGCTTCCGTTGGGGAATAGTCGTCGATGCCGCCGTGGTTGCGCTTGGTGATTTGCGAGGACGGGACACCACGCTGCATCAGTTCATCGGCGATGAAGTTGGCACGCGATGTGCCGAGAGCCTCGTTGACGGATGCCGTTCCTGTGGCACTGTCGGCAGCACCGATGACGGTGACATGCAGACGATACTTGACGGCGTGCTTCGCCAATGCGTCGAGGTTGAGTGACTGCGACGGTTCGGTAAGCGTGGCGGTGTTCAAGTGGAAGAAGAAGTACACTGGCGAACCTATGCATACCTTTCCTGATTGGACACGAGTGAGGTAGTCGTTGAACAAGGCGTTACCATCTGATGTTCCGCCACTTGCGAGAGAATCGGCAGAAGCATCGGCACTCAACGGCGAATTGCCGTCCCAATTCTTGTTCGCCAATCTCGCACGGAGCGAGTTCAAGCCACTATAATCGTTCATGGAATAGGTGTCATTAACGGCATCGGAAGTCTTGCTTGGCTTCGGGCAATATGAGCGTCTGGAGGAATATCCGTCTTCGTCAGAGTCATATTTCGCCGAGGCTCGTTTCCATCCCACCTTCCCGATATTGGCAGTAATGCCTACGGAAAGGTGCATCAGATTATCCCCGAATTTGCCGTTCTTTCCGTAGCCGTCAAACTCCTGAAAAGTGGTGGAGTTGCCGATTTCGAGCGTGGCGGTAATGCGCTTGGAGATGTGGTACTGGCCCTGTATGCCATAGGAAAGAGCGAAGGGCTTGTTGCCGTTGCTCCTGTTGTAGAGCAAACCCACACCGACGTATGGCACGACAGACCATCGTACAAAGTCGTGGCGGTTGTATCGGCTACCGAGGACATTCCAAAGAAAGTCGGCATGGAGGTGCTGATAGTCCTGCGTCTGTCGGTTGCAGTCGGTAAACTGCAGGCCGTTATAGGCAAGACGTGCGCCCACGGAGGGCGTGAACCATTTGCCGAGTGCCAAAGTGAATGTCGGTTTGATGCGCCCGAAGAGGTCATCGCAACCGAGCGGTTTGCCGATGAAGGCGTTTGCTCCTGCCGATGCGCTGACAAACCAGTTATCAGTCCAGGGCGAAGAGACGATGACTCCTTCGGGAGTGGGATTGGCAATTTGTGTTCTCACCTTATTATATATGTGCCGCTCCGAGCGGACAGAGTCCCTGTCCTGCGGTTGGGTATTGGCGTGGACTTGCAGCGTACATACGGCAGCAAGTGCCATAAAGATTTTTCTTGTCATATCTGTTCTTGTTTTGAATTTTGTTTCTACTATGGATGATGCGAAAACTCATACGGCTATCGCTTCGGCTTTCTGCCGATCTTTGGCTTCATCATGCGGCTCGCCATCATCATGCAGCGGCGTGCCCAGACACGGTCATCCTCGTCCTCATTGCGTCCCCATTTGAGTTCGCTGCCACCGCCACCTCCGCCATGTCCTGCAGCAAAAGTAGTGGCATCGTTCACCAGTCCGAGGAAGAGCAGTGTGGCGCAGTGCATCACGTCCGCTCCCTGTTCGCTGACAGATTCTATGAGCGTATCGTCAAACAGTTGCCGATGTTCAGGAGCAAGCGTGGCCATCTGGTGGCGGTGCTCGTTGACCATTGTTTCGAGCATGGCATCTTTGAGGACACTGTCCACACGGGAGTGAATAGTCTGCGAGTACTTGCGTGCCTCGTCTGCGAGTTCTGCGGTGCGGCTCTGCATGGCATCCATGTCAGCTTTGAGTCGTTGGAGCTGTTCGTCGGCAACGGACAGCTTTTCCTGCTTGTCAGCTAGTTTCTCCTGTACATCTTCCAACTCTTTTTCGAGGGCGTTGTACGCACGGCGCAGTTCTTCGGGATTGTCGTTCGCTCCCAGTATCTGCCGATGCAGGGCGGCGAGTTGCGCCTCCTTTTCAGTCTTCTCCTTTTTGAGATTCTCTACCATGGAGGTGAGACCTTTCACACGGCGGTTGGCCAGACGGATATCCGCTTGCAACTCGGCAAGGGTACGCACGTGGCGGTCAATCTGCTGTTCAATATCGGTACACTGCTGTGATAGCTGGCGGCGGTATTCCTCGGTAGATCGGTGCTTGGCTCCTGTCTCTGCGATGGACGAACCGCGCGACATTCCCCATCTGGCATTGACCTTGGCGAAGTCGGAGTGTAACTGCTTGGTGCGCTCACTGAACTCGTATTTGTCCTTGCCGGCAAATATCTTCTTGTACGCAAAGCGTCCGTCCTGTATTGGCAGAAGCGTGCAGTGAATATGCGGATTCAATTCGTCAAGGTGGACGATGAAGGCGGCGATGTTCTCCTCGCCATATTTGCCGCACACGAAGTCATAAACATCCTTCGCCCACTGTTCGATGTCGGATTGTCGGGTGACATGGCTGTTGTCCGCACCATGTTCGAAGTTCACCTGCTGCGTGCCGAAGGCAAGCTCGTTCATGCGTTCCCTCGAACCGCCGAAGATGAAGTTCACGACCGTGCGGAACTTCGGTTCGGCGAGTCCCTCGTTCGGGTCACGGATGCCTCGCTCACGCAGATTGGCGGCGATGCGCTCCGGGATGCTGCGGCTCTTGTCTACGGGCTGCACCTTGCCATGGACAATCTCGAAGTTGAGATGCGTGCGCGAAGGATCGTAGTTGCCCGTAACCGTAGCATGGCTCCAACCTTTCTCCGTCCAACGCCGTTGGTGTTCATCACTCTGTGCGGTGGTGATGCCCTTGGATGGACGCATATCCATCACCTGTTTGGCTGTATTGGTCATATCTCTGAATTTTTCTTCTGGTCACTCCCGTTTGCCCAGCTTGCTGCTTGTATGGCAAACCCTCCCACCGACTTTTGGCAGGTGGGGCATTAGGCTACCCATAGACCCCTCTTTTCGGACAACGGGCAAGCCCGGCATATTTTGCCATTGGCAAGGTGTTGATAGGGGAAACGGAACGGAGTGAACGTGGTTAGACAATGGATTTAGACGGCTGTTTGCCGACATTCTCTGCGTTTGAATTCGTGCTGCAAGCAAGGCCATGCGCCAGAACAGCCTTGAACGGCTCGCAGAGCGCACGGAACTGCGCCTGGGTGGACTTGCTCTCGTAGTCGAGAGCATCAGAACGCCCGGTAAGCATCAACTCGGCGATGACCTTGGCGGCTTCGAGAATAGATTGCCAGTCGTCAGCCAAGTCTTCGTGGAAGAAATCCATGAGCGGAGCAGTGTCCTTGTCTGCTGCTTTGTCGGCAACTTCGGAAAGGACGCTATTAAAGGCGTGCTCAACTATCATGCGAACAACCTTGTTGCTTGGCGAAGCCTCCTTACCTTCAGGCTCATTGACACGTCTTGTCTCGTCCGTGCCAATCTTATGCGAAAACTCGTTGCCTGTTGCAACGGCACTCTCGTGCGTATAATTGTCGATGACTTTGCCGATTTGCTCTCCGGCATCCTTAGCGGTGATATTGCCAATTGCCCATTCGGACAATATACGCGAAACCTCATCGGAAAGCTTGTCTGTTGTTTTGCCGATAATCGTAGTCTGGAGATTGGCGGGGGAAGGCATCGTAATGACCATGCTCTTCGGCAATCTCTGTATCGTGAGTTGGCGGTATTCCTCAAGTCGTTCGAGGAACGTGCGCACCGTTGCCCTGTGCCATTTCCATTCGGCGGCAAGGTCGGTGATGGTGACGTGGCACTGGTGAGGTTCCAAACTCTGGTCGCTCTTTTTGAGGAAGGGCGAGACGAACCGTGCCGATGCTTTTTCCATCAGGTCGCAGTAAGCCTCGATCCTCGTCTTGCGCTCGCCGACCTTCTCCTGGAGGTAGTCGAACATCGACACCTCTGCCGATACGATGGCGGTGTTTTGTGGGTTATGCTTCATAAATCTTTGTCGTTTTTTGTTGTACAATATTGTGGATGGTGATGCGACGCAGCGCAAAAGCCTCTGCGAGGCCGCTAATAGTAGTAACCAGACAACACCTCGGGGTACGTCGTCCAGTAGAGCCGTGCCTCCCGGTTGTGCCATTCGGCTATTGCCCACCTTGACGGATAGAACAGACTTGCCAAAAGAAGAAAGGCGATGGTCATGGACATCGTGTACAAGTGTGGCACAGCAGCAATGGCCATGGCAAGCAGGGCGAGTATGCCGAACAGTCTGACATCTTCGTGCAACCGCTCCATCCACCGCATTGCTCGCTTGTGCGGGAACAATGCGGCACAGAGTATGGTGGATAGCAACGCCCCGTAGTCGCCGAAGTGTCCGCTCACATAGACGTAGTGGAACAGCAATAGAAGTACGAGCAGCACCTGCACATACAGCTTTCGGGCGTTCTCACTCCGCAGCATGGCGAGGTAAAACTTTGCCATGAAAGGTCTCCCGCTCCTGTAGAGCCACAGGGGCAGAACGAGGAGCAGGAGATGGAACATAAAAATTACGGCATTCAATATCATAGACAATGGCATTTCTGATTGGGTTATAACAGTGTATCTGTAAGTTCGAGATTGAGCAAGCCATGGGTGGCAAGACGGATGATTTGTTCGGCATCATCGGCAGTGATTGCACCTTTTATTGCCTCTTCGCTTTGCAGACGAGCTTTAAAGTCGGGATTCTCCTTCCTATATTGGGCGACTGCTCTGTCCAAATCATGCTCGGCAATTTGCCACACGCTTCCTTTCGGGTATCGGCGGTGCGAGAAGGCGGCACGGAGCACGAGTGTACGACTGGCTATCGGGTATATCCGGCATCTGATGCGGATGGGATGGACGGCATACGTCTTGGTTTCGCAGACCCTTATCCAACCGTAGCTCTCGTTGATGACGCGTGCCAACTGGCAGAAAAGGTCGCTTCTCATCGGCATATTCGATTGGACGCTAAAGAAAATCCAGAATCATCTCCTCCTTCTTGCGGCGGTATTTGAAGAAGCCGCTACGACTGTGGAGTTCCATGTCGAGGGTCATGTCAGCGCACATGATTTCCAACGAGCCGTAGAGCGTGACATCGATGCGCTTGACCGTTCCGTTGTCGGCGGTCTGTGCGTTCATCTTGAACATCATGCCGAACGACGGATTGGAATAGGCGCAACAACTGCGTCCGTAGTCGGTCTGGCGCGAGGGGATGTGGTGATAGAGCATGATGAGCTGGATGTCATCCTCGAAGGTGTCCATCACCTCCTCAATGGTGCTGGCGTTCTTCAAGGGGAAGGTCAGGAGGATGTAGTCATCGTAGCGCACTTCCTCCACCTGAGTGACATCGAGCAGCTTCGGTAACTGCATCGGCACGAAGGTCATGAACTCATCGTAAAAGTGTTGTAGCATATCGTGGAACGTTTTTGTTTTGGGGTTGGACAAATGAGATTCTTTTCCTATCGCAGGGCATCGGTCAATACGTGTTGACGATGACCTTCATAAAGAGGTGCGGCAACTCCTTCAATTGTGCCTCATTCATCTGCGTAAGATTGGCGAGTCTGCCGATACACCCAGGCACATCTGCCGAAATCTTTATCAGTGCAGCCCGGTCGCTTTCGGTGAGCAATGCCATTCCAACGCCGTCAATGGACGTATAGGGTTGGAGCAGCATCCAGAAGTACGCCTGTGCCTGGGTTGCGGACTTTACTCTTCCTCGCTTGATGTCCCTAATGCACGTCTGGGCATTGAGGATGAGCCTTCGGTTGGTGCGCATGGTGAGATAGACAAGCGCATCCTTGTGCGACAATTCCTTGCGGTTGGCAGCCTGAAAGACAAGCATACAGCAGCGCTCGGTCTTTCGGGTGATGTTGCCCATCGCCATGTTCTCGGTCTCGGAGAGATGCGAGAGGAAGGTGCGGAAATGAGCATCCTCGCTCTTGATAAACGCCAACAGGTCAGCTTGGCTATGGAAACCCGAAGCGATAGCCTTGTCGAGCATCCTTTCATACGCCAAAGGTGACCACTTGCTTCCACCTTTATATATTGGCACGCTATCAAGCGAGACAAAGAACGGCATGGCGGCGTTCTTGGCGGTATTCAAGTCCTCGTCCTCGGCATAAGCGGAGAGCGTGGCTTTGAGGTTGACCACATCGGCAAAGGTGCGTGGGCGTGACAGGACGATCCGTTGGAACTCACGGCGTAGGGAGTCGTGAACCGTCTGGTAGGCTCTGCTCCAGTCGCCGTGGATGGTCATCGTGGTGTCGCGCATGAGACACGCTGTCACGGAGTCGTTGGTCGTGCGCCAGTCCTTGGCGAGTGCCGTGAGGTCGGAAGACGTAACGTTGTCTTTCGCCTTGACTGTAGTCAGGAACTTGGCATAGGCGTTGACCGCCTCCTCGCTCGTTTTGTACGATGCGTTGCCGTTGGTACTGCTGCATGATGTACAAAGGAGTGTACACACGGCAGCGGCAAACAGGTTGGCTATGCCTCGCTTTGTCTTGAAGTATGATTTCATACGTCTGAATGCGACAACGCTTCCTGCAACGATGGTAATCATACCGAGTATGGTCTTTGTTTTGCGTCTCATAAATCTTGCGTTTGATTGAAAAACGGATGCAAAGATATAGTGCAATACAGTGAAAACAATGTCTTTGAGTTAAACTTTAAGCTTCTTTCTTAATCATACATGAG
>CAVKHW010000122.1:0-8164 GCA_963656105.1 Eggerthellaceae bacterium
GGATAACCGAGACATTGCAGCTGTGCAACAACGAACAGTCGGGCATCGGCCGCCTTTGGAATGAGTTGTTGGATGTCCATCGCATTTCTCTCTCATGGGCATTCGACTATTTCTTCAATCACCTCTTTGTGTTCACGATGGAAGACATTATGAAGCTCCAGCCCTGCAATTTCATCACCGAAGTAAAAATATCATTATGACATTGTTACAGGAAATAAAGATATATCTGGTGACGCATCCATCCGACGTTACCGTTCTCCTCTCTTTCGAAGAACAACAGAACGGTAGGATTATGAACATGTTAGAAAGACTGCGCTCAGCTGTTGTCTTCGTCGATGACCTAATGCGCAAGTTGAGCACCTCCTATGTGAGGGATCTAATCCTACGTCCCGATTCGTACTTCCGGCAGTACTATTGCTCACCGGACATGTTCAGAAACGCACTCTGCGAGTTTGACCGACAAACGAAGAAGATGGGAGAATATTACCGAACTCACCTAATGAACGACTACGAACTTCGCAGTGTGGTGGAACAAGTCATTCGGACGGAATATCCCGAAGTGGCCAATTACTTTGACAACATCAACGGAAAGGACATTCTTTATATCCTAGATGATAGCGAAGAAGATGGTCATTCCATTGAGACGGCGACTAGAGAATTGAAACGTTACTTCTCGCCCAAGACCATCACATTTATCACTTTACATCAAGAGAACAATGAAACAAGAAATCAAAGACGTTGCCAGAATCGGCATGTTGGCAGGAGGTGAATACTCTGTCTATGTCAAGACGGATGATGAATTACAGATTCCCCACATCCATATTTGGGACAATGCCACGAACGGCAAGAAATTCGACTGTGCTATTACCTTGGCAGACGGTCAGTCCCTACCTCATGAGCACAGCGCTGGCACTATGTCGGCAAATCTCCTTAGTGAATATTCCGACTTTATGCGCAAACCATGTCGTAATCCACATTACCAAAGCAACAGGGAGTTTGCCATGGAAATGTGGAGAGACAACAATGGGAAATCAGGATGACAGTGCAGGGTAATCACTCTTTATAGTTTTTCATCCATCCTGCAGTAGTGAACATCGGCTCACCAGGGGTGTAACTTCCAGTCTGAGCAAGATGCATTACCTTTAAATCATTCAGCATTTTTTTGAATTTCAACTTGCCTATCGATACCTCTTCGTCAAAGCGAAAGAAGAAATAATTGCGTTTTGGCTGTTGGGTATCATTCCCCTTGAACTCTTCAATGGGATACCATGTGTCACGCATACGTTCTTCGGACACTTTTTGTGCGGTATCCTTTACATGAAACACTCTATACTCACCAGTCTCTTCCGCATTATCGGTATAGAGTACAACGAAATGAATATTTTTACCTTTGTAAAAACCTGCTGTATAAGCACCAGGACGGGACTCTTCACCCTGAATTCTTTGCCGTACATTATATACAAGCGTTCCTTTGTCGTTATTACCCATAATCCATTGCAGGTGCTTCTCAGATTTGTAATAACCTACTAAAATCCCCATGTTAGGATCTTTTTCCAAATAATGCATCGTCAGCCATTGGGGAGTTTCGACAGGTTGCAGCAACTCCTTTTTTATTTGCTCAGTCAAAATTTCTTGCGGATCATTTCCCATGATGCATTCCTTGATGACAAACGCCTTTGACAGCATGTCATACTGGGATTGAGTTTCCACCCATTTATGTTCCTCCTTAGGTCGGGCGTATGCGTAATACACCTCTCTCCCTTCGCCATAAGGTTGAAAGACCCTGCCGTTGAGTTCATAAAAATGCTGCTGCAAAAACAATTCTCCGTCAACACCAAGCTTAGCCCTCATGGCATAAATCTGGTATCGTTCTTGTATCACACTGCGTATTTCCTTGCGGAATATTTTCCTGACCTTTTTCTTCCATGCTTCTTTTTCGTTGGCTTTGTTTCTAGCATAGAGGAAAAGTATATATAGGAAATTCACATCGTAATGTGACAGGAAAAGGGTGTCCCTATCGAATAGCCTGTCGGGGAATTGATAACTGACTTTTGTGCAATGTCCATCCTTCCTCTTGTCATCCACTCCATGCGGTTTAATGTTGGTTACAGCATTATAGCAATGGTCTTCATACACAAATGCACTGACAAAAAAGTTGGGAATGATATCATAACCTTCTGTAGCTCCCGCGTCTTGAAGATGGATAGCATTAAATCTTTCTCGGTCTTCTTTCCTTTCTATAAGTTCTTTTGCATCAAATGCCGTATCATCCGTAAGAAACAGGTTGATATTCCATTGGATGACATTACGGGCATAGGTGTATTGTTTGTAGATAGACTCGGATGTAAGCGAATGTCCGCTTTTGTAATATTTCGAATCACCTATATAGTATACCTCCCGGTTGTTTTGTTGATCGGCACTGGTAAGTGCCAAGTCCGTATACATGTGGTCAACTCTTTTTCCGTCATGCTGGTCTGCCAATCCCTTGGGGATTTGAGAATGTGGAGTACCAATCAATTCATCAATCATTGCTTCGAATATGACCTCAAATTTCTTGGCGAGGATATATTCTTGCGCATGGGTATTGATAGCGATGCGATACGTATTCTCAAAAAATGCATAGCACAAATCCCATAACTGCAAGGCTTTGTCCGAGAAGTATTTGTACTTTATCTGCATGAGTCTGGTCTTTCCCATGCCATGCATGTATTGTTTGAATTGCTTGCCGGCAACGAGGTCATACTGAATGTTGATAGGCGTATTGAAACCATACTCCACATTCAGATAGTTAAGTATGCTATAGAAGATTACAAACAACTCTTCCTCGTAATTTACAATACGTTTCTTGTTTATCAACTGCAAATACACAGGCTCGTTATTATGCATAAGAGCCGGTTGGTGACCGATGGTGCGCGACCAGTTTATCTTATTGTTGCCGCGATGCAAGTTTTTGACTGTAAACAAAATGAAATCCCGATTTTCATTGTTATAGGCAATGAGCGACAACACAATGTCCAGATATGTATTTGACTTCGTCTTTTTTCCCTTGCCCGTCTGAGGCAGGTGTTTGTACAATATTGCTCTACTCTGTGGGTTGGCTCTATAAAACACTTTTAGTGCCCTATATATCCAGACGGAAAATTCATAAATAAATTTTCGGTATTCGCTGCTTAGTATTTGCTGACCTTGGGGAGTCAGTATTTGTTCGGGCTTGACGGATTCACCCGACGCAAGTTTCATGCCCGCCAGTACCTCTTGCCTGTCTTCGTCCTTTAGAAGCACTTTGGGAAGAATGAAGACGCAATCACGCAAATGCGGATTATAGAAATAACCCACATACTGCACACTGACTTTCTTGTCAACATCTTGCAATACATAAATGTCTTTCAGAATGTTCTCGACAAGATGGCTTTCATACTGATGTTCTTCAAACAGGATGTACATACAATCTAAGCAACAAAAATTTTATGCATTATCATTTGGCGCATGCCATGCCAATACCTTTTCAAGGAAATCAACAATGCGGTCACCGTTTACCTTTTCTCCGTCTTCATCATAGAAGTCTGGAAAGGTGAGGTCTTTCACTATAGTTTTTCCATCTTCGGTGGTTTCATAACGGAAAAGGGACGCATCCTCAAAGCCATAGTCTTTGAATACATCATTCCAAAGGTAGAAGATGACTTTGCTGACGAATGTTTCTCCTGAGATGACAGTGTCTTTCGCCTTGCAGAAGAAATAACCGAGTTGCTTGTCGGCACTTGATGTCATTGAGGTTATTATCTCGTTTATCTTTTGGACAAAAGTCCACCAAGACAAAGATTCCTGACCATTGATTTCCTTACCGTCAATGACAATCTTCCAGCCAAGACTATTGCCTTTTTCGTCTTTACCTTCCTTTATCTTCACGTATTTCCAGTCCCAACGGCGCTTGAAAGCGGAGTCTATGGGGAAAAGGCTTTGGTCGCTTGTATTCATTGTAGCCCAGATGTAAAGATTGGGAGGCAACAGGAGAACACGCCCTTCCTGCACATCCTCAGACAAAGTTGCGCCAAAGTTGCTGAAATAACCATTAACCGCTCCATCTATCTCTATCTTTTTGTCAAGTTTATAGGGATTCTTGTTGCCGCTGTCATATTCTTCCGAAAATGCATATTTTATATCTTTCTGCAAATCGGCATCAGCTTCGATGGGATAGACGGAAAACTTGTTTTTGTCATTCCTGTCGAGCAACTGGAAGAGGTCACCGAAAATCTGAGCGCAGTTGCCTCGATTGATTTCCTCTATAATCAAAAACTGAGGGTCTACAGCTTCGCCATCTGCCTCTGCGTATTTCTTCCAAGCTCCAAGGTAAGCCTTTAAGAACGATTGTTTGACAAATTTGTAGCTGATTCTCTTTTCCTTAAAAGAACCCTTGTTCTGGTCAAAACTTGCGCCATTGTTGAGCACTACGGGAACGACATGCATTTCCGATTCTTCCATAACTGGTTTATATGCACCGACGAAAGTGGAATAGTCTGTGTCTGGGTGAAACGTGGTGCGTACAACAGATTTTCCGGCAGTATCTCTCATGATATTAAATGATTTACCAGTACCTGGCGCTCCGTATGTTATCTGTTGCAAAGGCATATTGGGGTCAAAGTCGGCAATTATGCCGTCAAACAATTTAAAATAATCTTTTTTGTTCATGATATATTTCTTGTTTATAATATCTTGGTAATCAGGCTGGAGATAAACTTCGAACAATTCATTGTTTTTGTCTATAGTCTTTACTTTTAACACTTCTGAGTAAGTATCCAAAGCATTAGCCAAAATATCGTTAAGAACAAATGGTTCTTTATTCCCTATTATGTTTGTTAAAATCTTTTTTAAATCCTTCTCTTCGGGAGCCTTTTTAAGTTCTTGGATAATAGACAACACTAGATTGTTGTCATTGGAGGTCTTGAAGCTTGAATATGGGTTAATCACGACAAATCGTTTAAGCCAAGCTGACAAGTATTGTTCTGCCTCTCTTAATGATATATTCCGATTGAACCTTGGGAAATAATATTCCCCATCTATGTAGTATAATCCCCATTGCTCAGGCGCTTGGTGCTCATTAGAAAACCAATCCTTTCCCATCGTTTCGCGAAACAGTGTCTCGGGCATTTTATTCTTTGGTAGCTTTTTAACAAAATAGCATAGTTTCTTGGGGTTGGGATTTGCTATTCTACATAAGAAATTAGCTCCTTTTTTTGAGGATTTTGTATTTGCTTGACTATTTCCTGCCATATTATATCGCTTTTGTTTTCATTATTTGGCGTACAATCGCCATCATAACATCTACTACTATCGAATTTCCTGCTTGTCGGAGTGTCTGCATGGAGGATACCGCAATCTTGAATGAGTCTGGATATCCCATTAAGCGCAGTGCTTCCCTGTCAGACAGTTGGCGCAACACCAGCGGTTTTTTTTGCACGGTAACGTAATTGTCAACTCCTGCACGATGGTGCTGGGTCATCATCTTCATGAGGGTTCTTGCAATAGGTAAGTCGGTTTCGCTGGACGTTTTATAGTTTGCCGTTCCTCCTGCCAATACGTATCTCTGCACAGCAGGAGTCAAAGTGAACTTCTCGTTTGGCTTGCCCGGTACTTTTTCTACGACTAACGAGCCATCTTGCGGGTCGAATGTGAAATGTCCATCCTTGCAATTATCCTCCAAGAAATCTTGCATCGTATATTTAAGCGGTATAGGCAAGGGATATTCAAAGCTGGAACTCTTTATATCTTCCCGTATACCTACCACGAAAAGTCTTCTACGAGTTTGAGGTATACCATAATCGCTTGCGTTGAGTACTTGCGGTTCGATTATCTTGTAGTTTAAGTCATTCTCAAACACACTACGCATCACTTTCCACGTTCTGCCATTGTCGTGAGTGGTCAGCCCACGGACATTTTCGTAAATGAAAACTCGCGGCTGCGTTTCCTTTACAATACGGGCAAACTCGTAAAAGAGCGTTCCGCGAGTGTCGTTAAGACCATGTTGCGCGCCGACTTCCGAGAATGCCTGGCATGGGCTGCCTCCCACGAGCAAGTCTATCTGCTTGTCGGCATAGTCAGTCCCGTCGAGGAAACGAATATCCAAATGAAAATCGTCAGTATTGATATGTTCCCCGTAATTCGCCATGTATGTTTGTTTGACGAAATTGGTTTGGCGACTACTCCTTTTATACAAGTTATCAACATATTCCTTTTTCTCCAATGCCGTAGACATTGCCTTAATCTTGTCCCTGACGGATTCGGCAGCAGAGTTCTCTACACTTCCCAGATACTCCAGCCTCTTTATGTCTTTTTCATTGTGGAGTTGCTTTTTGCTGCGCATCTTTTTCAGACGGGTATATTCTTTCAATTCATCTCCTTGGAGTAAATTTAGTTCTACATCACCATTGTCACAGGCAAAGACAACATCGAAATCACCCCCCAATCGAATTAATGCCTGTTCTATTGCTCCGATGCCCGAAAATACTGTCGCCAATTTCATCTGTCAAATATTCCTGTATTAATTAGTTCCTGGACAATAGCCATCAATATGTTTACTACAATGGAGTTTCCACTTTGTCGCCACATGACCGTGTCGCTATGTGGCATAACAAAACTGTCGGGGAATCCCATAAGCCTCAAACATTCCCTTGGGGTATATTGTCGTATTACTCCTTTCTCCCCATTCCAATCTCCCACATAGGCACGGTCAAGTATATCCTTCGTGTGTTTTGGGGACAGAGGTTCAAAGATGAAGTCGCCATTCCAATTGAACTGTTGGTTTGCTTTTTGGCATTTCTGTATCGAATAGCCAACCTGTGCTCTTGTTGGATGAGTGGTTACAAACTCGAATCCCTTTTTCCCTAAATAATATTTGGGAGCTACGTTGTCGTCTAGAAAATCCTTGTTCGTAACATTCAGAGGAATGGGCTTAGGGAAGGAAAAAGGTTCCTCCAATTTTAGGTCAGACCTGATACCGACAAGGAAAATCCTTTCTCGTTGCTGAGGTATGCCGTAATCTCGCGCATTAAGCAAAGGGGCTTCGTTTCCTTTTGCATCATGATGAAAATATATGTTATAGTTGAGTTCCTTGAAAACAGATTTTATTGTAGTCCATGTGCGTTTGTGGTCATGGCAAAGCATGCCACGGACATTCTCAAAGATGAAACATTTGGGTTGTACTTCAGAAATGATACGGGCGTATTCGTAAAATAGCGTTCCTCGGGTATCTTCAAAACCGCATCTCTTTCCGTTACTTGAAAAAGATTGGCATGGGCTTCCGCCTACCATCAAGTCCACCTTGTTGGCATAATCCTTGCCATCAAGAAAATGCACATCAAGATGAAAATCATCTTCTTGGATCTTATAGTTTGCCATATAAGTTTGCTTCACATAGTTTGTCCCCTTGCTATGTGTCTTATACAACTCGTCAACAAATTCCTTTTTCTCATGGACAGTCTTCAATGCGGCGACTTGTCGTGCAATTCTTTCTATTTCGGCTTGCTCTAATTTCGTAAGTCGGGCGAGTTTGTCACTTTCTTCCTCGGAAATACGATAACTTGGAATCTTCTTCAGTTTGTCATATATCAACTGCTTTTCTTCAGGAAGTATTTTAAGGTCAAGTTCTCCATTGTCGCAAGCAAATACAATGGAATGCTTTTGCCCCATGCGAAGCAATGCTTGTTCTATTGCGCCTATGCCGCTAAACAAAGTCCCTAATCGAATCATAGTTTCTTAATTGTCTATTTGTTACAACTTGAGTTTTCTCCGTCTCTTGCGCAGAGACGGAGAATCATTCACAAATATAATAAAAAGAGGCGAAACGAAAGAATTTTTCTGCAAAATTCTGACGTTTTGATAAAGATTTGATGCAAAAGTTTATCAAAACAGCCATTTTTCGAACGCATTTCTTTGGTTTTCATTGTCTTTTGTACCATCTCCGTCTCTGCGCAAGAGACGGAGATTTTTGCTAAACATTTGACCAGAGTTTTCTGAAAATCTCTTGATTTCTCCACTCGTCGGATAGTGAACAATCCATAAAAATAACAGTCTTTTTGTTGCAAATGAAACAAATTCATTATCTTTGCAAAAAATATTTCTTATGGCAGAAGACATAAATCGTTTGAAGTTGATACTGGTCGAAAAGAAG
>CAVKHW010000123.1:0-7106 GCA_963656105.1 Eggerthellaceae bacterium
TTGAAATAGGCGCACATATTCGGCTCCTTAAACCCCAAGTCCATACACAATGCTCGTGCCGTAACTCCAAATTCCTTCATACGGAGGAATATCTTTTCTCTAATTGTAATTACCATATTTATTTTTTTAATCTTCATTTCTAACTTTTACTTTAACCTGTGCTCCCATCGTTGGTTTGCTCCTACGAAAATACATAGACATCATAAGTGCGTCCATGTAGTCTGGCGAATGACCGAGGATAGCCTTCATCACTTCCTTCTTGATGATGCCTTTCTTTGATATGTCATTATCTATATCAGCTTGTTTCAATGCGCCAAGCTCATCTTGTATTCGCTCTCGTTGTTCTGGTGTGCAGATAATACGTATCTTTCGATTGTTAATCAGTTCTGCGAGTTTGAAATAACACTCTGCTCGTAGGTTTGTATAACGTTCCTTATCCAAAGGAGGGCTACCTCCATGAAATTCCTTTATTCCATTCAAGTATGACTCCAAGAACGAACCTACGCCATCGGCATCAACTATTGTCAACGAACGAGGTATTCTTTCGCTTATCATAAGTTCTTTCAAAGTGGTCTCCACCTCTTTCCCTGGAGAATATTCTTCATCAACAGAAATCTTTGCAACATTCCCGACCCATGTAACACAGACAAAGCGGTCGTGTCCTTTACCTGCAATATCGGCCGCGCAACTTCGCCCTCCTATGGGTTGAATGTGCTCATTATGAAACAAATCGCTTATAGCATCAAAGTCACATAATGTTGCAGGGTCATCATCATATTCGAAATTTCCGAAATACAAACGCTGCACAGTTATCGGGTCTGCGCGTAGTAAGTTGTCGATAAATGCTTTGTCTATGTGTGGATTATCAACAGGCAGTGATTTGATAAACCTACGATACTCTTTCAGTGTTCCTGTCTTTGCCGGCTTTACAAAATCGTTATATATCCAATTACGCTTCGGGTTACAAGTATAGAGAGCCTTCGGTATTGTATGCCATGTCGAGCCATCTGCCCTTTTGCCATTCAGCAAGGAGAAACGGCCTTTAAGTACCGAAATGGCTTTCTCGCACACCTGTTGTGCCTCGTCGATAAATAAATCGGTAATGCCCAACGAGCCAAGACGGTCAAACTCAGGGTCTTTCGGTAAGAATTTCAAGTCACGGAAGTATATTACACTGCCGTTGCTGAATGTGGCCGTCAGTCGAGTCGCATTATATTCTATTGCTGATGTGTAATGCAAAAGCGATAACACCTCAAAGAACGTCACGATTGTCGTGTCTTTTAACTTTACTGACTCTTCACGGCAGACAAGACCTACAGACCCCGGCATGTTTATTCGTCTCACGACCTGCCATAAGCAGCCAAGAAAAGTTTTCCCACCACGAGCGCCACCTCCGTACAATACCTCTGAAACCTCCCCATTTTCTCCGGAGAGATATTCAAGAGCTTGTGCCTGTTTATCAAAGACTTCAATGGTGACTTCCATACTTCTTTTTTTTAGTGACTGTTAAATTTGTTAATTTCTCACATACTATATTCTTTGTTGTCCGTCATTGATATTCAGCGATTTATCCAGCGTTTAGTAGTTCCGACATTTGGTTTATCATCTGTTCCCTTGTATCATTGACCGCCCCCGTGATAATTGACGATGTTGACCGTTCTTTTTGGATGAGGTCGTACATTCTTTCATCGAACGTGTTTCGTCCAAGAAGATAGACACAAGTAACCACGTTCTTCTGCCCATTCCTATGTGCCCTGCACTCACATTGGTCGCAGTCGGCGGAGGTCCACGGCATTTCCACGAATAACACATCTGATGCAGCAGTAAGCGTTATTCCCACACCTCCGCTTTGAATGTTCACGATGATTACCTTGCAATTGGGTTTGTTTTGGAAACTATCTACACTCTTCTGCTTTTGTTCTGTGGAGTCAGAGCCTGTCACTGTAACAGCATCAGGAAACGCCTCCTTGATTTTTGATGCAATGTTCTTGTGTGCCGTAAACACGATGACTTTCTTCTGTGCCAACATATAGTCGGATATAAGGTTTTTGGCTTCGGCGATTTTCCCTTCAGCGGAAATTTGCCGGAGAATACCAATCTTTACGATAGCCTCATTCTTCATTACTATTTTTAGTTTCTCGTCGGGGGTATCCTTATATTTCTTGAGATACTTTGCGAGGTCACGTTCTGCGTACTCGTATTCCTTTCTGTTCGTGAGGTCACAGGAATAATATTGCCGTATCTTTTCGGGCAGTTCCGTCAGCACAAGGGTCTTTTCTCTGCGGAAGTAGCAGGTACGCCAAAGCAGAGAGTTGAGTAGTCCAAGTTCTTCGTTCGATACCGATGCCGAGCAAAAACGACTAATAAAGTGAGACGCTCCTCCGAAGTCGTCCATACGCCCCATTATCTTGAGTTGTTGGACGAGGTCTCTGACTCTTGTCACGACAGGTGTTCCTGTGAGCATAAAGATATACTCCTTGCCTTTGCAGATAGCTTCGAGATACTTTGCGTAATGACACGAGGCGTTCTTCACTCTATGACTCTCGTCAATCACGACAGCTTTAAATATCGCTGCACGGGGATCTACGACAAGGTTCTTGACCGACACGCGGTTACCTCTGATACGACGGATGAAGAATTTCTTGACACTCTCGTAGTTCGTAATGAACACGTTGCAAGTTCCGGTGATGAACATCTGCTGCCAGTTATTCTTGTTGTCGTTTTCGAGAATAACGGCGTTCTTTCCTATAAACTTCATAAACTCGCGCTTCCAAGTCATCTTCATGGCCGCAGGGCAAACAACGAGACAAGGGTAGGCTTTCGCGATGCTTATTGCCGCAATGCTTTGGAATGTTTTTCCAAGTCCCATATCATCACCGTTGAACGTGCGTTTATGGTCAATCATGTACTGAATTCCTTTCTTCTGATAGTCATACGGCTCAAATTTGAGCTTGTACGGCATGGTAAGGTCGGGCATGTTGTCCGCCCACACGTTCACGTCGTCTATGTTTTCTTGGAAAACGACATCCTTCACAAGCCCACGCTCCTTCAGGCACATCCCCAGATGACGCACGAACATTTCATCATGCAAATCTACATCCCAGCATCTGTCCTCTGCGTTATATGTCGCAGAGGGTATTTTATGGATAAAGAGAAGCACGAACGGACTATTGTCCGATATAATCTTGTAGTGCCTCGGTGTTTTGCTTATATAGATATTGTTCGTCATTCTTCTGTTTGGGGCTTCTTCGGTGTTACGACAATGTTGATTGCAGTCGGCAGAGGGTTCTCGATGTTAATGTCATGCTTCTCCCCAAACCCCTCATCACGACCGAGGGTTGAGAGGAGATAACGCAACATTTGGGAATCGGGCTTTTCCTCCCATCCCGTCATCGTCTGTGTTTTTGGGTCTATCCTCGGCACACCCATAGCCACAGCGTAAGCTACATCAAGACATTTGTCAAACACGCGTTTCCGCTCGCTATCTAACGCTGCCTTAAACTCAGGGTCTTGTTTTGTCCATCCCCATACGGTTTGCCGTGTAACCTGCATTAGTTGGGCCGCCTTTGTCAAATTGCCGCCACTCTTTCGCAATAGCTCTTGGAATTCATCGAGAGTTGGTTTCATTTATCGAAATCGTCAAATAGCGTCTTTTGAATAACGGCTTGATAGGCCCCTTTTCGAGCAAGCCAATTAGCAAACCACCAATTCCGACACGTGTTAAACAACTTGTTCTTCGCTTCCGGGAGGCTCCAATTTATACTCGTGTTGTCAATCTTTATTTGTCGAGCATTCACAATGCGACATCTGATAAACTCGTTATCGAGAACTACCTCAGACCCCGTGCTCTCTACAAATGCTAAGTGCAAATTCTTTTCCCATGTGAAATTTTGGTCTACACCACACAAATAATACCAACGAGCTTCCTCCAATTTGAGGCCATGCAAAAACCTCATGTACCCGCGCACTCTCTTATCGTTATGACCGAGTAGCGACTTCATACAATGATGCGTTAGGTCTACCCCATAGATATAACGCAACCAAAGGATTTTGTACACTCCCTTCATTTCTGCGTACTTGATTTCTACCATATTTCTTCCTTATGTTTATCTCCTTTAATAAAGGCGTGATTTTATCTTATCTACATTGCAAAGATAATAAAATATTATCAAATATGCAAGTGATTTACAAGCAAATTTTATCCTATTTGCGATTATTTTTTAAGGAAGTCCAAATAGTGCTTTTACCTCTTCGTGTCGATTGTATCTTTGGTTATTGGGCAGCCTCAAGTTAAACTCATAGTCGATTGCCTTAGCATACTCCTCATTCGAAAACTCTAATGTTTTGTATGCGCCTATGAAAAAGTAACCGCTGCTCTTCTTGCGGACAAACACATCAAACCCCATCCGTTCGATGATGCGGTCTACGTCCTCGTCAGTGAGGAACTTCTGGAAGAACCATTGTCCCTGCTTCATAATTGCAGTCAGACCATGTTCGTCGAAGAAATTGATGCTCATCATCGGCGTTGTGTTTCTGGATGCTTCTGTCTGCTGCTTCATGTAATCAAGATTCCGTCCGCTGATGAAAATCTTTCCTCCCATTTTACAGAATAGGTTTAGGCACATCAGTACGGCGTCCTCGGCCTCTTGTGTGTTTACAGAATTTACCACCGCATCGCAAATGGTAACGTCAAACTTTCCATTGGCTTTCACTGTGGCGATGAAGTTGTCGATCATCTCGTTGCCTTTCTCGATGGAAATACCCTTTGTGTTGTGATTAAAGAACTCAAGCCCAAGAGCATTCTTGAAATTAAGCGTTTTGCGTAGTTTGGTTATAAACATTGCCTTACCACAACCAAAGTCGAGTATCTGTATCTTGCGACGGTCCACCTCATCACTCGTAAGATACGGGACAATCTCACGGTAGAGTACAGACCAATCAATGCCACCATGACGAGGTGGCTGAGCCAGCCCTTGCACAAAATCCTCACGCTCGATGTGCTCGTAGTTGAACACTCCGTAGTCCTGTTTGAAGTAGTAATCGAACATTGCCCGATAACTTTCTTCGAGGAAATAAGCGTGCACTTTGAAGCCTGTGGCTTTAGCTGCCTGCAGATAGTTATTGCCAAACACAACCTCGTTTCCTATAACAATAACGCAGAGAGCGTCGCCATAGCGAACCATGAGTTGGCACATATCTTTGACAACGGATGCGACACAATCCTTAATTTCAAAGTCCTCCACGGGAATATCATCGTAGAACATTCCCGTCTCACGTGGGTTCAGGCATATGCTATGCTCGGCAGGTTCAAGTTCAACGCCGTTATGGATTTGGTTGAACATGATTTCTGACTCTATATCAATGCCTGACACATAGTAACACGGAGCTTCTTCGAGCCCAATCGCCGTTGCGGCCTTTGTTCTCTGGTGGCCGGCAACAATTGTCATATTGTCCTTGTTGACGATGATAGGGAGTATAAATCCCAATGTCTTGAGGCTACCCTGCAATTCCTTAAACGCAGTCTCGGTTATTCTCCGTGGGTTGTAAGCCGCCGGCTTGATGTCTTTGAACTTCACGATTTCCATATTATTGTATTTAGATTGGTAATTCCTCGCTTTGGTCTTGCTCGATAGTCACATTCATAACGTGTACGCCTTTCTTCTCAAGCAACGACTTCACAAATCCGTAGTTCACGCCCATCATGTCGATATAATCATTGTATGACTTAACGAGCATGTCGTACTCTTCCTTGGTAACAGCGCATCCGTTCTTTCCGAACGTGAGCATATCGATTTTCTTGGGTGTTGAGCCTTTAATTTTAGTTGTAACGGTATCATCCTCATCCGGGTTGTAAAACAAGCCTTCGTCCATTCCGAAATTGATAAGATTCACGTCATCATAAATATGCCGCAGTGTTTCGAAATCAAACTCCCCATATTCTTGATTGTCCTTGATGATTAATTCTTTTTCCTCATCCTCTGATAGTGCTGCAACAGAAACTTCCACTACGGGGTTATTAACCCATTTTTTCCAGAGTTCAACAATATCCTCACGTTCTTTCTCCTTCATTGCAGCCCACTTTTCGTTTTCCTGCAGAATTGTCATCCAATCCAAGGGTGACGTGTTCATTATTTCCTTTAGTATGGATGTCCTCTGGTTTCCTGCTAGAACGAGCTTGTCTTTGTTTACGATGATGTCACGAATACTAAGCATTTTAGGGAAAAGCATTATACTCTGCTGTAATCTCCTTTTTTGCTCTATTCGGATTTTTCTGGGATTAATCGGGTTAATAACCAAATCATTTATGTTTACCTTCATATTTAACTATAACTTTGTTTTTAAGAAATCAAGAAAGACAAGAAGCCATCACCATCTCCCTCATTTTTCTCAAGGTATTCAGCAAAAAACTTGCACAAGGCTTCAAATTCTGCATTAGTCATCTGGCAGTCAACATAACCACATTTAAAATGCTCCGGAAACCTTTTTGTTAAGTTAAGTTCCTTGTCATTCATTTTGTCATCATAATCATATAGATTCCACGCAACACTACCCGTGTAATCACTAATTGACTCTCGGTCAAAGTTGTGTTTCAGTATATCCACATCGTCCTCACCATAATGAAGATTGTCTTTAATCAAAAATTCACGCTCTTCTTCATCTGTGAATTTTTCTGCCTTGCGGATGGGAACAATTGGATTTTCTTTGAATTGCGCCCAATATTTTCGTAGATTTTCTTTTCCTTCGCTGGACATTAGACGAAACTTCTTTTGATTGAACATATAGTCGTCTATCTCATCCTGCTCCATCTCAATTATCTTCTTCAACATGGAAAGGCGCATATTACCACCGAGGACAATATTTTTACTATTTACCACGATAGGACGCACTTCCAACATTTTGGGAAAAACCAAGATACTTTCTATCAGTTTCCCCTCCATGAACTCACTTGCGGTTCTTGGGTTTTCTGGGTTAATTTTCAGTTTACGAATGTCTAATTTTTCGCTCATTTCTTTTTTATTTGCATCTTGTGTACAAAAGTACACAATCTTATTGTATATATCATTGTTTTTGATAAACTTTGCTTAGTATTTCGATAACTTTTCCCG
>CAVKHW010000124.1:0-3636 GCA_963656105.1 Eggerthellaceae bacterium
TTGAAGAATACAAGGATATACTCTCTGATATAACATTAGTGTGCGGTGGTCCTCCTTGCCAGGGATTCTCTATGGCAAATCGTCAACGCATATTGGACGACCCTCGTAATGCCTTGTATAAGCAATACTTGATATTTTTGAAAAACATTCGTCCTAAGTTCTTTATTATGGAGAACGTAAAAGGGATGATGAATAAAATTGATGAAATAAAGCAGAATTTCAAGGAATACCTAGGAGATGATTACCAATATGATTACGCTCTGTTGAAAGCACAAGAGTATGGTGTGCCACAAAACAGAGAACGTTTCATCATGATTGGCAACAGGGTTGGGATTGAGCCTCAATTGATTTTCGAAGAGATATTCAAGCATAAGCGTAAACCTTTTGTGTTGAAAGATGCCCTTGAAGGACTTCCCCATCTAGTAGCTAAGAAAGAAAAAGGTTCTAAAGGTGTGGAATGTGCGGAGTCTGGCTTTACAGAGTGTGATTTTTTCTATGTCAAGAATGATTTCTATAAGTTCATCAACGGAAATCGGGAGATAACGAAACTTTACAATCACAAGAATCGTTATAACAACGAGCGAGATATCGAAATTTATAGAAGATTGCCACAGGGAGCAAACTCCTTGCATGAGTCTATCGCAGACATTATGCCGTACAAAAGGAGAAACGACATCTTCAAGGATAAATATTTCAAGTTGGATGAAAGTCAAATCTGTAAGACGATTACTTCACACATGAAGTTTGACTGCAACATGTATATCCATCCTTGGGATGCAAGAGGATTAAGTCCACGTGAAGCAGCACGTATCCAAACATTCCCTGATGATTACGTGATAACGGGTTCTCAAAACATGTGGTATGCACAAGTGGGAAATGCCGTTCCTGTAAAACTTGCCAAAGCCATAGGTGATGGCATCATGAGATTTATAAAATGAGACATTTAGAATTATTTGCTGGCATTGGTGGTTTTAGAAGGGCGATGGACTTGCTTACACAAGACCACATTATGGATTTTCATTGCGTTGGCTATTCCGAAATAGATGCCAAGGCAGTGAATACTTATTGTGCCAATTATCATCCAGAGGCAAATGACGAGTTGGCCATGGGTGATATTGTGGAGTTTACCAGTAATAAAGAAAATATTGACAATTTGCCACCCTTCGATTTGGTGACTGGTGGTTTCCCATGCCAAACTTTTAGTATGATGGGGAAACAAGCTGGTTTCAACGAGAATCGAGGGCAGATGTTTTTTCATATCATTGACATTCTTGCAGCAAAGATGCCACGGTATGTGCTTCTTGAAAATGTAAAGAATCTTAAGTCGCATGATAAGGGTAGAACATTCGCACGAATCAAACAGGAGTTGGAAGCGTTGGGGTATCAAGTTTTCACCGACATATTCAATACCGCACAGTTCCATTTGCCGCAAACTCGCAATAGACTTCTGATTTTTGCTACGACAGAACCTGTCCCAGCGGATTTTAACACAATGTTTACTAGCGACAACATAGCGGCTTTGTTTGAGCAAGTATATCAAGACTTGGGCACATGTCATTATCAAAATGTTAACGAAGTGTTGAGCTTAGAAGTTGACAAGAAGTATTTCCTTTCAGAGAAAATAAAGCCAACCTTGCTAGCTGATGGCTCTGCCAACTTTAAGTCGAAGTCAGACATCAACATGAGCATAGCCCGTCCCTTGACTGCAACGATGCACAAGATGCACCGTGCATGCCAAGACAACTATTACAGCCAAGACTTCATAGAGTCGCATGGGAAAATCAACCCTGTCAAGACTATGACCAAGGAACAATTGGCATTGTTGCCTATCCGTAAATTGACACCCGAGGAGGCTTTCATGCTCCAAGGCTTCCCTGCAAACTTTGCTATCAATGGTAGAAATGCTGGGGTTGCAGATGGTTCTCTGTACAAACAAGCTGGTAATGCTGTCAGTGTAAATACAATATATGCTGTTTTGTATTACCTTATTACAAACCATATAATTCACGAATAGTATGTTTTTCGAAGTTCATTCAGAAAAGAAAATAGGGTTCAAGAAGTTAAGTTCCAACGACCTTGGCTTGAAAGAATCAGGGCATCAAACCCATATTGGACTTTATCAGCACATCTTGGATTTCTTGCCAGACCATCATGTGGAGAAAGCTGCCATGCTTATTTATGGTGACTATTGCGAAATTTTAAATTGCGATTACGGCAAGATTAACCGTAACACAGGTAAGATAGATGCACCCAATATCAAATCTGGAGCAAGGAATGAGAAAACGATAGTCAACCAGATTCGTGTGTTTGCATCCCAAAAAGCAGCGTGCGAATGGTATTTGGTGTGGTTTGGCTTACAGAGTGAGGAATTAGTATTTTGGCTCATATCAAGCGATACAGAAGACTATCAGTATGTTGCCAAGATATTTCCGAAGCCCAACAAGGTCTATGACGAGAATAGTACATCTTTTTCTCTTGCCATTGATTTTTTGGAAAAGAAAGTAAACGGTGTTTCTGTAAAACTGCAGGAAGAAATCGAAGTCGCCTCGCAAACAGGTAAGCAAATCAAAAAGTACAAGAAGCAAGATATTGAAAAAGCGAACAAACTATTCAAGCAAGTAGGTTATAACGGAGAACAAATTATTGCGCAATATTTGGAAAAGCAAAAGATAGCTCGCAAAATAAGTAACTATAGATGGATGAATGCAAGTACGGAATCTGGTGCGCCATTTGATTTTGTCATCAATGAAGGATTAGAGCTGGAAAAATTTGTTGATGTTAAGTCAACACGATTTGACTTCAACCAGTATCTCTATTATAGTGATGAAGAAATCGGCTTTGTCCATAACTTGAAAGAAGACAATAAATACTCTGTTTATAGAGTGTTCGATATGGAAGAAACTCAGAAGAAGTTCCGCATATGTACAAACTGTATGGGGTATGTTTCTTCTGTCGAGGCAAATATTGCCGACCTTTCTCGTAAGATGGAAAAGGTACAGACAATTCTCCAATCCATAAAGGTAGGAGTTAGACCGAATGATTGTTTTTCAAACATACAACCACAAATTTTATTATAGGTATGGAAGAAATCGTTAAACATATCAATGATACGAATGCAAGTTATCGTCCATTAGGAGCAGGCGATGCAAAGAATACAGATTTATTCTTAGACAATGAGCATTATCAACTCTTTGAAGGAGCTGGTGATCATATTGTCGTAAGGTTTCACAAGGAAAACCTCGCAAAGGCAATTTTGTTCATTGCCTCTATTTTGCCAAGAAAATTTGACCAATCATCCGTACATTGCGTCATTGGATATTCTAAGGATTTTGTTATAAATCAATTAGCTTTGCTTGACGCTTTATTTGTAGAAGATGGAAAGCAAGTAGAGACAATAACTCAAGTGTGGAACGCTCGCAAGGATGTGCCTCAAAAGAATGGAAAGATAGATACTCGTTTCTATTTTAACGGATTGTTGAAAGAGGTTCTATATCTAGATAATACAGGCAAGGAGCAAAAAGGCAAGTTTACCATTCGCAATTATTTTGCAGGTGGATATTCCGAGTTACACATACGAAAGGGGAAAGATGGCATCTTTGATATTGAAATCACAAACGTAAACACACCATTCAATGA
>CAVKHW010000125.1:0-3122 GCA_963656105.1 Eggerthellaceae bacterium
CGTGGATTGCCTTCGTGGGCTACATCGCCGGCATACTTTGTTATTACGTTCTGCGTGAGTTTATCTTCACCACGCCACTGTAAGGATTCTTGAATTAAAACGCGACGCCCGGGTTGGAATTTGCCAAACTCGGGCGTTTTTATATTCGGATAGTTCTGGTTGTTGCTGATTTTTTAAAACGCTAATCTATTATTTGAGTCCCTTAAACTTTATTCTGTGCGTAGCCATTATATCTTTGGCTCGCGAAATCCATGAAGAGAAGCTTTTATTCTTCATTAAGTTTTGCTTCCAACTCAGCTATGGTAGGTATCGTTCCTTCCACTTTCTCTGGATAGAACCTCTCCAGGTCGTACTCAGAAATGGCTATAGGCTGGCTACTCGATTCCAGTGCATATTGTGCTTGTATTCGGTCCTTCTCTTTGCAGATGAGTAAACCGATGGTAGGGTTATCTCTGCCTTCTTTACGCAACTGATGATTGCAAGCCACCACATAACCACCCAATTGCCCTGCGTCAGCAAAGGTAAAGGGGCCAATCTTTACCTCGATGACAACATAACACGACAGGTTAAGGTTATAGAATAGTAGGTCGATGAAATTTTCCTTTTTTCCAACTTGCAGACGATATTCTTTGCCCACATAGGCGAATCCCGTGCCTAGCTCGGTGAGGAAGCGGGTGATATTGTTGAGCAGAGCATCTTTGAGGAGACGCTCATTGTAGGGGGTTGTGATGCCTGCAAAGGCAAAGCTGTAAGGGTCTTTTGTCAACTGTTGTGCCAAATCGCTATCAGCTTTGGGCAACGTGTGCTTGAAATTGGTTAGGGCTTTTCCCTGACGCTCATAGAGACCCGTATCAATGAAATTGTGCAATACAGAGCGGCTCCAGCCGTTTTCTATTGTTTGCCGTATATAAAACACCGCTTTTTGCGGACTTTCTTTGAATCTATCTATCAGCAATTTGTGGTGTCCCCAAGAAATTGACATAATATCCTTCCATAATTGCTCCCCAACTTGGGGAGTGATTTCGTCTGTGCCGTTTTGCTCCCCAACTTGGGGAGTAATTTCAAAGTATTGACAGTACATGTTGTAAAAATTTGTCATGTATAGTAGATTCGTTGCCGAAAAGCATCTTGCTTCCGGATTGGCTTCCTGCAAATCATGGCTTAAATTGCCAAGGAACTTGCTGCCCCATTTGCTTTCTGCTTTTAACGTAATGATGTCTCTGCCCAAATTCCAATAGAACTTGAGCATCTCGGTGTTTACCTTTACGGCGGCTTTTATCTGACTTTGTCGATAGCGTAGGCTCAGTGCTTTCAACCAATCGCGATAGTCCTTATCTAATATGTTTATCGTTTTCATCGTTCTTTTCCTTTTTTTATAGTTCTGTCTCGCCCGATACCAGTTTCGGAAGTAGGCGGTCGCAAGACTTGGCCAGGAGGGCGGGCTGACTTTTTGGGCATCTTGCATAGCGTAAATGTAGTCCGCTAATCGTTTTAGGTCTCAAATTTACATTTTTTATTTGAAAAGGGCGTGCCGTTTCAGAAAAAAGTGCTAAATTTGCAGCAATATAGGAACTTTGGTGGATTGAAAGTGAACAGGCTGAGCGCCGCATGGCTCATATCAGAGGTATTGAACCTTATATATAATATAATGAAACTATTACATGGCATTATGAAAATTAAATTTATTCTTGGCATTGCGTTGGCTGCGGGTAGCCTCGCTTCCTGCTCGGTGGAGGACACCGACACTGCCTCCGACAAGGTGAACGAGACCTACACTCGGGAGTTTATCAAGCTGTTTGGAACCATCAACCCCAATCAAGACTGGAGCGTGGTTGAGCAGAAGAGCGTCACTGTGGACTTGCCTAAGGCTTCGCACGTGCAGATTTACGAGAAACAGGGGGGGGTATACCGCTTGGCTGCTGATTATCAGGATGTTGCGAAACAAACCATTACCTTCGATGGTTTGGAAGGCGACGACACTCCGTTCCTCGTGTATGTCGACGACGCTGCTTACGCCGTGGAGAACGGCAAGACGCTGACCATAGGCTCTGCCTCTGCCGCGAAGCGTGGCCCTGTGCGTGCTAAAAAGTATCCGGACAATATTGGCTGGATTAATCGTGGCGACAAGACTGTAATCACATTGTCGTCAACAGACAACACACTGCAGGCGTTGTCAAGTAACAACGGCACTAGCGTCGCCTTGGACTATAGCACCGTAACTGAGACTGCCAGCGGCAATCGTGGAATGTTCAGCAAAAATGTCGATGTGGATTTCTATCCGGTGTACTGGAACTCGCCGAAAAAGCACACAGTAGGTATCTACTATAATGATGAAAACACCAGCGAACTCGTGCGTATCCCCGTATATGCCGACAAGACGGACACCTATATAGATGATGCTGACAAGCAGGACTTGGGCTTCTTCCGTTCATACGATTTGGTAAAGAGCACAAGGACAGCAGTTCCCGTTCAAACGGATGCCGAAAATTGTTGGCACTATGCAAAAACAACTTCGCTTGTTGGCAATTCATGGGATGTTCAATATGAGGCTGGATTTAAATTTTGCAGCCGCCCCTATACAATAAAGCCTTCGGCTAGTCTTGCAGCGGGCATCTATATAGAGGTTGACGGCAAGTATTACTATTCTGACCCTGCACTCAATGGCGGTAAGAGCTTCTTTGCCACGAGACACATTTCAGGTGGTAACGGCACCGACGATACCTACACTTACTACTGCTTCGACGACCCCGATGACAACGGCAATGAAGGCGACAAGGACTACAACGACCTTGTGCTCTACTCACCGCAGGACTTGACACCCATTTCAAAAAACGAGACTGAGTGGACCATCGCTTGCGAAGACCTCGGCGGCACGTTCGACTACGACTTCAATGACCTCGTGTTCCGCGTGCGCCACACCGCCGGCAACGACTATGCTATTCTCGTCCCCGTGGCTGCCGGTGGCACACTGAAAGCCCAGCTATTCTACAATGGTGAGGAAATATCCGACGAGTGGCACACTCATTTCGGCAACGGCTACGAGTCTGACGTGATGATAAACACCGGCAAAGGCCCCGAAGAGCATGCCGTAAAGACCATCCGTCTGAACAACCTGCCCACCG
>CAVKHW010000126.1:0-3054 GCA_963656105.1 Eggerthellaceae bacterium
TGCATCTTCGCATGTTGTATAATTACGACATGTGCTTATTCTCAAGAGTCAATGGACACTGTCAGTGTTCGTGTGCAGTATCGTGCAATATATAAACAGACGGATGAGCAAAAAGAAACATACGATGATACCAATCTGCTAGATATAGGAAAGCGCTCGTCTCGTTTTTATAGCCAACGCTTTGAGTTGTTTTTGCATCAACGTGATTCTGTAAGAAATGCCACTTCCGACCCAATGAACTATTTGCAATTCTTGGGAGATTGTTTTGGCTCCAAGAAGGGGCGAGAATATGAAATTTATAAGCATATTCCAAATAAGGGGACACTTACTTATACGGACTGTCTGCACAATGATTTTTTCTTTTGTTACCAGGAGGCTATTCCAACTTTTTCATGGCAACTGGTTGAAGGCGATACGCTCATTATAGAATATCCTTGTCACAAGGCTATATGTCAATTTCGTGGACGCACTTGGACGGTCTGGTATACTTTAGACTTGCCTTTTGACAACGGACCATGGAAATTAGGAGGATTGCCTGGACTCATACTGGCTGCATCTGAAAGTAAAAATGAATTTTCGTTTATTGCCACTGGCATCGAACAATTACGGCAAATAGCAACCATTTGCTTTCAGCCCAATCGTTATGAACGCTTAAGTCCAGTTCAGTTCCAACGTCTGCTGAAAGATTATTGGAAAGACCAATGGAATACGACCAACCGCCTGCAAGGTAGCGGATATAGTGAACCACCTAAAGCACAGAGGAGTTTCAACGCCTGTTTAATGGATAAGTATGAATAAATGGATAGTGTTTTTCTCCTTTCTCGTTGCTTATACGGCTGCTACAGCCCAGTCGATTTCGGGGCGTGTTGTGAATAGGAATCATGCGCCACTTGAGGCAGTATCAGTGGTTTTGCTTGAGAATACGAGCATGAATCCGTTGGCATTTACCCATACAAATGCTGATGGAGGTTTTGTGTTGTCATGTTCTGATAAAAGAGGTACCCTTACGTTTCACCTCCTCGGCTATGCTAAAGATTCTATCAATGTACAACACTTTAAGTCAGGGCAAACCATTGTCTTGGAAGAGAAGTCATACAATCTTAAAGAAGTAAAAATCAAAGCACCTCGCATCGCACAGCGTGGTGACACGTTAACTTATCCTGTAAATGTTTTTAAGCAGCAGCAGGATCGAAGCATAGCCGATGTCATTGCCAAAATGCCTGGTTTGCAAGTAAACGATGATGGCACTATAGAGTATCAGGGACGACGAATCAACAAGTTCTACATTGAGGGTATGGATATGTTGGGATCCAAATATTCCCAAGTTTCGGAAAATCTTTCTGCGGACAAGGTGAAATCTGTGCAAGTATATGAGAACCATCAAATAATTAAGATGTTACGTGGTCTTGACTTTTCCGAACAAGCTGCACTTAACATTGTACTTCGCGATGATGCTAAAAACATATGGCAAGGCATGGTGGATTTAGGGGCAGGAAGCAATTTGCAGGGAAATGCCAATTTTCTGTGTGATAGTCGTTTTAATTCCATGCTATTTTCTCGGAAATTACAGTCTTTTTCATTGTACAAATTCAATAACTGCGGTTCGGAACTAAAAGAAGGTGTCAATCTGAGAAAATTCTTTGGCTATGGAATGCCCGAGACTTCTGATTTTGTTGATAATATCTCCTTGGACGTTCCCGATTTAAGCCCTTCACGCACTCGAATGAACGAGACTCACATACTATCTACCAATTGGCTTTTCAGAACAGGCAAAGATACTGATTTGCGATTTCAACTGAGCGGTGTGTTTGACGAAACCCAAGTAGATGAGGAAACCGTAACCGATTATACCGACATAGCGACTAACAACCGTATTGCCGAATATTCACAAGGAAGAAGCCATAAAAACCATGTTGGCGGTGAATTGCTTTATCGTGTGAATAGCGACAGGCTTTTTCTGACCAACAATTTTTGTGCAAATCTTACATTTGACCGTGGTATAGGAACAGCTCTTGTCAATTCATTACAACAAGACCAGTATGTAAAACCGCATAAGCGCACTATATCAGATGATTTGGAAATGATTAATAAGTTGAAGAATGGAAAGCATCTTAATAGTCGTGTTTACTTCTCCTACAATTACTTGCCCAGTAAATTGCTGACAGCAAATGAGACATTGCAGGAATTAACCCAAAAGGTTGCATTTTGGGGAGTTACGACTGCTTTCAGTCATCCCATAGGTAAAATCAACGCACGATATAGTATAGGTAACGAAGGCTTTACGCAAAAGGTAAATGAAGAAAGTTGTCAGTTGGATTTAAACTATGTTCAGAGTGCTACAAGAGCAATGGTTGAATTGTACAACCAAAAAGAGAAGCTTAGTTGGAACGTTCGTTTACCACTTACTTTTCTTGTGCAGTCATTAGGAAAGGAGAAACATCAATGTATTGAGTTTGAACCATTTTTGTCAATGACTTTCAAACCCAATTCCCACTGGAGTTTTACATCAACCTATTCGTATGCAGAACAGGCAAAGGATGGACTTGAGCAGTGCAACACACTTTTGTTTACCAGTTACTTAATGCAACGTAGTGGCAATGGCGACTTCTATAATATGAAAATACATACGGCAAGCCTTTACGCCACTTTCAAGGATGTACGTTATGGCTTGTTCTCTTCATTGCGTACAGGTTATAACTATCGTCCTAATAGCATATTATATGCCCATCAATTAGAAGGAGTCGTTTATCGTTCCATAGCCACTGCCCGTATGCGGAGTGGTCGCACATTTCATGCAAGTGGAAATTTAACAAAAGATTTTGGTGCAAAACTTTCTGTAGAGTTAGGTGCATATATCAGTCTAAGCAAATCATATAGTCTTTGGAAAGACAGTCCTGTGGCTAACTACTTTCGGAACATCAATGCTTCAGTTTCTATCTCATACAGACCTTGTAAATGGTTCTCGGTGGAAGAAAAGTCTTTCCTTTTCCATACCGATAACAAACGCGAACAGACTGGCGATTTGACAGCCTATAAGGAGAGTACAAATACTTT
>CAVKHW010000127.1:0-2938 GCA_963656105.1 Eggerthellaceae bacterium
AAAATGGGCTTGGGTGCCTTCAAAAAGCGAATAATCCTCATTCTCGGCCATCTTGTGAGGATCTCGCTCACGCCACAAGGTTGTTGGGTGGAAATTAATTAGTGAACCCTAATTACAAAAAATAAATATCATAAATGATTACGAACTTTTATCTTTATATAATTATCTTTTTAGCAGTAGTTTTGGCATTAGTCATCATCAAGAAAGTAACAAGCTGCTTGTTTAAAACAATGTTCATGCTAGCAATTATTGCATTATTAAGCTTTATCTATTTTTGTTACCTAAGATAGGAGCAGTAACTAATATTCCCTCAAAAAGGCTTGCAGCCACAACATAAGAGCCTGCGAGTGCCCTGAGGAATGAAAATTTCTGTTCTCCACGTTTATTCTGACCACTGGACAGGCAACAGAACACCATTCGAATAGGGCACAAAAGGAGATTCATCGCCCTTTTGAAGCTGAATGTCAAAGCAGCGAGCATGTCATTTATAGGTCTCCGGGTAAGTCAACCCATCTGTGTCAAGTGGTGTTAACTTGGATTGTTAGGGGACAATCCTGAGCGTCTCTTTCTTGGCTAATCCAATTTCCTAAAATCAGCTGGTGTTACCCCCGTAATTTTCTTAAAGAATTTGTTGAAATAGGACGGGTCTTCAAACCCTAAATCAATAGAGATTTCTTTTACTCGCAAAGATGAATAACGCAACATACGTTTGGCCTCAAGTACGATGCGTTCGTTTATAATTTGCAAAGGTGTGCTCCCTTCGTACATTTGCGTACATCTTGACAAAATGCATACAGATACACCTATCTTTTTTGCATAGTTTTTAACGGAGTGAATAGTCTTAAAATCTTGTTCAACGGATGCCAAGAATGAAATGTAATGTTTGAAAGACTGAGAATTATTTGAAATGTCCAAAGAGTTATTCCATTGACATTCTCTTATAGCTGTTGCTAAAAACAATGTTAGCAGCGATGCTTGACAACTTTTATATACAATATCGTTTGTGCCCGATTTACATTCTCTGGTCATAAGTTCTACAAGAGAAAAAAAACATTTAGCTGATTGGCGAGATACCTTACAATAATTTACTCCTTTTGTGCGACTGAATAATGAATACCCTACAAAGTATAGGCTTGAGACCATGAAAATATCGGTTAGAAAATCTAAAGAAAACAAGCGTATATGATTGTATATCATATCGGTATGTGATTTTCTTTCGTTTTCTTTCTTTTGCTTATTTCGGGGATTTTCGGTGCATTTTTGTTGCAGATTTGTTGCGCGTTTCGGATTTCTTTTATTACTTTTGTGACAGAAACAGGTGTCAAAAGCACCTCGGAAAGCATATAAAAAGAAAACTAAACAAGTGGACAGAACATGGGAAGACCCAAGAAAGTTATAAAGGTGAAGGAGCCGATAAGGCTCAGGGAGCGCAAACTTGCCAACGGCAATTTGGGGCTCTATCTCGACATTTACGTGAAGGGGACACGCAAGTATGAATCGCTCGGTTTGTATCTCATTCCAGAAAAGAACCCGATGGCGAAGCAGATGAACGCCCACACCCGACAGGTGGCGGAGAAGATAAAGGCAGACCGCATCATCGCCTTGCAGAACCGTGGAGTGAACCAGTACGACAAAATCAAGCAGTCGAATATGTCGCTCGTGGATTTCCTGAAGGAGTACGAGCAGGACAGCTTCGGCTTCCGACCTTCCACATTGAAGGGGCGTGTGGACATGCGCAAGAAGGTTGAGGAATATCTACAACAACAGAAGATACTCTACCTTGCCATGAACGAGGTGGATGCCGACTTCTGCCGTGGGTTCCTGCGCTTCCTCTCTACGGCGAAAAACAGTGTCTGCACCGTCAACGCCCGAAGCATCTCGCACGGTTGCGCCCACCATCACCAAGCGGTGCTCAACGGTGCGCTCAACAAGGCAGTGCGGAGTGGCATCCTGCAAGCCAACCCGATGAAGCAACTGGAACGAAGGGAAAAATATCAGCCGAAGGCACAGGAGCGTGAGTACTTGACCATCGAAGAACTGCGTCTGTTGATGCAGAAGCCGTGCGGCAACGAACAGGTGAAGAGAGCATTTATCTTCTCTTGCTTCGCCGGACTCCGATTGAGTGACGTGCGCACACTGACATGGCGCAACGTTATGAAATCATCCGATGGCAAGACGGTCTACGTGCACGTTTTCATGCAGAAGACGCAGAAACCAAACAATGTGCCGTTGTCCAACGAGGCTCTTGCGTGCTTAATTAAAAAGGATAACTTGGACGAACCCATCTTCGACCTTCCGGCAAGCGATGCCACCATCAACTACCACGTCAAACGTTGGGTGAAGTCGGCAGGTATCGACAAGACCATCTCGTTTCACTGCTCGCGCCACACCTTCGCCACGCTGATGCTCACGCTCGGAGCGGATGTCTATACCACAAGTAAGTTGCTCGGTCATTCCAACGTGACCACCACTGCCATTTATGCCAAGATAGTGGACAAGAAGAAAGTGGAAACCGTCAACCTCGTCAACAACCTCTTTAATGCTGAAACCCATGGAGAAGATAACATTGCGCAGTCGTAATCACCCAAGCGGCAACCGCTCGCTCTATCTGGAGTTCTATGAGAAGGGCGGCAAAAGACATTACGAGTCACTCAACCTGTTTCTCATTCCCGAAGAGGATGAGAACGACCGCCGTGTGAACGAGGCAACCTTGCAGCAAGCCCTCAAGATGAAATCGGAACGAGTGCTCGGCATCGGACATACCGAAGAAAAGAAGGAGGAAACGAAAGTGCCTCGCCGTGCTTTCTGTGACTGGATGGACGATTACCTCTTGCGCTTCCAATCAAGCGACCGCTATTCTGAGGCATACTGCAAGCATATACACAGCACCATGAACATCATCAAGTCGTATCTTGCCCACATCAACCGTCCTCGTATG
>CAVKHW010000128.1:0-2732 GCA_963656105.1 Eggerthellaceae bacterium
CAATCGGGTTAACGCCCTCACCCGAAGAGAAATATAAATTCCTTCCTATGGAAATCTTACCCCCCCCTATCTGCCAAAACACCTTTCCGGGGATTTGAACGTTCTCACCTAAAGCAACACCGTTCATTCTTAATATCATGCGGTTGATATAAGGATATAGTTTGATGCGGAGGGTCGTGGGAAGACGCAAGAGCTTTATGAGTAACGATTTAATAGTAAGAAGCATCGTATTTTCTAGTTACAGTGGTAAAAAGGGCTTTGTTTTATCGTTTCCTGCATTTTCTTTTTATTTAATTCCAGCAATCTCCTCCGTTGTCAATCCTGTCATTTTCTGGATGGTATTTACATCCATGCCTATAGCTTTCAGGTTCTTAGCCACTTGGAATTTCCCTTCCTTTATCCCTTCCTTTACACCATCCTTGAAGCTGCCTTCCATCAAGGTTTTCTCGCTACTCACTCTGTCCCAGAACTTATCGTAGGCTCGCAACTCGTCTGGGGTAAAGGCGGAAATCTTCACTTCTTCCAAAGCCCTGCTTATCTCGGGACTCGCAAGAAGTTCCTCCGGAATCTCCTTGGTCTTGTCGTTGATCTCCGTCAGGAAACGCAGCCAAAGGATGGTCATGCGTTTCTCCTTCATGGTGTGAGGCTGAAACTTCGGCAGTTCGATGAACGTAAACCGCAAGCCCTCTATCACCTTCTTCGTATGTTTGTCGTGCACGATGCGATAGTTATGGATGCACTCCGCGATGTCCTTCTCGAATATGTCGTTCACCAAGCTCAGGGAATACACTGGCTGCAAGTCCTCGTACTTGTACCCCATCTCCGCCTGACTCACATACGCCTTGGAGGCGTTGAACAGCACGCGCTGCTTGAAAGCATCCGTCCAAGCCATTTGCATCTCGACCACAAACTGGCGTCCCCAGATGTCCTTGCATCGCACATCCACGATGGTGTCCTTGTGGATGGGGTCAATAGGCACCAGTTCAGTCGGAAGATACTCGATGCTTTGTATTTGCTCATCGCTCTCCAACGGCAGCAAGGCATTGAGTAGACTAATCAGCAAGTCGGGATGATTGCCGAATATCTTCTTGAATGTCAAGTCCGCTTTCGGATCCAAATATTTGATGCTTTCAGTCATAAATACAATGCTTAAACGTTCAATTTGTTAAAATTACGATTTTTTACCTAAGCCATCAAAGGTTTGCTGTGATTTAACACAAAATCACAAGACATAATCTTCCCATGCCGTAAAAATCAATGTCGATATGGAACACCTGTCGGTATCCGTACAAACGACGGCAGCATCAGATGATTTTCCGCTTCCTTGACGTTATACCAACGGTCAGGAGCCACAACTATCTTGTTTTCATTTTCACTGCGCCACTGCGCCCACCAATGTAGGGTACTATTACTGATGACAAAATGCTTGCAACTATACATCAAACGGAATGTTTCCCATACAGGATCGCTGCCAGACTCATAATATACGGTTCCGTCGATCTTTATATTTTCCTTTACCCAAGCTATATCATTAGAGAACACTATGAACACTGGATTTTCCACATGCTTTTTCATATAATCAACAGCGCGTTTGAAATACTCTACATCACACACATAGAATGTTTTTCTGAATTCCTCTCTCATAAAGTCTCCTCTACGGACAGCCAAACAGATTGAATTTGTGGTACGTATTACCTCATACAACCTCTCGTTTTCTTTTCGGCAAGGATGAACCGGCGTAAACTCTCGCTTCAATATGCCCTCTATTCCATCAATATAATCCACTATCTCGAAGCTTCCATAGGTAAAGCAATTTTTGCACCGCAAAGGAGTGGGCATCAAAGGCTCGCAATCTATTGTTTTAGAGGTTACCATTCCCCATCGAGCCATTACTCTTCTCAAGTCTCCTTCTAATTTATCCCATAGGGGGGGGGGGGAGAATTCTACCCTTACACCTGTTTATAAAGGAGTAAGCCAATAACATGATTTTCTGCGCAATCGAACCATATTTCATTTCCAATCGCCGCACAAAGCATCTCTCATGCTCATATATGCAAAAGTCAAACAGGTTGCCGCTAAAGCCATGTGCATCCAGAAGTCTCGCATTTATAAGCATTTTTTCATCATGACCTTGAGCCTTACGCTTTTGTAATATTGCTCTTGCAGCTACATATCGGAAGAATTGATTGCCCAATCCTCCAGAAATTTCACATCCTATCATTATTTTATATTTTCGTTGGTTTTTACTTCAAACTATTTTCAATGTTCAAAAACAAGTTGCATAAGTTTTACCCCGTATACGCATCCATTCTGCGCTGGCTGCATCCAGCGTCCTTTCCTTATCGGAACGCTGTCACAATAGTGCGCTTTGCAATAGGTGCTCTATCGCAGTGCGAAAGAGCCTTTACCGCAGTGCGGTTCCTGCTGAACGGCGCACCGAAAGATGCTTTACCGCGCCACGGAACAGCACCTTTCGCAAAACTGGCGCAGACCGAACGCATGGTTTTGGTGTAATGATTCAAACACATTCGTCCAATGCCTTCCGCGTTGCCTCAATATATTGCTTTCCGAATTGCAGGTCAGGCTCCAGATAGTTGCCCTCTCCCCACTCGTTCCACGACTTGACGACAACGATATTTTCATCATGCTTGCGAGACTGAACCTTTGAAAACATTGTCGCGCATAATTTCTGCCATTTCCGAGGTGTAGAGCCAAACAGAATCACGCCACGG
>CAVKHW010000129.1:0-2238 GCA_963656105.1 Eggerthellaceae bacterium
GAACGTCGTTCAAAAAGCGTTCGAACGGCTTTCTATCGCCGTTCTCATCAAGCAACGACGGGAACGCCTCGTTGAGTTCATGGAACGTCTTCAAACCAGAGAAGATATAGTCGGAGCGAGTGAGGCGCTGGCGCATAGGCTACCGGCAAGGACAGTGGACAGGGGTGAGGAGAAAAAATCCGAAACATGCTAATGTTTTGAGGATTTGTTATTATCTTTGCATAAGATAAAACTGCATCTCAGAATAATATTCAAGCAAGCCTGATATTCAGAATAATATAAGCATCGAGGGAATGGCCGAACCGCGTAACAAGCCAAGTGGTCGCCTGAGATGCTTTTTCTTGTGCCGTAAATCCAGCATTATACGTTTATGTCGGCGTATTTTTGGAAGATTGCCTTTTTTTTTATATATTTGCGCCAACTTTAACGTTAAGGAAGAATGACAGCAATAGTAGCCGTATTGAATAAGCATGCCGTAGCGATAGCCGCAGACAGTGCTGTCACTATGGGCAACACGCATAAGGTGGTGAACAGTGCGAACAAGATTTTCACGCTGTCCAAATACCACCCGGTAGCAGTCATGACGTATAGCAATGCCGCTTTTATGGGTACACCTTGGGACATAATCATAAAGGAGTACAGGAAGCAACTGAAAGAAACGAGCCATCCAACCGTAAAAGCCTATCTTGATGATTTCATAAAGTTCTTGCACAATCGTGATTTCTTCTGCGGTGAGAAAACGCAGAAGAGGTTTATGATTTCATTGCTGGACTCCTTTTTCGAACAATGTCTGAAAGAAATTGCGCATGACAAACAGACGGTGATAGATAAATTAAAGGATTCCGACATTATTCAGAAACTGCAAGAATGTTTGACATATATCAATTCTGCTGAAAAATGTGAGGAATTCAAAGATTACGAATACGATGATTTCAAGAATTACGCATACGTTGATGTTGAGACTTACGCAAAAAGAAAAGGCTTTACTGATGTCAACCTCTTGTGTGAGTCATTTTTTCATTATCTGACCGCTAAAATTTATGAACCGTACTACACGGGCTTAGTATTTGTAGGATATGGAGAATCGGAGATTTATCCTGCGCTTTTGCCTTTGAATGTCACTCTTGGTATAGACGGGCGTTTGAAGTGTCATGTGGATGACAAGAACAAAGCCACAATCTCGGAAGAAGGACCAGAAGCCGTGATAGCCCCATTTGCGCAGGTGGATGTCACACAAACAATCATCCGAGGCATCAATCCCAGTTTTCAAGACATCATTTATAATGTTATAGACAAATCGATAAAATCGTTTTCGGGAGCGATAACAAAAATTCTCGATGCTAACCCTGCAACATCGGCAGTTTCCACGGCAGTAAAAGGACTTGATAAGAACAAAATAATAAAAGATATAACGAATAAGATAAACAGCGAGATGTTGTCTTATTATACCAATCCTTTGCTAAATACCGTTGTAGCTTTAGACAAAGAGGATATGGCCAATATGGCAGAGAGCTTCATCTCTCTGACCTCTCTTGTGCGCAGAATGCAGCCAGGCGAAGAAACAGTTGGCGGCCCAGTGGATGTGGCTGTTATATCAAAAGGCGACGGCTTTGTTTGGATAAACAGAAAGCACTATTTCAAACCAGAGTTGAACGCCCCGTTTTTTAGTAACTATTTTAAGTAATGGAGGAGCATATTATGTATGGAAGAATAACAACCAGTTTGTGTCCTCACACTGATTTGCAGGGCACGTTGCTGACCCGTGAGCAGGTGGACGAAATATCCACCCGTATTTCAAAAAGTATTTCGGAGAGTGTTTCCGAGCAATTGAAAAAGGCGATGGACTCCGCAAATTCTTCGAAGAAGAAATAAAGGAGTGCTCCTAAACATTTGCTAAGGGGTTGGTGGCGATGATGGCTACCAGCCCCTTAGTCCTTTTTTCAATGTCGCGGTTTTTGCTTTTCGCTTCTCCGTTTTCCTTCTCACGGCTCCCCAATCGCCTCGACTATAGCCTCCACCTGAGCCGGAGTCCACGAGCGTGAGCCGGGGCGGTAGCCAAGGGCGGTGAGTTGCTCCTTCAGTCCGGGGTAGCGGTCTATCCATTCGGCCAGCCGCCGCCACGCCGCGCTTGGGGCGAGCGATGGCGAGTAGAGTTGCGCCAGTTCGGTGCGCCCGTAGGCTCTGGTGCGGAAGTGTTGCTGTTCTTTCATTGGCGTTATCCTTTTTGTCTTGTCTTTT
>CAVKHW010000130.1:0-2224 GCA_963656105.1 Eggerthellaceae bacterium
CTTTTTCATCTAACTTTTTTACCTGTTTCATAATTTTTTGTTTTATAATACACTATTCAACTCTTAGCAAAGAGCTGTTTATGTTTTTACTAACATCCTTATCCACTTTTTTCGTTTTCCGTCCAAAGTCCAGAGAATAAGCTATTTTGATATTGGCATACTGCGAATTAGTTTGGTCTTTGATTCTTTTGTGGTAGCTGTAGATTGGCAAATCTAACCAATAACGCTTCTCTTGCTTTTTGAATGGCGATACAACCTGAAGTTCTACATAAAGCTTGTCCTTACTGTAAGAACATAACATACCATAATCAATAGGAGTCTTGCTAACGACCAAGGATGCTTCATCCAATGATTTCTTGCCAAAATGTAAATATGGCTTGAAAGCAAAATCGCCCACGAACATATTCAAAGCAAGACTTCCTGTTACGTTGTTATTAAACTTTGCCCAAGTAGTCTTGACATTCGTATGATTATATCTGATGTCTCCCGACAAATTGGCAAACTGACAAAGTTTGTATTGCAAGGCTAAGATGGCAGAGTAATATTGTGAATTTCCATCATTCGAATAAGTCTTCACGAGCTTCTCATTTGCTTCATCCAAGTAATAATCGTCTGTCACAGGGTGATGGTTGTAACGGAATTGCCCGATGGCAGAAACACTTAACCTGTTGAAACGCCCCATATAATATAAATAGGTGTTAATGTCATGACATTTTCTTAGTTCTGGCATTCCCTTCTCCATCATGTGAGAGTTGACTTGAATCATGGCACGATTGATGACATCCATACCATGATTGGAATTCATAAAGTTGAATGACCATAGAAGCATGCCATTTTTCAACAGATATTGCACATTACTATTGATGCGAGGGGATAATTGGTTAAAACTGTTATCTCCATGCAGGTGATATTGAAGCCAATCCACTCCGATGCGAGTTTTCAAGCTCAACCGCTTGCTCGCCATAAAATTATAAGAGAAGAAAGCCAATGATTCCCCTTTCCATAGATGCTGCCAAAGTTCGCAATTTCCCGAATAATTGGCATTCCATACATCATGGTAATGGAACATCTCCACAGACAAAGAATGCTTTTGCCGGAAATAATTGTAGATGGCAGACAACTGGAACGACAGAGCATTCTCGTCCTCATCAGTTGTTGCCTCGAAAGGCAATTCTTGATAAAGACGACAATAGGAGTTGGCAGAATACTTGCCATGCACTCCTAATGTCAGTGTCTGGTTGTTGCTCAATGGCAAATTGGCATTCAAGTCAATCTTAGGGGATAGGCTTTTCTTCTGAATATTAGAAAACATATCTGTCTCTGTGCTTTCTTTCGCAAAACCAGAAGCGGCATTTCGTGGAGTGGAGAGGTTGACAAGCGTAAATTTGCCCACCCAATATCGCTTTCCTTTTTGGTTTTGATAGCGGAGTTGTAGGTATTCCTGATGATTTCGGAAAGAATTCTTACTGTAAGTCTCTCTATCAAATACGGCTTGTGAAAACAGATAGCTTTCATTGTTCCAAGTTTCGGTATTACTTATATGGTTGTAGTTTGCCCCAGCAAACATGGTGTACGAATTATTGCCTTTTACATAATTCGTGGCAACATTATAGTCGCCATGGTCATAGCCTATCGTTTGCAATCCGTCCGCTTGCACATATCCACCATACCGATATTGCTTTGTGATAAAGTTGATGGCTAGTTTATCCTTGGCATATTTTCCCGACGGAACATCATGATACTCTATTTTTTCGATGTCACGAGGGCGGAGCATCTGTATTTCCTTGATGTCACATTCTTGTCCGTTCAGATACAAAGTGGCTTGAAGTCCCATTACATCTACATTGTTTGACTTCATGTCGATGATGAGTCCTGGAATATTCAAGTTCTCTAATACTCCGAATCCATTTATTGCATGTTTTCGTTGCAGACTATTGGGATAGATAACCAGATGGCCACCAACGCGATTGATATTAGAGGCTGTTATCATCACCTCGTCCAAAGTTTTGGTTGAGGACATAGAGTCTTTTCCAACACTCTGTGCGAATGTTGGTGATGTAACCATAAGTAGCTCTAAAGAAAAAACAACGGTCCTCATATTTCAATATGTTTTTGTATTGGCAATTACTATTTCAAATATACACAATATTTCTCAAAATAATGACAGATGCAACGTTAAATAAATGTAATTGAATCAATTTCCCAATTCCAACTGATTCTTCAC
>CAVKHW010000131.1:0-2099 GCA_963656105.1 Eggerthellaceae bacterium
TGCGACCTGTGTGGAAGCAGTTGCTCGCCAATCTTGACCGTGGCGACGAGATTGTACTCTCGAAATTCAGCAACGCCGTGCGTGGCAGTCGTGAGTTTGCGGCATTCCTTGAACTGTGTCGTGTGAAGATGGTGCGCATTATCTCTATCCACGACCTACTGGACTCCGCCGACAAAGTGTTTCCTGCACTCACAACAGAAAGGATGTTCCAAATGATTGGCTCGCTTCCAGAAGAGGCAATGGCGCTCCGCCGAGCATCAGCTCACGTTCAGAGTCTGCAACGCACCCTTAATGTGCGCCCCAAGACGAAAATTGCCGAGACAAAGCAAGAGCGTGAAAGCACCATCGTCTCGATGTATAACAGCGGTCACACGATTGATGACATCTGGACGGTCAGCGGTTTCCGCAGCCGAAGTTCGGTCTTCCGTATATTGAATAAGTACGGTGTTAAGCTGAATCGAGGGCATTTCAGTGGACCGTTGGGGAAGAGGAAGAAGGAGGAGAAAACTTGAAAATGAGCGATTTTACATGGAAGATATAAGGAAAATATTCACGATACAATGGGTTGGTCCGTTTGATACATTCGATTCACTCAACGAATATCTCAATGACACCGAGACTTGCGACAAGACTCTTTTTAGCTTCTATTACTGCTCTGGCAGTAAAAAGGGCAAAGGACATCCTGTAGCAAGCAACGATTATCGCTACTTTGGACTCCATAAAGCTGAAACAGCCATAAACAAGAGAGTGAACCGTTGGCACGAGCATTTAAGCGACTTCAGAGAACCTTTTGCCTTATGGGTCGGAAGTTTCAGTGATTGTAAACAACAGACAAAGGAAAACACCGAGATTGTGGAAACGATGTTCATATCTACATACAAGGATTTCCTCTCAGAAAATGACAAAAAGAAGAAGGCTCGTTTAAAAGACAGTATATGTGTCATCAACCTTTGGTACAAAAGAGATGAAACCAGATGGGGCATCAAGAAGCCTGAAATCAAGTTTTTCGATGATGTTCTTGTTTATGAACATGAGACAGATATGTTCTCCAAAGGAAACTTGTCTCGTTTGTCTATAGCAAAGTGACAATAAGAACTTTTTCAATTAAAAACGGATTTGTAATTATGACACCCAAAGAATACGAACAATATATAGCCAGCTTGTATCAAAAGAAAGGGTACGAAATAACCGTTACTCCTTATTCTAATGATTGGGGCATTGATGTAATTGCCATAAAAGGCGATGAGAAAATAGCCATTCAAGCAAAAATGTACGGAAACTCAAGAAAGGTCAACAGAAGCACCATAATGCAATTGCATGGCGCAATGACTTTTCAAAAATGTACAAAAGCAGTTCTTGCGACAGATGGCGAACTTCTTGATGATGCAATTGAAGTGGCACAAAAGCTGAACATTGAAATCTTATATACAAAAAAGGATGCCGTTGCGTCGTCAACAAATAAAGAAGAAAAGGCGAAAGTTCCAGCGCCTACCAATTGGGACAAAAATTATCCAACATTCGATGAAGCTTGGCAAAAACACGTCGTGCCCTTAAAAGGGGAAACACTGTTCAACTCTAGAGGAACAAATAAAATTCTTGACGTAAACACGGCCGGCATAACAAGAATTACTTCATACGGCAAAAAAAGTCGCATTGACATTGAGGGATTTCGCTTTGTCTACAACCAACTCATTAAACGAGGTTGGGTGTCAAGGGATGAAATCAACCAAGAAATAGACAAGAGATGCTCGTCTGGTATAGTCCTCGTACTTTCACAAATTCCGTTTGTATCAGTTCTTGAAAATCCGATAAGGCTTAAATTAAAATAATGGAATATAACCATATCAAGCGATTATGAACTTGTTTCAAGTAGATATTACAACCGACATGGACACCGTTAGCGTATTGGTGAACGCATCTGATGAAAACGAGGCTATTGTTATTGCGCTAACCATGTTTGAACAAGGACAAACCGATTCAATAGGAACGACAGCCGTTAATGCAGTCGCCTTTCCTGCTTGTTAGTCGAATGATGAAGCAGACCAAACCGATAAAGCTCCGCATGGATGCCGCCACCTATTATATATGGGTGGGCGGCA